>DASYTL010000033.1:0-1827 GCA_036002305.1 Candidatus Limnocylindria bacterium
CACGGAAGCACGCCCAGCGTGGGCACGCAGGCTGCGCGAAAGCTCGTCGTATTCGCACGAATCACCAGTCAGGTGATGCTCGAAGGACGGGCTTTATGTCGACTACTGGCGTTCCGTCGATTGCTTCGAGTGGCCCCACCTTCAAGTCGCGGCCCACGATCTCGAGCACAGTAACCGGGTGTAATCCGAGCGGATTTGGGCGGTCCGGCGATCGTGTTGCGAAGACGCCTGTGAGCGGAACGCTCATGTCCCCTCGTGGGTGCGTCTTCAAGACGTCGCGCCGAGATTCGTGCAACCAGGTGATGACGATCAGCTTGTCGCCAACTTCGATCCGATCGAGTCCGTCCTGAACCGACGGCGCTAGCTCGATCCATGCGTCGGGTGCTCCTTCGCTGCCTTGATTGGGTGCCCTGTTGCGGTCTTTGAGCGGTGATCGAACGATGCCGATTGCGTGCAGCGGGTAGGAGTCGAGGTTGCCCGTCATCTCACGTCAGATTGGATCCTTGGACGTGACGCTGCTCCTGCATGTCGCGCACGACAAGCGTCATACCAACTCCGCCGGCAAGCCGAAGTACGGAAACAGCGAGGGCGACGCGAAAGCGGTGACCTCCTTGACGCGCTCGCCCTCGAGCGCGAGCACCTCGATCGACGTCGGGAGGTACACGTCCCGAGGCGCCCTGCGGACGTACCAGCCGACGGCCGGCTGGCCGCCCGCGCGCGTGAGCACGTACCGTAGTGGCGGCTTCCCCGTGGCGACCATGAACGTGATCACGGTGTCGCGCCCGCTGAACCAGTGCGGGAACGGCGGCATCGCGAACGTCACGTCCTCGGCGAGCACGGCGACCATCAAGTCGACGTTGCGGCTCTCCCACGCCTCGACGTAGCGCTGGACGAGCCCGGACAGGCGTTCGTCGCCGAGCGAGCGCAGCGTCGCCTGCTGGCTGCGGTCGGGCAGCGCCTCATCGACCGTCTTACGGGCGCGCTGGAGCGCGCTGTTGACCGACGCGGCTGTCGTGTCGAGCGACTGCGCGACCTCGCGCGCCGAGAACCCGAGCACCTCGCGCAGGATCAGCACGGCCCGCTGGCGCGCAGGCAGGTGCTGCAGCGCGACGATGAACGCGAGCTCGACGCTCTCGCGCTGCTCGTATCGCGCCTCGGGCGCGGCGTAGCCGTCCTCGAGCCCAAGGTGCTCGTCCGGGTACGGCTCGATCCAGATCGACTCGACGAGCGGCGTGCCCGGGCCGTCGCCGGGCTGCGACGGCGCGGCGTCGACGAGGCGCAGTGTGCGCTTGGGTCGCTTCGCGAGCGCGTCGAGGCTCGCGTTCGTCGCGATCTTGTAGAGCCACGGCCGCAGCGCTCTGCCCGTCTCGAAGCCGCCGAGCCCGCGCCACGCGCGGAGCAGCGTCTCCTGCAGGGCGTCCTCGGCGTCCTGCAGCGAGCCGAGCATGCGGTAGCAGTGCGCGTGGAGCTCGCGGCGGTGCGGCTCGACCAGGGCGCGGAAGGCGTCCTCGTCGCCACGCCGTGCCGCGTCGAGCACGCGCGGGTCGGGTACGTCAGCGACGATCAAGCAGGAAGTCCTCCAGCACCGGCGCGAGCATCTTCATCGAGATGTTGTGGCTCTGTCCTTTGAGGGTGCGGCGTTCGGCGTTCGGCATGCGGTCTGCGAGGGCGTCGGACGCCTTGCGCAGCGAGGCCGGGCTCTTGCCGCCGTCCACGACCAGCGTGGGCGTCGCGATCGAGGCCCACGGCTCGCTGGGAAGCGGCTTCCCCGCCACGGTGCCGTCCATGACGGCGTAGTCGTACGGCAGCGTGTGGGAGACTGCCTCG
>DASYTL010000034.1:0-1593 GCA_036002305.1 Candidatus Limnocylindria bacterium
TCGCTGGTTGAAAGAGCTCGATCGGATTGCCCGACGGATCGTCGAGGACGATCTGCTTGCCACCGGGTCCGGTGATGATGTCGCTCCGGAACGGCACGCCGGCTGCGCGCAGGCGTGCGACCTCGGCCTCGATGTCCTCGACGATGAAGTGGATGCGATTCCATCCGCCCGGTCCAGGCCGGCGGCCGTCGGGCATCGCTCGACCCGCCGAGCTCTTCGGTCCGCTCAGCAGGAGTCGGAGCGGCCCGCGAACGATGTCGGCGAATGCCGGAGCGGCATTCGCGCGAACAGTGAATCCGAAGTGCGCCGTGTAGAAGGCGATTGCCGCCTCGACGTCATCGACCATGTACCGAACATTGACCGCGCTCTCTGGCACGACAAAAACGTTAGCGGCTCGAACCGTGCCTTGCGCTACTGCCCTTTCAGGAACAAGACCTGCCGGATCCCAAGGGCGCGAAACACTGGCCGCTGCCATCCCGGGAACGGGGACGCGGCCGAGTCCGGATCGATCGGCGCTGGATCAGTGAGTTGATGCTCGGTCCCGTGCTGGCGGATGGTGGCGCCGCCGCTCGCGACGGTGTTCCGATACCAATCAGCGCCTTCGCCGAAGGCCATGGGGATCGCGAATCCACCTGGGACGCGCAGCCCCACCACGGGCGTCGCATACGCGCGGCCGGAGCGCCTGCCCTGGTGGCGCAGAAGAACGTACAAAGGGACGTACCGTCTGCCGGCGATTCGCGTCACGAACCGGTTCAGAATCGGTGTGAAGAGACCGAAGATCCTTCCCGCGAGCGGACGCTCGGACTTCGCCGTGCTCGGCGCGGCTGCTGCTCCAGTCATCGGACGGACCTCCCCTGTCGCGTTGGGTGCGGGTGCCGTACCATTCAATCATCTGATTGATGGAAAGACAAGAGGCACTCGTGCAAGCGGCCTACGACCTCCTCGCCGAGCGAGGCTTCGAGGGGCTCCGCACGCGCGACATCGCGGCGAAGGTCGGCGTGAACATCGCGACGCTCCACTACTACTACCCGACTAAGGAGAAGGTGATCCGCGGTGTCGTCGGGTACGCGATGGGACGATTCCGCTCGACGCTGCAGCCCGCCGGCTCGCCGGGCGAGCAGCTCCGAGCGCACTTCGCGGGCATACGGCGTCTCGCCCGTGACGAGCCGGAGCTTTTCGTGGTCATGGGTGAGCTTGCTATGCGCGGGCGTCGCGATCGCGCGATCGCCGCGATCGTGCGCGACGTCGATGCCACCTGGCAGAAAATGCTGACGGCACTTCTGCGCCACGCTGCGAAAGAGGGAGCGATCGACAACTCGGCCAAGGCTGACGACCTCGCGTCGCTCATCGTCGCGACGCTCAAAGGCTTATTCATCCTCCCGGGCGACGGCCGCGACGCCAAAGAGGTCGACCGTCAGCTGCGCGCGCTGGAACGGCTCATCACGTAGCCGAGAGCGGTTCGAATCGCGCGGTGAAATGGCGGAGCTGCTTCGGCTCGTCGACGATGCGGTAGCCGCGGAGCTCCGACGCTTTCTTCGCGACGGCCAGGACGACCTCGATGACGTAGTCGATGTGACTCTGCGTGTAAGTGCG
>DASYTL010000035.1:0-221559 GCA_036002305.1 Candidatus Limnocylindria bacterium
AGGGGCGGTAAAATAACTAGACCGAGCAGGCCGGATGGTCGCGTCGGCGAAAGCCGCCGAGGAAAGTCCGGACTCCGCAGGGCAGGGTAAGGGGTAACACCCCTCCGCCGTGAGGCGAGGCCAGCGCCACAGTGACGATCCCGCGCGAGCGGGGTGAAACGGGCAAGCGCTACCCGGAGCAAGGCTATGTAAGGGGACGATGGCGTGGCCCGCGCCGTCCCCGGGTAAGCCGCTAGAGGCGGAGGGCGACCTCCGCTCGAGAGGGATGACCGTCCTCGACAGAATCCGGCTTAGGGGCCTGCTCGGCCTCGTCATCCGAACCCCGGCGCTGGCCGTATTAAGCGGTGAACCCAAAAGGGAGGATCGACCATGCGTCTTTTCGCTGGTATCGCCGCGGCGGCGATCGCGATCGCGGCGTGCGGCGGGCCCGCAGCGGCCCCAAGCCCGTCGCCGAGCCCGTCACCAACGCCGAGTCCGAGCCCGAGTCCCAGCCCGACCCCCGCGAACGTCTTCAAGGCGGAGCTCAAGTCCTCGAACGAGGTGCCGCCGATCACCGGTGCCGAAGCGAGCTGCACCGGTAACGCGACCGTGACGTTCACCGCTACGACGGCGAAGTTCGATGTCGTCATCAGCGGCTGTCCGTCGAGCACGGTCATTAACATCGGTCACATCCACGAGGGCGCGGCCGGCGTGGTCGGCGGCGTCAAGCTCAGCACGGGTCTCACCGCAGGCGAGCTCACGATGACCGGCGGGGGAGTCACCTTCTCGAAGACCGCCACCGCCGACGCCGCGCTGATCAGCGCGATCATCGCGAACCCCGCGGGCTATTACGTCAACTTCCATTCCGCCGTGAATGGCGGCGGCGTGATCCGCGGACAGCTTACGAAGGCGTAACGCTCGCACGACCCATCCGCAGCCGAAGGACGCCTCCGGACGACGGAGGCGTCCTTCGTTGGTGGAGCGGCCGACAGGGCGAGCGGATGGCCGTGGCACGTCGCTTGCGTGCCTACCTCCCACCAAGACCGGCGGAAGGAGGTACCGCGGATGCTTTGGACGATCGTCCTCATCCTGCTGATCCTGTGGCTGCTCGGCGGGCCGATCCTCAACGTCGGCGCGCTGATCCACCTGCTATTGGTGATCGCGCTCATCGTCCTGCTCGTCCAACTGATCACAGGACGCCGAGTCGCTCTCTAGAGTCGAGGGGGGCGCGGCCCCCTCGTACCTCTCGCCAGTTGATCGGGCGAGGTTGGGGGTTCGAGGGGGCGGAGCCCACTCGACTCTGCTATCGTCCCCTGGTCACGCGAAACGCGTGGACTTCACGAAAGGAAGTGGCGCAGTGCTGAGCCTCTACCGCAACCGCAGCGGCGCCGTCGAGGCGGGTCCTCGGCGTAGCCTGCCCACTTCTCGGATGGCCTAGACCCTACCTTCGCGAGGCCGCTCGGACCGTGGGCATCGAGAAAGCCCGCGGTCTCTTGTTTTCTTGGGAGATTTTTGAGATGGCCATCGAAGTTCGCGAAGCCCGACGTGATGAGACGACCATGAAGAGACGGAACGTCGCCCTCGCCGCCGAGGGCGTGCGGAAGGAGTTCCGCTCGACCCGCGCGCGGCCCGGCGGCGGGTCGACGGTGCGCGCCGTCGACGGGGTCAGCCTGTCGGTCGCGCGGGGTGAGATCTACGGGCTGCTCGGGGCCAATGGCTCCGGGAAGTCGACGCTGATCCGACTCTTCTCCACCCTGCTCACGCCCGACGCGGGCGAGGTCCGCGTGTTCGGCCACGACGTCGGACGGGACGAGCTCGCCGTGAAGCGGATGATCAACCGGGTCTCGGTCGAGGCCTCGTTCTTCAAGAAGCTCTCGGCGATGGAGAATCTGGTGTACGCGGGCCGGCTCTACGGCGTCGGCCCCGACGTCTCGCGACCAAAGATCCTCTCGATCCTCAAGCGTCTCGGCATCGAGCAGGCTCGCCTGAACGAGCCGCTCGAGAAGCTCTCGCGCGGCATGCAGCAGAAGGTCGCGATCGCACGCGCGTTCCTGACCGCTCCGATGCTGCTCTTGCTCGACGAGCCGACCACGGGACTCGACATCCGCAGCAAGCGGGAGGTGCAGACGTTCGTCCGCGATCTGCGCGACGAGCACGACGCGACCATCTTGCTGACCACGCACGACCTCGACGAGGCGGCGCGGCTGGCGGACCGGATCGGCATCCTGCATCAGGGACGCCTGGTCGCGGAAGGGACGGCCGCGGAGCTCGCGGCGCGCTCCGGCGGAGGAACGCTCGAGGATGTCTTCATGACGCTCACCGGGCGGCGCCTGGACGACGGCGAGGACACGACCGGGGAGACCGGCACGTGAGCATCGCGACCGGCTCCCCGGTTCTTCTCGATTGGCCCGGGCGCAAGGCCGAGACCTGGAGCTGGCTGCCCGCCGGTGAGATCGAGCCGGAGACGCTCCAGCAGGTCCGTGACATCGGCTCGCTCGATGTCGCGGTGCGCGTGGCCGTGATGCCCGACGCGCACAAGGGCTACGGCATGCCCATCGGCTGCATGCTGGCGACCGAAGACGCCGTCGTGCCCTATGCGGTCGGCGTCGATATTGGGTGCGGCATGATCGCGGCGAAGACGACGCTCGCGGTCGCCGACGTCACGCCGGAGCGCGTGCGTCATGCGCTCGACGGTATCTACCGACGCGTTCCCGTCGGTCAGCCATCGCGCCGCGACCCGAAGCAGGGAAGCTTCCCGACGCGTCAGGACAGCGTCGCGCTGCGCGAGTGGTGGACCGACGGCGGACAGGAAGATTCGGTCCTTCGCTCGGTCCGTGAGCGCGCGGATCGGCAGGTCGGCACGCTCGGCGGCGGAAATCACTTCGTTGAGCTGCAAAGCGATGCCGAAGGCTCGCTGTGGCTCATGCTGCACACCGGGTCCCGCTCCTTCGGGAAGGCGGTGTGCGATCGGTGGCACGCCGAGGCGCTCGGCCGGTGCGACAGGTCTGGCATCGACCTGCCGAACCGAGAGCTCGCGTACCTCGATGTCCGCGGTCACGCTGGCAGGTCATACCTGCGCGACATGGGCTACGCCATGCGGTTCGCGGAGGAGTCGCGCGCCCGGATCTACGAGAGCTGCGTGGACGCGCTCCATGACACGTTCGGCGGTTTCGACGTGGCGCAGCGGGTCGCGACGCATCACAACTTCGCGGCGATCGAGACCCACGATGAGCGCGAGCTCATCGTTCATCGAAAGGGCGCGGTCCGCACCACGGACGAGCGCGGCGGCCGCGCACCCGTGACCATCCCGGGCTCGATGCAGACCGGCAGCTACATCGGCCTGGGCAGGGCGAACGTGCTGGCGCTTGACACCTGCTCTCATGGGGCCGGGCGGAAGCTCGGGCGGAACGCGGTGCGCAGGGCGAACGTCGGAGTGGACATCCGCGCCGAGATGTCCGGACAGGGGATCTGCCTCGTGTGCCCCGAGGACGCCGACACGCTCGACGAGTCCGGGCGCGCATACAAGGACATCGAGGACGTGATGGCGCGGCAGCGCGATCTCGTGGAGCCGCTCGTGAAGCTTCGCCCGCTCGGAGTGGTGAAGGGATGATCGCCAACGTGGGCGCGCAGCTCGGTCTCGCGTACGCGTTCGTGGAGCGCGAGATCGCGCTCTCGAAGCGGTACTGGGCGTGGGAGATCGTCTGGCTCGTTTACGGGATCGTCACGAGCCTCTCGGTCGCGTACATCGGCCTGGCGGCGCCGGCCATCGCGGGCGGAGCGGTCGACGAGGCGGGCGTCTCGCGGTTCGTGCTCTACCTGCTGGTGGGGACGATCACCTGGCGCTTCCTCGGCCTGATCTTCGAGCAGATGGGCGAGACCATCGCGTGGGAGCGCTGGGAAGGGACGATCGAGTACACGTTCATGGCGCCCGTCCCGCGCTTGACCCACCTCGCCGGCATGTGCGGCGCGACGCTGGTGCGC
Source organism: Candidatus Limnocylindria bacterium (assembly GCA_036002305.1). Taxonomy (GTDB): domain Bacteria; phylum Chloroflexota; class Limnocylindria; order P2-11E; family P2-11E; genus 3-1-20CM-2-70-9. The sequence continues at coordinate 3,961 of DASYTL010000035.1, forward strand.
GCGCTCGGCTTCAGCGTCGCCATCCTCGCCGCCGTCACGCTCTTCGTGCCGGTCGACCTCTCGCACGCGAACGTCCCGGCGGCGCTGGTCCTGCTCGCGACCGGCGCGGTCGCGTTCGTCGGGCTCGCGATCGGCTCCGCGGTCTTCCCGCTGCTCTGGACCGAGAAGGGGCTGCAGATGGCGTACATCGTCCAGGCCGTCGTTCTCCTCGTGTCCGGCGTCTACTACCCGACGGACATCCTGCCCGCATGGATGCAGCCGCTCTCGTTCATCTCGCCCGCGACCTACGTGATCCGCGGCATGCGCGCGGCGCTGCTCGACGGCGCCGACATCGCCGCGGTGTGGCCCGATCTTTGGCCGGCGCTGCTGGTCGGCGCGATCTCCATCCCACTCGGCCTGCGGTTGTTCCTCTGGGCCGAGCGCCACGCCAAACGGACCGGGCGCCTCAAGAGAAGCGGCTGACGAGGGCTTCCGTGTCGGCGCCCACCTTCCGTCCGGCGACTCCGAACGATGCGGCCTTCGCCGCCGACGTGCTGACCGCGGTGCGGCCGCAGGCGCCGGTCGACCCGGTCGTGCTCGCGTACTGGTGGGCGCAGCCGAACGAGTCGTTCGAGGTCGCCCGCTTCATCGCGAGCCGTGACGGCCGAGACATCGGCTTTACGCAGGCGGAGCACGCGCGCTGGGGCATGAAGCCCGAGCGGTACGGCTCGATCGGGGGCGAGCTGCTGCCGTCCGAGCGGACGCCCGCGACGCTCGGCGCGCTCTTCGCTGCGATCGAGGAGCGGGCGGTGGCCGAGGGCGCGCGGATCCTCAGGATCTGGGCGTCCGAGGACGACCCGCTCCGCATCGAGACGATCCTCGCGCGCGGCTTCACGGAGGACCGGCGGAGCCGGCGCTGGGAGCTCGACCTCGTCGCGAACCGCGAGCGGCTCCTCGCCATGACCGAGGCCTCGCGGGAGCGCATGCGGGAGCAGGGCATACGCGTCATCGCCCTCGCCGAGGACCCCGATCCGGCGGTGATCGAGAAGGTCTGGCGGTTGTCGGAGGAGGCCGGCGCGGACACACCGACCACGGTCCCGCGCGTTCCCGAGCCGATTGCGATCTACGAGCGGTGGGTGAACGCTCCAGAGTGTCATCGCGACCGGTTCTGGATCGCGCGCATCGGCGAGGAGGTCGTCGGCGTCTCGGTGCTGGACTATCCGCCGGTCCGCGGGGTGGTGGGCACGAATTGGACGGCGACGGCGCGGTCCGTTCGCGGGCGCGGGGTGGCCCGCGCGCTCAAGTGCGAGACGGTCGCGCAGGCCATCGCGCTCGGCGTCGACCGCGTGCGCACCGGGAACGATGCCGCGAACGATCCGATCCTGCACCTCAACGAGACCATGGGCTACCGCCAAATCCCGGGAGGGATCGCGTTCCTCAAGCCGGTCTGAGCGCGGCCGCCGTCTCGGTAGGCTAGGAGCGTGCCGCTTCCCGCTGCTCCACACGCGCCCCGCGACGACGTCGTCGATCTGCTGCATGGGCAGGCCATCGCCGACCCGTACCGCTGGCTCGAGGAAGACGCGTCGGAGCGCGTCCGGAAGTGGAGCGACGACCAGAACGCGCGGACCCGCTCCGTGCTCGACGCGCTGCCGCAGCGAGCGCATTTCGCGCGCCGGCTCCGGGAGCTCCTCGCCGTGGGGCTGCTGTCGACGCCCACGCCCGTCGCTGGCCGTGTCTTCCACACCCGACGCGAGGGTGAGCAGAAGCAGGCGGTGCTTTACGTTCGCGATCGCCTCGATGCTCCCGATCGCGAGCTCGTCGATCCAAACGCGCTCGACGCGTCTGGCCTCATGACGCTCGACTGGTACTACCCCTCAACGGACGCGATGTACGTCGCCTACGGCCTTTCGCGCGGCGGCGACGAACTCTCGACCCTTCACGTGATCGAGACCGCGACAGGGAAGGAGCTCTCGGACCGCATTCCTCACACTCAGCGCTCGACGGTCGCGTGGGTCGATGACGGCTTCTTCTACACCGCGCATCCCGCGCCGGGCGCGGTGCCGCCGGGAGACGAGAACTACTACCGGCGGGTGCGGTACCACCGGTTGGGCGACGACCCGGCGCGGGACGAGCTGGTGTTCGGCGAGGGCCGTCCGAAAGAGGACATCGTGACCGTCGCGACCTCTCCCGACGGCCGATGGGCGCTGTTCACGGCGTACCAGGGCTGGGCCAGGACGGATCTCTACCTGCTCGACCGCCACCGCCCCGGGCGCGGCCTTGTCACGGTGATGGAGGGAGAGGATGCGATCGCCGAAGGCTTCCGCTCGAAGGGCGGATCTGGCTGCGCACGAACCTCGAGGCGCCGAACTATCGGATCGTCTTCGCCGCCTGCGACGCGCCGGGAAGCGGGCGATGGGACACCGTGATCGGTGAGGGCGAGCACGTCATCCAGGGGTTCGAGCGCACGCGTGATCGCGTCGCCGTCCTGCGGCTCGTACGCGCGACGTCCCGTCTCGCGACGTACGACCTCGCCGGCGGAGACGAGCGCGAGATCGCCTTGCCGGCCCTCGGCGCGACGGAGCTCGTCGAGGCCGAGCACACCGGCGTCACGATCGGCTACACGTTCCAGTCGTTCACGCAGCCGCCGATCGCCTTCCTGGCCGATGCCCGCACGGGCGCCGCGCGCGAGGCGGTCCGCCTGCGGATGCCGCGCGGCCTCGACCCCGCGAGCATCGTCGTCGAGCAGGCGACGTATCCCTCGCGGGACGGGACGTCGATCTCGATGTTCCTCGTCCACCGCAAGGACCTGCGACCCGGCCGAGTGCCGACACTCCTCACCGGATACGGCGGATTCAACGTCTCACGCACGCCGGCGTACTACGCGGGCGCGGCCGCATGGGTCGAGGCCGGCGGGCTTTTCGCGCTGCCGAACCTTCGCGGCGGGGGCGAGTACGGCGAGCGCTGGCACCGCGCGGGCATGCTCGCCAACAAGCAGAACGTCTTCGACGACTTCCACGCGGCGGCCGAGCATCTCGTTGACGCCGGATGGACCCGAGCCGAGAACCTCGCGATCTCCGGCGGATCGAACGGCGGACTCCTCGTCGGCGCGGCGCTCACGCAAAAGCCCGAGCTCTTCGCCGCGGTCTATTGCGCCGTGCCGCTTCTTGACATGCTTCGCTATCAGAATTTTCGGATCGCGCGGTTCTGGATCGCCGAGTACGGCTCCGCTGAGGATCCGGAGCAGTTCGCGTGGCTGCGCTCGTACTCGCCGTACCACAACGTGCGTGCCGGCGTGCGCTACCCGCCGGTGCTCTTCACCAGCGCGGGGGGCGACAGCCGGGTCGATCCGATGCACGCCCGGAAGATGGCCGCGCTGCTGCAGGCCCAGACCGAGGACCCCGAATCCGTGGTCTTGCTGCGGGTCGATCGCGACGCCGGACATGGCATCGGGAAGCCGCTCGACAAGCAGGTGGACGACCTCGCCGACCAGTACGGGTTCCTCGCCTGGCACACGGGCCTCGGCGTGAACGAAACGGGTATGCTCGGGCCGCGGTGAATATCCTGCGCTTCCTCCGCGACCACGCGAAGGACTACGACTGCAGCGTCTGCGGCGCGAATCACTCGCGGTCGGACATCCGGGTGCTCGGCAAGCTCGAGAGCGCCTGGATCGTGCGGGTCACGTGCACCAAGTGCCAGACGGCCTTCAAGCTCCTGGTCGTCGTCGACGAGCAGCGCACCGCGGTGAGCCCGGTCAAGGAAGAGCCCGAGCGGCCTCGCCGCCCCGCGGTCAGCGCGGACGAGGTGATAGACGCGCATGAGTTCCTCGAGAGCTATCGCGGCGACGTCCACACGCTGCTTGCCCACCGCGACAAGGTTGAGATAGAGCCCGACCGCTCCTAGATGGCGAAGAACGCGCTCATCACCGGCTGGGGCTTCTATGCGCCTTCGCGCGTGATGACCAACAAGGAGCTCGAGCGCATCGTCGACACGTCCGACGAGTGGATCACCAGCCGCACCGGGATCAAGGAGCGCCGTATCGCCGCCGATGAGGAGACGACCTCGTTCATGTCGGTCCGCGCCGCCCGTGCCGCGCTGGACAAGGCGCGGCTCCGCGCGCAGGACGTGCAGCTCGTGATCGTGGGCACCTGCTCGCCGGACTATCTCTTCCCGGCGACGGCCTGCATCGTGCAGTCGGAGATCGGCGCGACCCGCGCCGGAGCCTTCGACGTCGAGGCCGCGTGCACGAGCTTCATCTCAGCGCTCGCGATCGCGCGGGGCATGATCGTCTCGGGCGCCGTCGAGAACGCACTGGTCATCGGAGCCGAGCGGCTCTCGCGCCTTCTGAACTGGAAGGACCGCACCACCTGCGTGCTGTTCGGCGACGGCGCGGGCGCGGCGGTCCTCGAGGCGTCGAACGCGTCGGTCGGGATCGAGTCCACGGTGCTGCACGGGGACGGGTCGAAGGGCGAGATGCTGATGGTCCAGGCCGGCGGCTCAAAGCGTCCGGCATCGGCCGAGACGATCGAACGGGGTCAGCACTTCATCACGATGGCCGGCGGCGAGGTCTTCAAGCTCGCCGTGAAGTCGATGGCCGACGCCGCCGAGGAGGCCATCGCCGAGGCGGGCCTCACGCTCGACGACATCGACATCCTCATCCCGCACCAGGCCAACGTGCGGATCATCGACGGCGTGGCCAAGCGCCTCCGGTTCCCGCCGGAGAAGGTCTTCGTGAACATCCAGCGGTACGGGAACACGTCCGCCGCCTCGATCCCCATCGCCATCTGCGAGGCCGAGGCGACCGGGCGGCTCCGACGGGGTGACAAGGTGCTGCTCGTCGCCTTCGGCGGCGGCTTCACCTGGGGCGCCTCGGTCCTCGAGTGGTTCGGCGCCCACGACGGCGTACGCCCGCTCTCTCCACTGGAGCGCGCCGGGCGCGCCCTGGAAGACGTCGTCGAAAGAGTGAGGCCGACCTAATCGAAGGCCCGTAGGCGATCGACCGGCGGGTGGCACGGGCGAGCGCGCGGCCCCCCGAGCGTCGCCCCGCGCCCGGCATCCCTATCTATTTCTCTCGCGGCTATTGACAGGGGCACGCCGGGGTGTAACTTACCCGCCGCGTGGTGAGTAGTGGGGGACGGTGGGGAACCGTCTCCCGGACTTGGAAGGGTACCTGGAAGGCTATTTCGCCGGGGAATTCGCCCACTCGCTGGACGAGAAGGGTCGGCTCGCCATCCCGGCCAAGTTCCGTGGCCGCTTCAAAGAAGGAGCGGTCGTGACGCGTTGGATAGGGGAATGCCTAGCCGTATTCCCATCGCCGGAATGGGCCGCCCTGAACGCCGAGATCGGAAAGCGCCCCCGAACCGACCCGGCCGTATCGCGTTTCCGCCACTTCATCCTGGCTGGGGCCCATGAAGCGGACCCGGACGGGCAAGGGCGGGTCGTCATCCCGGCGCACCTCCGCGAGTACGCGTCGCTCGGGGCCGAAGCGGTCGTCATCGGCAACCTCGACCACCTCGAGGTCTGGGAGCCCGGACGCTGGCGCGCCGAGCTCGCCAGGGTCCAGAGCGGGATCCCGAACGACCTCCGGGACCTCGGGATCTAGTCGTGGGAGCGCGCGGCTTCATGAGCCGGTTCTTCTGGCCGAGATACTCGCCGGGCTTGCTCCGCGTGAAGACGGCCGCTATCTCGACGGGACGGTCGGCGCTGGGGGCCATGCCGCCGCGATCCTCGAACGGAGCGCGCCGACCGGACGACTCCTCGGGATCGACCGCGACCCCGCCGCGCTCGCCGCGGCCGCTTCCGAGCTCGCGCGCTTCGGTGATCGCGCGATCCTCGCTCGCGAGAACTTCGCGGTTCTCGACGACGTGGCCGTCGCGCACGGCTTCGGTCCGGTCGACGGCATCGTCCTGGATCTCGGCCTCTCGTCCATCCAGCTCGCCGACGAGAAGCGAGGCTTCAGCTTCCGCTCGGCAGGCCCGCTGGACATGCGTGCCGACCCGGACGCTGGGATCGCGGCGGGCGACATCGTGAACGCATGGAGTGAGAAGGACCTTCGTCGCGTCTTCGCCGAGTACGGCGAGGAGCCGGAGGCGGCGCGCGTCGCGGGAGCGATCGTCCGTCGCCGCGCCAAAGCGCCCTTCGAGACGGCCGACGAGCTCGGTCGTTTCGTGGCGGGCGTGAAGACGCGGAGGCCGCGCGGCATCGACCCCGCGACGCGCGTCTTCCAGGCGCTACGGATCGCGGTGAACGACGAGCTCGCCAATCTCGAAGCGGGTCTCGCCGCGGCGATGCGGGTGCTTCGCCCGGGCGGCCGTCTCGCCGTCATCTCGTTCCATTCGCTCGAGGACCGCATCGTGAAGCGCTTCTTCACGCGCGAATCGCGCGACTGCATCTGTCCTCCCCACCTCCCCACCTGCGTCTGCGGGCATCGCGCGGGCTTGCGTGTCGTTACCCGGCGGCCGCTTCGCGCGGCCTCGGCGGAGGTCGACCGCAACCCGCGCGCCCGCAGCGCGGCCCTTCGGATCGCAGAGCGCCTGCGGTGACGCTTGCGCAGGCCGTGCGCGCGCCGCAAGTGCGGCGCGTGCGCCACCGTCCCCGCCGTCAGGCCGTCCATCGCCCCGCGGAGCGCCGTCGCCAGGCGATCGCCACCGGATGGGAGATCCGGTCGTTCCTCCTCGTGAGCGGTGTCGTTGTCGCGTGCTTCCTGCTCGTCCTCCTGTACCTGGGGCAGGCGACAGCCGTGTCCGCGGCGGGCTACGAGGCGCAGCGCCTCGAGGCGCGCCGCGACGAGCTGCGCCGGCAGAACGCGCTCCTCGAGATCGAGAGCGCGCGGCTCGACTCGCCCGCGCGCGTGGAGGCCGAGGCGCAGCGCCTGGGGCTCGTCCGCGCGGCGACGATCAAGGTCGTTCCCGCGGAGGCCATCGCGGCCAAACGCTGACGGGAACGGGTGTCGGCGGGGAGCGGGCACCCGTGAACACGAGGCTCGAGCGAGGTGATCGGTGACGGCGACGGTTTCGCGCGCGCGCCTTCGGGTCCTCTTCGCGTTCTTCGCGGTGGCAACGCTCGTCCTCTCGGCGCGCCTCGCCTACTGGCAGACCTTCGGGCGTGGCGACCTGCTGAGCCGCGCCACCGATCAGGTGCGGACCGACCTCGTGGTCCCCGCGCAGCGCGGCGTCATACGCGATCGCGCCGGCGCGATCCTCGCGACGACGGTCGAGCTGCGCTCGCTCTACGCGATCCCGGGGCTCATCGCGGACCGCGAGGCTGCGGCGGGCGCCCTCGCCCCGATCCTCGGCGAGCGCGCGGCCGTGATCCGCGCCGTCCTGGACAGCGGCGCCGAGTGGCTTTTCCTGCGGCGCCGCCTCCCCGAGGAGACCGCGGCTCGCGTCGCGGCGCTGGGCATCAAGGGCCTCGGGTTCGAAAAGGAGCCGAAGCGGCTCTATCCCAACGGATCCATCGCCGCCCAGCTCCTGGGCTTCGTCAACGACGATGGCCTCGGGCAGTACGGCGTCGAGGGGCGCTACGAGGACGTCCTTCATGGAGCGCCCGGCCGCCTGGTCGTCGAGCGCGATCCCGCGAACCGCGAGCTCGCGCTTGGCGTCCGCACCGGCGTGCCCGCGAGGCACGGCGAGGATCTCGTGCTCACGGTCGATCTCGCGGTGCAGACCGCGGCCGAACGTGAGCTCGCCGCGGCGATCCAGCGGGAGAGGGCGACGGGCGGCACCGTCGTGGTCCTCGACCCGCGGGACGGGGCGGTGCTCGCGATCGCTTCGTCGCCGACCTACGACCCGGCGCGGGTCGCGAGCGCCAATGCGGAGTCGCTCCGCGATCGCGCGATCTCGTGGACGTACGAGCCCGGCTCGACGTTGAAGGCGATCACCATCGCCGCGGCGCTCGACAAGGGCGCGGTCACGCCGAAGACCACCTACGACGATGTGGGCTACGCGGTCATCGGCGGACGAAGGCTGTCGAACGCGCAGGGCAAGGTCTATGGACCGACGAACGTGACGCAGATCCTGGCGCGATCGCAGAACGCCGGTGCCGTGTTCGTCGCGAGCAAGCTTGGCGCCCCCGACCTGTACGCGTACCTTCGGGCATTCGGGTTCGGCGAGCGAAGCGGTGTCGATCTCGCCGCCGAGACGACGGGCAGCGTGCGTCCTCTGGCCGAGTGGTACCCCGTGGACCTCGGCACCATCAGCTTCGGTCAGGGTGTGTCGGTCACCCCGCTGCAGCTCGCGTCCGCCTACGCGGCGATCGCGAACGGCGGGACCCTCTACCGGCCCTACGTCGTGGCGAGCCGGCGCGATGCGGATGGGGAGCACCGCACCGCGCCGGTCGCGCTGCGTCGGGTCATCTCGGCCGAGACGTCGGCGACGCTCCGCGGGATGCTCACCGCGACGGTCGACGACGGGATCGCGAATGCCGCCGCGCTCGCTCGCTACAGCGTCGCGGGGAAGACCGGCACGGCGCAGATCCCGAGCGACGATGGCCGCTACGCCGACGACGCGTACATCTCTTCCTTCGCGGGCTTCGTGCCGGCCGAGGATCCGCGCATGGTGGTCGTGGTCGTCCTCGAGCGGCCGCAGTCCAAGCTCCTCGGGACCCTACCGGCGATGGCCGCGTTCAAGGGGATCGCCACCGACGCGCTGCGCTACGCGCGCGTGCAGCCGGATCGGCCCTGACGCTCGGTACCATTCGGCGGAACGTGTTCACCCTCGAGGAGATGCTCCGCGCGACGGGTGGATGGGTGATACACGGCAGCCCGCGCGAGAACGAACGCTTCGTCGGTGGCGCGTTCGACTCCCGCATCGCAGAGCCGGGCACCGTGTTCTTCGCGCTACGCGATCGTCGCGACGGCCATGACTTCGTCGCCGACGCCTTCGCGCACGGCGCGCGCGCGGCGGTCGTGGAGCGGCCCGTTCCCGACCTGCCCGCGGAGGCGCTCGTCGTCCAGGTCGCTCGGGTGCCCCACGCGCTCCGCCGCCTCGCCGAGGCGCTGCGCGACGCGCATCCCATCCCGGCCGTTGGTATCACCGGGAATGTGGGGAAGACGACGACCAAGGAGGCGGCGGCGGCCGCGCTCGGAGCGCGTTATCGCGTGCTGCGAACCGCCGCTTCGTTCAACAACGAGATCGGCGTCCCGCTGACGTTCCTCGGAATCGAGCCGAGCCACGAGGTCGCGGTGATCGAGATCGGCTTCTACGTGCCGGGCGAGATCGCCGACCTCTGCCGGCTGGTGCGCCCGCGCGTCGGGATCATCACCCGCGTCCCGGAGGTGCCGGTCCACTACTCACGTACGCCGAGCCTCGAAGCGATCGCGTCGGGGAAGGCCGAGCTGATCGAGGCGCTGCCCGCCGACGGGGTCGCACTGCTCAACGCCGACGATCCGCGGGTCCGGGCGCTCGCGCCCCGCACCAGCGCGCGCGTCGTCCTGTTCGGAGAGTCCGTGGACGCTACGCTCCGCGCGACCGACGTCCGCGCGAACGGCATCGAAGGGCTTCGCTTCGTGGCGCGTGACGGCGACCGGAGCGTCGATGTACGGATCCCCCTGCCCGGCCGGCACCTGGTGACCTCGGCGCTCGCCGCGCTCGGCGCGGCGACGGCGCTCGGCGTCCCGATGGACGAAGCCGCGATCGCGCTCTCCGCGATGGAGGCACCGGCCCACCGCATGAACGTGCGCCGGACCGCGGAGCGCGTCGTCATCGACGACTCCTACAACGCGAGCCCGGCGGCGATGATGGCGGCGCTCGAGGTCCTGGGCTCGGTCGGGACCCGGCGCGTCGCGGTGCTCGGGGACATGCTCGAGCTCGGCGCGCTGTCTGCGGACGCGCACGAGGCGATCGGGCGTGAGGCCGCGAAGCAGGCGGATGTGCTCGTCGGCATCGGCGAGCTCGCGCGCACGATCGTGAGCGCCGCGCGCGCCGCGGGGATGCGCGACACGCACACGGCAACGGAGGCGGGCGAGGCCCTGGTGCTGCTGCGACGGATCCTGCGCCGCGGCGACACGGTGCTCGTGAAGGGGTCGCATTCGCTCGAGCTCGATCGTCTCGCCGACGCTCTCGCGCGGCCCGCGGCGGCGGCCTGATGCACACCGCGATCCTGTCTCTCGGGGTGCTGCTCTCGGCGTTCCTGCTCGGTCTCGTCTTCGGCGGCCCGTACATCCGGCTGCTTCGGCGCCTCCGGATCGGCCAGAACATCCGTCGCGAGGGGCCGAGCCGCGACTTCGCCAAGCAGGGGATCCCCACGATGGGCGGCGCGCTCTTCATCCTGGTCGTCGCAGGCCTCTGGCTGTTCGTGCTGTTGCTCCTTCCGCAGGCGGACCGCGACGACTTCGTTCCGCAGACGATCGTGCCGATCGGCGCGCTCGTCGCCGTCGGCGCGCTCGGCGCGATCGACGACTGGGTCAACGTCACCTACGGCTTCGGGATTCGCGGGCGCCACAAGCTCGTCTGGCAGACGATCGTCGGGCTCGCCGCGGCCGTCTACATCCAACGCCACTTCGGCGTCACGGGCATCCTCGTCCCACTCGTCGGCGAGTGGGTGATCGGTGGTGCGGTCTTCGTCGTCCTTGCGCTGTTCGCCATCGTGGCGATGTCGAACGGTGTGAACCTCACCGACGGGATGGACGGCCTCGCCGGCGGCACGAGCGTCTTCGCATTCCTCTCGTTCGCGCTGATCGCGAACGCCCGCGACTACCCGTGGCTCGTCGTGTTCTGTGCCGCGATGGTCGGAGCCCTGCTCGCGTTCCTCTGGTTCAACGTGCATCCGGCCGAGTTCATCATGGGCGACACCGGCGCGCTGGCGATCGGCGCGACGCTCGCGTGCTGCGCGCTCACGACCGGCTTCGTCCTGCTGCTCCCGGTCGCGGGGATCATCTTCGTCGCCGAGACGATCTCGGTGGTCCTCCAGGTCGGCAGCTTCAAGCTGCGCGGGAAGCGGATCTTCCGGATGTCGCCCCTCCACAACCACTTCGAGCTGATCGGCTGGCCCGAGGAGAAGGTGACCATCCGGTTCTGGCTCATTGGCGCGCTCGCCGGGATCGTCGCCGCGATCCTCGCGTTCGCGACACCGATCCAGTGACACTCGATGGGGGTTCCACCCCTCTCGCACCCCCCGGCTGGATCCTGCGCGACGAGATGCTGCGCTCGCCCTCGCTCGAGGGGCGGGGATTCGTCGCCGGTTTCACCACGCGCGCGCAGGGGAGCATGGCGGGGTCGGTCTTCCCGCTCGACGAGCAGTCGCGCAACCGCGAAGCGCTCGCGCGACGGCTCGGCTTCGAAGCCGTCGCGCGCGTTCGCCAGGTGCACGGGAACGCGGTGGCGCGCGTCGAGGGCGCGACCGAGCCGTGGCCGCAGGCCGACGCGATGTGGACCGAACGCGCGGGCGTGCTGCTCGGCGTGGCCGCGGCGGACTGCGTGCCGATCCTGGTCGCCGATCCGTCGTCGGGGCGCATCGGGGTCGCGCACGCCGGCTGGCAAGGCACGCGCCTCCGCGTCGCGCAGGGGCTCGTCCGCGCGATGGTCGGGGCGGGCTCGCGCGCGTCAGGGCTCGTCGCCTCGCTCGGGCCATCGATCGGACCCTGCTGCTACGCGATCGACGCGTCGCGTGCGGAGGAGCTCCGCGCGAGCGGACAGGGGGCGCACCTGCGCGAGGGACAGGGCGGGACGATCGTCCTCGACCTCTGGTCCGCGAACGTGGCGCAGGTCCGCGATCTTGGCGTGGAGTCGATCGAGGTCGCGGGCATCTGCACGCGGAGCGGCGGGCACGACCTCTGGTCGTACCGGGGTCGAGACGCCGACGGGCGATATGGCACGCAGCTCGGCTTCATCGGACGTCCGGCATGAGCGTGGTGTTCGACCCCGACATCACCGCCGAGGAGTTCCGCGGGCGCCGGGTCACCATCATCGGCCTCGGGAAGGGCCGAACGACGGTGGGGCTCGCCCGCTTCCTCGTGGGGAAGGGCGCGCACGTCACGATCGCCGACCGGTTGCCTGAGGAGGAGCTCGCCGAGGGCATCGGGCGCCTTGGCGATCTGCGCACGAGCGTCGAGCTCGTTCTCGGGCCCTCGAGCGACGACAAGGCGCTCGCCGACCCTGACTTCGTGTTCGTGATCCCCGGTATACGCCCGCGGTCGCCGACGCTTTTGCGCGCCCTGGAGCGGGACGTACCGGTGATGACCGAGATGGCGCTCTTCTTCCGGCTGTGCCCCGCCACGATCGTCGGGATCACCGGGACGAAGGGGAAGACCACCACGACGACGCTCATCGAGCGCGTGCTGTCGCGTGGTCGCCGGCACGTGGTGGTCGGCGGAAACATCGGGACGGGCGCGCCGCTCCACCTCGCGGAGTCGCTCACCCCGGACGACATCGTGGTGCTCGAGCTGTCGAGCTTCCAGCTCGAGACGATCGGGCACAGCCCGCAGGTCGCGGTGATCACGAATGTCCTCGAGGACCACCTCGACCATCACGGGACCCGCGACGCGTACATCGCGGCGAAGCGGAACATCGTCGCCTGGCAGGGGTCGCGCGACGTCGCGGTCCTGAACCTCGACGATCCGGCGACCGTTCTGCTCCACACCGGAGCGGCGTCCGAAGTCCGTGGTTTCTCGCTCTCGCTCCGGCCCAAGCACGGCGCGTACCTTGATGAGAACGGTCGCCTGACCCTGGTCTCCGGCGACCGTCGCGCAGTGCTCTGCGCCGCGAGCGAGCTCAAGGTGCCGGGCCGCCACAACGTCGCGAACGCGCTCGCCTCGGCGATCGTCGGCGACGTGTTCGACATCCCGGCGGACGCCATCGGAGCCGTGCTGCGCGAATTCGAGGGCGTGCCGCGCCGCCTCGAGACGGTCGCCGAGAAGGACGGAGTGCTCTGGGTCAACGACTCGGCCGCGACGACGCCCGCGGCCACGCTCTCGGCGCTCGCCGCATACGAGCGCCCGGCGGTCGTGATCCTGGGTGGCGTCTGCAAGAACGCCGACTTCACCGCGCTCGCGCGCGGCCTCGTCGAGCGCGGGCGCGGCGCCGTCCTGATCGGCCGGGACGCCGACGAGATAGCCGCGGCGATCACCGCGGCGGACCGCGACGGAAAGCTCACCGTACGGCGCGCGCCGACGCTCGAGGACGCCGTCGCCGGCGCGCGCGATATCGCGCGGCCGGGCGACGTGGTGTTGCTCTCGCCGGCCTGCGCGTCGTTCGACATGTTCGGCTCGGCCGACGAGCGTGGCGAGCGCTTCAGCGCGATCGTGAAGGCGATGTCGGCGTGAGGCCGCGATTCGCGCGGACCACCACGTACGACCTTCCGCTCGTGGCGATCGTCCTCGTGCTCCTGCTCGTGGGGCTCGCGATGGTGTACAGCGCGAGCGGCATCACCGCGCTCGACGCCTTCGACGACCCGAGCACCTTCCTCGCGCAGCAGTCGGCGTGGGCGGCGCTCGGCCTGGCCGCGATGTTCGTCGCCGCGCGCGTCGACTACCGCCGCCTGCGATTCGTGGCGGTCCCGCTGCTCCTGCTCGCCATCCTCCTGCTGATCGCGGTGCTCATCCCCGGGGTAGGCGTCGCCGCGGGTGGGGCGACCCGCTGGCTGCGCTTCGGCGTCGCGGGGCTTCAGCCCGCCGAGCTGGCGAAGCTCGCCCTGATCCTGTACCTCGCGACCTGGCTCGGCGCGCACCGCGAGCAGGTCAGGACGTGGCGGGTCATCGTTCCGTTCGTCCTGATCACCGGGGCCGTCGTGGGCCTCGTCGTGGCGGAGCCCGATCTCGGCACGGCGATCGTCATCGTCGTCGTCGCCCTGTCGATGCTCTTCGCGGCGGGCGCACGTCTCGCGATGTTCGCCGCGCTCGGCGCGCTCACCGCGGTGGCGGTGCTGGCCCTCGCGGTCGTCAATCCGGAGCGCTACGAGCGCCTGACGACCTTCATCGATCCCTGGAAGTCCCCGCGCGACGCCGGCTTCCAGACGATCCAAACCCTCTATGCGCTCGCGCTCGGCGGCCCGTTCGGCGAAGGTCTCGGCGCGGGGCGTGAGAAGTTCGGCTACCTCCCGCACCCGTACACGGACGCGATCTTCGCCGTCGTCGGCGACGAACTCGGGCTCGCGGGAGCGCTCGTCGTGGCCCTGCTCTTCCTGGTGCTGGCCTTCCGGGGGGTGCGCATCGCGCTTCGCGCCGAGGACGCGGCCGGCGCGCTGCTCGCGATCGGCGTCACGGTCTGGCTCGCCTTCCAGGCGTGGGTGAACATGGCGGTGGTCGCGAGCCTGGTGCCGATTACCGGCATCACGCTTCCCTTCATCTCGTACGGCGGCAGCTCGCTCTGTGTCGGGCTCATCGCCGTCGGTATCCTCCTGAACGTTGGCCGAGCGCGAAGCGAGCCCCGCGAGAGCGTGCCGCGTGCTCCTCGTCGGTGGCGGGACGGGCGGGCACGTCAGCCCGCTGCTCGCGATCGCCCAGGCGCTGCGCGAGGCGGACGCCGAGGTCCGCTTCCTGTTCATCGGTGGTCGGGGCGAGCTCGAGGCTGACCTCGTGCCCGCTGCCGGGATCCCGTTCCACGCGACCGCGATGCCCTCGCTGCGCGATCCCGACTCGCGCTTCTCGCTGGTCACGCGAGCCTTCGTGATGCCGATCGCCGCCGCCGACGCGTTCATCCAGATCGTGCGTTTCCGGCCCGACGTCTGCTGCACGACCGGCGGGCTGGTGTCGTTGCCGATCGTGCTCGCGGCCCGTGCCGCGCGCGTGCCCGTCTACATCTGGGAGGGGAACGCCGTTCCGGGCCGCGTGAACCGGCTGCTCGCGGGGTGGTCGCAGCGCATCGGCGCGACGTTCGAGGCATCGCTGCGCGCGCTCCCGCGCTCGCGCACGACCGTCGCGGGCAATCCGATCCGCCGGTCGCTTCTCCAATGGACGCGCGCGTCGGGCCGCGAAAAGCTCGGCCTGCCCGCCGAAGGGCCGGTCGTCTTCGTGACCGGCGGGAGCCAGGGATCGGCGGTCATCAACCACGCGGTGTCGGGCGCGCTGCCGCGGCTGCTCCGGCGCACCGTCCTCATCCACCACACCGGCAACGCGCATCTGGCGCAGGCGGCCGCGAAGCGCGACACGCTCCCGGCCGAGCTCCGCGAGCGCTATCAGGTCCACGGCTTCCTGCGGGAGGAGATGGGCGCGGCACTCGCCTCGGCCGATCTCGTCCTCGGACGCGCGAGCTCGTCGTCGATCGCCGAGCCGCTCGCCTTCGGTGTGCCGCTCGTGCTCGTGCCGTTCGCCGCCGCGGCCGACGCGCACCAGACGGCGAACGCGCGCGACGTCGCGGAGAAGGGTGCGGCGATCGTGCTGCGCGAGAGCGAGCTCGACGCGGACCGCCTCGTCGCGGTGGTCACCGGACTGCTCGACGACGGGGCGCGCCTGTCACGAATGGCCAAGGCGGCGCGAGCCGCCGGCCGTCCCGACGCGGCGACCGCGATCGCGAACGAGATCCGCGCGCTCGGCGGGTGCGCATGAGGTACCACGTCGTCGGCATCGGCGGCATGGGGATGTCCGCGGTCGCGCGCCTTCTCCTCGCGCGCGGAGACGACGTGAGCGGCTCGGACAGGGGGAGCTGGCCGCTCGCCGAGGCGCTCGCCGCGGACGGTGCGACCGTCGCGTCGTCGTTCGCCGCGGCGAACGTCGAGGGCGCCGACGTGGTGATCCGCTCGAGCGCGTATGACGACGCGAATCCGGAGGTCGCGGCGGCGCGGGCGAAGAGCATTCCCGTCTGGAAACGCGAAGACGCCTGGCGCGAGCTCGCGAAGGGCACGCGGGTCGTCGCGGTGGCGGGCACGCACGGGAAGAGCACGACCTCGGCGCTCGCGTGGAGCGCCCTTCGCGCGGGCGGGCTCGATCCATCGCTCATCTGCGGCGCGGTGCTGCGGGACCTCGGGACGAACGCCTACGCCGGCGGCGGCGACATCCTCGTCATCGAGGCCGACGAGTACGACCGCGCCTTCCTCGCCCTCGAGCCCGAGGTCGCGCTCGTCACGAACGTCGAGCACGACCACATCGACGTCTTCCCGACCCGCGCCGACGTCGAGGAGGCGTTCGTCCGCTTCGTGGCCGGGATCGTGCCCGGCGGTTGGCTCGTGGCCTGCGCCGACGAACCGGCGGCCGCGCGCCTCGCGGCGCGCGGCGAGCGCGAGCTGCCCGGACGCCAGGTCGCCACTTACGGCATGGCCTCGACTGCCGGGTACCGGGTGGTCGATCTCAGGCAAGGGGCCGGCGGCGTGTCGTTCCATCTCGCGGGGCCGTTCGGCGTCCCCGTCCCGATCTCGCTGCGGCTCGCCGGCGCGCACAACGCGCGCAATGCCGCCGGAGCGCTCGCCGCCGCCGACGCGTTCGGCGTGCCCGCGATCGCCGCGGCCCAGGCGTTCGCCACGTTCGGGGGAACCGAGCGCCGGCTCGAGGAGCTCGGCTCGGCCGATGGCATCACGGTCATCGACGACTACGCGCACCACCCGACGGAGATCCGAGCGTCGATCGACGCGATGCGCGCGCGCAACAGCGGACGCGTCGTGGTCCTGTTCCAGCCGCACACCCCGAGCCGCCTGCGGGCGTTCTTCGAGGACTTCGTGGCGGCCCTGCGCACGGCCGACGAGCGCGTCGTCGCCGAGACCTTCAGCTCGGCCCGCGAGGCGCCCGACCAGCGCGGCGGCGCGCGGGAGCTCGCGTCGCGCGCGGGCGCCGCCTACGTACTGGACGCCGAGAGCGGCGCGCGCGCCCTCGCCGAGCGCGCGCGCCCGGGAGACCTCGTGCTCGTCCTCGGCGCGGGCGACATCCGGCCGGCGGGCGTTCGCCTCCTCGAGCTCCTCCGCGAGCGCGCGACGGTATGACCATGGCCGCGCCGTTCGGCGTCCGCGGAGAGCCGCTCGCGCCGCACACCTCGCTCCGGATCGGCGGTCCCGCCGATTTCTTCGTGCGGGTCGCGAGCGAGGGCGATCTCGTCGGAGCGATCCGGGTGGCGAGGCAGCACGAGCTGCCCGTGTTCGTGCTCGGCGGCGGCACCAACCTGCTCGTCGCCGATCGCGGGATACGCGGCGTGGTGCTGCAGAACGCCTGGCGCGAGTCGAGTGTCGACGGCGACACGATCACGGCGGCGTCGGGCACGGAGCTCGCGCATGTCGCGGCCGTCGCGGCACGCGCGGGGATCGAAGGTCTCGAGTGGATGGCCACCGTCCCGGGTACCGTCGGCGGCGCGGTGCACGGCAATGCCGGCGCTTTCGGAGGCGAGACCGCGGACGCGATCGTGGACGCCGAGCTGATGGACCTGAACGGCGATACCTGGACCGCGAAGGCCGGCGAGCTCGGCTACGCGTACCGCACGAGCAGTCTGCAGGGCACGCCCATCATCGCCGTGCGGGCCCGGTTCCGCGGGAAGCCGGGCGACCGCGCCTCGGCGGTCCGGCGCATCAAAGAGATGGCCAACGAGCGCATCAAGAAGCAGCCCCTCGCCCAGCCCAACACCGGCTCGATCTTCCGCAACCCACCGGGCGACCACGCGGGCCGGCTGATCGAGGCGGCCGGGCTCAAGGGCAGGACCGTCGGTGGCGCGATGGTCAGCGCGAAGCACGCGAACTTCATCGTCAACGTCGGCGATGCGACCGCGGCCGACGTGCGCGCGCTCATGGCGATCGTGCAGGAGGAGGTCGCACGGCGGTTCGGCGTGAAGCTCGTGCCCGAGGTCGAGCTGGTGGGGGATTGGTGAGCGCGACTCGCATCCGCGTCGGCGTCCTGACCGGCGGCGCCTCCGCTGAGCGCGACATCTCGCTCGCGACCGGCGCCCAGATCGCGGCCAGCCTGCCGAAAGACAAGTACGACGTCGTGCTCCTCGATCCGCTCGCCTTCATGACGCGGAACCCGCAGATCAGCGAGGCGCAGCGCGAGCTGGCGCGGCGGCTCGCCGCCGGCAGCGGACGGCTCGATCCAGATCACCAGCTGCCGCGGGGGCTCGAGAAGCAGATCGAGAGCGCATCGCGCGCGCTCGTCCCGGCGACGCGGGTGATCGCGAACGAGGAGCCGATCGACGTCGTCCTCATCGCGCTCCACGGCACCTGGGGCGAGGACGGCCGGATCCAGGGGCTGCTCGACACGATCGGCGTGCCGTACACGGGATCGGGGGTGCTCGCGTCCGCGCTCGCCATGGACAAGGAGGTCGCGAAGCAGGTCCTCGCCGGCGCGGGCCTCGACGTCCCGCGCGGTGTCGTGGTCCGCGGCACCTCGAAAGAGGACCTCGACCGGGCGCGGTCCGTGGGCTTGCCCGCCTTCGTGAAGCCGGTCGGCAGCGGCTCGAGCGTCGGGGCTTCGATCGTGGAGCGCGGCGACGCGCTCGCGGACGCGATCCGGGACGCGCTGCGCTACGACGACCGCGCGCTCGTCGAGGAGCGCATCGGTGGCCGTGAGCTGACCGTCGCGGTGATCGGGAACGACGACCTCACGCCGCTCCCGGTGATCGAGATCGTCACGAAGCGCGCCTTCTTCGACTACAGCGCGAAGTACGACGCGGGCGAGAGCGAGGAGATCTGCCCCGCGGACATCCCGCCCGAGGTCGCGAGGCGCGCGCAGGACGCGGCGCTCCAGGCGCATCGCGCGCTGCGCTGCCGGGGCATGTCGCGAGCGGACTTCATGTGGTCGGGCGATCGCCTCGCCATCCTCGAGGTCAACACCATCCCCGGCATGACCGCGAACAGCCTCCTCCCCAAGGCCGCGCGCGCGGCCGGCATCGAGTTCGGCGATCTCCTCGCGCGCCTCGTGGACTGGGCCCTCGAGGACGCGCGCCGGCGCGCGCGCTGAGCTCTCGCTCTCGCCCGAGGACGCGCCGTGCTTCGCGGGCCCTCAGCCTCGCGGATGTCGATCGCGCGATCGCCGGCCTCACCGCCGTGATGTGCGGCGCCGCGATCGCGGCGTCCGCGCTCTCCCCGTTCTGGCGCATCCGCGATCTCTCGGTCGAAGGGACGCATCACGTCACGGTCGACTCCGCGGTCACGACGAGCGCGCTCGTCGGAGCGCCCACGTACCTCGCGAGCGGCGCGCGCGCCCGCGAGCGGCTGCTCGCGCTCCCCGCGGTCCGCGACGCGCGCGTCGAGATCACCGTCCCGGATCGTGCGCGGATCGTGCTTATCGAGCGCAGCGCGGTCGGGCGCTGGCTCGCGGGCGGGACGGAATGGTTCGTCGACCGCGACGGCGTCATCTTCACGTCGATCGATCCGCGCGCCGCGCCCGAGGTCCGCATCACCGACGAGCGCGAGGCGCGGCGGGCCGGGGATCGCCTCGACCCCGCGCTCGTCGACGCGGCGGTGAAGATCGCGGGCCTCGGCCCGGGGGACCTGCGACCGGACGCGACCGCGCCGCGGGTCGTCCTCACGGCGGGCCCGAACGGCCTCGTCCTCCGCGTGGCGGCCGGATGGGAGATCCGTTTCGGGGGCGCCGAGCGCATCGACGAGAAGATCGCGAACGCCAGGAGATTCCTTCGGGACAACCAGCAGCGAAAGCTAGACTACGTCGACGTGCGCACTCCGGACTCGATCGTCTTCAGTCCCCGTTAGTGCTCCTCCCGCTCCTCGGCCTCGTCGCCGGGGTGCTGCTCGGCCTCGCGCTCCGCTTCAACCTCCCGATCGAGTGGGCGCGCTACACGGCGGTGGGCATCCTCGCCGCGCTCGACTCGCTCCTCGGTGCCGCGCGAGCCGAGCTCGAGGGCCACTTCGACACCCGGATCTTCCTCTCGGGTTTCTACACGAACGCCCTGCTTGCGGCCGCCCTGACCTTTCTGGGCGACCGCCTGGGCATCGACCTCTACCTCGTCGCGCTCTTCGCGTTCGGCTGGCGCATCTTCCAGAACGTGGCGGTCATCCGCCGCCACTTCCTGTAGTGCCGGTGGCACAATCCGCGTGGGTCGGTGAGGAGAGGACCGCGGCCGGAGTGAGTCATGGCTGAGCAGCCCGTGCTCGTCGCCATCGATATCGGCACGACGAAGGTCTGTGTGCTGATCGGGGAGACGACCGCCCGAGGCACGATCGACGTCATCGGCATCGGGCAGGCGCCCTCGGATGGTCTCCGCAAAGGCGTGGTCATCGACATCGATCGCACCGTCCAGTCGATCGCGAGCGCCGTGGACGCGGCCGAGCGCCTGTCCGGGCTCAAGGTGCGGTCGGCGTTCGTGGGCATCTCCGGCAGCCACATCGGCTCGCAGAACTCGCGCGGCATGGTCGCGGTGTCGGGGTCGTCGCGGCACGATGTCGACCGGCCCGACACGATCCGGGCCATCGAGGCGGCGCGAGCCGTTTCGATCCCGAACACCCGCGAGATCCTCCACGTCATCCCAAGGGGGTACGTCGTCGACGGGCAGGAGGGCGTCCGCGACCCGATCGGCATGAGCGCGGTCCGGCTTGAGGTGGAGACGCACATCGTGACCGCGTCGACCACGAGCGTGCAGAACCTGACGAAGTGCGTGCAGCGCGCCGGCGTCGAGATCGACGAGCTGGTCCTCGCCCAGCTCGCGACGGCGGAGGCGACCCTGAACGAGGAGGACCGCGAGCTCGGCGTCTGCCTCGCCGACGTCGGCGGCGACACCACTGACGTCGCGATCTTCCAGGACGGATCGATCGCGCACTGCGCGACGATCCCGATGGGAGGCCGCAGCGTCACGGCGGACCTCGGGATCATCCTGCGGGTCACCCCCGACGTCGCCGAGAGCGTGAAGTTCCGGTACGGATCGGCCGTTCCCCTGGAAGTCGATCCGGACGAGGTCCTCCAGGTCACGTCGATCGGGGAGGACGTCTCCCACGGCGTGACCCGCCGGTACATCGCCGAGATCGTCGAGTCGAGGGTATCGGAGATCTTCAAGTTCATCGGAGCCGAGATCGAGGCCGCCGGCGCCACGAATCGCCTCCAGGCCGGGCTCGTCCTGACCGGTGGAGGCTCGCAGCTCACCGGCGTGACGCGCTCCGCGCGGGACCAGCTCGGGATGAGCGCGCGGGTCGTCGGGCCGACCGGCCTCGGTGGCCTCACCGACCAGATCTCGACGCCGCCCTACGCCGCCGCGAGCGGGCTGCTGCTCTGGGGCGCCCGCAACTGGCCATCCGAGGACGAGCGGGCGAGCGCGCGCGCCCTCGAAGGGGTCACCACGCGGATCGGAAAGATCTTCAAGGGACTCATGCCCTAGGGAAATCCTCCAGGTCGCGAACACCGCCGCGGCTCGCGACAAGTCGAACGAGGCGAGTGACGATTCGCGGTAGCCAAACGTTTAGTTCGCGGGCTATAGTCCAGCGAGACGAACTGAATAACTCCATGAGCGCACCGCTAGGGGAGGGGCAGCGGCATGGACGACATGGAGGCCTACCCATGCCCCTCCGAAGCGATATCGAGAACTTCGCGCTCATAAAGGTCATCGGCGTCGGCGGCGGTGGCGCGAATGCGGTCAACCGGATGATCCGCGCCGAGCTCCTCGGGGTCGAATTCATCGCGGTGAACACCGACGCCCAGGCGCTCCTCCTCTCCGACGCACCCCACAAGATCCGCATCGGCGACAAGGTCACCAAGGGCCTCGGCTCGGGCGCCGACCCCACGGTCGGCCGCAAGTCCGCTGAGGACGACAGCGAGAAGCTCTACGAGGCGCTCAAAGAGGCCGACATGGTCTTCGTCACCGCGGGCATGGGCGGTGGCACCGGGACCGGCGCCGCGCCGATCATCGCCGAGATCGCCAAGGACGTGGGCGCGCTGACCGTGGCCGTCGTCACGAAGCCCTTCAGCTTCGAGGGCGCGAAGCGCCGGCTCATCGCCGAGCAGGGCATCGCCGAGCTCGTCGACAAGGTGGACACCCTCATCACCATCCCGAACGATCGCCTGCTCCAGGTCGTCGAGAAGCGGACCAGCATGGTGGACGCGTTCCGCATCGTCGACGATGTCCTGCGCCAGGGAGTCCAGGGCATCAGCGATCTGATCACGGTGCCTGGTCTGATCAACCTCGATTTCGCCGACGTGAAGACGATCATGACGAGCGCGGGCTCGGCGCTCATGGGCATCGGTCACGGGTCGGGCGAGACGAGGGCGGCCGAGGCCGCGCGCCAGGCCATCATGTCGCCGCTCCTCGAGCAGTCCATCGACGGCGCGCGAGGCGTGCTGTTCACCATCACCGGCGGGCCCGACCTCACGCTGTTCGAAGTGAACGAGGCCGCGGAGATCATCCACGCGGCGGCCGATCCAGAGGCGAACATCATCTTCGGCGCGGTCATTGACGAGCGGATGGGCGGCGAGGTGAAGATCTCGGTCATCGCCACCGGGTTCGACCACGCCCGGCCGCTGCGCAAGCTCGAAGGCCCGATGTACAAGAGGCAGGCGCCCTCGGTCGAGCAGCGGACGTCGGCGTCGGCCGTCGCCGCGCCGGCGATGCCGGTCGCGACACCGAAGGCCGAGGAGCACAAGAAGTTCGACCCCGATGATCTGGAGGTCCCCAGCTTCCTGCGCCGTCGTTGAACTGAGCGGCGGCAGCGCCGCCGTGCTGGAACGCTGGCACTCAAGCTGCACCCTCGCTCGCAAAGAGCCCAAAAAAGCGAAGGTGGTCGCGGATGCGCGCGAGAGTCAACCCCGTCCACGACGACGCGTGGACGGCGTGGCCGGTGTTCTGGGACGCGGTCTGGTTGGCGCGCTGGCGTCAGTCGTCGCCGTGGTCCTCTTCGGCCCCATCGGCACCGCGGTCGGCTCCTACAAGGCCGGAGCTGATGCGTGCCGGCGACGCCCGGGCAGGCGGTGGACCCGAACGCCGCGACCGGCGCGATGGCGGTGGCCGTCGCGCTGCTGCTGGGCCCCGCCGGAAGCGTCGTCGGTGGCTGGATGGGCTCGGGCGAGCCGATGAGCTTCACGTGCCACAGGACGCGCGGCGCCACCACGTCGTCAGGTCCGGCCGCGAGCGATCGCACCACACGTGTCTAGGGAGGTGACGAGATGATCCTCATCCTGCCGTGGCTGCTCGGCGCGCCGCTCGCGCTGGTCATCTTGCTGTTCCTGCCCGGCGTGGGACGCTGAGCGCGCTCAGCGCCGGCGCCGTTGGCGGTCAGACACTAGATTTGGGCAACTATCCCCTTGACGGCGGTATGGCACATGTTGTGCCGATTGCACAGTTGACCCCTAGTTCTTGACAAATCGGAAGGAGAAGGCGGTAGGCTGCACGCGGGGGAGCGACCAGGGAGGTCGTTCCCTAAGTCACTCCCCCACGACTGATCGTGGGCCCGTAGCTCAACAGTGCCAGAGCAGCGGAGTGTTAACCCGCAGGTTGAGGGTTGCGAAATCCCTCCGGGCCCACACTTTAACGCACTAGCCGACCGAGCAGGGATTAGGCCACAACATCTGGGGTTTGCAAGTCCTGACGATCCGGTACGTCGGGCATGGTTGGGTGTATCTACTTGACGGCGGTACCGCCATGAGGTATATAGATAAGCATGTCGAAGGTTGACCGCGCCAATCCCCGCCGCTCGATGGCGTCCGAGGCCCGCTTCACCCTGTTCGAGTTCGACCGGGAGTTCCCGGACGACGCCGCCTGCCTCGACTACCTGTTCCGGGTCCGGTACCCGTCCGGCGTGCTCTGCCCGAAGTGCCAGCGCATCACCAAGCACTACCGGGAGAAGGCTCGCCCGTCGTGGTCCTGCGAGTTTTGCGGACACCGCGTTCACCCGATGGTCGGAACGATCTTCGAGGATTCGGCCACGTCGCTCCGCCTGTGGTTCTACGCGATCTACCTCATGGCGAGCACGCGATGCGGCATCTCCGCAAAGCAGCTCGAACGCGAACTCGGCGTCACCTACAAAACGGCGTGGCGCATGTTCAAGCAGATTCGTTCGCTGCTTGTGCAGGATGATGCGCCCATCGGGGGCGAGGGCGAGATCGTGGAGGCCGACGAAGCGTTTATCGGTGGACTCTCCAAGTGGCGCAACCACGGAAAGCCGAAGGGCAAGGGTGGCGGATGGGTCGGCAAGCAGCCGGTCCACGGATTCGTCCAGCGCGGGCGCGATGGCAAGATCGGGAAGATTCGCGCCCGAGTCCTGCCGCAGTCGGACACGGCCACCTTCACGTCGCAGGTAACCGAGTCGGTCCACGTCCGCGTCTTGCCCAAGTCGTCGCTGTTCACCGATACGTACGTCGGGTACGACCGGATAGGCGAGGTTGGGTTCAAGCACAAGCGCGTCAACCACACCCGCCGCATCTACGTGGACGGCATCGTTCACACGAACACCATCGAGGGGTTTTGGTCGCTCCTGCGGCGCGGGATCAGCGGCGTGTACCACGGGGTCTCCACGAAGCACCTGCAGACCTACGTGGACGAGTACGTGTTTCGCTACAACAACCGTGACGCTACCGGGCGCGGGATGTTCGAGGCTTTCCTTTCGCGCGCTTCGCAGCCGAAGCCGAGCGCGTAGAAGCGGCCCGTTTGAGGCCGCCAAAGAACTCGTCGCGGGACGGAACAGGAATTTCCAAGCCCATGCGTGTGCGTTGGGACAACTCGCCCCTGCGCGTGAGGGGCTCCTGCTTTCGAGCCATTTCGCCTCCATCCTATGCCTCATGAGGGATGAATTCCGTCACGTCAATGAGGGGTTTCTGATAAAGCTCCTGCGGGCGCAGGAGCACCTCGATTCGCTCGAAGGGGAAGTCACGACGTTCCTGAATGGCTCCCCGTATCGCGTTATCCGAGACGCAAAGCCTGAACGTACTCAATATCGCGTCGAGGTCAGCCAGGAAATTCCCGCCTATGTCGCTGCGATTGCTGGCGACTTTCTGCAGAACGCGCGGTCCGCCTTGGATCATTTCGCGTGGCGGCTTGCCGGAAATAAGGCAGACCGGGATACGTCCTTCCCGATCTATGCGAAGCGGGAGGGTTACTTCGCAAAGGACCGGAGCGGGAAGTTCGCGCCGAATAGCGGCGCCTTCAAGGTCGCGACCTACTTTCCCGATAAGGCTCAGGCAGTCATCGAGACGATGCAGCCGTACCACGGACACGAATTCGGCCTCAGCCTTTTGCGGCTCCACGATCTGGCTCGCTTCGACCGCCATCGGCTGCTGCATTTGCTCGGCGGTGCGAGCGATGACTTCCACCTGCGCGCGGGACGAGGACGGAACGAACGCGGCGAGTTGATAGTCCTGCCCGGCGATCCCGGAGCCAGGATGACGATGGACGTGCGACTCGGCACCTTCGAACACAACACAGAACTTGCGACTTTCACTCATCCCTCGGACGTGGAGGTGGAGTGCGACTTCGCCTTTTACGTAGCGATGCGCGAGCCCGACGAGGGAACGTTCTTTCCAATTCTTCCTGGATTCGCCGGGATGCTTCTCGCCACGAAGGACGCGCTCGTCGCTCTTGCGCCGTTCCTGCCTCCGCACGTCAAGCCCACCTGGGCGGACGTACCAGCCCTACACGTCGATTTGGCCGACCGGCTCGTCCAACCCGTCCGACCGGGCGGGCCATACAGCGTGCGGATTGCGAAAGCGGGACCTCGGCGGCCTCGGCTACCGCCGTCAAGGGGATAGTTGCCTAGATTTGGTGGCCGCCCGGGCCATATCTTGTGTCCGTGCGCTGCCCGGCCTGCGGCAACCCAGACACGCGCGTCATCGATTCGCGTGAGGCGGAGGACGGCGCGTCCATCCGGCGGCGCCGGGTGTGCGACCGCTGCGAGGAGCGTTTCACGACCTTCGAGCGAAGCGAGTCGGCGCGCATCCAGGTCCTGAAGCGCGACGGAAGCCGGCAGGAGTTCGACCGGCGCAAGCTGGCGAGCGCCATCGGCAAGGCGGCCTCGAAGGGCCTCTCGAGCGACGAGATCGATCGGCTCATCGACGATCTCGAGGCCAACGTGAGACAGAGCGGCGCATCGGAGATCCCGTCGGGGCGCATCGGAGAGATGGTGCTCGAGCGCCTCGCCGAGCGTGACCCGCTCAGCTACCTTCGGTTCAAGATCGTCTATTCGCGGCTAGAGGACATCGAGGCGCTGTACGACGAGCTCGCCTCGCTCGTCCGCCGTCGCCAGGAGGCGCGCGACCGCCGCGTCGCCGAGCAGATCGCGCTCCCGATCGCGGAGCCCGTCGCCGCCGCGCAGCAACGACGCCGTCGCCGGTAGGGTCGGACCGCGCGGCGCTCGCCCGCGCGGGACCGAAGCGGGCCATACTCGGTTCCCGTGGTCCTGTCGGATCGCGACATCCGCGCGCACATCGCGGCGGGGCGTATCGGGATCGATCCGTTCGACCCACGGTGCGTGCAGCCGGCCTCCGTCGACATCCGGCTCGACTATCGCTTCCGGGTGTTCCGCTCGAGCCGTCATGCCTTCATCGACCTCGCGCGCCCGCTCGACGACGTGACCGAGCTCGTCGAGGTGCCCGAACGAACTCCGTTCATCCTCCATCCGGGCGAGTTCGTCCTCGGCTCGACGCGCGAGCGCATCAGGCTGCCTGACGACATCGTCTCGCGGGTCGAGGGAAAGAGCTCGCTCGGCCGGCTCGGTCTGCTCATCCATAGCACGGCCGGCTTCATCGACCCGGCCTGGGATGGGCACATCACCCTCGAGCTCTCGAACGTGAACACGATCCCGATCACGCTGTACGCGGGCATGCGCATCGGCCAGCTCTCATTCTTCCCGCTCTCGAGCCCGGCGGAGCGCCCGTACGGGTCGCCCGAGCTCGGCTCTTCCTATCAGGGGCAGACCGGGCCGACGCCGTCGCGCTACCGTCTGGACATCCCCTAGGTGATCTTCGACTTCCTCGTCGCGTTCATCGACGCGCTCGCCACGGCGCTCACCCTGGCGATATTCGTCCGCGTGATCACTTCCTGGATCCCAAACGCGCGCCTGCCGTTCCGTCTCGGAGAGTTCGTCTGGAACGTCAGCGAGCCCCTGCTCTCGCCCATCCGCCGCGCGCTCCCGCTGGCCGGGGGGCTCGACCTCTCGCCGCTCGTCGCCCTCCTCGCCATCCAGGTCGGAGAGCGGATCCTGCTGCTGCTCGTCGGCAACGCGCGCTGATGTGCACGCCATGTCTGCTGATCGTCTTCGTCGAGGCATTCATCAACGTCCTCGCCGGTGCGCTGACGCTCGCGCTCTTCGTGCGGACGATCCTCACCTGGCTTCCCGACACGCGGCTTCCGCTCGTGGGCGACCTCGTGTGGGACGTGACCGAACCGCTCGTCGCGCCCTGGCGGCGCCTCACGCCGCTCCTCGGGGGCGTCGACTTCTCGCCGCTCATCGCGCTGCTCGCGATCCAGGTCGTCACCTTCGTCCTCCTGCGTCTCCTCCCGCCGGCCGTCTAGCGCGGTGCCGACACGGCTTTCCCTGCCGGTTCGGGTGATCCCCCGCGCGCCTTCCGACCGTCTGGACGGGCGGCGCGCCGGCCGCGTCCTCGTCCGGGTGACGGCCGCGCCGGCGGGCGGGGCCGCGAACCGAGCCGTCCAGGCCGTGGTGGCATCCGCGCTCGGCGTCCGCGCAGCCGACGTCCGGATCGAGCGGGGAGCCCTCTCCCGAGACAAGCTCCTCTCCGTGCCGTCCTCCGCCGCTCCGGCGCTCGCGCGGCTGCTGAAATAGGAGCGCACGTCCTGGCGTACAGGAGAGGAGTGGCAACGAGTGTCGCGCTGCGGTCCTTCTCGCCGGCGATGGCGACGACCGCGCCGGTGACGTTCGCCGAGGCCGTCCGCGACCACCAGGACGAGGTCTTCGGCGTGGCCCTCCGGATCACCGGCGACCGCGAGGCGGCGCCCGATGTCACGAGCTCGACCTTTCTCAAGGCCTATCGGGCCTTCGACCGCTACGACCCCTCGCGCCCGCTCCGTCACTGGCTCCTCCGTATCGCCACGAACGAGGCCATCTCGCACATCCGCACCCGTGCTCGCGAGCTTCGGCACCGGGCGGACGTCGACGCGGCGAGCACGGTGCCGGATACCGCGGCCGTGCCGGAGCAGGAATCGATCGCGCGCGAATCCCGCGCGCGGATCCGCTCGGCGGTCACGGGCCTGCCCGAGCTCTACCGCGTGGTCATCGTCCTGCGTTACTTCAACGAGCTCACCGTCGACGAGATCGCGCAGGTGACGGGCCGGCCGGCGTCGACCGTCGGCGTGCAGCTGCTTCGCGGTCGCGCCCTGCTGCGCCGGGCGCTCGAGGGTGCGCCGTGAACGGCCCTCGTGACGGCGAGCTTTTCGACGAGCCGACGCTCCGTCGCGCGCTCAGGCTCGAGGCCTCCGAGCTCCCGCCGCCCCTCGATGTCGCCGCGATCGCGGCGCGTGCCGCGGCCGGGCGGTCGGCCCTCGCCGCAGCGTCGATCACCTCGCTGGCGGTCGCCTGCGCGGCCGGCGCCGTCCTTCTGGGACTCGGCGCGGTCGCGCTCTCGACGCTGGCGCCGGTCCTCGTGACCGATGCGTTCGGCGCCGCAACGGCGACCCTCGCCCGCTTGGCGATCCCGGCAAGCACTGTGCTCGCGATCGCGCAGGAGCCGAGCGTGCCCATCGCCGCGCTCGGCGCCCTCGCGCTCGCGATCGGCTACGAATACGCGCAACGAAGGGAGCGTGTCCATGCAGTCTCCACGTCTTGAGCGCAGCACCACCAACCGGGTCATCGGTGGCGTGTGCGGCGGGATCGCCGAATACCTACAGATCGATGCGACGCTCGTTCGCTTCTTCTTCGTGCTCGCCACGATCTTCACCGCGGGGGCTTTCCTCATCGTCTACATCGGCCTGCTGATCCTGATGCCACTTCCGGGCCGTCCGGCGCCGCTCGGCCCGGGCTCGTCGACGAGCGCGGCAGCCGGGGCATCCGGCGCCGATCCGGCGGCGACCGCGCCCGCGACCCCACCCGCGCCCGTCGATCCGGCCGTGCGCGCGGCCGAGGACGAGCGCCGCCGCACGCTGTTCGGATACGTGCTCATCGCGGTGGGGATCGCGTTCTTCCTCGGGACCGCGGGAGTCTTCCGCGCGGTCCAGTGGCAGTACATCTGGCCTCTCGTGCTCATCGGTCTCGGCGTGCTCGTGCTGATGCAGCGGGTCCGCGTGTGACCGCACGCCGCCGCGGAGTCTTCTGGCCGGTCCTTCTGATCGCGATCGGCCTCGTCTTCCTCCTGCAGAACTTCGGGGTCATCTCGGGCGTGTCGTGGCTCGCGCTCGCGAGGCTCTGGCCGCTCCTGCTCATCCTCATCGGGCTCGACATCGCGTTCGCGCCGCGCTGGCCGCTCCCCACGCTCGCCACCGAGGTCCTGGTGATCGCCGCCGGCCTGGCGCTGGTCGCGTACGCGCCCGGGGTCGGCGGGTTCATCTTCTTCAGCCACGACGGCGGAACCGGCGTGACCGACGCGTCCGTGCCGCGCGGGAGCGCGACCGCGCTCAGCCTGCGGATCAACGGGGGGGCCGCGAACTCGTACCGCGTCACCGGCGGCGCCACCGCGATCGTCGAGGCGCACAGCGCGAACGCGGATCTGCGCGTGCGCACGTCGGGGACGAGCCGCGTGCAGGTCACCATCGACCAGGTGGGCCCCGAGAACATCGCCGTGTTCCGCACCGTGCCACCGGCCGAGATCGAGGTCCGGATCGCGAGCGACGTCCCGACGTCCTTCGACATGAACGCGGCGGCCGGCGAGTTCGACGTCGACCTCTCGGACGTGCGCGTCACCGATGCGCGCGTCAACACGGGCGCCTCGGCGATGCGGCTCGTGTTGCCGAAGCCGACGGGTGAGGTGGCCCTAAGGATCAACGGCGGCGCGTCGAACATCGTCGTCACCGTGCCTGACGCTGTCGAGGCGAAGCTCACGACGACCGGCGGTCTCCTGTCCCTGCGCAGCGACAACCCGCGTCTGGGGACCGGCGGCGGCGCCGGCGGATGCGTGGCGTGCGGGAACGCCGTCGAGACGAGCGGCTATGCCTCGGCCCGCGATCGGGTGACGGTCACGATCAGCGCGGGGGCGAGCTCGATCGTCGTTCACTAGGCCGGGACGTTCTCGGTCTGCGCGCGCGCTCGGGCGCACGGACACCGCTTAGACCATCGAGCGCTCGGCCCTTTCGGCGATACTGCGGGCGTGAGTGAGGCGATCGCGTCGGTCCCACTCGAGGCCGCCGGCACCGCGGATGTGCCGGCGACCAGCGAACTCGACGCGCGCCGCGCGCTGAACGCCGAGTTCCTGCGGCACCACCCCGAGGAGGTCGCCCACTTCCTCGACGCGCGCGCCCCCGAGGAGACCGCGTACATCGTCCACGACGCGGGTCCCGAAGCCGCGGTGCATTTGCTCGAGCGGCTCAATCCGCGGGTCGCGGCGGAGGTCTTGCGCTACCTGCCGGCTGAGGCGGCGAAGATCGCGCTGCGGCAGATGCATCCGGCGCGCGCCGCTCCCATAGTCGCCAGCTTCGAGGCGAACGAACGCGAGGCGGTGCTGAGCCGGCTGCCCCGGCGCTTCGCCTCGGAGGTGCGCGAGCTCCTCACCTATCCGTTCGACACGGCGGGAGCGCTCATGGATCCGCGCATCACGGCGTTCACGCCGGAGACCACGGTCGACGACGCGCTTCGCAAGATGCGGACCTTCAAAGAGAAGGAGCTCGGCGCGATCTACCTCACCGACACCTCGGGCCGGCTCGTCGGCACCGTGCCCCTCGGTGAGATCGCGACCGCCACGCCCGAGACGAAGCTCAAGGACCTCATCCGAGGCAACCCCGTCGGGGTGCAGGCGACCGCGACCCGTGAGGAGATCGTCGCCTACCTCACGGAGCAGCGCCTGGCGACGCTGCCTGTCGTGGACGCGCAGCAGCGTCTCGTCGGCGTGATCCGGTACCGCGCGCTGGTCGCGGCGGCCGAGGCCGAGGCGACCATGAGCATGCAGACCATGGTCGGTGTGAGCAAGGAGGAGCGCGCTCTCTCGCGAGTGTCCTTCGCCGTGCGGCAGCGGCTCCCCTGGCTCGAGATCAACCTCGCCACCGCGTTCCTCGCGGCCTTCGTCGTCGGACTGTTCGAAGGCACCATCGCGAAGTACACGGCGCTCGCCGTCCTCCTGCCGGTGGTGGCCGGTCAGTCGGGGAACAGCGGCATGCAGGCCCTCGCCGTGACCATGCGCGGGCTCGCGCTCCGCGAGGTGCGTGTATCCCACTGGCCGCGGCTCATCGCGAAGGAGGCCGGTGTCGGGATCCTGAACGGCCTCGCGATCGCGGCGACGACCATGATCGGCGTGTTCATCTGGAGCCAGTCACCCGGTCTGACCCTCGTGATCGGGACGGCCATGGTCATGGCGATGGTGGTCGCCGGTCTCGCGGGGGCGGCGATACCGCTGGTCATGAAGGCGTTCGGCCAGGATCCGGCTCAGTCGTCTTCGATCCTCCTCACGACGGTCACCGACGTGAGCGGTTTCCTGTCGTTCCTGGGGCTCGCCACGCTCTTCTCGTCGTTCCTCGCGCCCTAGGGCGCCATGCGACCGGTGCGCGCGCTCTTGCTCGCGGTCGCGAGCCTGCCGCTGCTGCTCGCGGCGCCAGCCTCGGCGGACGAGGCGTGGGTCATCCAGAGCTTCGCGGCGGACATGACGATCCAGAACGACGCGTCGATCCGGGTCGTCGAGGCCGTCGACGTGGATTTCGGCTCAGCGCAGAAACACGGGATCATCCGCAAGATCGCGGTCCGCTTCCGGGCGGAGGGGCCAATGGTCCGCGTCTACCGCCTGACGGTGCGCTCGGTGACCGACGCGCAGGCTCGGCCCGTCACGTACACGACGAGCGACGAGGGTCCGTACGCGGTGATCAAGATCGGCGACCCGGACGCGGTCGTGACCGGCGCGCGTAGCTACCGGGTCACCTATGACCTCTACGGCGCGCTGAATCCCTTCCCCGACCACGACGAGCTCAACTGGAACGTGACCGGCGACCAGTCCGAGGTCCCGACGCGCAGCACCTCCGCGACGGTGCGGGCCCCGGGCGGCGTCCAACGCGTGGCCTGCTTCCAGGGCGTGACCGGATCGGACGAGCCCTGCCGCTCGGGGAGCACCGCCACGGTCGCGAGCTTCGCCACGACGCGTTCGCTGCGCGCGAGCGAGCAGCTCACCGTCGTCGTCGCGCTCGCCAAGGGCGCGGTGGCCGAGCCCGCCCCGCTCTTCGAGCGCGACACCGACGACCCGCAGAGCTACTTCGAGATGCAGCCCGCGTTCCTCGCGCTCGGGGTGTTCGTGCTGGTCGGCGGTCTGGTGTACCTGTTCTGGCGCTGGTACACCGTCGGCCGGGACGTCCGCGAGCGCGAGACCATCGTCCCCGAGTACGAGCCGCCCGACACGTCGCGTCCGGCGCAGCTCGGGCTGCTGCTGGACGAGAGCGCCGACACCAAGGACGTCACCGCGACGATCGTCGACCTCGCCGTCCGCGGCTACCTGACGATCACCGAGGAGCCCTCCACCGGGCTCTTCGCGAAGAAGGACTGGACGCTCCACTCGACCGGCAAGGGCACCGCTCAGCTGCTGCCGTACGAGAAGACCGTCTACGACGGACTCTTCGAGAGCGGGGCCGACGTGAAGCTCTCGGGGCTGCGCACGCATTTCGTGACGTCGCTGCGCCGCGCGCAGAGCCAGCTCTACAGGGACTCCGCGGACCGCCGGTAGTTCGCGACGCGGCCGGATCGCGTGCGCCAGACCTACGCCGGACTGGGTGTGCTCACGATCCTCGCCGGCTTTGGTCTTGCCTGGCTGCTCGGACGGGTCGCCGGCGCGGGGCTCGTCGGTCTGGCGGTCGCGGCCCTCGGTCTCGTGGCCGTGCCGGTCGCGCGCGTGATGCCGGCGAAGACCTCCACCGGTGCGGAGGTGCACCGCCGGACGCTCGGCTTCCGCCGCTACATGGAGGTCGCGGAGACCGAGCGGCAGCGCTTCGCCGAGCGCGAGAACATCTTCGCGGAGTACCTGCCGTACGCCATCGTGTTCGGCTGCGTCGAGCGGTGGGCGAGGGCGTTCAAAGACATCGACACCGCGGCTCAGACCGCCGCGTGGTACGTCGGCAGTGGCGCGTTCGATTCGGGACGGCTCTCGTCGTCGCTCGAAGGCTTCTCGTCGAACCTCGGCTCGGCCATCGCGGCCACCCCCGGATCGAGCGGCGGGAGCGGGTTCTCGGGCGGCGGCGCGGGGGGCGGTGGAGGCGGGGGCGGCACGAGCAGCTGGTGAGCGCCGGCGGCGTGTGGGCGATGTTGGATTCGAACCAACGACCTCACGGATGTGAACCGTGCGCACTAACCAGCTGTGCTAATCGCCCCGGTGACGACCATTCTAGACGCGTCATGGCGTAGCGCACACCCTTGTGCTCGATCCAGCCGTCCTCGTGCGAGTGGTCGGGGTCGTGATGCGTGAAGTGGATCAGTCCGCCCTGGTCGTTCCACACGTATTCTCCGTGCACGATCACCTCGTCGCCGACCGCGACCGGGACACGCCGGCCGACAGTGACGTTGTTCTGCACGAGGACCGTCTGAGCGGAACGGGCGAGACGCACGATGAAGCGCTGATGCGCGCCCGACGGACCGGTCTCGTCGGAAAGCGTCCGGGTCACCGTTCCGCTCGCGGTGACCTCGATGTTCGAGGCGCGGTCCGCGAAGGCGCGCTCGACCGCGGCGTTGTCGGCCGCGGCCGTCACGCATGCCGCGCTCGCGAAAAGCAGCGAGAGGAAGAGCGCGCGGCGGGAGCTTACGAGCGTGGGACGCTGTCGCCGGGCAGATGCATGAGGTTCTCGACCTCCGCGACGCCGCGGATGCGCCGCGTGCGCGCCACGATCTCCACGATCATCGCCGGATCCTCCACCTGGCCGCGCACCACGACGACGCCGTTCTCCGCGTTCACGTTGACGTCGCCCGTGGGGATGTGCCGATCACGGAAGAGCTCGGTCATCACCTTCTGCGCGAGCGTCCAGTCGTCGAGCTCTCGTGGCGGCCGCACCTCGGGCGCTGCCGTTTCGCGACGAGAGCCGGCTCCGGCGGCGGTCGACGAAGAGCGCGAGCAAGGCGCCGGCGAGCGCGGCCGCCACGTAGCCGAACATCATGACAAGGCCGCGCAGGGACCGTGCCGGCGTCAGCGCTCGAAGACGTTGAGCACGAGGCCGCTGGCCACGAGCAGCCCGAGCGCCACGATCACGACGATCGTCATCCGGCGGAAATCCTTGAGGACGTAGCCGCGCTCCCAGGCCGCGGCGCGCTCAAGCGCCGCGGACGGCGCCCCGATCGCGTGGGACGTCCCGCTGCGCGATGCGTAGCGCAGCGGCCGGCCCGGCGACGGGCGCACGGCCTCGCGCTCCGGGGCGATGGGGCGCGGCGCGCTGGCCCGCCGCGCCGCCTCGACGGCCCGGCGGGAACGTGCGCGTACGCGATGCTTCTTCGCCACGGGAGGACGAGGATAACGGACCCCGTATGCTCCGGCGCGATGCAGCTGGATGAGCGCACGCTCTCCGCGCTCGCCCTGGCGCTCGGGGTCGCGGTCGTGCTGCTCGCGGCATGGGTCGCCTGGCTGCAGCGCGCGCAGGTGCTCATGCGACGCCGGCTCCAGCGGCTCATGGGCGACGGCGATGGCGCGGGCCTCGATGAGCTGCTCGACAAGCAGTTCCGGAGGCTGGACAACGTCGTGGAGCGGGTCGAGGCGCTGAACAACCTCCACCACGAGCTCGAGCGGCTGGCGCAGCACAGCATCCAGCGGGTCGGCGTCGTCCGTTTCAACCCCTTCGCGGACACCGGCGGCGATCAGTCGTTCGCGATCGCGCTCCTCGACGCCGACGGCAACGGCCTGGTGCTGTCGAGCCTCCACAGTCGCACCGATACGCGTGTGTTCGCCAAGCAGGTCCAGGGCGGGCGATCGAAGCACGCGCTCTCCGACGAGGAGCAGGACGCGATCCGCAAGGCGCTCGCACCGGCGGGGGCGTGACGAGCGCGACGAAGCTGGCGGACGAGCGTGCTCTCGCGATCGTGAATCCCGTCGCGGGAAACGGCGCGGGCGACCGCGTCGCGCGCCGGATCGCCGCGGACTTCCGCAGCCAGGGGATGCGCATCGACGTCGTGCGGACGCCGGCGCCGGACGAGGCGGCGCGCCTCGCGCGCGAGGGTGCGGCGGACGGCTACCGTCTCATCGTCGCGGCCGGCGGTGACGGGACCGCGAACGAGATCGCGAACGGCATCGCGGGCAGTGGGGCGACGCTCGCTCTCTACCCGATCGGCACCGGCAACGACTTCGCACGCGCTCTGGGCTACCCAAAGAGGGCCCGCGACGTCCCGCGCTTCCTGCGCGGGGCGCGCCGCCGCGCGATCGACGTCGGTGAGATGAACGGACGCATCTTCGTGAACGCGGCGGGCGTAGGGATCGACGGCCACGTCGCGCGGCGAATCGCGGCGACCTCGCGCGTGGCGGGCCACACGCTGGGGTACTTCGTCGGATCCCTCGTGGGGATCGCCACCTACCGGCCACAGCCGATGCGTGTCCAGATCGACGGCGAGCTGCGCGCCGGATCGTTCCTCACCGTGGTTGCCGCGAACGGCACGCATTTCGGCTCGGGCATGCACGTCGCGCCACAGGCGTCGCTCGACGACGGCTTGCTCGATGTCCTCATCGCCGCCGATCTCTCACGATGGGCCTCGCTCGTCACGCTCGGGAAGCTCTACCGCGGGACTCACGTGGATGGCCGTGCGGTCGTCCTCAAGAAGGCGCGCGTCGTCGAGATCGAGCTCGAAACGACTCTCGTTGCTCAGCTCGACGGCGAGCCGACGAGCGTGAGGCGGCTCTCGATCCGCGTGCGTCCCGGCGCGCTCCAGGTCCTCGCGCGGTGAGGCGCGCGGACGCGCGCCGCGCGCTTCCGTCGGTCGATGCGGTGGTGCGCGCGGGCAGGCCGAGCGAGGTCGACCGCGAGCGGTTCGTGCGGGCCGCGCGCGAGGTCCTCGCGCGAGCGCGACTGGCGCGGAGCGCCGGCGACGCGGCCACCTTCGCGAGCGAGACGCGCGCCCTCCTGGCCGAGCGTGAACGGCCGACGCTCCGTCGCGTCATCAATGCGACCGGCGTCATCCTGCAAACGAACCTCGGCCGCGCGCCGCTGTCGCAGCGCGCGCTCACCGCGATCGCGCAGGCGGCCGGCGCGGTCAGCCTCGAGTACGACCTCGTCGCGGGGAAACGCGGCGAGCGGCACGGTCACGCGGTGCGGCTGCTCGCGGAGCTGGCGGCCGCGGAGGACGCCGTCGTCGCGAACAACAACGCGGCCGCGGTGCTCCTCGCGCTCGCCGCGCTCGCGTCGCGCAGGGAGGTCATCGTCGCGCGCGGCGAGCTCGTCGAGATCGGTGGCGGCTTTCGCATCCCCGATGTCCTTCGGCGCTCGGGCGCGAAGCTCGTCGAGGTGGGCACCACGAACCGCACCTATGCGCGCGACTACGCCGGAGCGATCGGGGAGCGGACTGGCGCGATTCTTCGCGTGCACGCGAGCAACTTCAAGCTCACCGGGTTCGTGGCGCGGGCCGAGGGGCGAGAGCTCGCGGCGCTCGCGCGCGAGCACAACGTCGCATTCATCCACGACCTCGGCAGCGGCACGTTCCTGGACACCAAGCGCTTCGGCCTCGGCGCGGAGCTGACCGTGGCCGACGCGGTGCGCGAGGGTGCCGACGTCGTCACGTTCAGCGGCGACAAGCTGCTCGGCGGGCCGCAGGCCGGGATCGCGGTCGGGCGCGCCGAGGCGATCGCGGCGCTCAGAGGGAATCCCCTCATGCGGGCGGTCCGGCCGGACAAGCTCACCATCGCGGCGCTCATCGCGACGCTCGAGATCTATCGCGAGGGGCGGGCGGAGGAGGAGCTCCCGGTCTGGCGGATGATCGCCGCGTCCCCGCGCTCGATCGCGGCCCGAGCCAAGGCGCTCGCCGCGCGGGTCGCCGCGAGCGGAGTACCGGCGGAGGTCATCGAAACCCGCTCCACGGTCGGCGGCGGGTCGCTTCCCGAGGAGACCCAGCCTTCGTTCGCGGCGGCGATCGGCGGCGCGCCCGCCGCCGAGCTCGCGCGCGCGCTCCGGGCCGCGGATCCGCCGGTCGTGGGGCGGATCGTGGAAGAACGCGTGGCGCTCGACCTGCGCAGCGTTCTGCCCGAGGATGATGACGTCCTCGTGCGCGCCGTCGCCGGCGCGCTCGCGAAAGGGGGAGGAGATGGACCTTCGCATCATCAGAACGGACCGCGCGCCCGCGCCGGTCGGTCCGTATAGCCAGGCGATCGTCGCGGGCGACCTCGTGTTCTGCGCGGGCCAGATCGCGCTCGACCCCGCGTCCGGCGAGCTGGTCGGTGGGAGCGACGTCCGGGCCCAGACCCGCCGCGTGATCGACAGCCTGGCGGCGATCCTCGCCTCGGCGGACTCCTCGCTCGATCGGGTGACAAAGACGACCGTCTTCCTCACCGATCTCGCCGACTTCGCGGCGATGAACGAGGCGTACGCGGACAAGTTCGCCGGCCACCGGCCGGCGCGCTCGACGGTCCCCGTCGGCGCGCTCCCGCGCGGCGCGAAGGTCGAGATCGAATGCATCGCGGTCCGCAGGTAGCCGAGAGCGCGGGGGCCGGGGGGCAGAGCCCCCCGATCCGGGTCATCGCGACCGCGGGCCACGTCGACCACGGGAAGTCGACCTTGATCACCGCTCTGACCGGCATCGATCCGGACCGGCTCCGGGAAGAGCGCGAGCGCGGCATGACCATCGACCTCGGCTTCGCGTGGCTGCGCCTTCCCGATGGCGCGGACGTGGGGGTCGTCGATGTCCCGGGACACCAGGACTTCATCCGCAACATGCTCGCCGGTGTCGGTCCGGTCGACGCGGTGCTGCTCGTCGTCGCGCTGGACGAAGGCGTGATGCCGCAGACCCGCGAGCATCTCGCGATCCTCGGGATCCTCGGCGTCGACCGAGGGGTCGTCGCGCTCACGAAGCGCGATCTGGTCGACGACGAATGGGCATCTCTCGCCCGCGGCGACGTCACCGCGTCGCTGCGGGGAACGCCCCTCGCGGCCGCGCGACAGGTCGAGGTCTCCGCGCTCGCGCGCCGCGGCCTCGACGAGCTCGTCGCCGCGCTCGGGGCGGTGCTCGGGACCTCGGCTCCGCGCCGCGATCTCGGCCGGCCACGCCTGCCCATCGATCGCGCCTTCACGCTCACCGGGTTCGGGACGGTCGTGACGGGGACGCTGGTAGACGGCGCGTTCACGGTCGGCGACGAGGTCGAGGTCCTTCCGAGCGGACGCCGCGCGCGCATCCGCGGGATCCAAACGCATAAGCACGCGCTCGACGCCGCCCGCCCGGGAAGCCGCGTGGCGCTGAACCTCAGCGGGATAGAAAAGGACGACCTCGCCCGCGGGATGGTCGTGACGCGGCCGGGCGCGCTCAGGGCGACGTCGGTCCTCTCGGCGCGCATCGAGATGCTTCGTGCGGCGTCGGATGGCCTCGCGCAGAACGAGGCGATCAAGGTGCACGCGGGCACGGCCGAGGTCATGGCGCAGGTCTCGCTGCTCGAAGGGTCCGCTTTGGACCCCGGGGCCGCCGCCTGGGCGCAGCTGCGTCTCGCCGAGCCCCTGGCGGTGGTGGTCGGAGACCGCTTCGTGATCCGGCGTCCGTCGCCGTCGGAGACCCTCGGCGGCGGCACGGTCGCCGACATCTCGGGCGAGCGGCTGCGCAGGCGGCGCGAGTCCGTCGCGACGCTCGAGCGCCGCGCCGCCCCGAGCGCGGATTCGCGCTTGCTCGCCGCCCTGGACGTACCGCGGACGGCGGAGGAGGCCGGAGCGCGGAGCGGCCTCGACGCGGCGGAGCGGGACGCGGCGGTGGCCGCGCTGGTCGCGGACGGGCGGGTCGTGGCGCTCGCCGACGCGCTCGTCGCCCGCGAGGGGTTCGAGGCCTTCGCCACCCACCTCGAGCGGGCGCTGGCCGCGGCGCACCGCCGCGCGCCGCTCCGCGCGGGCGCGCCGCGCGAGGAGCTTCGCTCGTCGCTCGGTCTCCCGCCGAAACGCTTCAACGCGCTCACCGAGCTTCTCATGCGCGAGGGTCGCGTGGCCGAGCGCGGGAGCGCGCTCGCTCTTCCGAGCCACGTCGCGGCGCTCACGCCGGCGCAGGAGGCGTGCTGGGCCCGAGCGCGGACGGCGCTCGCGCGGGAGCCGCTCCAGCCGCCATCGCCGTCGGCGCTGGAGACCGAATTCGGCCTCGACCGAGAGCTCGTGGCGGCACTCGGCGAGCGCGGGGACCTCATCCGCATCGGCACCGAGGCGGTGTTCCTGCCGGAAGCGGTCGCGCGCTTCGCGGACGCGGTGATCGCCGAGCTCGAGGTGCAGCGGACGATCACCGTCGCCCGCGCCCGCGATCTCACCGGGTCGAGCCGCAAGCATGTGCTGCCGCTCCTCCAGCTCCTTGACGACCACGGCCTGACCCGGAGGGCCGGAGACGACCGGATCCTCGTGGTGAGTCCGGAGCAGGCGCGGGAGCGCATCGCTACGCTCACCGCTCGAAAGAAGGTCGCCCAGTGAAGTTCCGCCCGGTCCGCCAGTCCCAGATCCCGAGCGTCGACGCGATCGTCGTCCCGCTCTTCGCCGGCTCGCCGCCCCCGCCGTGGCTCTCGCGCGCCACGCGCGCCGACATCGCACGGCTCGAGAGGACGGAGCAGGGCGTCACGCGGCTCTACGGCGTGAACACGATCCACGGCGAGCCGCGCGTCGTGCTGGTCGGAGCGGGGAAGCCGGGAACGCTTGACGCGGAGCGCGCACGCAACATCGCGAGCGCCGGGGTCCGGGCGCTGTGGCGATCGTCTGTGCGCAAAGTCGCCATCGCCGTCGCGCCCGACGCGATCGGCGAAGAGCGCGCCGCCCAGGCGGCCGTCGAGGGCGCGATCTACGCGATGTGGCGACCCGAGGTGCATCGCACGCGAGAAGAGGAACGCCGACTGCCGGTGATCGACACCGTGCTCCTCGTGACCGAGACGGCGGTCCGCGGCGCGGTCGATCGCGGCGTCGCGGTCGGCGAGGCCACGAACGAGGCGCGGCGACTCGCGAACGAGCCGGCCAACCGCATGACGCCGACGATCATGGCGGAGACGGCGAAGGCGCTCGCCAAGGATGCCGGCGTGCGATGCGAGGTCCTCGACGCGGAGCGCTGCCGGGCGCTCGGGATGCACAGCTTCCTTTCCGTCGCGCAGGGCAGCCACGAGCCCCCGCGCTTCATCGTCATGCGGCACAGGGGACGACGCGGGGACGGTTACGACCTGGCGTTCGTGGGGAAGGGGATCACCTTCGACTCAGGCGGCATCTCGATCAAGCCCGCCGACAACATGCACCAGATGAAGGCCGACATGACCGGCGCCGCTTCGGTCATCACCGCGCTCGCGGCCATCGGCAAGCTGGGCCTCAAGATGAACGTCATCGGGGTCGCGCCGTGTACCGAGAACCTTCCGGGCGGCCACGCCACGAAGCCGGGCGACGTCTTCATGGCGATGAGCGGCAAAACGGTCGAGGTCATCAACACGGATGCCGAGGGCCGTCTGGTGCTCGTCGACGGCATCACCTACGCGCAGCGCGAGGGCGCGAAGCGCGTCGTCGACGTCGCCACGCTTACCGGCGCGATCACCGTCGCGCTCGGCAACCATTTCACCGGTCTCTTCGGCAAACCAGAGTCGTTCGTCGAGCTCGTCCGCGAGACCGCCGCGGCGGCGGGCGATCGCCTCTGGCCAATGCCGCTCACCGACGACTACCGTGACGAGATAAAGGGAGAGGTCGCCGATATCCGGAACAGCGCCGGCAGGGAGGGTGGGGCGATCAAGGCCGCCGCGTTCCTCGACTCGGCGGTCGAGGAGGGGACCGAATGGGCCCACCTCGACATCGCCGGCACGTTCTGGTTCGACCGGGACCGCCCGCAGGCCCCGAAGGGCCCGCAAGGCCCCGCGGTCCGCACGCTCATCGCTCTTGCGGAGCGCCTGGCCCAAGCCCGACAATAGAACACATGGTCTATCGCGGCCAGCACCGCGAGTCCGATCGGCAGTGACCGAGCAGCTCAGCTTCCGCCTGGGCGAGCCCCGGCCGGACATCCTCCAGGGCCTGGTTGCGGAGCAGCGGCGTGCCGTCGAACACGGGGCGGGTCCGCTTCTGGTCGTCGCCGGCGCGGGGACCGGAAAGACCCATGTCTTGACCGCGCGCATCGTTCACCTCATCACCTCGGGCGCAGCCAGGCCGCACGAGATCCTCGCGGTCACCTTCACCGAGCGGGCCGCCGCGGAGATGCAGGAGAGAGTCGACATCAACACGCCGATCGGGCTGAACGACGCGGTGATCCGCACGTTCCACGGTTTCGGCGACGAGGTCTTCCGCGAGTTCGCCCTCGAGCTGGGCCGGTCCGGCGAGTTGCGCGTGCTGTCTCCGGCCGAGCAGGTCATCCTCGTCCGCGAGCACCTCTACGGCTGCCAGCAGTGCGGCATCGCGCTGCCTCTGAAGCGTTACCGTCCCGCGGGCGATCCGCTCGCTCATGTACGCGCGCTCCTCGACCTTTTCGCCCGCGCGCGCGACGAGGACGTCTCGCCTGAGGCGTACGTCGCTCACGCTCAGGCGATGCGCGACGCGGTGGGGGATTCGCTCGACGCGGATGTCCGGCGGGACGAGGCCGAGGCACATCAGGAGCTGGCCGCGGCCTACGAGGCGTACACGCGCATCAAGGAGCGGCACGGGGTGGTCGATTTCGGCGACCAGATCGCGCTCACGCTGCGCCTGTTACGGGAGCATCCCGCCGCCGCGGCGCGCCTTCGAGGCCGGTTCCGCTACATCTTGGTCGACGAGTTCCAGGACACGAACGACGCGCAGTTCGAGCTGCTTCGCCGCCTGGCCGAGCCCCATCGCAACCTCACCGTCGTGGGCGACGACGACCAGTCGATCTTCGCGTGGCGCGGCGGGACGCTGCGGAACTTCGACCGCTTCCGCGAGGCGTATCCGGAGCACACCACGGCGACGCTCATCGAGAACCGCCGCTCGGCGCAGGCTCTGCTCGATGCCGCGTATCGCCTCATCACCAAGAACCCTGACCGTCTTGAGGCGACCATCGGCATCGACAAGCGGCTTCGCGGCCGGCCGCCGACCGAGGACGTCGAGATTGATCACCTCCAGCGGGTCACCGGAGTGGAAGAGGCGGACGCGGTCGCGGAGTTGATCGCGCGCGAAGCGGTTCGCCGGCAGCGACGCTTCGGCGAGTTCGCGATCCTGGTCCGCAACAACGCCGACGCGACGCCGTTCCTGCACGCCCTTGCGCAAAGACAGATCCCAACGCACTTCTCCGGCGGGGGCCAGCTGTACGAGCGGCCCGAGATTCGCCTCCTCATCTCGTTCCTCTCGGCGGTCGCGCTCCCGACCGACTCGCGGCACGTCTACAACCTCGCCGTTTCGCCGCTCTACGGCTTCCCGCCCGACGAACTCGCCCGCGCTATGGAAGGGAGCGGACGTCGGCAGAAGCCGCTGCGCGACGTGTTCGAGGAGATCGCGGCGGGAAACCCGGGCGCGCGGGATGAGGCCGTCGCGGCGGCCGCGCATCTCTGTGCGGACCTCGCGCACTACGCGGCGAGCGCGGCGGAGCTCACCACGGCCGCGCTGCTCTTCGAGTTTCTCGAGCGGTCGAAGCTGCTCGCGCGCTACCTCGACCCCGACTCGACGCTCGTCGAAGAGCAGGCTCGAAACGTCGCGAAGTTCCTGCGCCTCGTCCAGAGCGCCGGGCGCGCACTGTCCACGGATCGCGCGTCGTTCTTCGTTCCGCATCTCGAGCTGCTCCGCGAGGCGGGGGACGACCCGGTGGCCGCCGATTTCGAGGCCTCGCGCGAGCAGGTGAACGTGCTCAGCATCCATAAGGCAAAAGGCCTCGAGTTCGGTCTGGTGTTCCTCGTCCATGCCACCGACGAGCGGCTGCCCGGCCAGGCCCGGCTGGATCCCTTCCGGCTCCCGGACGCGCTGGCCCGGCTGCCCGCGCCGGACCGCGAGCGCCACATCGGCGAGGAACGGCGGCTCGCGTACGTGGCCATGACGCGAGCGAAGGACAGCTTCTCCTTCACGAGCGCCATCGACTACGGTTTCCAGCGGCCGTCACGCCCCAGCCGCTTCATCGGCGAGGCCCTCGGTCGCGAGCCGTCGCGGCTCACCGCCCGCCTACAGGTCTTCGAGGAGCTCCAGCGCTTCCAGCGGCCGCCGAGCGAGGCCGACGCGCCGCTCCCGGCGCTCGGAGCGGACGACGTCCTCACTGTGTCGTACGAGGCGATCGATGACTATCAGAAGTGCGCGCTGCTCTACCGCTTCAAGCACGTGCTGCAGATCCCGACCCTGCCGACGCCGCAGATGACGTACGGGCTCGCGCTCCACGAGGCCGTCAAGGATTTCCTGCGACGCAAGCGCGACGGCGAGGATCCCACGCTCGACGACCTTCAGGCTGTCTTTCGCGCGGCATGGCTCGCCGAGGGATTCATCAGCCCCGCTCACGAGAGCGAGCGTTTCCAGGCCGGGCTCGCGTCGCTGCGCCGCTTCCACGAGCAGGAGCGCGCCGAGCCCGCGCCCGACCTCGTAGAGCAGCGCTTCAGCTTCATGCTCGGCAATGACCGAGTGGTCGGCCGGTGGGATCGCGTGGACCGGACGGCGAACGGCGCGGTGGTCGTCGACTACAAGGCCGGCGCCGACGAAGAGGGGAGCGGCC
Organism: Candidatus Limnocylindria bacterium; assembly: GCA_036002305.1. Classification (GTDB taxonomy): domain Bacteria; phylum Chloroflexota; class Limnocylindria; order P2-11E; family P2-11E; genus 3-1-20CM-2-70-9. The sequence continues at coordinate 47,569 of DASYTL010000035.1, forward strand.
GCGCGCAGCGCACGGCCAACGAGAGCCTGCAGCTGCGCCTTTACGCGCTTGCCCACGAGCGCGTCTACGGCGAGCGTCCGGTTCAGACCGCGCTCCATTTCCTCGAGAGCGGCGAGCGCGGCGCGGTCGTGCCGACCGACGAAAGCATCAGCGCCGTCCGCGCCCTGGTGAGGTCGACCGCGACGCGCATCCGCGCGCGAGAGTTCGCGCCCAACCCCAAAGGTCTGCGCACCTGCCAGCAGTGCCCTTATCACCAGATCTGTCCCAGCTCGCTGACGGCGCGAGCGGCGACCGCGTCGGCGGTGCCGGCGGGCTGAGCGTCTCTGCGCACGGACGGGCGCAGCAATCAAAAAAGGGAGCAGCGCATTTCGGCCCCGCTCCCTTTCGCGCTAGGTGGTGGCGGTCAAACGGCGATGCGTGCGGGCGAGCTGCGCGAGGCGGACCGCGCCGCCGAGGGCGACGAGAAGCGCGAGGACGGAGATGGCCGGTGCGAGCGGGTCGCTTGCCGGGTTCGTGCCCGGAGCGGCGGCCGTCGATTCGACCGTGGGGGCGACCGGCGCCAGGACCGTCATCGTCCCCATGTTTATGGGCGGGAAGAACGAGCCCTGCGTCACCTGCATCGTCCAGCTACCCGCGATGGGGAAGAAGACCTTCGCCACGTAGTGGCCGGGCTTTCCGTCGGCGATGCCGGGATACGCGAGCGCTTTGCCGTTGGCATTGCGGACGAGGATCTCGGTCGTGTCCGCCTTGTATGGCTCGACGCCGTCCATGAGGATCGTGTAGCCGAGCGTGTACGTCTGACCGGCGTGGAAACCGCCGGCCGGGAGCTGGTCGAACTTGGTGATCGCTCCCTCCTTGGCGAGGGCCGTGCCGGCGAGCGCGGCGAGCGCCAGGAGCGTGCCGACCGCGACGAGCGAGATGCGCCGCATGCGTTCCTCCAACTCGTGGCTGCATGGCCCTTGCGCCACTTGCTCCCCATACAACCGGCGCGCGGAACGGTTCCCAGCGGCGTCCGTGCGCGACGACGCCTCTAGGCGACGTGCGCGACGCGCGGGGCGCGAACGGTGAGGAGGAGCAGGAAGCTCACGAAGACGAGCGCGCTGGCCCCGATGAACGAGGCGCGGTAGCTCGCGAATCCGCCGATCAGGATGCCCGCGAACACGGCGCCAACCGGCTGCGCCAGCGACCAGACGCCGGACCCGAGGCCCGTGATCTCGGCGGCACGCTCCGGCGGGACGAGGTCGACGAGGAGCGGAACGTTGAGCGCGGTCCAGATCCCGTTCGCGAGTCCGATGAATCCCATCACGACCAGAGCTTCTGGGACGGTCCGAACCTGCGAGCCGATGAGCGCGATGAGCGAGAACGCGACGAGCCCGGCCGCGATGACCTGCTTCTTGCCGATCCGGTCCGCCGCGAACCCCGCCGGGATCGCGCCGATGATCGTGCCCACGAGCGCCGGGAGGAACAGCTGAAAGGATTCGCCCTCGCTCGTTCCGAGCTCGTGGACGCCGAACCGCGTGAGGTACGGCAGCACGCCGCCGGTGCCGAGCCAGAACACGGCGGCCGCGCCCACGTACTTGGCGAGCTCGCGGTGGGCGAGGAGACCCCGGACATAGCCCCGGACGTCGAGCTTGACCGGCTCGGTCGGCGCGGGTGGCGACGCGGGCTCGTGGACTCCGATCGTGGTGATGGTGAAGGCGACGACGAGGATGACGACGGTGAACACGAAGACGAGCTGCGGCGAGCTATCCCAGAGGAAGAGTCCAAGGAGCGTCGCGCCGATCTGCCCGAGCATGTTGAAGATCGCGAGCACGGTGCCGACGCGGCCGCGCTGGCCGGGCGGGACGATGTCCGCCATGAGCGCGGTGTAGGGATCGACGGCGACGTTGAGGAAGAACGCGTTGATCGCAAGCACGATGAGCATCGGTACGAGCGGCGGGAATCCCGAAAGATAGAGGAGCGAGGCCGCCGTCAGGGCCACGCCCGCGATGAAGAACGGCTTGCGGCGGCCGATCCGGGTGCGCGTGCGGTCGGAGGCTGCGCCCACAATTGGTTGCACGAAGGCTCCCGCGAGTGACCGCTCCTGCGACAGAAGGCCGACGAGCCACGTCGGCACCGCCGGGTAGCGCTCCAGGTAGAGCCCGCCGGCCAGGTTCAAGAAGCTGTAGACCGCGTTCGCGCCGAGCGCCCCGCAGCCGTAGATCGCCGATTCGCGGAACGAGAGCGGTCGGGTCGGCCCGGTGTCCATGGCGGGACGTTGTAGCGCACGGCCGCGGAAAGAGCGTCCGGCACCCGGCGCCGCGAGCGTGCGCTGGACCACGGAAAGAACTGCTCGAACACTTGTGCTAACGACCGGCGGAACGGACAATCCGCGCGATGGACGGAGCGGCGCCTCTCGTGCTCTTCGCGGCTGTTGCCGCGCTGGCAGCGCTGGCCGCGCTGGTCCTCACGCTCGTCCGGCGCCCGCAAAGCGATGGGGGTGCCGCCTCGCGTGAGGCACTGGGCGCGCAGCTTCAGGCCGCGCAGGTGGGGATGCAGGGCAACGTGCAGCTCCTCGCGCGTTCGGTCGAGGAGCTTCGCGGCGAGCTCCATCGCGCGCTCGGCGCCACGGAGCAGCAGCTCGTGACGCAGGCCGGCACGACGCAGCGGACGCTCACCGATCTCCACCGCCAGCTCGGCGCGCTCTCCGAGCAGGGTCAGCGCATCGGCGAGCTCGCCAAGGACATCGGCTCGCTCCAGGACTTGCTCCGCGCGCCGAAGGCCCGCGGCGGCTTCGGCGAGCTTCTCCTCGAGCGCCTCCTTCACGATGCGCTTCCGGCGTCCGCCTACGAGATCCAGTTCACGTACAAGGACGGCTCGCGTGTGGACGCGATCGTCCGCTACGCCGGCCGCATCGTGCCCATCGACGCGAAGTTCCCGAACGAGACGTGGACGGCGCTCGCGAACGCGTCCGACGAGGCCGAGCGCCGGACGAAACGTCGCGCCTTCCTGCAGCAGGTGAGGCGTCACGTCGACGCCGTCGGCAGCTACGTGTCGCCGGCGGACGGCACCATCGATTTCGCGCTGATGTACATCCCGTCGGAGTCCGTCTACTACGACCTGGTGCTACGCGAAGAGGAAGGGGAGCCCGATCTGCGCGCGTACTGCGCCGACCGCAACGTGATCCCGGCCTCGCCGAACACGCTCCTCGCGTACCTGCAGGTCATCGCGCTCGGGGCGCGCGGACTGGCGATGCAAGAGCGCACGCGTGAGCTGCAGCAAGGGGTGTCGGCGGTCCGCCGTGAATTCGAGCGCTTCGTCGAGCTGCACGACCAGCTCGGCCGCCACCTCGAGAACGCCACGAAGAAGTTCGACGAGACCGACCGCGCGCTGTCGCGCGCATCGGGCGCGATCGAGTCGCTGGCGCAAGCCCCCATCGCCGCGGGCAGCGAGCAGGTCGCGCTGCCGCTGCGACTCGACCCGACGCGCGAGGCCGAGGAGCGCTGACGAAGCAGCTTCTCGCGCTGCTCGCGGCCGCCGCGATCGCCGGCTCTGCCTTGGTCGTGATCACGCGCGATCCGAGCGAGCACATGGCCGTCGGCGCGGTGATATGCGGGGTCGCTGCCGCGATCGGATGCCTCGCCGCGGCACTCGGCCTCGCTCTAGAGGAGCGCGCCGCGGCCCACGCCCGCCCGCGGCGACGGACGCCGCGGCGTGGCCCGGCGCTCCGGAGAGGTCTCGCGCTCGGGGTGACGGTCGCCGCCCTCGGACTGCTTCGGGCGATAGATGGCCTGACGATCGTGACCGGGGGGTTCGTGGTCGCGGGCTTCGCGCTCGCCGAGCTCGTCTTGATGCGCAGCGCGCGCCCCGCGGCGCGTTCGGGTTAGCCTCCGACCGAGGGAGTGCTTCGCCTGTGGACGTCGCGGCGCTGAAGAGGCGCCTCTCCGAGCGGGTCGATGCGCGGGCGGACGCGCTGGACCGGCTCGCGCTCGCCATACACGCGCAACCCGAACTGGCCTTCGAGGAGCGCTTCGCCGCGAGCGCGCTGACGGGCTACCTGGCATCGGAGAAGGTCGACGTGCGTCGCGCCGCGGGCGGCCTCGAGACCGCGTTCGTCGCCGAGGCGGGATCGGGCGGACCGGTCGTCGCGATCCTCGGTGAGTACGACGCCCTGCCGGGCATTGGGCACGCCTGCGGTCACAACCTGATGGGCACGGCGGCCGTGGGCGCGTTCCTCGCCCTGCGCGAGACGCTCGACGGCGCGCGCGGGCGAGTGCGCGTGATCGGCTGTCCCGCCGAGGAACGCGGCAATGGGAAGGTGCATCTGCTCAAAGCGGGCCTCTTCGCGGACGTCGGCGCCGCGCTCATGTACCACCCCGGCGACCGCGACGAGATCGATCCCCTGATGCTCGCGATGGTCAACCTCGACGTAGAGCTGCTCGGGAAGGCGGCGCACGCCGCGGCTGAGCCGCACGAGGGCGTGAACGCGCTCGACGGACTCGTGCTGGGCTGGAACGCGCTCTCCGCGCTCCGGCTGCTCGTGCGCAGCGACTCCCGGATTCACGGGATCATCACCGACGGCGGGAAGGCCGCGAACATCATCCCGGACCGTGCCGCCGCGAGGCTCATGGTGCGCTCGCCCGACAACGCCTATCTCACCGAGCTGCGGCGCCGGGTCCTCGCGTGCTTCGAGGGCGCGGCTGTCGCGACCGGCGCTCTGCTGCGACCCGAGTGGAGCGAGGTCTGCGAGGTCGTGAACACCAACCGTCCGCTCGCCGACGCGTTCTCCGCGAACGCGAAGACGCTCGGGCGCACGATGCGACCTCGGCGCCCCGCCGACACGCATGGCTCGACGGACATGGGAAACGTGACCACCGTCGTGCCCGGCATCCATCCGTTCCTTTCGATCACCGACGGCCCCGTGCCCGGCCACTCCATCGCTTTCACGGAGGCGGCGAGGATGCCGCGAGCCCTCGACACCATGCGCCTTGCGGCGAAGGCCCTCGCGATGACCGCGCTCGATGCGCTCACCGACGCGACGCTGCTCAAGCGCGCGAAGGAGGCGCACAACGGCCACGCCGCGTGACTGGCAGGGCGCCGAACGGGACCCGCGCGACGCCGCGCGGCTCGCCGCCCTGTACGACCTGGACCACGCGCCGCAGGAGGGCGGTCCCGACGTCGAGTGGTTCTCCGGCCTCGCGCGGCGCACCGGTGGGCCGATTCTCGAGCTCGGGTGCGGGACCGGCCGAATCGCCGTGCCGATCGCCCAGGACGGCCACCATGTCGTGGGTCTGGACCGGTCCGCCGCGATGCTCGAGCGGGCGGACCGCCGCGCGCGCCGGGCGAACGTCGACGTCCGCTGGGTCGAAGGCGACATGCGCGCGTTCTCCTTCGATGAGGCCTTCGCGCTCATCTTCGTGGCCTTCAACTCGTTCCTCATGCTGAGCCCCGACGATCGCTGGGCGTGCCTCGCGCGCGTGCGTGAGCACCTCGGCGAGCGCGGGCGCGTCGCCATCGACGTCTTTCAGCCCGACCCCGAAGTCGTCGTCGGCCTGGATGGCGGAGTCGTGGACGAATGGGAGCGCACCGACCCCGAGACCAGCCGAATCATCCGGAAGTTCTCGTCCAGCCGGGCGGACGTGGACGGGGTCACCCAGCGGATCTGGTACGACGAGTCGGCGGACGACGGCACGGTGAGGCGGATCACTGGGACGGCGACGCTCCATTACCTGTACCGCCGCGAGGCCGAGCTGCTCTTCTCGGAGGCGGGCTTCCATATCGAGACCCTTCACGGCGACTACGACGGCAATCCGGCCGGGCCGACCTCGCGAAAGCTCCTGGTCGTCGCCAAGCGCAAGGAGCGCGGGACGGGCCGAGAGCGGCGCCGCACGTGAACGACCTGCTCCTCCGCGGCGGAAGCGTGATCGACGGCACCGGAGCGCCTGCGCGCCAGGCCGATGTCGCGATGCGCGACGGGCGTATCTCGGCCATCGGCCGCGACCTCGAGGCCGACGGCGCGCGCGAGCTCGACGTGAGCGATCGGGTCATCGCGCCGGGCTTCATCGACATCCACTCGCACTCGGACGAGGCGATGTTCGTCAATGACGCGCTCGAGAGCGCGCTGCACATGGGCGTGACGCTCGTCGTCTGCGGGAACTGCGGCGGCTCGTCCGCGCCGGTCAGCGGCCTCGCGGAGGCGGAGCTCGACCGCGAGCTGTCGCGCCTCAACGTCCAGCGGACGTGGCGATCCTTCGGCGAGTATGCGGACGCCGTCGATCGGGTGGCGCCCGCGATCAACGTGTGCTCCTTCGTCGGACACGGAACGCTGCGGTCCTGTGTCATGGGCGCGGATGACCGCGCGCCGACGAAGGACGAGCTCGCCGCGATGCGCGCGCTGCTCGCGAAATCGATGGAAGAGGGCGCGATCGGGCTCGCCTCGGGCCTCATCTACCCGCCGAGCGCTTTCGCCACGGCCGACGAGCTCGCGTCGCTCTGCGAGGTGGTGCGAGAGCGTGGCGGGCTCTACGCCAGCCACATCCGCAACGAGAGCGCGAAGCTGCTCGATGCGGTCCGGGAGAACCTCGAGATCGGCCGGCGGTCGGGCGTGCGCGTGGAGCTGTCGCACCACAAGGCGTCGGGCCAGAAGAACTGGGGAATGGTCCGCGAGTCGACCGCTCTGATCGAGCGTGCGCGGTCCGGCGGCGTCGACGTCACCGCCGACCAGTACCCGTACACCGCGTCGTCGACCGGCCTCGCGGTCACCATCCCGAACTGGGTGCACGAGGGCGGCACCGCGAAGATGTGCGAGCGCCTGCGGGATCCCGCGGTGCGCGCGCGCATCCGCGACGAGGAGGTCGAGACCGGGCGGGCCTGGGAGCGCATCGTCATCGCGCGCGCCCGGCACCATCCGGATTGGGCCGGGAAGAGCGTGCGGCAGCTCGCCGAGGCGGCCGGGCGCGACCCGCTCGACTGGTCGTGCGACGCGCTCATCGAGCATGACGGCGCGGTTGACATCGTGCACCACTCGATGAGCGAGGACGACGTCCGGCTCGTCATGGCGAAGAGCTGGGTGTGCATCGGCAGCGACTCGCGGGCGAACGCGCCCTACGGACCGCTCTCCTTCGGGAAGCCGCATCCCCGGTCGTACGGCACCTTCCCGCGCGTCCTCGGCCGCTACGCCCGCGACGGGCGACTGCTCGCGCTCGAGGACGCGGTGCGCAAGATGACCTCGCTCACGGCTTCACGGCTCCGCCTCCGCGACCGCGGCATCGTCCGCGAAGGCGCGTGCGCGGACCTCGTCGTGTTCGATCCCGCGCGCGTCATGGACACCGCCACGTACGACGACCCGCACCGCTATCCCGTCGGTGTCGAGCACGTGATCGTCGGCGGCGGTCTCGCGCTCGAATCCGGAGAGACCACGCCCGAGCGTCACGGGCGGTTCCTCCGTCAGGGACCGGACCTCGGGGGACCATGAAGGTCGCGATCCTCGCGGAGGGTCAGTTCAGCGGCGCGACGGCGAAGACGGCCATCGGCGTGCTGCGCTACGCGCCGTTCCCCGTCGTCGCCGTCGTCGACTCCACGCGGGCCGGCCGTGACGCGGCGGAATGCGTCGGCGCCGGGGCGGGCGTGCCCGTGGTCGCGAGCGTCGATCAGGCCATCGCCGCCGGCGCGACGGTTCTCCTCATCGGCACCGCCGCGGCGGGGGGACGGATTCCGGAGTCCTATCGGCAGGCCCTCGCGCGCGCGCTCGAGCGGGGGGTCGCGGTCTGGAACGGGCTGCACGAGCGGGTGCTCGCCGACCCGGCGCTCGCCGCCGCGGCCGCACGCGGGGGCGCGATGGTCCGCGAGCTGCGCGAGCCGCCGATGGACCTGCCCATCGGGGGACACCGGCGGCCGCACGAGGGCGCGACGGTCGTCCTTACCGTCGGCACCGACGCCGCGGTGGGGAAGATGACCGCGTCGCTCGAGCTCGTCGCCGCGCTTCGCCGCGCGGGCGAGCGCGCCGAGTTCGTGGCGACGGGCCAGACCGGGATCGCGATCGCCGGCGGCGGCATCGCGGTCGACGCGGTCGTCGCCGACTTCATCGCCGGCGCGGCCGAGCTCATGGTCTGCGAGGCGGCCGCGCGAGCGGACTGGGTGATCGTCGAGGGCCAGGGTTCGCTCACGCACCCGGGGTTCTCCGGGGTCACCCTCGGTCTCCTCCATGGCAGCGCGCCCGGCCTCATGGTCCTCTGTCACGACGCGGCCCGCCTGAACGTCAAGGGGTACGACCACGACCTGCCGCTTCGTTCGCTCCGCGAGTACGTGCGGATCTACGAGGACGCCGCGTCCTGGCGGCGCCCGCCCGGCGACCCGCCGGCGCGCGTCGTCGCCGTCGCGCTCAACACGGCGACGCTCGACGACGACTTCGCCCGCGCGACCATCGACTCGGTCGTTCAAGACCTCGGACTGCCCGCCGCGGACCCGATCCGCGAGGGGCCGGCCGGCGCGGATCGACTCGCGCGCGCGCTCCGCAAGGCCGTCCCGACGTGAAGGCGGAGGTGCGGACGCTTAAGCTCCATCTCGCCGTCCCGTTCGCGATCTCGCGCGCGACGTTCACGACCAAGAAGGTGGTGGTGGCCGAGCTCCGCGAGGGCGACCGCGTCGCGCGCGGCGAGGGCGTACCGGACGCGTTCTTCGGGGAGACCGCCGAGGCCGTCGAGCGTGACGTGTGCGCCGCGCTCGAGCTCCTGCCCGAGGACCAGCTCGATCTCGGCCTTCTCGCGATTCGCCTCGACGCGCGCTTCCCGCACGGCGGGGCGGCCTGCTGCGCGATCGACGTCCTCGCGCACGATCGCGCGGCACAGGCCGCGGGCGTTCCGCTCCGCACATTCCTGGGCCTCGCGCCCGCGGAGCCGCCGCCGACCTCGTTCACGATCGGGATCGCCGAGCCGGAGGTGATGGCCGAACGCGCCGCGAAGGCCGCGGCGCGGGGATTCACCATCCTCAAGGTGAAGCTCGGACACGGCGACGACGTCGCGATCCTGGCCGGGATCCGCGAGCGCTTCACGGGCACCATTCGGGTCGACCCGAACGCGGCATGGACGGCGGACGAGGCACCCGGGCGCATCGCGCGGCTCGTGCCGTTCGGGATCGAGTTCGTCGAGCAGCCGATCGCGCCCGACGACATCGATGGCCTTCGGCGCGTGCGCGCGCATTCGGATCTGCCCATCGTCGTGGACGAGGCGGCGGTGCGCGCGAGCGACGTGCCGCGGCTCGCCGACGCCTGCGACGGGATCAACGTCAAGCTGCAGAAGTGCGGCGGCGTCGCTGCGGCCCGCGCGATGATCGCCGCGGCGCATGAGCGCGGGCTCAAGGTCATGCTCGGATGCCGCGCTGCCGAGACGAGCGTCGCGATCGCGGCGGCCGCGCATCTCGCGCCGGCCGTGGAATGGGCGGACCTCGACGGGAACCTGCTCATCACCGACGATCCGTACCGCGCGGTCACTGTCGAGAGCGGGCGCTTCGTGTTCCCGGATCGGCCAGGACTCGGCGCCGTGCCGGCGTGAGGTCGCACGGGGTCGACGTCGCGATCTTCGCGATCGCATTCGCCCTCGCCGGGCTGGTGGCGCTCGCGCTGGTCTGGAGCGGCGACTGGGCGTACGCGATGCTCGCCAGCGCGACGGGGAACACCCACGCCACGTTCGTGGCCCCGCCCGAGGCCCGTGACGTCTGCGGCCCGGAGCTCGCGATGGATCTCTCGCGGCTGCTCGAGTGGCATCGGCACTGGGTCGCCTACGTCATCGGCATTGCCGGCGTTCCGCCCGGACCGGCCTGCTCGCTCTTCTCATCCGACGAGTACCGCCATATGGCCGACGTGCGGAACGTCTTCACGGGCGCCGAGCTGATCGGCGGCCTCGCCGCGGTCATCGCCGCGTACCGCGTATGGCGCGGCCGGCGGCGCGGCGCGGCACTGCGCGTCGTCCGCGACGGCGCGCTGCTCGCCGCGGGGCTGGTCGCGATCGTCGGTGTCGTCGCGGTGTTGGCCTTCGAGCCGCTGTTCCTGCTGTTCCACCAGGTCTTCTTCCCGCAGGGCAACTTCCTGTTCGACCCGGCCACGAGCAATCTCGTCCGGCTGTACCCGGAGTGGTACTGGCAAGGCATAACGGCCGGCGTGGGCGTCTCGTTCATCGCGCTCGCTCTGGTCGCGGCCGCCGGAGCCCAGGTGGCCCTCCGGCGCGCCTCGACCACATACACTCGCGCCGCATGAAGCGAGTACTGCTCATCGAAGACCTGCCGCAGGTGGCTCAGCACCTTCAGCAGATGCTGTCGCGCGAGAAAGAGACCGAGTTCGTCGGCGTCGAGAAGGAGCCCGAGCCCGCTCTCGCGCGGGTCACCACGGAAAAGCCCGATGTCGTCATGATCGACGCGCTCCTGCAGGGACGGGCGACCGCGTTCGACATCGCCAAGCGCGTCCGCGCGGCGTCCCCGGGTACGCGCATCGTCCTCGTGACCGTCCCGCAGAAGCCGCTCGACCCCAAACCCGATCAGGGGATCGACGCCGTTTTCGTCCTGCCCGGCGGAGCGAACGAGCTCGCGACCGCGCTCGCCGTGGGGAAGCGCGACATCCGGCTCAAGGGACGGATGATCGTCTGCTTCTCGCCGAAGGGCGGATCGGGCAAGACGACGATCGCGGTCAACCTCGCTGCGATCCTCCGGCGGCGGGGCCACTCCGTCGCGCTCATGGATGGTGTGATGCAGTTCGGATCCGTGCGCCACGTTCTTCAGGTGCCGCCCGCGACGAGATCGATCGTCGACCTCCCGACGGGACAGGGCATGCGCACCTCGCTCTCCGAGGTGCTCTGGGAAGGACCGAGCGGCATCGCGGTGCTCCTCGGTCCGCCGCGCCCCGAAGAGGCCGAGCTCATGGCCGCGCCCGACGTGGCCACGGCGATGATGCTGCTCGCCGAAGATCATGACTACGTCATCGTCGATGCGCCGTCGAAGCTCGGCGACGAGGCCCTGGCCGTGCTCGACGCGGCGGACGTGATCCTCCTCGTCGTGACCTACATGCAGGCCTCGGTCGCGAACACGCGCGCGGCGGTCGACACGTTCGAGGCCCTCGGGTACAAGGGGCAGAAGCCAATCCTCCTCGTGGTCAACCAGTCCGACACGGCGGCTGGAATGTCGAAGGGCGGCATCGAGCACACCTTGAACCTGCCGGTGGTCGCCGAGATCCCGACGGACTGGAAGCTCGTGAGCGAGTCCCTGAACAAGCAGCAGCCTTTCGTCATCTCGTCGCCGAACTCGGCCGTCGCGAAGGCCCTCGACTCGCTCGCGAACACGCTCGTCCAGCAGCAGCGCCGCTAGCCTTCCACTGGTGGGAGAGACCGCCGACCGGCCGATAGGCCTGTTCGATTCGGGCGTCGGCGGGCTGACGGTCCTCCGGGAGCTGCGCCGCCAGCTTCCGAACGAATCCACCATGTATCTGGGCGACGAGGCGCGGATGCCGTACGGGCCGCGGGAGCCCGCCGAGGTGCTCGGCTTCACACGCGAGGCGATGCGCTGGTTCGCCCGCCGGGAGTGCAAGCTCATCGTCATCGCGTGCAACACGGCGACCTCGGTCGCGCTCGAGACCGTCCGCGAGGAATTCGGGGTGCCCATCATCGGCGTCATCCGGCCGGGAGCCGCGGCCGCCCTCACCGCGACGGCGCGCCGGGCCGTCGGCGTGCTCGCGACCGCGCTGACGGTCCGCAGCGGCGCCTATGTGCGCGCGCTGCGCGATCTCGATCCGCTGGTCGACGTCGCTCAGCAGCCCTGTCCCAAGCTCGTGCCGCTCGTCGAGGCCGGCAAGGCCGGCACACCGGAGGCCGATGCCGCCGTGCGCGAATACGTGGAGCCGTTGCTGACCGAGGGCGGAGTGGTGCGACCGGTGGTGGACACGCTCCTGCTCGGCTGCACGCACTACCCCTTGCTGCGTTCCGCCATCGAGAAGGTCGCCGGCCGGGACGTGCGGGTCGTCGACTCGGCGACCACGACCGCGCTCGCCGTCCGCGAGGTGCTCGCGTCTCACCGGCTCTCGCGCGACGGGAGACGCTCCGAGCACAGCGTGTTCTGCACCGGGGCCGTCGCGCGATTCCGTGCCGTCGCGCAGGCGATATTCCATGAGGGCCCGCCCGAGGTCGAGGAGACCCGGCTACCGCCGTGAACGTCGTCTCGGCCATCACCGGTCTCCCGTACGTCGGCAAGACCACGCTCTTCAACCTCCTGACCGGCGCGCACGCGACGACCGGCGCGTTCTCAGGCGCCGACGCCGAGACGAACGTCGGCGTCGCGAAGGTCCCCGATCGGCGGGTCGACGACCTCGCCGCTCTCTATCGTCCCAAGAAGACCACGCACGCCGAGGTCATGTACCGGGACCTCGGCCTCGCGCACGCGGAGAAACCCGGACAGGGGATCTCCGCGCAGAAGCTCGGCGACCTGCGCACGGCGGACGCGATCGTGCACGTCGTGCGCGCGTTCACCGACCCATCGGTCCCGCACGTCGATACCACCATCGACCCGGTCCGCGATCTGTCCATGGTCGAGCTCGAGCTGCTCTTCGCCGACCATGGCGTGGTCGAGAGACGCCTCGAGCGCATCGAGCCGGAGCTGCGCGGCGCGAAAGGCCCGGAGCGCGAAGCGAAGGAGCGGGAGAGGGCGGTGCTGCAGCGCGCGTTGGCGGCGCTGGACAAGGAACGGCCTCTCCGCGATCTCGACCTCGATCCGGAGGAGGAGAAGGCCATCCGCGGATTCCGCTTCCTGACCCGCATGCCGGTCCTCGTGGCGGTCAACATGGACGACTCCGACGTCGCCCAGCCGGAGCGGATCATCGCGCCGGTGCGCGAGGCCGCGAAGGCCCACCGCGCGAGCGCGGTCGTCCCCGTCTCGGCCAAGCTCGAGGCGGAGATCGCCGACCTTCCGCCGGACGAGGCCGCGTCGTTCCGCACCGAGCTCGGGCTCGCCGAGCCGGCGCTCGACCGCTTGATCCGCGCGACCTACGAGCTGCTCGGCCTCTGCTCCTTCTTCACGACCGGCGACGACGAGATCCGCGCATGGACCGTACCCTGCGGCACACCGGCGCTGCAGGCGGCCGGCGCGATCCACTCGGACCTCGAGCGCGGCTTCATCCGCGCGGAAGTGATCCGCTGGGACGAGCTGCTGCGCGCGGGGAGCGAGGCCAACGCGAAGAGGCAGGGGATCATGCGGACCGAGGGGAAGACGTACCCGATCAAGGACGGCGAGATCATGCACGTGCTCTTCAATGTTTGATCTCGTCTCGATCGGTCATGCCGCGCGTGACGAATTCGAGGGCGAGCCGGACTGGCGCATCGGCGGCACCGCGGTGTACGCGGCCGCGGCGGCAGCGCGACTCGGCGACCGCGTCGCGCTCCTGACGCGCGTCGGGCCAAATGAGCGGGATCGCCTCGCGGCGCGTTGCGCTGAGCTCGGGATCGAGCTGCATGCGCTCGAGAGCGCCGTCACCACCACATTCGCCTTCCGCTACGTCGACGGCCGCCGCCGGCTGCGTCTCAAGGCGCGCGCCCGCGCCATCGACGGTGGAGCGATCCCGCGCGAGCTTCGCGAGGCGCGTACGGTGGTGCTCGCGTCGATCGCACACGAGCTCGACCCTTCCCTGTTCGGGGCGTACGCCGGCGTCCCGCGCGTGCTCGCCGCCCAGGGCTACCTCCGGTCGTGGGACGCCGACGGAGCCATCAGCCGCCGCGATTGGGACGGGGCGAGCGAGGTGCTCGAGCACGTCAGCGTCGCCGTCGTGAGCGAAGAGGACATCGACGGCGACCTCGACCTTGCCCGCGACTGGGCCCGGACCGCTCCGGTGATCGTGACCGTGGCCGAGCGCGGGGCGATCGTGCTACGCGGCGGGCGGGAGGTCCTCGTCCCAGGTTTCCCGGCGGAGGTCGTGGATCCGACGGGCGCGGGGGACGCGTTCTGCGCCGGGCTGGCGCTTGCCCTGGCCGAGGGGCGGGAGCTCGAAGGGGCGACGCGGTTCGCGAACGCGGTAGCCTCCTTCGCCGTCGAGGCGGTCGGCGTCGCCGGACTCGGGACGCGGGAGCAGGTGGAGGCGCGGCTGCGTAGTCACTCGTCGTCCTGGGCGTCGCCGACGTCGAGCGGCGCCCCGCCGGGCCGAACCACGCCGTAATCGTCGTCGACCGGGGCGGACAGCTCGAGGCCCGAGGCCCGCATGTGCTCGAGCTCGTGGGCGTAGTCGCGGAGCTTCCGCGCCGCCTCCGAGAGCGTCGCCGCGCCGTCCCTGGCCCACTTGCCGCGGATCGTCACGCTGCCGCAGTCGGGGCACTCGTAGATCGGATCGTGCCCCGGGATCTCGTCCAGCTCGCTCTGGGTCATTCGTCCTCCTCGACAAGGCGCAGCGGCGACTCCTCACCCGGACGGATCAAGATCGCGTAGTCGTCCTCGACGGCGTGGTCGAGCTCGAACCCCGCTCGCGCGAGTCGCTCGAGCTCGTCGGCGCGCTCGCGGAACCTCTCTGCGGCTTCCTGAAGGGTCCTTGCGCCATCCATGGTCCATTTGGCGCGGATCGTCAGGTCGCCGTAATCCCGCCACTGCTCCATGTAGTCGTCGAGCCAGGCTTCGTCGGTCACGCCTCGTACATCGGCGGGCGCTTGCCGTTATCGAGTCGGCGCCGTCCTTGTCTCTCCGGATAGCGGCTTGATGTGCGTCTCGTACAGGCGCGCCCACGTGCCGTCGCCGATCACCGCAGCAAGCCAGCCGTCGAGGAAGGGGAGGAAGCCCGGCCGCTCCGCTGAGCCCTTTTTCACGCCGATCGCGTAGCGCTCGACCAGAAGGTACCGCCCGACGATCTTCGTGTCGGCGTCGGCCCTCCGGAGACCCCACAGGGTCGCCTCGTCCGCGCCGATCGCGTCGACCTGTCCCGCGCGAAGCGCGCCGAGGCAGGACGCGTACGTGTCCAGCGAGAGTGTCCGCGCGAACGCGTTCGCCCCGACGACGCGCTCGGCGACGCCGGTGTCGCCCTGGACGCAGACGGTCTTGGTGTCCAGATCGGGAAGCTCCTTGATCTCGTCGTTGGACGCCGCGACGAGGATCCGCTCGCCGGTCGCGAAGTACGGCGTCGTGAGATCCGCGGCCGCGGCGCGTTCGTCGTCCGCGACGAGGCGGGCGATCACGACGTCGGTCCGGCCGCCGGCCAGCGCCGGGACCGCGCTCGAGCGATCGACCGGGATCCATTCGATGACGGAATCGGCGCTCTGGATCTGACCGAAGAGGGCCTTCGCGAGCTCGCGGCCCAGGTCCGGCTCGAAGCCGACGTAGCCGCCCCCAGAATCGCGCCGCGCGAAGGGGACGTCGCGGTCGAGCACGCCGATCCGGATCGTGCCTCGCGCCTGCAGCGCGTACATGTACGTCGCCGCGTCGAAGCGCGGCCGGTCCGCGGTGGGACTGAGGGTCGGCGCGGGCTCGGCGAACGGGGGGACGCAACCGGAGATCACCGCACCGATGAGCGCCGCGACCGCGAGGCCACGTGTCCTCACGGCGACGAGCGTAGCGGTCGTCGGCGCGCGATCCGTCGATTAGTCTCGCGACGTGGATGACTTCGCGCCGGCGCGTGCCGCGGTGGCCTCGCTGCCCGGCGAGGCCGGCGCGTTCGCGTGCGACGCCACCGGTCGCGAGCTCTTCTCGGAGCGGCCGGATGAGCTATTCCCGGCCGCGTCCGTCATCAAGCTGCCGCTGGTCATGGCCCTGTACGCCGATGCCGCGCGTGGCATGGTCGACCTCGACGAGCGTGTCGAAGTCGGCGCGCGCGTGGATGGGAGCGGCGTGCTCCGGCACCTGCGTGACATCGGCCCGCTGCCGCTGCGCGACCTCGCGATGCTCGCGGTGATCGTCTCCGACAACACCGCCACGAATCTGCTCGTCGATCGGTTCGGGATCGATCGCGTGAACGAACGCATGCGTGAATGGGGCTGCCCGCGAAGTCGCCTCGCGCGCAAGATGTTCGACTTCGAGTCGGCCAGATCCGGCAAGGAGAACCTCATGACCGCCCGCGAGGCCGCCGCGCTGCTTCTCCGTCTCCAACGCGGCGAATGCGAGGACCGTGCCACCAGCGATGCGGTGCTCGCGATCCTCGCGGAGTGCCAGGACACCACGATGCTTCGCCGGTACCTCCCGTCCGGGGCGAAGGTCGCGCACAAGACCGGGACGCTCGACCAGTCGCGCAGCGACGCCGCCATCGTGCGCGGCGAGCGGCCGGTGATCGTGGCCGCGTTCACGCGCGAGCTGCGCGACACGGGGGCGGCCGTCGCGTGGCTCGGCCTGCTCGGGTGGTGCGCGTACCGCGCCGCCGGCAATTCCGGCGATCCTCTTCCCCCCGAGCTGTCGCCTGGCGCATGATGCGAGCGTGAGCTCGCGGAGAGCCCATCGCCGGTCTTCACGCCCGCGTTTGGGGCGTGCTGTCGTCGCCGTGTCGCTCTCCGTGTCGGGCCTCGTGCTCGCCGCCGCTTTCGTCGGGATCTCCGTGCAGGCGAACGCGATCGACCGCGAGAGCGACGCGTATCGCGCGGACATCGCCGCCGCCGAGGCGCAGCACGCGGCGCTGACGGACAGGATCGCCAAGCAGAAGACGAGCGACTACGTCACGGAGAAGGCGCGCGACTACGGGTACATCGGACCGAACGAGTCGCTGATCGCGGTGCAGCGCGACGGGCAGCCGACCGACGCGTTGGCGCGGACCGTCCGCGAGGGGCCTTCGCGGGTCGCGCGGTGGATCGCGTTTTTCTTTGGGAAGCGGTGAGAGGTAGAATGAGGTCGCGGGGTGGAGCAGCGGTAGCTCGTCGGGCTCATAACCCGAAGGACAAAGGTTCGAATCCTTTCCCCGCAACAGTGGTGCGCAGGACGCCGTAGCCGCTCCTAGCCTTCCCGCTCGCGCCGAGACACGCCGGTCCCATTGTCACGATGCCGCCGCTTCTGTTAGATGCGGCAGTGCCTTACAAGGACCCTGAGCGACGCCGCGCGTATGGCCGTGAGTCGATCCGACGCAACGCAGAGAAGGCGCGCGAAGCGATGCGCCGATGGCGGCAACGTCATCCCGCGGCCCACGCGGCGGCCAGTCGGTCGTATTACAGCCGCCACAAGCGCGAGCTTGCCGCATATTTCGCCACGTACCGGCGTGAGCACCGCGATGTCCGACAGGCCATCGACGCGCGGCGTCGGGGTCGTGAGCTGCAAGCAACGGGATCGTTCTCAACGTTCGAGTGGATCGAGCTGCTGCAACGATGGAACTGGAGATGTTCCTACTGCGGTGAGACCGGTCCGCTGGAAGCCGAACACCGGGTCCCGCTGGCCCGTGGCGGATCGAACTCGATCGAGAACATCGTCCCCGCCTGCAGAGCCTGCAATCAGCGCAAGCATCTGCTGACGGATGCGGAGTTTCGTGCCCGCCTGGCGGCGGAAAGGGCCTCGTTACCGCCGCTGGGCCAGTCGCATCATGTAGTAGAAGAAGCCACCGATCAGCAGGACCGGCAGCAGGCTGAGGACGATCGAGCCCACGACCGATAACGACTGACTTTCTTCCAGATACCGGAGCTCGACCTGTTTCGAGGGATTGCCGGCGTTGTAGTCGATGATCGCCTTCGTCAGCAGCTGATCGGGCACCGCGACCGTGGTCTGCTTCCTCGGGACGCTGCCGCTCCGGAGCTCGAGCGTGGCCTTGTTCGCGGTTATGGTGACGGTCTTCACGTTGCCGGCATTGATATCGGCGATGGCCTCGGTGACCGACACCTGCGGAATGGAGGGCGTCTGGGAGCGGTACGCATAGAGCAGCGCGAGCCCCATGACCACCAGGAGCAGGGTCAGCACCGCGTTCTGGATTAGCCGCCGTCCCACCGCCGGCGCCTGCCGCGCCGCGGTTCCGTCCGCGACCGCGGACTCGCCGGAATCGCGGAACCCGCCGCAGCGGCACGCCGCTCCGCCGACCTCGCGATAGCACGGTCTGTCGATGGCGGGGTCGCCGCGCATTCGAGTGCGGACCGCATCGCGGTCGTGCCAGTCCTGCGTGTGACCGCAGGTCGCGCAGATGGCTCGCTGCTGGGCCGCCACCGCTCGAACTCTAGAATTGACGTCTACCCCGGCTGGGTAGCTCAGTGGTAGAGCACGCGACTCATAACCGCGTGGTCGTGGGTCCGATCCCCACCCCAGCCACCAGTGACCCCTTCCGCGATCCGCGCGACCGTCCGCGACTACATCCGCGCGCACGAGATCCTCACCCCGGGCCCGGTCGTGGTCGCGGTCTCGGGCGGCCCCGATTCGACCGCGCTCCTGCTCCTCCTCGCGGATCTCGCTGACGAGCTCGGCCTCGTCCTGCACGTCGCGCACTTCGACCATCGGACCCGCCCCAAGCAGAGCGCGCTCGACGCGGACTTCGTCGCCCGCCTGGCCAACCGCGTCGGCGCCCCGATCCGCGTCGGCCGCGCCGACAGGGCAACGAAGGGCGAGGACGACGCGCGCAGGGCGCGATACGACTTCCTCCGCCGTGCCGCGAGGGACGTCGGCGCGACCGCGATCGCCACCGGACACACGCGTGACGACCAGGCGGAAACGGTGCTGCTGCATCTCACGAGAGGCAGTGGCCTCGCCGGCCTCGCGGGTATGCGGCCGCTCCGCGAAGGCATCGCCCGCCCGCTGCTCGCCATCGGTCGCAAGGACACCGCCTTGGTCTGCCGTGCGGCTCACGTCCGGCCGCGCGCCGATCCGACGAATCGGTCGCCGCGGTTCGCGAGGAACCGCGTTCGGCTCAAGGTCCTCCCCGAGCTCGCCAAGATCAACCCGCGCGCGGCCGAGGCGATCGCGCGCCTCGCCGAGGCGGCGTCGGACCTCGAGGCCGCCGAAGAGCGCAAGATCGCGGATGCGCTCGCTCGGGCGGTGCGCGGGGACGCGATCGCCATCGACGCCCTGCCGAGCGACGAGCGGCGCGGTCAGGTGCTGGCGTTGGCGTGGACGCTCGGGACAGGCCGCACGCTCGGCGCGCGCCACCGCGCCGCGCTCGAGCGGCTTACGACGTCGACGGACGGCTCGCGAACGATCGACCTGCCCGGGGGTCGCGCGGTGCGCGAGTACGGGATGCTTCGCCTCGCGGGTCCCGCGATCGAGGCGGGAGCGGATGCCGCGGCGCGGCTCGAACCAGGACGCGAGATCACGTGGAACGGCTGGCGCCTAGCGCTTGGTGCCTCGTACCCCGCCGCGGACTCGATGGAGGCGTTCGTCCCTGAGAGCTTGGTAAGAGGGCTCGTCGTGCGCGAACGGCGCTCCGGTGATCGGATCGGCGGCCCGCGCAGTAAGAAGCTTCAGGATCTGTTCACCGACGCGAAGGTCCCGGCGGAGCGACGGGCGCGATGGCCGGTCATCGGCACCGCAGATGGAGTGTGGTGGGTGCCAGGGCTTACTTCGCCGCCCGCAGAGGAAGGCGGAACAAGGCTTGCGGTAGCGGCTCCGACGCACTATGGGAACGTGCTTTGGACTAGTCGCGTTAGACAGGTAGCATCGGAATCAGCGACGGCCGCAAAGCGGCCGCGGAGAGGGCCCAGCAACTGAATCTCGACAATCGGATCTTCAAGAACGGCATCCTGACGCTCCTGCTGGTGGTGATGGGACTCGCCCTCCTGTACGCCTACCGGTCACAGACCCCCGCGATCCCCGAGGTTTCGGTCACCGAAGCCATCCAGGACGTGCAGGCGGGGAACGTGAAGACGGTCACGATCATCGCGAACAAGGCCACGCTCGAGCTCCGGAGCGGCAGCGTCTCGAAGAAGCAGACCACGCTGCAGGAACAGGATCAGTTCCTCTCGAAGGCGATCATCGACTACAACGCGGCCAACCCCGGCCAGAAGGTCGATCTCAAGATCGGCGAGAACAGCCAGACGCTGTCGGTGGTGGGCTCGATCGTGCTGAGTCTGCTGCCCGTGCTCCTGATCGGCGGCTTCTTCTTCTACATGATGCGGCAGGCGCAGGGCACGAATAACCAGGCCCTCTCGTTCGGAAAGAGCCGTGCCCGCATGTTCATCGGCAACAAGCCGACCGTGACGTTCGACGACGTGGCCGGCGTGGAGGAGGCCAAGCAGGAGCTCACCGAAGTGGTCGAGTTCCTCAAGTACCCCGAGAAATTCTCATCGCTCGGCGCGCGCATCCCGCGCGGCGTCCTTCTTGTCGGGCCGCCCGGCACGGGCAAGACGATGCTCGCGCGTGCCGTCGCCGGCGAGGCCGGCGTGCCGTTCTTCTCGATCTCGGGCTCCGAGTTCGTCGAGATGTTCGTCGGCGTCGGGGCCTCCCGCGTACGCGACCTGTTCGACCAGGCCAAGCGCAACGCGCCCTGCATCGTGTTCATCGACGAGATCGACGCGGTCGGCCGTCAGCGCGGCGCGGGCCTCGGCGGCTCGCACGACGAGCGCGAGCAGACCCTGAACCAGATCCTCGTGGAGATGGACGGGTTCGACACCGGCACGAACGTCATCGTCGTCGCCGCGACGAACCGTCCCGACGTCCTCGACCCGGCGCTCCTGCGTCCAGGTCGGTTCGACCGGCAGGTCGTGCTCGACCGGCCGGACATCAAGGGACGCAAGGCGATCCTCGACGTGCACGTCCGCGGCAAGCCGCTCGACAAGAACGTCGACCTGCTCCGGATCGGCCAGATCTCGCCCGGCTTCTCGGGCGCCGATCTCGCGAACGTGGTGAACGAGGCCGCGATCCTGGCCGCGCGCCGCAACAAGAAGCAGATCGCGCAGATCGACTTCGAGGAGGCCCTCGAGAAGGTCGCGCTCGGTCCCGAGCGGCGCTCGCGCGTCATCACCGAGAAGGAGAAGTGGATCGTCGCCTACCACGAGGGCGGACACGCTCTCTGCTTCAAGCTCCTCAAGCACACCAACCCGGTGCACAAGATCTCGATCGTCGCGCGCGGCATGGCCATGGGTGTCACCTGGTCGTTGCCGCAGGAGGACCGGTACTTCCGCACGCGCAAGGAGTTCGAGGATGACATCGCCGCCGCGCTCGGCGGCTGGGTCGCCGAGCAGCTGCACCTCGGCGGCGACGCGACGACGGGCGCGTCGAACGACATCGAGAAGGCGACCGAGATGGCGCGCCAGATGGTGACGAAGTTCGGCATGAGCGAAAAGCTCGGGCCTCTTCAGTACGGCAAGAGCGACGAGCTCATCTTCCTGGGCCGCCAGATCCAGGAGGAGCGGAACTACTCCGAGGACGTCGCGAAGGTGATCGACTCGGAGGTCCACGACATCGTCGACCGCGCACGGCAGCGCGCGTACGAGGTGCTCACGCAGCACCGCGAGAAGCTCGACCTGATCGTGAGCAAGCTCATCGAGCCGGAGACGCTCGAGTCGGACGAGTTCAACAAGCTCTTCGACGAGGGCGACGAAAGTGTTCCGGTGGCGGCCTCCACGCCGGACCAGACGCCGCCCGGCGCGCCAGCCGGCGAAGAGCGGCGACGTGAGAAGGGCGAGAAGGGCAAGGGGCCCGCGCCCGCACCGACACCGGCCTAGCAAGCGCTCACTCGTAACGGACGGCACGCCGCTTGCTTGTAACAGGTGGCGATGGCAGAGCTGATCGTCACAACACTTGCCCGTATCGAGCGCAGTGAGCCCGTTCGCGTCGCCGCGCTCTGGGCTTTCACCGCGGTGCTCGCTCTCGCGTTCCTGGCGCTCCTCGTGGGTGACCAGGTCCACGCCGCCAACTACTGATCGACCCAGTACCTTCGGCGCGTGCGGCTTTTCATCGCGATCCCGCTGCCCAGCCACGTCTCCGCGCGCGCGGCGAGCGTTCTCCCTGACACGCTTCCGGGGCTTCGGCGCGTCAAGCCGGAGAACCTGCATGTGACGCTCGCGTTCCTTGGCGAGACGCCGGAGGACCGCCTCGCCGACGCCGCCGCCGCGGCCGAGGAGGCCGGACGCGCGGTAAAGCCGTTCGCACTCCGGTTCGACCGGGCGGGTCGGTTCCCCGAGCGCGGGCGTCCGCGCGTCGTCTGGCTCGGCATCGCGGACGGTCGCGAGAGCGTCGAGCGCCTGGGTGAGGCCGTCTACCGGGGGCTCCGCGAGCGCGGCCTTCGTTTCGATGACCGGCCGCTCGCGGCCCACCTCACGCTCGCCAGGATGCAGGACGACGCGAGCCTGGCCGAGGCGCGGACGGTCGCTGCCGCCCTCGACGAGCTCCCTGTCCCACGTCTCGAGATGCCGGTCGACGGCATCGCGCTGGTGCGGTCGGTCCTCTCGCCGAAGGGCCCTCGCTACAGCGCCGTCGTGACCCTTCCCCTCGCCGGACCTTCCTAGCTCTTCACCGGTGGGCGGTGTGCACGAAATCCAGGCTCGGGAGTGGTTGTTGTCCATTTCCGAGCGGTAGACTCGGAATTCCGGGGAGGCCTGGATGCAACCGATCGGCGTGATCTACGAGAACGAAGACTGGCTGGCGCCCACCTTCGCGGCGCTCGAGGCCCTGGGCGTCCCATACGCGCGCCTGTACGCTGCCGACGCGGTCTTCGACCCGACCGGACCGACGCCAGAGTGGTCGGTGGCGGTCAACAAGGTCTCGCCGTCGAGCTACCTGCGCGGCCACGCGCCGGCGATCGCGTTCGCGCGGGCCTTCCTGCCATTCCTCGAGAAGCGCGGGATACCCGTCGTGAACGGCAGCCGGGCCTTCGGGCTCGAGACCTCGAAAGCGCGTCAACTGCTGCTCCTCGGCGCCCTGGGCATCCGCGCACCGCGGGCCCGCGTGATCACGCACGCGGCGCAGGCGTTCGAGGCGGCCGACGGACTTCGCTACCCGATCATCGTCAAGCCCAACGTCGGCGGCTCCGGCGCGCTCATGCGCCGCTTCGAGACGCTCGACGACCTGCGCGAAGGCGCGGCCGCGATCGATCTCGGACCGGACGGAAGCGGGCTGGTGCAGGAGTACCTCGCCTCGGCGGACGGCTCGATCGTGCGGATCGAGTTCCTGGACGGCGAGTTCCTCTACGCCATCCGGATCAGCAACGACAGCTCGGAAGACTTCAACCTCTGCCCGGCGGACATCTGCCAGATCCCTGAAGCACGGACGGAGTTCGACAACAATCCGCTCGACGCGCCGGCGAAGAAACCCCTCCGGATCGAGGCGTTCGCGCCGCCGGCGGACATGATCGACGCGGTGCTGCGCATCGCTCGCGCGGGTCACCTGGACGTCGGCGGCGTGGAGTACCTCGTCGCCGCGCGTGATGGGCTGCCCTACGTGTACGACATCAACGCGCTGTCGAACTTCGTGACCGACGCGCCGGCGCTGGTCGGGTTCGACCCGCACGAGCGATTCGCGCGCTGGCTGCTGTCGCGGGCGAACACCTCCGAGCGCGCGCTCGAGGAGGTCCTCGGATGATCCGGAAGGCCGACCCGTACCGCGACACCGACGTGATCGACGCGCGCGCGCCGCGCACGAACCAGGCGATCGTGGGGACGCTGTCGCTCCTCGCGCTGGTCACCGGTTGGTGGCCGATCCTGGGAATCCTCGCGGGGCAGCTCGCGATCGGACTCGCCTTCGGCCGGCGCTACTGCCTGCCGTGCCTCCTCTACTTCGAGGTCATTCAGCCGCGGATGGGTGAGGGGCCGATCGAGGACAGCCGCCCGCCGCGGTTCGCCAACATCGTCGGCGCGCTCTTCCTCGGCACGGCGACGGCCGCGCACCTCTTCGGCGCCGCCCTGGTCGGGCAAGCCCTCGGGCTCATCGTGGCGGCGCTCGCGCTCCTCGCCGCGACCACCGGTCTCTGCGTCGGCTGCGAGATCTACCGGATCGGGGCGCGGCTGCGCGGCGTACGCGCCCGACGCATCGACTCAGTCGACCTCGCCGAGCTCGGCGCGAGCGCGGCGGGCGGCGAGGTGGTCGTCCAGTTCACCCATCCGCTGTGCACCGACTGCCGCACGCTCGAGGACGAGCTGCGCGCCGCCGGGCGCACCGTCGTGACGGTGGACGTCTCACGGCGGCCGGAGCTCGCCCGCAAGTACGGCGTGGCACTCGTGCCCACGGCGGTCGCCGTCGGCCCGAACGGGGCCGTGACCCAGCGCCTCGCCTGATCGCCGGTTAGCCTCGTCCGCGTGGACGAGCTCCGAACGCCGAACCTGCGCGAGGCCGAGCACGGGGTCGAACGGCGGATCCGCGAGCTGCGGGACTCGGGCGCGCTCTCGGGCCTGCCCGGCGAAGGTCGACCCTTGCCGCCGGATCCCGATGACGGCGCCGGCGACGCATGGGCCGCGCGGCATGTGCTCCGGACGTCGGGCTCCCGTCCCGAGTGGGCGGACCTGCGGCGGGACATCGGCGAGCGCCGGGGTCGCATCGTCAAGCGCCTCCGGGCGCATCTCGCCTGGTTGGATCGCCGAGCGCAAAACCTCGAGGGTCTCCCCGCCGAACGGATCGTTTCCGAGGCCGTCGCGACAGCGGAGGCCGACGTGCGCGTGCGGGCCGAGGCGCGCGCGGCGGTCGTGGAGCTCAACGCGCTGATCGACCGGCACAACCTGCTGGTCACTTCGGCGCAGCTCCACCTTCGCGCCGCCACGTTGGAGGAGCTCCTCACCGCCCGCGCCCGGCGCGCGTAGTCAGGCCGCGCGTTCACCCCGTGCGCGGATCGCCGGCGGGCGCACTATCCCGCGGCGGCGGTAGTTCGCGAAGGCGTAGCGGTCGCAGGCGATCTCCGCGCTCGAGCCCCAGCCGTGGGTGAGGTACAGCCACCAGTGGCAGAACTCGTGGAGGTAGAGGAAGCGGATGACCTCGCGCCGGGTGCGGAAGTGCACGATCGGCGTGCCAGAGCTTCCGAGGTCGACGAGCTCGCGGAATGGCCGGAACGGCTCGGGGACCTGGAGCACCATCTCGGGCTCGTCCCAGTAGGTGAAGGCCTGGAGATGTGGCCCGGTCCGGTAACGGAGCGCCTTGACGGTCACGCGGTAGCCCGTCGCGGTGGGCAGTCCGCGGAGGACCTCGCGGATCTCCGCCGCGGTGTGGCTGGGCAGCGTCGATCGCACGGCCATCGGGCCCCGGGTTCGGCCGGCCTGGCGGAGGCTCCTCACCTCACCAATCTAGCGGCGGCGACTTGAGCCCAAAGCAGGGTGCTACGATGCCCTGCGAACGTCGCTCGAGCGGGGCGATTAGGCCGTGGACGCCGGCAAGAGAACCGGGGCGAGGTGAGAGCCCGGGACGGCGGAGACGGAGCGAATGGGTCCCGCGAGACGGCGTCCCAAACCGTGATGGCGGCTAGGGACGTCCGGTAGCCCACCGTTAGCGAGGGCGCTCCGTGATAGCGGAGGCAGAGGGTCCGCCAGCGATGGCGGGCCGAGATCGGGTGGCACCACGAGCCCTCGTCCCGTGAGCGGGCGAGGGTTTTTGTTTTGACGCCAAGGAGGCGGCCATGGCGACGGTGCTCACGACGACAAAGGCGCGGACGCTGGTGCCCGTGGTGCGCGAGCGGCTCGCGGACCTCGAGACTCCGGTCTCGGCGTTCGCGAAGCTGCGGCCGCTTGGCGGCGCCTTCCTCCTCGAGAGCGTCGAGGGCGGGGAGCGGATGGGCCGCTACTCGTTCATCGGGGTGCTGCCACGCGCGACGCTCGTGTTCCGAGAGGGAACGGCGACGATCGTCGAGGACGGTGGCGTGCGAACGCTCGAGTACATCGATCCGCTCGCGCTGCTGCGCGACGAGCTCGCTCGCTACCGCAGATCGGACGGCCGCGAGCTCCCGCGGTTCTCGGGGGGCGCGGTCGGGTACGTCGGGTACGAGGCGGCGCGCCGGTTCGAGCGCCTGCCGGCGGCGCCGCGCGAGGTGCTGCGGCTCCCTGAGGCGGCGTTCTCGATCTACGACACCGTCGTGTGCTTCGACCATGTCCGGCATTCCCTCCTGGTGATCGCGCACGACATCGAAGGCGAGCGCGAGAGCGCGGACGGGCGGATCGCCCGTGTGTTCGCCGCGCTCGACGCGCCGCTTTCGTTGCCGCAGCGCGGTGATCGCGCCGTGCGCACGGTGACCGCCAACGGGACGCCGGACGACTTTCGTGCCCGCGTGACGAAGGCGCGCGAGCTCATCGTCGAGGGCGACTGCATCCAGATCGTCGTCGCGCAGCGCTTCGACGTCCGGCCCGCGCCGGAGCCGCTCGCTCTCTATCGCGCCCTTCGCCACGTGAACCCCTCGCCGTACATGTTCCTCATCGAGGCCGCGGGCGCGACCCTCGTCGGCGCGTCACCCGAGCCGTTCGTGCGCGTCGAGGGCGGTCGGGTGACCATGCACCCTATCGCCGGCACGCGGCCGCGCGGGGGCGACGAGCGCGAGGACGTCGCGAACGAGGCCGAGCTCCGCGCATCCGAGAAGGAGCGCGCCGAGCACGTGATGCTCGTCGACCTGGCCCGCAACGACATCGGCCGCGTCTCGCGCGCCGGGAGCGTGCGCGTCCGCGAGCTGATGCGGGTCGATCGGTTCTCCCACGTCATGCACCTCACGTCCGTCGTGGACGGTGAGCTGGCGCCAGGGCTCGACGCGCTCGACGCGTTTCGCGCCTGCTTTCCCGCGGGCACGGTCTCGGGCGCGCCGAAGATCCGGGCGATGGAGCGGATCGCCGAGCTCGAGACCGACCGGCGTGGCCCGTACGCCGGTGCGGTGGGATATGTCGGCTTCGATGGCCGCCTGGACACCTGCATCACGATCCGGACCGCGACCATCGCGGACGGCGTCTGTCGCATCCAGGCGGGCGCGGGGATCGTCGCGGACTCCGATCCCGCGGCGGAGGAGGCCGAGACGCGCGCGAAAGCCCGGGCGCTCCTCCGCGCGATCGAGCTCGTCGACGAGAAGGAGGTCGCGCGATGACGCGGGTTCTCCTCGTCGACAACTACGACTCCTTCACCTACAACCTGGCGCAGGCCTTCGGCGCTCTGGGCGCAACCGTGACCGTGCTGCGCGCCGACGACCCTGGGCTGGAAGCCGCGCTTGACGCGCGCCCCGATCGACTCGTGATCTCGCCGGGTCCAGGCCGGCCCGAAGTCGCCGGCCGGTCGCCCGCGCTCGTCCGTGAGGCGCCGGAGCGCGGCATCCCCACGCTCGGGGTCTGCCTCGGGCTGCAATGCGCCGCCGTCGCGTTCGGAGCGAAGGTCGTGCGCGCGCCCGAGCCGCGGCACGGTAAGACCTCACTCATACGACACGACGGCAAGGGGGTCTTCGCGGGCGTTCCCGACCCGACTGAAGCCACCCGCTATCACTCGCTGATGGTCGACGAGCGCACCCTTCCGCCGGACCTGGTCGTCACCGCCCGCAGCGACGACGGCGTGGTCATGGCCCTACGCCACCGGACGCTGCCGCTCGAGGCCGTGCAGTTCCATCCGGAGTCGGTGATGACCGCGGACGGGATGCGCATGCTGGAGAACTTCTGTGGACGCGCGTGAGGCCCTCGGCGCCGTCGCGGCGGGGCGCACGCTCACACGCGACGAGGCGCGTTCGGCGATGGCCTCGGTGATGGCCGGCGAGGCCACACCGGCGCAGCTCGGCGCGCTGCTCGCGGCGCTCCACGTTCGCGGCGAGACGGTCGACGAGATCGCGGGTTGCGCGTCGGCGCTTCGCGAGGTCGCCGTCCGGGTCACGGTGACGGACGACGCGATGGACATCGTGGGCACGGGCGGGGATCGCTCGAACAGCTTCAACATCTCGACGGTCTCGTCGTTCGTGGCCGCGGCCGCGGGCGGCCGCGTCGCGAAGCACGGGAACCGCGCGGCGTCGAGCGCCTGCGGGAGCGCGGACGTGCTCGAGGCGCTCGGGGTCCGGATCGACCTCGGTCCCGAGGGCGTCGCCCGCTGCGTCGAGGAGGCTCGCGTCGGCTTCATGTTCGCGCCGCGCTACCACCCGGCGATGCGCCACGCCGGTCCGGTGCGGCGTGAGATCGGGATCCGCACCGTCTTCAACGTCCTCGGCCCGCTCGCGAACCCCGCCGGCGTGCGCCGGATCCTCCTCGGGGTACCGTCGCCGGCGCTCGGTGAGAAGATCGCGCGCGTGCTGGGGGAGCTCGGGACGGACCATGCGCTCGTGGTGCACGGCGAGGACGGCCTCGACGAGATCAGCCCGAGCGGCGCCACCCGTACGTGGGAGGTGCGGGCCGGCGCCGTCCGCGAAGGGCGGATCGATCCGAAGGACCTCGGGCTCGCGCCGGCCGCGCGCGCCGAGATCACGGGCGGCGACGCGGCGAAGAACGCCGCGATGGCGCGACGGGTCCTCGACGGTGCTCGGGACGGGACGCGGGTCGCCATCCTTTTGAACGCGGGAGCCGCCTGTTACGTGGCGGGTCTCGCGCGCGATGTGCGCGAGGGGGTCAAGCTCGCCGCCGAGGCGATCGATCGTGGCCGGGCCGGCGATGTCCTCGCTCGGTTCGTCACGATCAGCCAGCGCATCGGAGCCGCGGAGGCCGCGCCGGCATGACCGACTTCCTGGAGCAGGTCGTCGCGGAGCGGCGTGCGGACGTCGCGGCCGCGAAGGCTCGCGTGCCGGAGTACGAGCTCATGGCGCGAATCCAGGAAGCGGATCAGTCCGAGAAGCTGATATTTCGTCGGCAGGCCATGGCCGGCGGGATCAGGGTCGACCTGGGCGGCCGGCTCATGCCGCTCGCGGTGCGGCTGGGCGATGCACTCGCGATCGCGCTCAACGGCAGGCGGCGCGAGGGACGGCTCGGAGTGATCGCCGAGGTAAAGCGCCGATCGCCCGCGCTCGGGGTTCTCGCCGAGGGCGCCGACCCCGGTGCGCTCGCCCAGAGGTACGAGACGGCGGGTGCGGCGGCGATCTCGGTGCTCACCGAGCCACGGCACTGGGGCGGCTCACTCGCGGACCTCGCCGCCGTCCGAGATCGCGTGTACCTGCCCGTCTTATGCAAGGACGTGATCGTCGATGAGTACCAGCTCGTCGAGGCGCGCGCTGCGGGGGCGGACGCGGTCCTGCTCATCGCCGAGGCTCTCGACGACGCCCTGCTCCAGCGACTCATGGAGCGCGCGAAGACCATCGGCCTCGGCGTCCTCGTCGAGGCGCACGAGCCTGTCGCTTTCGGCCGCGCGGTCAGGTCCGGTGCCAGCGTCGTCGGCATCAACGCGCGCGACCTGCGCAAGCCCACAGACATCGACATCGGCCGCGCCCGGCAGCTTCATGCGTTCGCGCGGCCAGAGCAGATGCTGGTTGCCGAGTCTGGCATCGAATCGATCGATGACGCCCGGATGCTTCCTGCGCGCGTCGACGCGGTGCTGATCGGTACGGCTCTCATGCGCGCCGACGATCCGGCTCCGCTCATTCGCGGCATCGCGTCGATACGCCGTACGGTGCACGCGTGATCACGTCGACGCGGCCGGGACGCTACGGGGAATTCGGCGGCCAGTACCTGCCTGAGACGCTCATGCCCGCGGTCGCCGAGCTGGAGGCAGCGTGGCTCGAGGCGCGCGCCGATCGCGGCTTCCAGGATGAGCTCGCGCGCGTTCTCCGCGACTGGGTCGGACGGCCGACGCCGCTCACCGACGCGCCGCGCCTGGCGCGGGCGGTGGGCCTCGGGCGTGTGCTCCTCAAGCGCGAGGACCTCGCGCACACCGGCGCGCACAAGATCAACAGCGCGGTGGGGCAGGCGCTCCTCGCCAAGCGGATGGGCAAGCGACGTATCGTCGCCGAGACCGGTGCCGGGCAGCACGGCGTCGCCAGCGCGGCCGCGTGCGCGCTGCTGGGCCTCGAGTGCGTCGTGTACATGGGCTCGGTCGACGCGCGCCGTCAGCAGCCCAACGTATTCCGGATGAAGCTTCTCGGCGCCGAGGTGCACGAGGTCGAGGTGGGGAGCCGAACGCTGAAGGACGCGGTGAACGAGGCGATCCGCGACTGGGTGACCAACGTGCGGAGCACCTACTACCTGCTCGGGTCGGCGATCGGTCCGCATCCATACCCGGCGATGGTGCGCGACTTCCAATCGGTCATCGGCCGCGAGGCCAGGGATCAGGCGCAAACGGTTCTCGACGCCCTTCCGGATGCCGTCGTCGCGTGCGTCGGCGGAGGCTCGAACGCGATCGGCATCTTCAGCGCCTTCCTCGACGACCCGAGCGTGAAGCTGGTCGGCGTCGAGGCCGGCGGCGAGGGCATCGCCACCGGACGGCATGCCGCGTCGATCGTTGGGGGCACCGTCGGCGTCCTCCACGGCTCGCGAACGCTCGTGCTGCAGGACGATCAGGGGCAGATCCGCGAGACGCATTCGGTCTCGGCGGGTCTCGACTATCCGGGCGTCGGCCCCGAGCACGCGGAGCTCGCGCGGACGGGCCGTGTCCGCTACGCCGCGCGCACCGACCGCGAGGCGCTCGACGCGTTCGCGCTGCTCTCGCGAAGCGAGGGCATCATCCCCGCGCTAGAGCCGGCACACGCGATCGCCGAGCTCCCGGCGATCGCCCGCGACGGTGCCGGACAGAGCGTGCTCGTGTGCCTATCGGGTCGCGGCGACAAAGACCTCGAGATCGTGATGCGGGAGGGGGTTCTCGGATGACCGTGGCGGCGCCGACGGGCACCGAGCGCATCACGCGCGCATTCGCGCGCGCCCGTGACGAGAGGCGGACGGCGATCATCGTCTACCTCACCGTCGGCTACCCCGACCGCGTCGCTACCGGCGCGCTGCTTCGCGCCGCCCTCGACGGTGGCGCGGACCTGCTCGAGGTGGGCGTGCCGTTCAGCGATCCGCTCGCCGATGGCGCGACGGTGCAGCGCGCGAGCGAGGTCGCGCTCCGCGCGGGCGTCACCCTCGCCGACTGCCTGGCCGAGGCCGCGTCGGCCGCTCGCGAGCGCGACGCGCCGGTGGTCCTCATGGGCTATGCGAATCCCTTCCTCCGATATCGGCGGGGCCTTGCGGACTTCGCGGCGGACGCGGCGCGCGCCGGCGTCGCCGGGATCATCGTCCCCGATCTGCCGGCCGAAGAGGCCGCGGAGTTCGACGCCGCCCTCGAGCCCGAGGGAGTGGCACGCATCGACCTCTTCGCCCCGACGACGCCCGACCAGCGGCTGGCGCGTCTGGTGCCGCGGGCGCGCGGATTCGTCTACTGCGTCTCACTGACCGGCGTGACCGGAGCCCGGCGCGCCCTCGACGCGGACGTGGCGGAGTTCGTCGCGCGCGTCCGCCGTCATACCGCGCTTCCCGTCGCGGTCGGCTTCGGCATCAGCACGCCCGAGCATGTCGCCGCCCTGCGCGGGGTAGCCGACGCTGTGGTCATCGGGAGCGCGGCGATCGACGTCGTCTCCAGAGCGGCGCACGAGCGACGGGCCGATGGGCTGCGCTCGTTCGTGTCCTCGCTCGTGGCCGCGGGGCGATCCTGATGCCCGTGCGCGGCATCCGCGGCGCGACGACCGTCGCAAGGAACGACGCGGACGCGATCTACGCGGCGACGCTCGAGCTTCTCACCACGATCGCGAAGATGAACGGCGTGCGGCCGGATGACGTCGGTTACATCTGGTTCACCGTCACCGACGACCTGGACGCGGCGTTCCCCGCGGACGCCGCCCGCGCCGGCCTGGGCTGGACGGACGTGCCCCTCATCTGCGGGCGCGAAATCCCCGTGCCCGATGCGCTCGGGATGTGCATCCGCGTGCTGGTCGCCTGGAACACGGCCAAGACGCAGGCCGAGATCCAGCACGCTTTCCTCCACGGCGCGCGCGTGCTTCGGCCGGCCTGGGCGATCGACCTGCCCGGCGACGCGCCACTCAGGGTGCCCTAGTGCTCGTCGTCATGAAGCGCGACGCGACCAAGGAGCAGATCGACGCCGTCGTCGAGCGCATCAAGGAGTTCGGCATCACTCCGGTGCCGCTGCCCGGCGCCGAACGCACCGCCATCGGGACCTTCGGTTCGACGTCGCGCGCCGCGGCCGAGGCGGTCGAGTCCCTGCCCGGCGTCGCGGAGGTCGTGCCGGTCAGCCGTCCGTTCAAGCTCGCGTCCCGCGAGGTGATCGGCGACGACACGGTCGTCCGCATCGGCGACGTTCCCGTCGGCGATGGCCATCCGCTTGCCGTCATCGCGGGGCCCTGCGCGGTCGAGTCCCGCGAGGTGACGCTCGAGACGGCGCGCGCGGTGCGCGCCGCAGGAGGCGCCGCGCTGCGCGGCGGCGCGTTCAAGCCGCGCAGCTCCCCGTACACGTTCCGCGGGATGGGTGAGGAGGGGCTCGACATCCTCGCCGAGGCGCGGCAGGCGACCGGCCTCCCGGTCGTCACCGAGGTCCTCTCGCCGAGCGACGTCGAGGCGGTGGCGCGCGTCGCGGACTGCCTCCAGATCGGCGCCCGGAACATGCAGAACTACTCGCTGCTCGACGCCGTCGGCGACCAGCCGAAGCCGGTGCTTCTCAAACGCGGGATGTCCGCGACGGTCGAGGAGCTGCTCCTGTCCGCGGAGTACGTGCTCGCGCGCGGGAACCGCAACGTGATCCTCTGCGAGCGCGGGATCCGCACGTTCGAGCGCTACACACGGAATACCTTCGACGTGAACGCGATCCCGTTGTTGAAGCGCCTCACGCATCTCCCGGTGCTCGCGGATCCCTCGCACGGGACCGGCAAGTGGTATCTCGTGGCGCCCGTCGCCCTCGCGGCGGTGGCGGCGGGCGCGGACGGCCTGCTGGTCGAGGTGCACCCGAGTCCCGACCATGCGCTCTCCGACGGATTCCAGTCGCTGAGCTTCGACAACTTCCGCGCACTCATGGGGGCGGTCCCGCACGTCGCCCGAGCCGTGGGCCGGACGGAGCAGGTAGCCGCTCGTTGAGGATCGGCGTCGCGGGGCTTGGCCTGATCGGCGGATCGCTCGCGCTCGCCCTTCGCGACAAGCACGACGTGATCGGATACGACACGGACGACCGCGCCCGTGCCGCGGCGAAGCGCGACGGCCTCCGGATCGCGGCGCGGGTCGATGACCTTGCGTCCGCCGATGTGGTCCTGGTGGCGACGCCGATCGCCGCGATCGTGCCGACGTTGGAACAGCTGGCCGCCCGGTCGGACGGCGCGGTGCTCATCGACACGGGCTCGCTCAAGCGTCCGGTCGCGGAGTACGCGACGCGCGCGCCGAAGGGCGCGCGAATCGTGGGTGGGCATCCGATGGCCGGATCGACCTCCGCGGGCTTCAGCGCGGCCGACGCCGGGCTCTTCCGCGATCGTCCGTTTCTTCTCGTGCCGACGGAACGCTCCGACGACGAGGCGATGTCGACCGCCGGAGCCATCGCCCGTGAACTCGGCGCGATCGTCACGGTCTGCTCGGCCGACGTCCACGACCGCGCGATGGCTCGGCTCGTCGCCGCCCCGCTCGCGACCGCGGCGGCCCTCGCCGTCTCGGGCGCCGACGCTGACACGCTCCTGGCGGCCGCGGGGCCTGGCTTCCGTGACTCCACACGCCTCGCGGAGACGCCGGTAGACCTCGCCACCGATCTGCTCTTCGGGAATCCGAACGACGTGCGCGCGGCCATCAGCTCGGTCATCTCGGGCCTGGAGCAGCTGCGTGACTCGCTCGACCATGAGGATCGTGAGTACGTGAGAAACTTCTTGCTCGCCGCGCGGTCCGTCCGGAGCGAGCTCGGCTGACCAAACGGACGAACAGGTGACCTTCACCCAGGGACCGGGCGGCTAGCGTCCCTCAGGCATCCTCAGCTCGAGGCGCGTGCGCGGTTCCCGGGTCGCCTGCGGCTCGCTCGTCATCGAGCGAGCTCCTCGAGCATCTCGTAGAAGCCGGTGAATGTCTTGGAGACCGCCCCCGCACCTCTGATCGCGACGCCGGGCACCTGCAGTCCCAGGATCGAGAAGGCCATCGCGACGCGGTGATCGCCGCACGTGTCGACGACGCCCTCGTGGAGCGGCGCAGGCTCGATCCGGATCGCGTCCGCGAAGGCCTGCGCACGACCGCCGAGCGCGTTGATCCCGCCCGCCACGGCGATGACGCGATCGCTCTCCTGCTTGCGGGTGTGGCCGATGCCGGTCAGCTCGGTGGGCTCGGAGGCCTGCGTCGCGACGATCGCGAGGCTGGGGAAGACGTCGGAGCAGTCGCGGACGCTGGCGCGGATGCCGTGGAGCTCGCCGACGCGGCGCACCGCGACGGCGCCCGACCGGTGCGAAACGTTGCAGCCCATCTCGGCGATCAGCTCGAAGAACCGGGCGTCTCCCTGTCCGCCCTCACGCAGCCGCGCGTCCACGCTCTCGACGGTGACCGAGCCGCCGAGGACGGCGGCCGCGGCCGTGGGGTACGTGGCCGCGGTCACGTCGCCGGGGATACTGATGTCGCGGGCCCGCACCTTCGCCTCCCGCACGGTGACGACGTTGCCCTCGCGCTCGACCTTCACGCCGCGCCCCCGTAGCGCGGCGATCGTGAGATCGACGTAGGGTGCCGAGACGAGCGCGCCGGCGATGTGGAGCTTGAGCCCGCCGTCGAGGCGCGGCGCGACGAGCAGCAGCGCGGAGGCGAACTGGCTCGACTCGTTTCCAGCGATCTCGATCTCGCCGCCGCGGATCGGTCCGGCGATCGTGACGGGGAGCCGGTCGCCGTTGAGGCTCGCGCCGAGCTTGCGCAGCGCGTCGAGGAGCGGCGCGATCGGGCGCTCGCGCAGCCGCTCGGAGCCGGTGATCGTCACGTATCCGCTCCCGAGGGCGCCGAGCGCCGCGACGAAGCGCGCCACGGTTCCGGCATCGCCCGCGTCGACGTTCCCGCCTGCGCGGTGCCCCTGGCCGGTCCCGTGGATCACGATCTCGCCGTCGCTCCGCTCCACCCGGTAGTCCAGCGCCGCGACGGCCTCCACCATCGCGCGGACGTCGTCGCCGGGGTCGAGCGGCCCCAGCTCGAGGCGTGAACGCCCGTCGGCTATCGCGGACAGCACGATCTCGCGGTTCGCGACGCTTTTGGAGGCGGGGACCCGGACGCGTTTGTCCACGAGCGGCCGGCGGATGGGCGTGATGGGGCGAAGCTCGTCCATCGGGATGCGAGGATTATCACCGCGATGCGGTACACGGGGGCGGAGCGTGCCGCCCAAGCGATCGTCGTTGGGATCGCGCTCGTCTTCGCGATGGGCGCCGCTGGCTTCGTCCTCAGCGGTGGCGGGGCCGGCGGCCCGCTGGCCAGCGCCGGCCCGACCGCGACGGCGACGCCGCGCGCGCCTGAGGTCAAGATCACGCAGGAGACGTGCTGCGCGCAGACCGCGCGCGGGCTGCTCGCGCGGTGGGAATCGAGCGCCCGGGTGAGCGAAGCCAAGGTGAGCCTCGTGCCCGATCCCGGATTCGCCTGCGGCGCGACCGTCGAGGGCTCGGGGCTCAAGGGCACGTTCAGCTGCGCCGGCCTGCTGCGCGGCGCGACCGACTACGTCGCGAAGCTGCAGCTCACCACCGCCGGCGGCTCATTCCCGTTCGAGCACAAGTTCAAGACGATGGGCGACCGGCTCAACGACGTGAAGTGGTTCACCGAGTTCGAAGACCCAACCGGCGAGCCGCTCGCGTGCGCCGCCGCGAGCTGCCGGATCATCCAGAACTACACCACCGGCAAGGATCCATACAGCGCGCAGCAGATCCTCGACCTCGGCCGGCAATTCAATCGCAGCCGCGACCCGGGGCTCGACCCGGTGGCGATCGCGACCGTGCTGCAGCGCATGGATCCCGAGAACAATTACCACTACTACCGCTACGACACGCGCGAGGACGCGACGGGCGCCGCCGTGTACTGGCTGATCCGCAGCGGAAAGCCGGTGATGGTCATCAGCCTGGCGGGTCAGCACGGCCCGGTGCTCATCGGGTTCCAGGGCACCTACGGCACCTTCTACGACGACCCCGCGAACAGGATCACCGGAGTCATCGTCCAGGACCCGCAGCGCGGCGACATCGAACGCGGGCTCAACCGCCGTCCCGACAAGTACCGGACGCCAGAATTCCAGACCGGGCGGCTGCTCGCGATGGAGGAATGGAACCGCGACGAGTGGTGGCTCGGTTTCCCCTACGCGGGGACCATCCGCATGCCCGACGGCTCGCTCCTCAACATCGAGCGGAACGACGGCGTGTATCCGACCCCGCATTGGGGCGGGAAGTACGTGATCATCGTGGACGACGGCGACGTGGACAACCCGCCGGACCGCGAGGGCCGCGTGAAGTTTCGGTAGCGGCCGTGCCGTTGCCTTTGGAGACGCAGCGGTTGCGGATCCGTGCTCTCGTTCCGGCGGATCTTGCCGAGCTCCACCGCCTCGTCAGCTCCGACCCCGAAGTCCAGCGCTACCGCCACATGCGGGTGGCCGCGAGCATCGCCGAGAGCCGGCCGTTCTTCGAGAGGCTGCTGGAGCATCAGCGCCTGCACGGTTTCAGCCTATGGGCGGTGGAGGATCGTCTGAGTGGAGAGCTGCTCGGTCAGTGTGGCCTTGTCCGGTTCCGCGGACCCGCCGAGATCGCGTATTCATTCGGACGCG
The DNA here is from genome assembly GCA_036002305.1 of Candidatus Limnocylindria bacterium. Lineage (GTDB taxonomy): Bacteria > Chloroflexota > Limnocylindria > P2-11E > P2-11E > 3-1-20CM-2-70-9. Next base: position 83,998 of record DASYTL010000035.1, read on the forward strand.
AGCATTGGGGTCGGGGCTACGCGACCGAGGCGGCGCGCGCCTGCCTTGACTTCGCGATGGGCGAGCTCGCGATCGCACCGGTCGTCGCTTTCATGGACCCCGCGAATCTCGGCTCGAAGCGCGTCGCCGAGAAGCTCGGGATGCGCTTTGACGGCCGCACGGATCACGACGGGATCGAGTACCTGCGCTACGTCATACCGTGATCGCCTTCGGTCATCTGACGCCGCGCAACGTCACCGGCCGCACGTAGTCGCTCACGAGCTCTCGTGACCACCAGGCGCCGGCGTCGCGGTACTCCTTTGGCGTCGTAAAGCGGTACAGGTAGAGCAGCGCGCGCACGAAGCGCGGCGGCTTTCCGCCGAACGGATCGCGCCTCAGCAACCGCAGCGTCGGACGGTCGGCTTCGAGCAGCTTCGCGAGGAGCGGGACGAACCACTCGTGGTACATCGGCGAGGACATCGCGGCGAACCACATCAGCCAGTCGAGGCGCAGGTGGTAGGGCGCGACCTGCGGTGGACGCCGGCGGACATCGCCGGGCTTGCCTCTGAACTCGTACTCCCGCCAGACCGTCTGGGGCGTGAGCACCGTGTCGTCGGTGCCTTCGATGATCACCTCGTAGCGCTCCTTGGTGACCGAGCCGAACGCGCCGTAGGTGCCGACGATGTGGAACGGGTCGAAGCTGTAGTTCATCAGCTGACGGCGGGAGAGGAGGTTGCGTGCCGGTCGGTAGCTCAGGACGACGATGAGCGCCGTATACGCGAGCACGATCGCGACGTACCAGCCGGGGGAGTCGAGCGGTTGCGCGGGCGCGAAGCCGAAGATGAGCCCGAGCGCGGAGTTGTCGAAGCTCGCGATCGCCAGCGTCATCGTGATCACGTTCAGCCAGGCGAAGTTCCCGGACACGACGAGCCACGACTGCGTGACCAGGATCACGAGGCCGGCGAGGCTCGCGATCGGCTGGGGGAAGAACAGGAACCACGGAACGACCAGCTGCGCGAGGTGGTTGCCCAGCACCTCGAGGCGGTGCACCCGCTTGGGAAGATGATGGAAGTACCAGCTCAGGGGGTTGGGCATCGGTTGCGTCTGGTGGTGGTAGTAGAGGCAGGTGAGGTCCCGCCAGCAACGGTCGCCGCGCATCTTGATCATTCCGGCGCCGAACTCCACGCGGAAGAGCAGCCATCGCAGCAGGATGACCAGGCCGAACTGTGGCGTCGTGGTCGACGGGCCCAGGAAGATCGCGAGAAAGCCCGCCTCCAGCAGGAGCGACTCCCAGCCGAAGGCGTAGAAGGTCTGTCCGACGTTCACGATGGAGAGGTAGAGCGCCCAGAGCAGCGCCCACACCAGCATCGAGAGCGCCGCGGGGAGCTCGGGGCGGTCGAAGAGGCCGAGGATCGCGATGATCGAGAGCGCCACTCCGGACCACGCGACCACGACCAGCAAGCGGTCGGAGTACCGAAAGTGGAAGAGGCTCGGTGAGCGCCGGAACGGCACCGCGCGGACGAATTCGGGCACGGGGAGGAGCCCGCGTTCGCCGAGAAGCGGCCGGAACTGATCGACCGCGACGAGGAACGCGATGAGATAGATGGCGCCGAGCGCCCGCTGGAAAACGAATCGCGAAAGCCAGTAGTCCGGAGCCGCAAGCCAGTCCATCGGCGCGGCTACGCTACGCGTGCCGTGGACGCGGCGACGGAGCGCGCCCTCACCGAGAGCGAAGAGCTCGAGCTGAGCACGACCGGCCGGCTGAGCGGGCGGCCGCATTCCGTCCGGCTGCGCTTCGCCTACGCCGACGGGCTCGTCTGGCTCCGCACCGGCGAGCGGCCGCCGGCCGCCGATGCGAGCGGCGTCCGCCGGCGGTCATCCGCCGATCGCGAGACCGATTGGCTGCGCAACCTCGAGCACGATCCGTCTTGCCGGGTCCGAATCGGTCAAGCTGACCTCGAGGCGCGCTACGAGCCATCGACGGACCGCGACGCCGACCTCAAACGCGCCGTCGCCCTGCTGCGCGACAAGTACGGCGCGGAGTGGGTCGCCGACTGGTACTCGGATATGGGCCGGATTCCGGTGAAGCTCCGCCTCCGCTAACGGCGCTTCCGCGAGGGTCGAGAATGGAAGGGTGAGCGGGCTTCGGCTCGCCGTCCGGGGAGCGGCCGCGGCGGCGGTCGTGCTGGGGGCATTCGGTCTGGGAGCGAGCGCCCTTGCGGCGGATGCACCCCAGCCGGTGCTGGTCGGACAGATCCGAGGCGTGATCAACCCGATCACCGCCCGCTATGTCGAGCGTCTCGTCGACGAAGGCGAGTCGCGCAGCGTTCCGGCGGTCGTGTTCGTCATCGACACGCCGGGCGGTCTCATCGACTCCACGTACAAGATCACCGGCCGCTTCCTCAACGCGCGCATCCCGATCGTGACCTTCGTCGCCCCCTCGGGCGCCCGGGCGGCGTCCGCGGGAACGTTCATCACGATGGCCGGCCACGTCGCGGCCATGGCGCCCGCCACGAACATCGGCGCCGCCCATCCGGTCGATTCGGGCGGCGGCAACATCGAAGGCGATCTCCGCGAGAAGGTCGAGAACGACACGGTCGCCGCCATCACCAAGATCGCCCTGGCGCGCGGCAGGAACGCCCAATGGGCGGAGGACGCCGTTCGCAAGAGCGTGAGCATCCGTGACGACGAGGCCGTGCGCCTCAACGTCGTCGATCTTCAGGCGAACGATGTGCCCGACCTCCTCGCGAAGGTCGACGGCCGCACCGTGAAGCTTCCGGCCGGGGACGTCAAGCTTGCCACCAAGGGCGCCACCGTGGACGAGAACCCGCTGAACCCGCTCGAGCAGCTGCTCCACTTCATCGTCGACCCGCAGATCGCGGTGCTCCTCTTCACCGTCGGGACCTACGGCCTGATCTTCGAGCTCTCGAACCCGGGACTGATCTTCCCCGGGATCGTCGGGGTGATCGCGATCATCCTGGCGCTCTTCGCGTTCGGGACGCTCGACGCCAATGGCGCCGGGATCGCGCTCATGGTGTTCGCGGTGCTGCTCTTCGTGGCCGAGATCAAGGTGCCGAGCCACGGCCTGCTCACCGCCGGCGGGATCGCCGCCCTGCTGATCGGCACGATCATCGTCTTTCCGCCGCTCCGGCCGACGTTCCCGGGGTTTCGCTACACCGTCGATCCGGTCGTCCTGGCGGTCGTCGTGGGCACGAGCGCGGTCTTCTTCGCGGTGCTCGTGGGCGCCGCACGACGCTTCCTGCAGCTCCCGGTCGCGAGCGGCCCCACGCTGCTTCTCGGCGCTGTCGGCGTGGCGAAGAGCGACATCGCCCCGAAGGGCATCGCCCATGTCGCCGGCGAGGACTGGACCGTCGTGAGCGAGGGCGGCGCGATCCCGAATGGGGGAAAGGTCCGGGTCAAGCGAGTCGAGGGCGTGCGCCTTATCGTCGAGCCGGCGCAAAGCACCGTCGAGGTTAGGGGAGGCTCCTGATGGACCAACTCGGTCTGATCCTGCTCGCAGCGTTCGTGATCTTCCTGGCGCTGGTCATCCGCTCGGTCGTCCACATCGTCCCGGAATACCAGCGACTGGTGGTGTTTTCGTTCGGCAAGTTCCAGGGCGTCTACGGTCCGGGACTTGTGCTCTTGCTTCCGCCGCCGATCCAGTTCGTGGCGCAGACCGTCGATCTGCGCGAGTTCGTGGTCGAGATCCCGCAGCAGACCTGCATCACGAAAGACAACGCACCGATCTCGATCGACTTCCTGATCTACCAGAAGGTCGTCGATCCGAAGGACTCCTTCCTCAATATCCAGAACTTCCGTACCGCGATCACGGGCATCGCGACGACCACGCTGCGCGCCGTTGTTGGGAACATCCCCCTCGATGATGTTCTGGCCAAGCGCGAGCAGATCAACGAGGAGCTTCGTGTCAAGCTCGACGAGATCACGCACCGGTGGGGAGTGAAGGTCACCAACGTCGAGATCAAGGAGCTCACGCCGCCGCGCGAGGTTCAGGAGGCGATGAACCGGCAGCTCACCGCCGAGCGCACGCGACGCGCCGTCGTCACCGAAGCAGAGGGCAAGAAGACGTCGGCCATTCTGGTGGCCGATGGCGCAAAGCAGGCCGCGATCCTCGAGGCTGAAGGCGCGCGCCAGGCCGCGATCCTCCGCGCTGAGGGTTTCGCCCTGGCTCTCTCGACGATCAACGCTCAGGCGATGACCGCCGATGCCCGGACGATGACCCTTCAGTACCTCGATGCGCTTAAGGTGCTCGGGAACTCGCCGGCGACGAAGTTCATCATTCCGACGGAGTTCACGAATCTCGCCGCGCCCCTCAGCGCGCTCGCAGCCGCGCGTGGCGACGGCGACGACAAGAAGCGCTGATCGAGGTGGGCGCTTAGCCGGACGGCGGACGGAAGAGGTGCCGCCACGCGCGGCCAGGATGCGCGGCGGGCACCTCCTCCACGCCCGCGGGTACGGCCATGGGGCGCACCCGCGGTCGCGCACGGAAGGGCGAGTACACGCGTGGCGGCATCCGCCAGGATGCGGATGCCGCCTCCGCGTGGCGTGGTGATGGGGAGGGGGACTCCCCTTGACGGAAAGGCACGAAAAGCGCTGACGCAGCGGCCACGGGAGCACCTCTGGGAAGTAGTTTCGAACGGGCGTTCGCATAATAGAACGAATGTTCTTGCTGTCAAGAGCGGAGATACTCGGGTCCTGAGCACGCTCCTCGGCGCGGATCTCGCGCCGCAACGGCCACGGGTCGTCCGCGAACGGGCGGAGCCGGACGCGCACATCCTCGAGCCCGAGTGGGTCGGGACGCGGACCCTCGTACGGGTCGGCCACGGCGAGCCGCACTTCCTGGGCTACGCGGGCACGGTGGATGGCCCCCGCGAGCTCTATGACGCGATCGTCGCGGACGCCCGCTGCGAGACGGCGATCATCGACGGCGTCCTCGTGAAGGACTGGAAGGACGAGAGCGATCTCGAGGTCGACGATCAGGGCAACGCCTACACGCGCCAGTTCGGCGGCCGCCAGATCTTCGCGGCCTTCGACCTGCTCGAGATCGACGGCGAGTCGCTGCTCGCCGTGCCGCTTCTCGAGCGGCGCCGGCATCTCGAGGGCGTCCTCACGCCGAGCCCGAACGTCCGGCTGACGCCGTACGTCACGCGCGGCCTCCGCGCCTGGCGCGACACGCTGGTGGCACAGGGCTTCAAGCGGGTGGTGCTCAAGAACTGGAACAGCCCCTACGCTCCGGGCAAGATGAACGATGACTGGCTCGTGCTCGAGAAGCTGAAAGCGGCGACTCCATGACACGTCGGAGGTTCTCGTGAGAACATCGGCCCTGGTCATCGACCACACCCAGCGCGATCCCTGGGAGGTCGCGCTCGAGCAGTTCAGCATCGCCGCCGACAAGCTTCATCTCGACCCGAACATGCGGCGCATCCTCAGCACCACTCAGCGCGAGCTCACCGTTCACTTCCCAGTGCGGATGGCCGACGGGGTCGTGCAGGTCTTCACCGGCTATCGCGTGCAGCACAACACCACGCGCGGTCCGGGGAAGGGCGGCATCCGTTACCACGCGTCGGTCACCCTCAACGAGGTCAAGGCGCTCGCGATGTGGATGACGTGGAAGTGCGCGGTCGTGGGCATCCCTTACGGGGGAGCGAAGGGTGGAGTCGTCTGCGATCCCAAGTCTATGAGTGCCCAGCAGCTCGAGACGCTGACGCGCCGCTACACGACCGAGATCGAGCTGCTCATCGGCCCGGACCGCGACATCCCCGCGCCGGATGTGAACACGAACGCCCAGACCATGGCCTGGATCATGGACACCTACTCCATGCACCACGGCTACACGGCGCTTGCCGTGGTGACCGGGAAGCCGCTCGCGATCGGTGGAAGCGAGGGCCGCAACGAGGCGACGGCTCGCGGCGCGGTGTACACGATCATCGAAGCCTCCAAACACCTCGGCATGGACCTCGAGGGCGCGCGGGTCGTCGTGCAGGGGTTCGGCAACGCGGGCAGCTTCTCCGCGAAGCTCATGGCCGAGCTCGGCGCGATCATCGTCGGCCTCTCCGACACGAGCGGTGCGATCAGCAGCGCGAAGGGGATCGATCCGAACCGCGTCGACGCCTACAAGCGCGAGACCGGATCGGTGACGGGCTTCCCAGGTACCGAGCGGATCTCGAACGCGGACCTGCTCGAGCTCGACTGCGACATCCTGATCCCGGCGGCGATCGAGAACCAGATCGGCGAGCACAACGCGCCGCGGATCAAGGCGAAGATCCTCGCGGAAGCCGCGAACGGCCCCACGAGCCCCGAAGCCGATCGCATCCTGTACGACAGGGGTGTCTTCCTCATCCCCGACATCCTCTGCAATGCCGGCGGCGTGACCGTGAGCTACTTCGAGTGGGTGCAGGACCTCCAGAACCTCTTCTGGCGCGAGGCCACGATCAATGCGCGCCTCAAGGAGGTCATGGTCAAGTCCTTCAACGACGTTTTCGAGATGTCGAAGAAGCACAAGGTGGACATGCGCACGGCCGCCTACATGGTCGCGGTCGGTCGCGTCGCCGAGGCGACGCTCACGCGAGGGATCTACCCGTGAAGCGAGTACCCGTAGCTCGCTAGCGGAACGAAACTGCGGCGACGAGCCGCGCGCCGGACATGGCCAGCGGCGCCGTGCGGCCGGTGGCGAGGTCGACCGCGACCGCGCTTCGCCCCTCGTCGAAGGTGACGAACGCGAGCGCGCCATCCGCGCTGACCACGAGGTCGTTCGCCGGGGACAGCGCGCGCGCGACGACGCGCCGGTCGCCGCCCACCGCCGGCCAGATCTCGAGACGATCGGCGACGGAGACGACGATCTCGGCGCCGCCGGGCTTCCACCGCGCGACCGCGATGCGCTCGCCGGGGTTCGCGCCCAGCTCGCGGTGCTCGCTGTACGAGGCGATGCTCCAGACCCGGATCGCCGCGCCCTGCACGACGCCCAGCACTGCGGTACCGCTCGATCGCACGGTCGCGACGGGGATCCCTGGCTCCATGTCCACCCGCGCGGTTAGCGCGTCCTCACCGACGATCGCGTACGCGATGCCCATCCCGTCCTCGCCGTAGATGCAGGCGCCGGCGAGCCGCGACTGGCGGTCCCACCCGACCGGCCAGAATCGGCCGCCCTCATTGAGGCGGGCGATCTCGTGGATCGACCGCGTCGGCGTGTCGACCACGCGCAGCGCCGAGAAGGGCCCCGGCGGTTCGCCGGTACCAGCGTGCCCGCTCGACTCCACCACCACCAGAAGGCCGGTCCGATCTGATGCCCACACCGCGCCGGCGCCGCGCTCGGTCTCGAGCAGCGTTGCCAAGGAAGTGTCCTGGTCGGGCGCGGTCACATCGAAGACGCGGAGCTCGCGAGTCGCTCCATCCGCGTTCACCCAATAGGCGACGCGGCGGCCGGTACCCGACACGGCGGCGAGGAGCCCTTGTCCGCGCAGCGAGGCGATCGCCTCCGCCCCGCTCTCGCGACGGAGGATCGCGGGAGAGTCGCCTGCACCGAGGGCGAGAAAGCCCCGCGTGTCGGAGAGGATCGAGCCCGCGGCCGCCGCGGCGGGCGTGGCGGTCGACCGCGGCGTCGCGCCGGGCAACGACACAGGCTCGCCGGGCAAGATCACCGAGCCCATCGCCAGGCCGGCGAGGAACACGGTAAGGATGAGGATGCCGAGCCAGAAGAAGACCGGTCGGGTGTCTTGGTTACGCACTGACCACCGCTCGTCCGCACGCCAGGTGCCAGGGCGTACCCTTGCGCTGCGCGCCGCCAAAACCGGCGCGACGACCGACCGCCCGCTCGGCGGCTAGATCGGCGATCGACTGGAACGCGAACTCGTCGCGGTCGACCTCGAGACGACCGGTTATGAACCTGAGACCGAACGCATCATCGAGATCGGCGCGGTCCGGGTGCGCCTCGCCACAGACGGCACCGTAACGCTTGGCGAGCGATTTCTCACCTTCGCCGATCCGGGACGTCCGCTCACTCCGACCATTAGCCGGCTCACCGGGATCCGGGACCACGAGCTTGCCGGGGCCCCATCCGGCCAAGAGGCCGTAGCGGCGTTCACGCGCTTCGCGTTCCAGGGCGGCGTGCCCTGGTTCGTCGGCCACAACGTCGGATTCGACGTCGGCTTCCTCGAGCGGGCCGGCATGCCGCTCGGGTCCGAGCGTCTCGACACCGCCGAGATCGCCTCGATCGCGCTTCCCTCCGCCAGCTCGTACGCGCTCCAGCGTCTCGCGGCCGACGCCGCGGTCACGCCCGACGTCGCGCACCGCGCGCTCGACGACGCGGTGACCGCGGCTCTGGTGCTCGGCCATCTCGCGAAGGCCGTACGCGAGCTGCCGCCACTGGTCCTGAGCGAGATCGCCGCCTTCGCCGAATTGCTGGGGCAGCCGACGGCGGAATTCTTTCGCGAAGCCGCGGCCGATGCGGCGAAGGACGCGTGGGCGGACGACGCGCGCGGGGCGCTTCCCGGCGCAGCGGGACTCGCCCCGAGCGCTGGTATCGGACTTGGTCCAACCGAAGGGGCAGGGCGAAGGGACCCGCGAGCACGGGAGGCGCCACGCGCAGCGTCGGAGCTCAGCGTCGAGGTGGTCTTCGCGGCGGACGGCCCGCTCGCGCAAAAACTCGCGGGCTATGAGGACCGTCCGCAGCAACGCGAGCTGGCGGCGGCGATCGAGCGGACTTTTGAGGACGGCGGCGCGCTGCTGGCCGAAGCCGGCACCGGGGTGGGGAAGTCGCTCGCTTACGCGATGCCCGCGCTCGCCCGCGCCGCGGCAGGCGAGCGCGTGATCGTGAGCACGCACACGCTCCCACTGCAGGACCAGCTCATGCGCAAGGATCTCCCGGCGCTCCAGGCCGCGCTCGGGACCGCGGTGCCGGTCGCCGTACTCAAGGGACGGTCGAACTACCTCTGCCCGCGGCGATGGCAGATCCTTCGCGGCACGGTCGCGACGCGCGAGGAAGCGCGGATCCTCTGCAAGACGCTCGTCTGGCGCACCACGACGGAAAGCGGCGATCGCGCCGAGCTGAACCTGATGAGCGGCGAGGGGGAGCTCTGGTCGCGCATCTCCGCGAACGACGAATCGTGCGATCAGCGGCGCTGCAAGCGCACGCCGGGCGGCTGCTACCTGCAGCGCGCGCGCGAAGCGGCCGCGGATGCCGGGATCGTCGTCGTCAACCACGCCCTGCTGCTGCGCGACGCGCGCATGCGCGGGGCGCTGCTTCCGCAGGCCGAGCACGTGATCATCGATGAGGCGCACCGCATCGAGGACGTCGCGACCGACGCGTTCGGGCTCGAGCTGTCGGAGCCGCGTCTCCGCCGCGACCTTCAGCGCGTCGGGCACTCCGTCGCGGTGACGTCCGCGCTGCGCGACCCGGCGCGCGCCGAGCCCGCGGAGCGGATCCGCGCGGAGGTCGAGCGCGCACTCGAGCGCGCCGGGGAGGTCTTCGCCGCCCTCGCTGCTCTGCTCGCGCCGGCCGGCGCGGAGCCAGTCGACCGGGTGCGCATCACCGCCGGGCTTCGCGCGAGCGATGACCGCTGGCTGCCCGTCGAGCTCGCCGGCGAGCGGCTGGCGGACGCGATCGCCGGCGTCGCGTTCGGCGCCGATCGCCTGGCGTCCGCCGGCGGGGACGAGGACGAGCTCGCGGAGCTGCAGGCGGCGATGGGGGAGCTGGCCGGCGCGCGCGCCGCGATCACGCGCGGGCTGCACGACGCGCGCTCGAGCGACATCGTCTGGCTGGAGCGCGACCCCGATGGAGCGCTTGCGCTGCACGTCGCGCGGACGCACCTTGGCGGGGTTCTTCGCCGGAGCCTCGTCGACGCGCACCGCGCGGTCGTGTTCACGTCCGCGACGCTCGCCGTCGCCGGGTCGTTCGACTTCGCGGCGGACCGCTTCGGCGTGGCTGACATCGCCGACGTGCTCGCGGTCGGATCGCCATTCGATCATCGACGACAGGCGCTTCTCATCATGCCCGCGGACATCGCACTTCCCGGAGAAGCGCCGTTCGTCGAGGACGCGGCGCGCGTGATCGAGGACGTCGCGCGCGCGCTCGACGGCCGGACGCTCGTTCTCTTCACCTCGCACGCGACGCTGCGCGAGGCCGCCTCCCGCCTCGGAGCGCTCGAGGACGCCAACCTCGCCGTGCTGACCCAGGGGATCGACGGCTCGCGGCGGGCGCTTCTGGAGCGATTCGCCCAGGGACGATCCGTGCTCCTCGGCACCCAGTCGTTCTGGGAGGGTGTCGACCTGCCGGGTGACATGCTGCGCTGTGTCGTGATCGCGCGGCTGCCGTTCAGCGTGCCGGACGATCCGCTCGTCCAGGGCCGGGCCGAGCGCTATGAGGATCCGTTCCTTGATTTCCAGCTTCCGCAGGCGGCCCTTCGCCTCAGACAGGGCTTCGGCCGCCTCATCCGCACGAAGACCGACTACGGCGCGGTGGTGCTCCTCGATCGCCGGGTCGTCACGAAGGAATACGGCGAGGTGCTGCTCGCGTCGCTCCCCGACGCCCGGACGGAGCAGCTGGCCCTCGACGAGATCGCCTCGCGCGTGGCAGCGTGGTGCGATCGTGGATGAGCGCTCGTCGCGCGCGGTGGATGCGTGGCTCACCAGCCTCTCGCGCGACGCGCGACGCGAGCTGTTCGTGATGCTCGACGAGCTGGTGTCCGGCCTCGACGTCTCACGCCACAACCGCTTCGGCTTCCTGCGGCTGCGCGCCGAGTTCGAGACAGGCGGAGAGATCTTCGGCTGCGCATTGGAGGAATTGCGCGACGCTGTCGCCGCGACAATTGGCGGGGACGCCGTCAAACCGCGACGTCCACGCAGCCCGCTCGAGGCGCTTCGTGATCGCGTGCGCCGACGCGGACACCCCGATTTTCGCTAGCTCGCATCCGCAAATTTGATGGTGTCGCCGGTGGGTATCAGGACTGCGCTAGTACCGGCAGGGGGCTTGTGGGACATATCGGTTCACATACTCTTTCCTCAAGGGTCGGCGGTCTGCCGGCCAGACGAACATGGAAGAAAGGAGGTGCCTTTTAGGTGCTCACGTTCTTCCGTGACGACGAAGGCCAGGGGTTGGTGGAGTACGCACTCATCATTGCCGTCATCGCCATCGCGGTCATCGTCGCCATGATCTTCCTCCGCGGTCAGCTGCAGAACATCTTTAGCAACATCGGAAACAACCTGACCTAGCGCCCTCCGCTGGAAAAACGATTGGCCCGGCTCGATGCCGGGCCGATCGTTTTTTGGTCGGGCCGATCTGTCTTTTTCGGTGACTAGACCGCCGGCCTCAGCCGCGCCACGGAGCGGCGTCCGAGCACGCCGTCGCAGGCGCGCCGAAGCTCATCCCACAGCTCGCCGGAGACCGCCTGCCGGGCGATCACATGCTGACCCGGCTCCACGAGCTCGTCGCCATCAGCCGCGAAATCGGCTCTGGCCGGGTCGTGGAGGTCGAGGTACCAGGCCCGACGTTCGAGCGCGGTCCCCTCGGGGACGAGAGGCATCGCGCGAAGGTCCCGGTCGGAGAACGACAGGAGGACGCGGTGCTCGGCGCGGACGTCGAGCGCTGTCCGGCGCCCGCCGCCCGGGCGCGGCAGGGGGTCCTCGTCGGACATGAGGACCTCCCAGCGGCGGGACGTACCTCGGGGGACGGGCGTCTCGTCGTACTTGGCCATCTGAGCGGGTACACCGCACCGCGCGTGCCAGGCGGTCGAAGGGCTCCGCCCCTTCGAATCCCGGTAGAATCGATAGCGGATCGGGGGTCCGAGGGGCGGCGTCCCCTCGAATGCTCGGTACTTCGCACGCCTGCTGATCGCCCTCCGGCACCCGGCGAGCAGGCGGAGGAACAAGGGAGACACGTATGGCGGTCGTCACCATGAAGCAGCTCCTGGAGTCCGGCGTCCACTTCGGACACCAGGCGCGCCGCTGGAACCCCAAGATGCGCCGCTTCATCTTCATGGAGCGGAATGGCATCCACATCATCGACCTCCAACAGACGCTGACCCGGGTCGAAGAGGCCTACACGTTCATGCGCGATCTGGCCGGCGACGGCGGGCAGGTCCTCTTCGTGGGAACCAAGAAGCAGGCCCAGGAGTCGATCGCCGAAGAGGCCAAGCGCTCGGGGATGCACTACGTCAACCAGCGCTGGCTCGGCGGGTTCCTCACGAACTTCGTGACCATCCAGAAGCGCATCCAGAGGCTCAACGAGCTCGCCGAGCGCAAGGAGCGCGGCGACTTCGCGACCATGCCAAAGAAGGACGCGCAGCGCCTCGACGACGAGCTCGCGCACCTCGACCGCTACTTCTCCGGGGTGCGCGAGCTGCGCCGGCCGCCGACCGCTCTCTTCGTCGTCGACCCACACCGCGAGCACATCGCGGTCGACGAGGCGCGTCGCCTCGAGATCCCGGTGGTCGCGATGGTCGACACCAACTGCGACCCTGACCTGATCGACGTGATCATCCCGGCCAACGACGACGCGATCCGCGCGGTGAAGCTCATCTGCCAGAAGATGGCGGACGCGATCCTCGAGGGACGGCAGCAGTTCGACGCGGCGCGCAAGGAGGCGACGCCCGAGGACATGGGCTACGCCCCGTCGACGACCCCGGATCAGTACGAGGGCGGCCTCGGCATTCCGCGCGCGAAGCGCACACCGCGCGTGTACGAGCCCGAGGAGGACGAGGACTATCCGATCGGCGGCTACGAGGAGCCGGCCGAGGAGGCCGACGCAGCTGCCGAGAAGAAAGAGGGCGAGTGATGGCGAACGCGAAGGACAACGTCAAGCGCCTGCGCGAGGAGACAGGCGCCGGTGTGATGGACTGCAAGCGCGCGCTCGATGACGCCAAGGGCGACTTCGAGAAGGCCAAGGCGCTCATCAAGGAGCGTGGCCTCGCCAAGGCGCAGAAGAAATCCGACCGTGAGGCCCGGGAAGGCGTCGTCGAGGCGTACATCCACGCCGGCGGCAAGATCGGGGCGATGGTCGAGCTCTCGAGCGAGACCGACTTCGTCGCGCGCAACCCTGAATTCCGCGAGCTCGCGAAGGAGCTCGCCATGCAGGTCGCGGCCATGGCCCCGAAGGACGTCGACGAGCTGCTTGACCAGGCCTACATCCGCGACGCGTCGAAGAAGGTGGGCGAGCTGGTGACCACCGTCGCCGCGACGACCGGCGAGAACGTCCGCGTACGGCGCTTCCAGAGGTTCCAGCTGGGCGAGTCCAACGGCGAAGCCGCCTAGACTGCCGCCGATGGCGGGGCAGACGAGGGCCAAGTACGGCCGCGTGCTTCTCAAGCTCTCCGGAGAGGCGCTCCTTGGCGAGCGCAAGTTCGGCATCTCGCCCGAGTACACGCATTACCTCGCACAGGAGATCAAGAAGATCCACGACCTCGGCGTGCAGGTGGCGGTCGTGATCGGCGGCGGGAACATCATGCGCGGCGCCGCGGTGGCCGAGCACGGCATCGAGGAGGCGACCGCGCACTACATGGGCATGCTCGGAACGGTCATCAACGCCCTCGCGCTGCAGTCACAGGTCGAGTCGCTCGGTGTGCCGGTGCGCGTACAGTCCGCGATCACGATCGCCGAGGTCGCCGAACCGTACATCCGACGGCGCGCGATCCACCACCTCGAGAAGGGCCACGTCGTGATCTTCGCGGCGGGAACAGGGAATCCGTTCTTGACGACGGACACGGCCGCGGCGCTCCGGGCGGCGGAGATTAACGCGGACGTGATCCTCATGGGGAAGAATGCCGTCGACGGCGTCTACGACGCCGACCCGCGGCGCGTCGAGGGCGCCAAGAAGTACGACGACATCCGTTACCGCGACCTTCTCGAGAAGCGCCTCGGCGTCATGGACACGATGGCCGCGGCCCTCGCCGAGGAGCGCGACATCCCGATCGTCGTGTTCGACATCTCACAGCCCGATGCCATGGTCCGCGCGGCGAAGGGCGAGCACGTGGGCACGCTCGTCTCGAGCCGCTAACGCCGATGGCGCTCGAAGAGATCCTCGCCCAGACCGAGGCGAGGATGAAAAAGGCGATCGACGCGCTTCGCCACGAGCTGACGAGCGTGCGCACCGGCCGCGCCGCGCCCAGCCTCGTCGAGGAGCTCGAGGTGGACGCCTACGGGGCCGGGACGCCGCTCGTGTCGCTCGCCGCGATCAGCGCGCCCGAGCCGCGGCAGATCGTCATCCAACCCTGGGACCGCAATCTGATCAAAGCCATCGAGAAAGCCATCATCGCCTCGGACCTTGGGCTCACGCCGTCGAACGACGGCGCGGTCATACGCCTCAGCATCCCGGCGCTGAACGAGGAGCGCCGCAAGGAGCTCGTGAAGCTCCTCCACAAGAAGGTCGAGGACGGCCGCGTCGAGGTGCGCACGCTGCGCCGCCACTCGCACGACGAGCTCCGTCACAAGGAGAAGAGCTCCGGGGTGACCGCCGACGAGGTGAAGCGCATCGAGGCGCAATTACAGAAGCTCACCGACCGCTACATCCTGATGTGTGACGAGATCGGTCACGCGAAGGAGAAGGAGATCCTCGCGGTTTGACCCCCGCCGTCCCAAGGCACCTCGCGATCGTGATGGACGGCAATCGGCGCTGGGCGAAGCAGCGGCATCTCCCGGCGATCGCGGGTCATCGCGCCGGCGTCGAGACGATCCGCCGCACACTGCGTGCGGCGCGCGAGCGCGGCGTCGAGTACCTCACGCTCTACAGCTTCTCGACCGAGAACTGGTCGCGCGACGCGGAAGAGGTAAGCGCGCTCATGGCGCTGCTCGAGGAGACGATCCGCCGGGAGACGAAGACCCTCGTCGAGGACGGCGTGCGCCTCGTGGTGATCGGCCGGCTCCACGAGCTGTCGGAGCGTCTGCAGAACGCGATCGCGGGCGCCGTAGCCGCGACGGCGGCCGGGACGCGGGGCGTGATGACGCTCGCGTTCAACTACGGCGGCCGCGCCGAGATCGTCGACGCGGTGCAGAGGCTCGTGCGGGACGGGGTCGGGGCGGACGAGGTCGACGAATCGACGATCGCGTCGCGCCTGTACGCCCCGGAGCACCCCGACCCGGACTTCCTCATTCGCACGGGAGGCGAGCTGCGCGTGTCCAACTTCCTGTTGTGGGAGGTCGCGTACGCGGAGATGTGGGCGACCGAGGTCCTCTGGCCGGACTTCTCGGTCAACGACCTCGACTCGGCACTGGCCTCGTACGCGCAGCGCGAGCGCCGCTTCGGACGATGATGCGCGACTTTCCGCGCCGCACGGCGACGGCGGTCATCTACGCGGCCGTCGTCATCGCCGCGGTCGCGGCTCCGCCGGTCGTGTTCTGGGTCCTCCTCGTCGCGGTCGGCGCGCTCGGGCTCGGGGAGCTCCTGGCGCTTCGCGCCGCTGGCCGGCCAGCGCTGCTGTTCGGTGCGCTTTTCTTCACCGGTCTCGCGGACCTGGGCCTGCTCCGCGAGCTTGGCTCGTTTGGGGCGCGTCACGGCACGCCGGTGGACCTCCCCGTCTGGCTCCTGCTGACGATCCTCGCGACATGGGCCGCCGACGTCGTCGCGTACCTCGTCGGATCAGCGATCGGACGCCACCGCCTCGCCCCTCACATCAGTCCCGGAAAGACCTGGGAAGGCACGATCGCGGGATTCGTCGCGAGCGCGGTCGTCGTGCTCGCGGTCGCCGCCCCGTTCGGCCTTGCGCGCGTTCCGATCCTCCTCGCGGCGGTCGGGCTCGGTCCGGCAGGTCTCGCCGGGGATCTCCTGGAGTCCTACGTGAAGCGCCGCGCGGGGGTGAAGGACTCCGGCACCATCCTGCCAGGGCACGGGGGAGTCCTCGATCGCCTGGACAGCCTCGTCGCCGCGGCGACGTTCATGGTCGTCGTCGGTACGGCGTGGTCCCTCTCGCAGCTCGGTTCTGAAGGCGGGAACTTCGACCGATTCTGAGCACCTGCGGGCGCTGACGTCGCCGTCTGGGATGATTGGTCGATGACCGGTCCCATCCGGCTCGCGATCCTCGGCGCCACCGGCTCGATCGGAAGGCAGGCGCTCGATGTCGTGCGCGCGCATCCTGACCGCCTGCGCGTCGTCGCGCTCGGCGCGAATCGCAACGTCGACGAGCTGCGACGCCTGGCCGTCGAGTTTCCGACCGCGCGGACGGCCCTCGGCTCGAATGCGCTCGCGGCCCTCGCGACCGATCCAGACGCCGAGCTCGTCCTCGTCGCGACGCCGGGAGTGGCCGCGCTCCGCGCGACGGTCGCCGCATTGCAGGACGGCAAGCGCGTCGCGCTAGCGAACAAGGAGGTCCTGGTCGCGGCCGGGCACCTGATCCGCAAGCTCTCGGGCGGCGCGGGCGATCGCCTGCGGCCCGTCGACAGCGAGCACAACGGGCTCTGGCAATGCCTCGCCGGCGAGGATCTCGACCAGGTCAGGCGTGTCGCCCTCACCGCGTCCGGCGGCGCCTTCCGCGATGTCCCTCTCGAAGCGCTCCCCGGCGTGACGCCACAGCACGCGCTGCGCCATCCGACATGGAAGATGGGACGGAAGGTGACCATCGACTCCGCGACGCTCGTGAACAAGGGCTACGAGGTGGTCGAAGCGCGCTGGCTCTACGGCCTACCGTATGAGCGCATCGACGTCGTCTACCACCCGGAGAGCCTCGTGCACGCCCTGGTGGAGTACGTCGACGGCAGCGTGAAGGCGCAGCTCGCCGAGCCGGACATGCGGCTCCCGATCCAGTACGCGCTCCTTTGGGGCCGCGCGCCCTCGCCGGTGCCGCGGTTCGATTGGGCCGCCGGCCGCACACTCCACTTCGGCGAGATCGACCAGCGACGCTATCCCGGCTTCGCCGCCGTGCTCGAGACCGCACGCTCGGGCGACCTCGCGGCGATGGTCGGCCTCTCCGCCGCTGACGAGATCGCCGTCGAGAGCTTCCTCCGCGGCGACATCCCGTTCACCGACATCGCGCCGCTCCTGCGGCGAGGGGCCGAGCTCGGCGCCCGCGCCGGCCGTGGCGGCGAGCCCGAGCTCGACGAGATCATCGCGATCGACGCGGCGGTCCGCGCCGCCCTTTCCCAGCAACCGGCGGTCGCCTGATGGGGGCGCTCCTCCAGTTCTTCCAGGAGCACCCCCTCGCCATCCCGCTGTTCCTGCTGATGTTCACGGCCATCATCGCCGTACACGAGTTCGGTCACTACATCACCGCCCGGTTGTTCGGCATGCGCGTCCTCGAGTTCGCGTTCGGTTTCCCGCCACGGCTCTTCGCGATCCGCCACGGGGGCATCGACTACAGCATCAACGCGATTCCGTTCGGCGGATTCGTACGCATCCTCGGCCAGGACGACTTCTCGATCGAGCAGCGCGGCGCGGGCGAGCCGGGCTCGTTCACGTCGAAGCCCTGGTGGCAGCAGGCGATCGTGCTGGCCTCGGGAGTGGCCATGAATTTCGTACTGGCGATCGTGGTCCTGATGGCGGCGTTCATGATCGGGACGAACGTCCCGACCGGCATCGTGCGCGTGGACCAGGTCGCGCCGAATTCGCCCGCCGCGGCCGCCGGCATCCAGCCCGGAGACATCGTGCGCGCGATCGACGACAAGCCGATCACGCGGACGAGCGATCTCCACAACTACGTCTGGAGCCACACCGATAAGGAAGTAACGATCGTCATCGAGCGGAACGGCCGCATCCTCGACCCGCTCAAGGTCGTGCCCCGAGCTCAGCCACCGGAGAACGAGGGTCCCCTCGGGGTCAGGCTCGAGGATGTGACCACGCCACCGACCGCGCTGCCGCCACCGGAGGCGTTCGGGCAGGCGGTCCGCCTCACGGTCGACGTGGTGCAGCAGATCGCGGAGCTCCCCGGCCAGCTCCTTGCGCGTCCCGCGGGCACGCCCGGTCCGCCGCCGGTGGGCGGACCGATCGAGATCCTTCGCGTGACCGCGCTGGTGAGCCAGTCAGGGCTATCGTCCTTTCTGAAGCTCGTCGGGGTCATCTCGGTGAACCTCGCGGTGCTGAACATCATCCCGTTCCCCGGCCTCGACGGCGGGCGGCTCTTCTTCGTCCTGTTGAGAGCGGCTTTTCGGCGGCGGATCTCTCCGCAGGTCGAGGCGGCGATCCACGCCGTGGGCTTCGTGCTGCTCCTCGGGCTCCTCGTCGTGGTCAGCGTGGCGGACATCCGCCGCGCGACCGGAGGCTAGAGTCGAGGGGGCTGCGCTACGCGCCCAGGGGCCCCCTACCCCTACCCCTCGGACCCCCCGCTAGGCCGGCGATCTCTGGGCGAACATCCAGCGATGCCCTTCGAGGTCCTCGACGCGGTACTGGCGCTGCCGTTCGTTCGACTCAGGCTCGGACAGGATCTTCGCGCCACCTCGCTTTGCCCGGCCGAAATGGGTGTCGACGTCATCGACGTACACCACGACCCCGTCGACGATGAAGGGTGTCTCGAGCCATGCCCGTGCCAGGGCGCACGCCTGCGCATGGCGCCGGGGGCCCTGATAGGCGTCGGATGGATGGCCGACCAGAACGGTGGCGCCATCGAGCTCGAGGACCACGTCGGTCACCGTCCCAGCGCCGTTGTGGAAGCGCTCGATCTCGCGGAAGCCGAACACCTTCGTGATCCAGTCCGCGGCGCGGCCGGCGTCCTCGTACGCGAGCATCGGGATCGCGCGCTGCTCTGCCATCAGTGGCCTCCCGTACGCGGTTCGCAACAAATGATGCACTCGCGCGCTCCGGAGAACGCGGGCATGATGCCGAGGTGAGCGAGGCCGTGGTGGAGGTCCGCGACCTCCGCAAGACGTTCCGCGTGACCGAGCGGGATGAAGGCCTCGCGGCGACCCTCCGCTCCTTTGTGCGCCGGCGCCGCCGCGATATCAACGCGGTGGCCGGGATCACCTTCGGCATCCAGCCGGGCGAGGTCGTCGGCTTCCTCGGCCCCAACGGGGCGGGGAAGACGACGACCCTGAAGATGCTGTCGGGCCTGCTCTATCCGACCGGCGGCGAGGCCCGCGTGCTCGGGTTCGTGCCCTGGCGCCGCGAGAGCGCGTTCCTGCGCTCGATGACGCTCCTCATGGGCAATCGCTCGCAGCTCGTCTGGGACATCCCCGCCGCCGACAGCTTCCGCGTGCTCCAGGAGATCTACCGCGTCCCGGACGGTCAGTTTCGGAAGACCGTCGCCGAGCTCACCGACCTGCTCGAGCTGCAGGAGCTCATGCACAAGCCGGTCCGGAACCTCAGCCTCGGAGAGCGCATGAAGGTCGAGTTTGCGGCCGGGCTCCTGCACTCCCCGGGCGTCGCGTTCCTCGACGAGCCGACGATCGGGCTGGACATCTCGATGCAATCGCGGATACGCCGCTTCGTCGCCGAGTACAACCGCCGGACGGGCGCGACGATCCTCCTCACGAGCCACTACATGGACGACGTCGTCGCCCTCTGCCGCCGCGTGATCGTCATCCACCGCGGGCAGCTCCTGTACGACGGCCCGCTCGCCGACCTGGCGGAACGGATGGCGCCGTACAAGGTCATCACCGCGACGCTCCACGACGGTGCGGCGAGCGCCGACCTCGCCGCGTACGGCAACGTCGTCGCGCGCGACGAAGGCCGCGTGACCCTTCGGGTCGATCGGCATGCCGCGCCGGAGAACGCTGCGCGGCTGGTGAACGACCTCGGCGACCGGCTCGCGGACATCTCGGTCGAGGACCCACCCATCGAGGAGGTCATCGACCGCGTCTTCACCGGTGCGGAGCCGGCGGCAGCGCCGTGATCCGCACGTACCGCGCGCTGCTCGTCGCCACGGTGCAGGCCGCCGCGCAGTACCGCGTGCAGTCGGTCCTGTGGATGCTCTTCTCGGTGATCCGCCCGGTGATCTTTCTCGCCGCATGGGTCGCGGTCGCCAACGCGCAGGGTGGCCGGGTCGGCGGATACGACGTCCGCGACTTCGCCGGGTACTACGTCGCGCTGTCGCTCGTGAGCCAGCTCACGATGGCTTGGGACGCATACGAGTTCGAGTTCGAGGTCCGGATGGGCCGCCTGGCGCCGAAGCTCCTCCGTCCGCTCCATCCGATCCATTACGCGGTCGCGTGGAACATCGTCTGGAAGCTGACGACGATCATCCCGCTCCTGGTCGTCCTCGCGCTCGTCACGGTGTCGTTCGACGTGCGGTTCCGCACGACGCCCGCGCACGTTGCTCTTTTTGTTCCGAGCGTGCTCATCGGCGCCGCGCTCGCGTTCGTGTCTGGGTGGGTCCTTGCATCGGTCGCTTTCTGGACGACTCGCGTGCACGCGGTTTCCAGCCTCTGGGACCGCGGCGCGTTCATCTTCGCGGGCCAGATCGCGCCGCTCGCTCTTCTGCCCGGCCCGCTCCAGGTCATCGCGCTCGCCCTTCCGTTCGGCTACATGCTGGGCGTGCCGGCCGAGATCCTGCGCGGCGGCGTCGACGTCCCGACGGGGCTCACTCTGATCGGCGGACAGATCCTCTGGCTATCGTTCTTCCTCATCGCATTCCAGCGCGTGTGGCGCGCGGGGGTCCGGCAGTTCAGCGCGGTGGGCGCCTGATGCTCCGTTACTCGCGGCTCCTCGCGCTCTTCTTCCGAACGGAGCTGCAGTACGAGCTCGAGTACCGCGCGAATCTCCTGCTCGAGATCGTGCAGACAGTCGTGATCATCGCGACCAGCATCGGTGCGGTGCTGGTGCTCTTCACCTACACGGATGTGATGAACGGTTGGGACCTCGGGGCGATGCTCGTCCTCCTCGGCTGCTTCTACCTCGTGCAGGGTTTCGGCGAGCTCGTGCTCTCGCCGAGCTTCGAGAAGTTCATGGAGCACGTCCGCCTCGGCACCCTCGACTACGCGCTCCTCAAACCAGTCTCCGCGCAGTTCCTCGTTACGCTGCGGCACTTCCGCGTCGTCCAGCTCGCACAGATCGGACTCGGCGCCGTGGTCGTCGCCGTCGGCCTGGGGCGGATCACCGCGGTGGGCCCGCTGGAGGCTGTCGGCTTCGCGCTCGCGCTGGCGTGCGGCTTCGTGCTCATCTACGCGCTGCTGCTCGCGCTCAGCACGCTCGCTTTCTGGTTCGTCCGCATCGAGAACCTCATGGCGATCTACTGGTCGTTCCTCGACGCGGGACGCTTCCCGGTCGACATCTACCCTGGCTGGCTGCGGGTGACGCTCTCGACCGCCGTCCCGATCGGCGTCGCGGTGACCGTGCCCGCGCAGGCGATCGCCGGCCGGCTCGACTTCGGTGGACTCGTCCTGCTCGTGGTTGGCACGGTCCTGGCCTTCGTGGCGTCGGCATCGTTCTGGCGTCTCGGGCTCCGCTCTTACACCGGCGCGAGCGCGTAAGCTTTGCCTTTCCCGACTGCTACACTTGTAGCAGATGCCAAAGGTAGTGAAGCGCAAGACGCGCGGGAGCGAGCCTCGCGAGATTCCTCAGCGCGAGCTCAGGAATGACATCAGCCGCGTGTTGGCGGCGGTCGAGCGGGGAGAGCGCTTCCGCGTGACCGTGCGCGGGAGGCCCGTGGCCGAGATCGTCCCTGCGACGAGCCGTCGGACGGCCGTGCCGTGGGCGGAGGTGATGGAGCTCATTCGTCGTGCACCGCTGGACAAGCGGTTCATGGCGGATGTTGACGGCGCCATGGACGACACGGTCCGAGACCCCTGGAAGCGCTCCTAGACACCTCCTTTCTCGTCGGCCCGGAGCCGCCCGAAGTCGCCCGTCCCCCTGCCGACGCCGGAATCTCGGTGGTGACCCTCGCGGAGCTCGGTGCTGGCGTGCTTCTCGCCAGACGGCTGGGGGACCGGGCGGCACGCCTCGCCGTTCTCGCCGAGATCGAGCACCGCTTTGAAGCTTTGCCAGTCGATACGGCGGTCGCACGCGCATATGCGCAGATCGTCGCCTCCGCGAAACGCCGCGGCGCCCGGCCAAGACCGTTCGACGGACTCATCGCGGCGACCGCGATCGTTCAGCGCGTCCCCGTTTACACCCGAGATCGTGACTTCCTGCGGCTGCCGGGCGTCAAGGTCGTGCTTGTGAAGTAGGCGCGATGCGGCGGTACCCGCACCTACACTTGTAGTGATGAGCACGCCGATCAGTGTCGATCTGAACCTCCCGGAGGACCGCGCCGCGCCCCGACCGCGCCGGAAGTCGAAGCGCGTCTGGGTCGGCGGGACGGCCATCGGCGACGGCGCCCCGGTCGCCGTACAGTCGATGTGCACGACGCTGACGCACGACGTCGACGCGACGATCCGCCAGATCGAGCAGCTTCAGGAGGGCGGCTGCGAGATCGCGCGCGTGGCCGTCCCGGACAGGCGCGCCGGCGAGGCGCTCAAGGAGGTCGTGCGGCGAAGCATCCTTCCGGTCGTCGCGGACATCCACTTCGACTACAAGCTCGCCCTCATGGCGCTCGACGCCAAGGTCCACAAGCTGCGTCTCAACCCCGGGAACATCCACAACAAGGACGGCGTCCGCGAGGTCACGAGGCGCGCGAAGGAGCAGGGCACGCCGATCCGCATCGGCGTCAACCACGGCTCCATCGGCGACCGGCAGCCGGGCGACATCCGCGACGAGGCGCAGCGCATGGTCGACCTTGCCCTTTCCGAGATCAAGATCCTCGAAGACCTCGACTTCGACGACATCGTCGTGAGCGTGAAAGCCTTCGACGTGCCCGTGATGATCGCCGCGTACCGCCGGCTCGCGAAGGCCGTCCCGTACCCGCTGCACCTCGGCGTCACCGAGGCGGGCACCGCGATGTCCGGCTCGATCCGCTCGGCCGCGGGCATGAGCGTCCTCCTCTACGAGGGCATCGGGGACACGATCCGCGTGTCGCTGAGCGAGGACCCGGTCGTCGAGGTGAAGGCCGCGTTCGACCTCCTCAAGTCGCTCGGTCTGCGCGACCAGGGGCTCACGCTCGTCGCCTGCCCCTCGTGCGGCCGCGCGGACATCGATCTCATCCCGCTCGCCAAGGTCGCCGAGGAGCGCCTGCGCGCGCTGCCCACGCCGATGAAGGTCGCGGTCATGGGCTGCGAGGTGAACGGGCCGGGCGAGGCGAAGGACGCCGACGTCGGCATCGCGGGAGGGGTGGGGAAGGGTGTGATCTTCCGGAAGGGCGTGAAGGTGGGCGTCTATCCCGAGGACCAGCTCATGGACGGCCTCCTCGCGGAGATCGACAAGATCCTCATCGAGAACGGCAAGGAGCCGTATTCGCAGAAGGCGCCGAAGCTCTCGCACGAGGGCCAGCTGACGCCGGGCCGCAGTGTCCCAGCAGGACAGCGGACCTAAGGCGGAAGACCCCGGCGCGGTCATCTCGGTCGGGCGTGCCGGCCTCGCGAACGTCGACTTCCGCAAGGCGCGATTCGACAAGTTCCATCTCGCCGTCGCCAACTTCGTGGCATGCGACTTCCGCGGGCTGCCGCTCGGAGAGCGCTTCCAGCCGTTCTTCACGACGCGGCCGCGGAGCGTCTTCACCTCGTGCAAGTTCGACGGCGCCGATCTCCGGCAGATCACGCCGGAGGGCACGCGTTTCGAGAAGTGCTCCTTCGACGACGCTCGCCTAGACGGGTGGACGCCGGCGCGCGCCGAGTTCATCGAGTGCCGGTTCGCGGGCAAGGTCGTCGGCGTGACCTTCACCGGGAAGCCGGCCGGTCCCGGCTCGACGCGGATCGAGCCGGTGCGCGCGAAGAACGAGTTCCGTGGCAACGACTTCCGCGACGCGCAGCTCATCGACACCGTGTTCGTGCTGGGGATCGCGCTCGACCAGCAGCGCTGGCCGGAAGGCGACGACTACGTCCGGCTCGACAAATTCCACCGGCGGCTCGAGGCCGCGCGCGCCGACATCCTGAGCTGGGAGGCCGGCGAGATGCGCACCGCGGGACTCGCCATGCTCACGTCACTCGCCCAGCGCTGGCAGGACCAGCGGGAGATCGTCGCGCTACGCGTAAGCCCTGCCGTGAAGGCGGCCCCGCGCGTCCAGAACCGCGTCTGGGACGCGCTCGAGCACGCGCGCATCTAGCTGACCTTCAGCTTCGGGTCGAGCGCGTCGCGCAGGCCGTCGCCGAGGAAGTTGAAGCAGATGAGCGTGACCGCCAGCGTCACCGCGGGGAACAGGAGCTCGTGCGGGAACGTCCGCATCACGCGGAGGCCCTCGGCGATGAGGATCCCCCACGACGGATACGGCGGGCGGACCCCGAGGCCGAGGAACGAGAGACCAGCCTCGGCGGCGATCGCGCCCGGGATGCCGAACGTGGCGGCGACGATGACGGGCGCGAGCGTGTTTGGAAGCAGGTGCCGGGTCATGATCCGCAGGTTCGTCCCGCCCACCATGCGCGCCGCCTCGACGAACTCCTTCTCCTTGAGCGAGAGGACCTGGCTGCGCACGAGACGAGCGACGGTCAGCCACGAGATGAGGCCGAGCGCGATGAAGACGCCGATGAGACCACCGGAGGCCTTGTCGAGACCTCCGACGACCGCGAGTACCGGGCCCTGTGGCTGGTCGAGCACTGCGCGGAGGTACGTGATGACCACGATCACCAGGAGCAGGTTCGGGAAAGCGAGAAGGATGTCGACGGTGCGCATCACCAGCGTGTCGACCCATCCGCCGAAGAACCCCGCCGCAAGGCCGAGCGGGACGCCGATGAAGAGGACGATCAGCACATCGACGATGGCGACGGCGAGGGAGATGCGGCTTCCATAGAGGAGCCGGCTGAGCAGGTCGCGGCCAAGCTGGTCCGTGCCGAACAGATGCGCGCCGCTTGGGCCGAGGTCGGTGCTATCCAGATCCTGCCGATCGAACGGATACGGCGCCAAGGCGCTTGCGAGCAGCGCGGCGAGGACGACGAGCACGACGAACACCAGGCCGACGACGGCCGCGCGGTTGCGCGTCAGGCGGTACCAGGCGTCCCGCCAGAGGCCCCGCTGCCTACGGGGCGCTTCGGCCGTGGCACGGAGCGCGGCGACGCCGCTCGTCATCGGTAGCGGATCCGCGGGTCGAGGTACCCGTAGGACAGGTCGGTGAGGAGGTTCACGACCATGATGAGGAGGGCGAAGACGAGGACGATGCCGAGCAGGAGCGGATAGTCGCGGCCGGTCACGCTGTCGATGAACTGCCGGGCGATGCCCGGCACGCCGTAGATCCGCTCGACGAAGAACGCGCCGGTGATCACGTTCGCGAGCGTCACCCCGGCAATGGTGACCACCGGGATGAGGGCGTTCTTCATGGCGTGGAACGCCGTGATCGCGATCTCGCCCACGCCTTTCGCGCGCGCGGTGCGGATGTAGTCCTGGCCACACACCTCGAGCAAGCTCGAGCGCGTGTACCGAGCGAGGATCGCGGCCGGCCCGCTGCCGATCGCGACGACCGGGATGATCGCGCGGGCGTCGAAGATGCCCTCCCAACCGCCGGTCGGGAGCCAAGCCAGGAAGAGCGAGAAGAACACGATCAAAAGAGAGACGCGGACGAAGGGCGGCGTCGATATGCCGGTCACGGTGATCAGCGACGAGAGGTAGTCGATCCAGGTGTTGTGCTTGACCGCCGCCAGGGCGCCGAGCGGGATACCCACGAGAAGCGCGAATAGCATCGACGCGATCCCGAGCTGGACGGAGACCGGCAACGTCGCGGCGATGATCTCGGAGACGGTGCGCTGAGTGCTGCGATATGAAGGGCCAAAGTCGCCGTGCAGGACGTTCAGGACATAGTCGGCGTATTGCTTGGGAAGTGGGTCATCGAGGTGGTACTGGCGGCTCAGGTTCTCCTTGACGGCTTCCGGAAGCGGCTTTTCGCCCTCGTCCCACGGGCTGCCCGGCGTTGCGTGCACGATGAGAAAGGTCAACGTGAAGACGATGACGAGGCTCGGGATCATCCAGAGAAGCCGGCGGAGTATGTAGACCGTCATTTCAAACAGTTGAAAGGGGCGATGGCCGGCGCGTGACCGGCCATCGCCCCATTGCTATTTCTTGACGCGAACGAGATAGGCCTGGACGCGTCCGAGGACACGGTAGTGATACAGGCCTTCGATGTACGGCTTGATGAGGTCGAAGCGCGCCCAGTGATAGACGGTGATGTACGGGGCATCCGAGTTGATCATCTTGTCCGCGCTCTCGTAGAGCGCCTTCCGCTTGGCCGCGTCATTCTCCTTGAGCCCCTGGTCGAGGAGTCCGTCGAACTCCGCGTTCTTCCAGTGCGAATAGAAGAAGTCGGCCTTCGAGTGGAAGAGTAGGTTGTACCAGTTGTTCGGATCCTCGTAGTCGGAACCCCAGCCCGAGATGTAGAAGTGGAAGGGCGCGGTCTTCCGCGACAGCCGCCAGCTCTCGAGCGCCTTGGTCTCCATCGGCTCGAGCACGATGTCGATCCCGAGCGTCGACTTCCACATTCCCTGAACGGCTTCGGCGATGGACTTGTCGACCGACAGAGCGCCATCGAAGGTGAACTTCACGTTTGCCGGCCAACCCTTGCCGTCGGGGTAGCCGGCCTCGCTCATCAGCTGTTTCGCCTTCGTCGTGTCGTAGCCGAGCGCGTTCTCCTTCTTCTGCCCTGGCACACCCGGCGCCACGATGGAGACGGAGTTGAAGAACGCGTCCTTCAGCACGACCTCATTGATCTGCTTCGCGTTCGTCGCGAGGCTCAGCGCCTGGCGGACCTTCAGGTTGTTCAGCGGAGGGTTCGTCGTGTCCATGATGATCCATTGCGATCCCTGGCGCTCGAACTTCTTTACTTCTTTGCCGAGGACGGCGTCGTTCTTCGCGCGCGTGATGTCCGCACCAGCGAGAACGGCGCGATCGATCTCATTCGCCTCGTACGCGATGACTGACTTCGACGCCTGGTCGTCGAACAGGGTCCACACCACCGTGTCCGGCCCATTGTTCTCGCCCCAGTAGTTCGGGTTCTTCTCCAGGGTCATGCTCTGCTCTTGCTTCCACTCGACCATGCGGTAGTGGCCGTTCGAGATGTAGCTGTCCGAGGTGAGCGTCCACTTGTCCCCGTTCTTGTCGATCGTGTCCTTCCGCACGGGGTACGCGGTCCACGTCGCCACCAGGTGCATGAAGAACGGCGCCGGCCGCTCAAGGGTCACCACGAGCGTCTTGTCGTCGGTAGCCTTCACGGCCATGTCCGCCGCCGTGCCCTTTCCCGTCCCGAACGCCTCGGCCCCCTTCACCGGCCAGAGGGTCTGCGCGTAGCGCGATTTTGTCGCCGGATCGGTCGCGCGCTTCCAGGCATATTCGAAATCGGACGCCTTGAGGGCCTGGCCGTCAGACCACTTGAGGCCCGAGCGCAGGTTGAACGTGTAGGTGAGCCCGTCGGGCGAGATCGTCCACTTCTCGGCCTGGCCGGGCTTGATCTCACCGGTCACCTGGTCGACGTAAGCGAGCGCCTCGAACATGTTCTGGATCTGCTCTAGGCCGGAGCCCCCCGAACTGATGCCGGGATCCATCGTGGCGGGCTTCGCGCCCTCCGGCAGTCGGAGTGTGGTCTTCTTCGCGGCGGCCCCGGGTGACGGACTCGCCGTACCGGTGGTCGACGGTGTGCATGCCGCGATCGTCAGCAGTACCAATAGGGACAGTGCGGCAAGTCGTTTCATCTGATGCTCCTTGCGGGGTGGTCCCCGCCCCCAACACGTCGCGAAGGATAGCGAGAGGGCGCCTCCGACCCTGCTACCTCAATATGACCGTTGGAGTTCAGCAGATTGAGACAGTCGAAGCTCTTCGGCCGCACGCTGCGGGAGGCGCCCGCCGATGCCCAGACGCCTGGGCACCGCCTGATGCTGCGCGCGGCGATCGCCCGCCCGCTCGCGTCGGGCCTCTACACGTGGCTCCCGCTCGGATTCCGGGTGGCGAAGAAGGTCGAGCAGATCATCCGCGAGGAACAGGACCGCATCGGTGCGCAGGAGATGGAGATGCCGGTCCTCACCCCCGCGGAGACCTGGAAGCAGACCGGGCGCTGGGACGCGCTCGAGCCGATCACCTTTCGCACGACCGACCACAACGGACGCGAGTTCATGGTCAGCTACACGCACGAGGAGTTCGTGCATCTGCACGCGAAGCAGGAGATCCAGAGCTACCGCCAGCTGCCGCAGATGGTCTACCACTTCCAATCCAAGGGCCGTGACGAAGCGCGCCCGCGCGCCGGGCTCCTGCGCGTCCGCGAGTTCGTGATGAAGGACGCGTACAGCTTCGACGCCGACGAGGCCGGTCTCGAGAAGAGCTACGCGGCGCAGCACGGGGCGTACGCGCGGACTTTCGCGCGGATGGGGCTCGACGCGATCAGCGTGGAGTCGGACACCGGCGCGATGGGCGGCGACATCGCGCACGAGTTCCAGGTCCTCACCGAGGCGGGTGAGGATCGCATCGCGATCTGCACGAAGTGCGACTACAAAGCGAACTTGGAGAAGGCCGCACGGTCGCTGCGACGCGACGGCTTCCAGGTGACCGAGGGTGTCCCGGCGCCCAGCGAGATCCCGACGCCCGGCACGACGAGCATCGAAGCGCTGCAGGCGTCGCTCAAGAAGCCGGCCGAAGCGTTCCTGAAGACCCTCCTGCTCCGCGATGCGAGCGGCACCGTCGTCGCGGTCGTCCTCCCGGGAGACCGGGACGTGAACGAGGCCAAGCTGCGCAAGATCCTCGGCACGGCCCAGGTGAAGTTCGCGAACGAGGCCGACTTCGCGTCCGCCGGTGGCGTCCCCGGCTTCGTGGGCCCGGTCGGCCTGCGCGTGCGGACGCTCATCGATTCGTCGGCCGACGGCAGGGCGTACATCGCCGGCGCGAACAAGAAGGACGCGCATCTGCGTGACGTGGTCAGCGGCCGGGACTTCAAGGGCGAAGAGGTCGATGTGCACGACGTGCGTGAGGGGGACGCGTGCCCGCGCTGCGGCGGCAAGCTCGAGATCAAACGCGGCGTCGAGGTCGGGAACATCTTCGCCTACGGCACCTACTACTCCGACAAGATGGTCGCGACGTTCCTGGCCGAGGACGGCACCCGCAAGCCGTTTTTCGGCGGGAGTTACGGGATCGGCATCGGCCGGAGCGTTCAGACGATCATCGAGACGCATCGCGACGAGCGCGGCATCGTCTGGCCCCCCCAGGTGGCGCCGTATCACGCTCACCTCATCGCCCTGCCGGTGAACGACGAGGACGTCCGCGCGAAGGCCGAAGCGCTGCTCGGGCAGCTGGAGCGCGCCGGCGTCGAGGTCCTCTACGACGACCGCGACGAGACCGCGGGCGTCAAGTTCGCGGACGCCGACCTTATCGGTATCCCGCTGCGCGTGACGGTGAGCAAGCGGTCGCTCAAGGAAGGCGCCGCGGAGCTCAAGCCGCGGAGCTCGTCGGACGCCGAGCTCGTGCCGTTCGACCAGGCGGCGGAGAAGATCGCGGGTATCGTCAGGTCTTGGCAAAAGTGACGAAGGCGCGGCAGGCCGCGCCCGCCGCGCTGCCCGGCGAGGAGCGATCGCTCGAAGCCTCGCTCCGCCCGCAGCGCCTCTCCGACGACGAATACATCAACCAGGACAAGGTCA
Organism: Candidatus Limnocylindria bacterium; assembly: GCA_036002305.1. GTDB lineage: Bacteria > Chloroflexota > Limnocylindria > P2-11E > P2-11E > 3-1-20CM-2-70-9. The sequence goes on from DASYTL010000035.1 coordinate 113,467, forward strand.
AGGAGCAGCTGCGGATCCTGATCGGCGCGGCGCGCACGCGCGGGGACCCGCTGGAGCACGTCGCGCTCTACGGGCCACCCGGAGTGGGGAAGACGTCGCTCGCCTACGTCATCGCGCACGAGCTGGACGTCCCGATCCGCGTGACCAGCGGGCCCGCGATCGAGCGGGCCGGTGACCTCGCGGCGATCCTCACGAACCTCGAGAACGGCGCGGTGCTCTTCGTCGACGAGATCCATCGCCTCCCGCGCATCGTCGAAGAAGTGCTCTACCCGGCGATGGAGGAGTTCCATCTCGACATCGTCCTCGGCAAAGGCCCGGGCGCCCGAACGCTCCGGCTGCCCCTTCCGCGGTTCACGCTCGTCGGGGCGACGACGCGGATCGGCCGGCTCTCCGCGCCGCTCCGCGACCGATTCGGCGCGACGTATCGGCTCGATCTCTTCACATCCGAGGCGCTCGAGCAGGTCGTGCGACGCTCGGCGCGCATCCTGCGGATCGAGGTCGCGCCCGAGGCGGCGCGCGAGATCGCGCGGCGAGCCCGCGGAACCCCGCGGATCGCGAACCGCTGGCTCAAGCGGGTGCGCGACTACGCGCAGGTCCGCCACGATGGCGCGGTCACGCTCCCGGTGGCTCGCGACGCGCTCGCCGCGCTCGAGGTCGACGACGCCGGCCTCGACGCGGTCGATCGGATGCTGCTGCGCGCCATCGCGGAGAAGTTCAGCGGCGGTCCGGTCGGGCTCGAGACGCTCGCCGCCGCGGTGAGCGAGGACACCGAGACCATCGAGGACGTCTACGAGCCGTATCTCCTCCAGGAGGGCTACCTGAAGCGCACGCCCCGCGGGCGCGTCGCCACCGAGCGCGCGTACCGCCATCTCGGGCTCGCCGCGCCGAAGGGCAGCACGCTCTGGGACGGCGAGGAGTGAAGCGGTTCGAGCTCGAGCGCGCCATCACCGAGAACGAGCTGCTCCTTCACTACCAGCCGATGGTCGAGGTCCCGAGCCGGAAGCTCATCGGCGTCGAGGCGCTCGTCCGCTGGCGGCATCCGGAGCGCGGCCTCGTGTCGCCGCTCGAGTTCATCCCGGAGGCGGAGGCGACCGGCCTCATCCGCAAGCTCACGTTCTGGGTGCTGAGAGAGGCGCTGCTCCAGGCGAGCGTCTGGCGGCGTGACGGCAATCCGCTGACCGTCGCGGTGAATCTGTCGGTCGACAATCTCCACGACGCGCACTTCCGGCGCTTCATGGAGCTGACGCTGAAGGTCGCGGGCGGTCCCGAGCATCTCATCATGGAGGCGTCGTCGCGCGCGCTCGCCCGCGATCCCGAGCCGCCGCTGGCGACGCTCGAGCTCATGCGCGTCAGGGGGATCCGCGTGACGCTCGATGACGCGACAGATGAAGACGCGCACATCCTGGAGTCGTTCCCGGCCGATATCGTGAAGGTCAGCCGAGGGCTGATCACGCGGATGGGCCGCGACCATCGCGCGTTCGATTACGTGCAGGCCGTCGTTCGCGCGGCCCGCGAGCGCGGCCTGCACACCACCGCGGTCGGTGTGGAGGACGAAGCGACGTGGGATCGCGTACGGGAGCTCGGCTTCTCGAGCGCCCAGGGCTATCTCATCGCGGCGCCGATCCCCGAGGCGCAGCTCGCGGAGTGGCGCGCGGCTCGCGTGTGAGGCACGCGGCCCTCGCTTTCGCGCTCGCGTTCGCCGCGTCGGCCTGCGCGGGCAGCCCGCCTCGCGCGAGCGGCTCGCCTCAGGCGACGACGATCGCGATCCCCACGCCACCGGCGCCCTCGACCGCCGGCCCCACACCCACTCCGTCGCCGCGCCTCGGCGCCGCCGTCGTCGAGAACGTGCAGCTCATCGCCACCGGTCTCCAGGCGCCGTGGGCCATCGATCTCGCCGCCGACGGCCGCCTGTTCATCACCGAGCGCGCCGGGCGCGTGCGGGTCGTGCAGCTCGGGCCTGGCGGCGGATTGCGCCCGGAGCCGTGGGCGACGGTACCGGCGAGCACCGTCCGCGACGGTGAGAAGGGCCTGCTGGGGATCGCGCTCGATCCCGATTTCGCGCGTACGCGGTTCGTGTACCTCTACTACAGCTACACGGCTCCCGGTGGCGGCACGCGCAACAAGCTCGTGCGCATGCGGGACGAGAACGGCCGCGGCGTCGAGGAGACGGTGCTGCTCGACGGCATCCCCGGGAACGCGAACCACGACGGCGGCCGGGTGAAGTTCGGGCCGGACGGCAAGATCTACGTCACGACGGGTGACGCCGAGAACGGCGCGAACGCCCAGAACGCGGCCTCCCTCGCCGGCAAGATCCTTCGGGTGAACAGGGATGGCTCCGTCCCGACCGACAATCCCACCGCGGGATCGCCGGTCTGGTCGAGGGGCCACCGCAATGTCCAGGGCATCGCGTGGCACCCGGACACCGGCGCTCTGTATGCGACCGAACACGGGCCGTCGAACCCGTTCCCTGACTGTTGCAACGACGAGGTGAACAGCATCGTCCCCGGCGGGAACTACGGCTGGCCGATCGTGCGCGGCGCCGCCGGCGACCCGCGCTTCCAGGATCCGGCGCTCGACAGCGGAGGGTTCGAGACATGGGCGCCCTCCGGCGCGGCTTTCGCGACGCGCCCCGGTCCGCTCCGCGGCTCGCTCATCTTCGCGACCCTTCGCGGACAGCACCTGCACCGCGTGGTGTTCGCGGCGGACGGTCGAACGGTGGGCTTCAGGGAGAAGCTCTTGACCACGCAATACGGCCGGTTGCGTGACGTCTACGAGATAGCAAGCGGCGAATTCCTCGTGCTCACGTCGAATCGCGACGGCCGCGGCCTCCCGGTGCCTGATGACGATCGCGTCCTTCTCGTGACGCTGCGCTAGCCATACGATTGGCCGATCAACGACCTCGATCTCGCGGCAACCCAAATCTCACCGCGCATGCGGCGAATCCTCGTCCGCGCCGCCGAGATCGGCGCAGAGCACACCGGAAGCCGATTCATCGGGACCGAGAACGTGCTTCGTGCCATCACCGAGGACGTGGATGGCATCGCGGCCCAGGTGCTTTCGGAGCTCGGCGTGCTGGACCAGGTTCGATTCCGACTCGACGAGATCATGCGTTCCGAGGAGTACCGCAGGCCGACCGGCGGGTGAGACAATTGGACTCGATGGAGCTCGCTCAACTGGGTCGCGTTCTCGTCTTGATGGGCGTGGTCGTACTGGGCCTCGGCCTGGTGCTGGTGTTCGCGGACCGTGTCCCCTTCATCGGTCGCCTGCCCGGGGACTTCACCTTCCGCGGCGACGGGTGGACCGTGTACGCGCCTATCGCGACGTCGCTCCTGCTGAGCGTCCTGCTCACCGCCGCAGTCAGCCTAGTCGCGTGGCTGCGGCGATAGCCAAAGGAGAGAGGCCGTGACCGAAGAGAAGACACCCGTCGTCGCCGAGGCTGAGAAGCAGGAGAAGATCCTGAATGCGCTTCAGGCCGTTCTCGATCCCGAGATCGGTCTCTCGGTGATCGACCTCGACCTCATCCGCGAGGTGCAGTTCACCCCGGAAGAGGCCGAGATCAAGATGGTCCTGACGACGCCGTTCTGCCCCTATGGGCCGATGCTGATCAACCAGATCCAGTCCGTGTCCGAGACCGCCGCGGAGATGCCGGTCAAGGTCACGGTCTTGCCGGACAAGTGGGAGCCACCGCCCTGGCTTCGCTGACCGGGTAGCCGCGCTCAGGGGAGGACCGCGTGTCCGAGAGCGAGATCCGCGCGCTCTACGCCGATCTTCTCGATGCCTGGAATCGGCGCGACGCGGCCGCGTACGCCGCGATGTTCTCGGATGACGCGAACGTCGTCGGGTTCGATGGGAGCCAGATGAACGGACGCGCCGAGCTGGAAAGAACGATCGGCGCGATCTTCCGGGACCACCAGACGTCCGCCTACGTCTGGATGGTGCGGGAGGTGCGATCGATTAGCCTCGATGTCGCCATCCTTCGCGCCGTCGTCGGTATGGTCCCGCCCGGTGGATCGTCGATAAACCCCGCGGTCAACGCGATCCAGACAGCGGTCGCCGCGCGACATGATGGACGGTGGCGCCTCGAGCTCCTCCAGAGCACGCCCGCGGCGTTCCATGGTCGCCCGGAGGAGAGCGCCAGGTTGACCGAGGAACTCCAGAGTGTCTTCGCCGAGACGGAACGGCAGGAGGCGCGGCGCTAACCGAGGAGCGCGCGCACCACCCGGAGCTGGGGCGAGGTCTCCTCGTTCTCGTTGTCCCCGAGGGGAAACGCGAGGTACGCGCCCCGCACGATTGCCCACCTCCGTATTCCGCCGAGATCGGCGCTCTCGGTCGTGGCGAAGAAGCCGCACGGCTCCGTCCCCGTTCCACGCGAGGAGCGCATCCGCCTCCTGGTCGGCCTCGTCGTCCTCGATCGGAGTGATCTTGAGAACGGCCTCGTCGCCTGCGAACGCGACGAACGAGTACCGCCCCGCCGAAAGCCGCTCGCCCAGGGGAACGCCCCATTCCGCGGCGACCTCGCGCGCCGTCGCCGCGAGGCCCGCCGCGACCCGGTCCGTGATTCCCCCGGGCGCCGCGGTCAGCCACGCGCTCTCGCCCTCGGTCACCTCCCGCGGCGAGCGCCTCGTTCGGCCGAACGCGCGAGCACGAACAAGACGTCCGAAAGTCGATTGAGCCAGGGGAGGAGATCCTCGCCCGGGAAGTAGCCGGCGTCGACGCATTCCACGACGTGCCGCTCTGCCCTCCGGACTACGGTGCGCGCCTGGTCGAGGGTGGCCGAGATCGGGTTCTCGCCCGGGATCACAAAGCGGCCTTCGATCGGGGTCGTCTTCTTCACCGCCTCGAGGACCCGCTCGAGGTCGCCGACAGACGCCCCGTCGAGCCGCTCCTTGAGGCGGTCGCGCTCGGCCTCTGCCGTGGCCACCTCGGCCATCGCCAGGTAGAGGCCCTTCTGCGCATCGAGCAGCACCCGGCCGAGCTTCGAGCGGGGACCCATCGACCGGGCCACGCCGATGACCGCCTGCGCTTCGTCCAGGTCGCCCAATGCCTCGATGCGCGGATCGCTCTTTCGGACCCTGCCCTTGCCGAATAAGGACGTGTCGCCGGTATCGCCGGTGCGGGTCGCGACGCGCGCGGACCGCGGCGCTCGAGCGGCGGGCATGGCCGACAGTGTGCGCCCGTCACGGTATGCTCGACCGGTCCCGCGAGCTTCCGCGGGGTGTTGGAGGGACCGATGCCGACGGGTCGAGGCGAGGCCAAGGACAAGAATCGCAAGAAGAAGTCCAAAGAGCAGCTCGAAAAGGAGCTGAAGAAGAGGTCCATGGTGCAGCCGGTCCAGCCCATGACCTTCGAGATCGTGAAGCCGAAACGGAAAGAAAAAGAGAACTGGTAAGGCACTCCGGTAAGAACGGAGGGGAGCGGGGCGGCGCCGGTGTGACGCAAGCCGGCGCCGCTTCTTTTGGGAAGGCTAAGGAGCAAGATGTGGCAGTGACCGAAAAGTCCAGAGCGATCGAGCAGGCCATCCAGCAGATCGAGAAGCAGTTCGGGAAGGGCTCGATCATGAAGCTCGGCGCGAGCGCCGGGGAGAAGGTCGACGCGATCTCCACCGGGTCGCTTCCCGTGGACATGGCGCTCGGCGTCGGTGGCTTCCCGCGCGGCCGCGTCATCGAGATATTCGGCCCCGAGGCCTCGGGAAAGACCACGCTCGCGCTCCACGCTGTCGCATCCGCGCAACGGACCGGGGGCACCGCGGCCTTCATCGACGCGGAGCACGCGCTCGACGCGTCCTGGGCGCGGACGTGCGGCGTGAGCACCGATGATCTGTTGATCTCGCAGCCGGACAACGGCCAGCAGGCGCTCGAGATCGCCGACACGCTTGTGCGCTCCGGCGCGGTCGACATCGTCGTCATCGACTCGGTCGCGGCGCTCGTCCCGCGCGAGGAGATCGAGGGCGAGATGGGGGACGCGTTCGTCGGCCTGCAGGCGCGGCTCATGAGCCAGGCGCTCCGCAAGCTCACGGGGACGATCTCGAAGACGAAGACCACCGTCATCTTCATCAACCAGCTGCGCGAGAAGATAGGCGTGATGTTCGGCAACCCCGAGACCACTTCTGGTGGCAGGGCGCTGAAGTTCTACGCCTCGGTCCGCATCGACATCCGTCCGATCGAGCCGATCAAGCAGGGCGACGTGGTCATCGGCCGGCGCGTGAAGGTCAAGGTCGTGAAGAACAAGGTCGCGCCGCCGTTCCGCATCGCCGAGATCGAGATCCTCGCGAGCGAGGGCATCTCGCGCGAGGGCGGCCTCATCGACATGGGCATCGCGATCGGGGTGCTCGACAAGTCGGGCGCGTGGATCAACTACGGGAAGCAGCGCATCGGCCAGGGCCGCGAGAACGCCAAGCAGTTCCTGCGCGAGCACACCGACGTCGCCGCGGAGATCGATGCCAAGGTCCGTGAGCGGAGCCTGAACGTTGGCAACGAGAGCCCGAACGGTGAGGAAAGCTAGCCCCGGCGCAAGGCCGCGCGGCAGCCCCTACGAGGCCGCCGTGCAATTCCTCGCGACGAGGCCGCGGAGCGTCTCGGAGATCCGCCGTCACCTGCACGGGAAGCGCTACGACGACCCAGCCATCGACGCCGCGATCGACAAGCTGCGCGCGCAGCGCTACGTCGACGATCTCGATTTCGCCAAATACTGGGTCGAGCAGCGCTCCCGGTTCCGCCCGAAGGGCGACCGTGCCCTGGTGAGCGAGCTCACGAGCAAGGGCGTCGCGCGCGAGACGATCAACGCCGCTCTCGGCGAGCTGCCGGCCGAGAGCGAGGCCGAACGTGCCCGTCGTGCGATCGCGCGTCAGCTCGCCCGCTGGCAGTCGCTCGATGAGGCCGAACGGAAACGAAAGATCCACGCCTTCCTCGCGCAGCGGGGATTCGACTACGACGTGATCGAAGACGTGATGGCGAGACCGGATGGCAGCCTCGAGCCGAGCTCGCCGGCCTGACACTCGCGGCATGAGGCGCCTGCTCGCGCTCCTCGCGCCCCTTCTCGTGGCGGTCTCCTGCACGTCGCTGGCGAGTACGCCGTCAGCGGCGGTGTCGCCAATCCCGGCGGCTATCGCTTCGGAGTCGCCCTCGACGCGCGCGTCGCCGCGCCGGGCGCGCCCGCGCAGGTCATCGAGCTGCCGGCGACCTTACGCGGCCGCTGGCTCGTCGGGCTGGAGCCTGATCCGGCGACGCCACGGCCATTCGGGTTCTGGACCACTTTCGCGATCGATCTGCGCTGAGGTCTAGGCCGGGAAGCCGGCTACGGGCTCGGTCGTTCCAGCTCGTCGATCCGCTTCGCGAGCCGCACGTCGGCGTCGCTGATCCCGCCGGTCGCGTGCGTCGTCAGAACGATTCGCACCTTGTTGTAGCCCTCGACGTGGATGTCGGGGTGGTGGTTGGCGGCGTTCGCCGCTTCAGCGACCCGGTTCGCGAACGCTATCGCCCCCTTGAAGCCCTTGAAAGTGAATGCCTTCGTGAGCGCGTTCCCCTCGCGGCGCCAGCCGGTGTCCGCGTCGAGCAACGACGCGAGCGCGCTCTCGTCGAGATGCGTCTCGTTCTCAGGGAGCGCCATGACTCGAGGGTACCGTGTACGCGTTCCGTACGCGACGGATGAGCCTGCGCTATCCTGACGCCACCAAAAACTTTGTGAACCAACGTGGTCAGTGGGACGCCGTCCCGCCGGCCACTTGCGCGAAATACGGGGGCGATCGCCTCCACTCACGGCGAGCGTTCTCGCATACGCGACACGGAAAGGACCGCTGTCATGTCCGACCCGCTCGTCGCGGGCCTCGTGGCCCTCGTCGCGGGTCTCGTCATCGGGATCGGGGTCGCGGTGCTGGTCCGGCGTTCGTGGGCGCTGTCCAGCGAAACCGCTGCAAAAGCGAACGCTGACCGCCTGCTTGCCGAGGCACGAGCCAGGCAGAACCAGATCATCCTCGAGGCCAAGGACGAGGCCCTCAAAGTCGCCAAGAACGCCGAAACCGAGAACCGGGAGCGCCGCGCCGAGCTGCAGCGCTACGAGACACGGCTCGACAAGAAGGACGAGCAGCTCGACCAGAGGATCGCCCAGGTCGAGGAGCGCGACCGCCGGCTCGGCCAGAAAGAGACCGACCTCGAGGCCGAGCGGGCGAAGATCGCACAGCTCCAGGAGGAGCAGCGAACAGAGCTCGCGCGCGTGGCCTCCCTGACCATGGATGAGGCACGCGGCCTCCTCCTCGAGCGGGTCGAGGAGGAGATGCGGGATATCACCAGCCGGAAGGTCCGGGAGCTCGAGGTCGAGGCGCGGGAGCGCGCGGACGAGCGAGCCCGGGACATCATCACGATGGCCCTCCAGCGCTATGCCGCCGAGCACACGGCCGAGCACAGCGTCACCGTGGTCGCGCTCCCCAGCGACGACATGAAGGGCAGGATCATCGGGCGCGAGGGCCGCAACATCCGCACGCTCGAGCAGCTGACCGGCGTCGACCTGATCATCGACGACACCCCCGAGGCGGTCGTCGTCTCGGGCTTCGATCCCATCCGCCGCGAGGTGGCCAAGCGGGCGCTCGAGCGGCTTCTCGTCGACGGTCGCATCCACCCCGCGCGGATCGAGGAGATGGTGGCCAAGGCGCGGACCGAGATCGATCAGGTCATGAAGGAAGCGGCGGAGGCCGCGATCTACGAGGTCGGCATCGGTGGCCTCAGCCCGGACCTCGTGAAGCTGCTCGGGCGGCTGCACTTCCGCACGTCCTACGGGCAGAACGTGCTCCGGCATTCGATCGAGGTCGCGCACGTCGCCGGCATCCTCGCCTCCGAAACGGGCTACGACCCCCAGACGATGAAGCGCGCCGGCCTGCTGCATGACATCGGCAAGGCCATCGATCACGAGGTCGAGGGTCCGCACACAGTCATCGGCGGCGAGCTCCTGAAGCGCTACGGGTTCCCGCAGGCGGTCATCGATGGGGTCGTCGGCCACCACGGCGACGTCGAGCCCGTGACCATGGTCGGCACGCTCATCTCCGCGGCCGACGCGATCAGCGCCGCGCGGCCGGGTGCGCGGAGCGAGATCGTCTCGAACTACATCCAGCGCCTCACCGAGCTCGAGAACGTGGCCAACAGCTTCGCCGGTGTCGAGAAGTCGTTCGCGATCCAGGCCGGACGCGAGGTTCGCGTCGTCGTGAAGCCGGACCAGCTCGACGATCTCGAGACCGCGCGGCTCTCGCGAGACATCGCGCAGAAGATCCAGGAGACGCTGCAGTACCCCGGGCAGATAAAGGTGACCGTCATCCGCGAGACGCGCGCCGTCGAGTACGCGAAGTGATCGCGGCCGGCGTCGTCGACATTCGAGAGGTCGCACACACGATCCCGCGGCCGTGGGCGCCCATCGATCTCGTGCGCGCGAACGACACGATCGTTCGGCTCGCGAAGCTCGACGGCGATTTCCCGTGGCACCACCACGAGGAAGACGAGATCTTCCTCTGCTGGGAAGGCTCGTTCCGCATCGAGCTCGCCGACCGGGCGCCGGTCGAGTTATCGGCCGGTCAGATCTTCGTAGTGCCGCGGCGCGTGCGTCATCGACCGGTAGCCGAGAATCCGGCGCTCGCCGTGCTCATCGAGCGCCCCGAAACGCTCCAATACGGAAACACCCCGCCGTAGCCCGGCGGGTCAGAATTCACGGTATGAATCGGCGTGCCGTCCTCGCCTTGTGCGCCTTGCTGCTCGCGGCGTGCGGGCGGTCGAGCGGCGCGGCTCCAAGCTTCTCATCTGGCGCGACCGCGCTTCCCTCGGCGGTCGCCATTCCGTCCCCGAGCGCCTCGGCGGCGATCACCGTCGGCGCTTCACGCTACGGCATGTTCGAAATCAACACGCGGCCTCTCGAGAAATGCGAGCTCTCGATCCGGGTGAATGCCGGCATCTTCGGCGACGGCCCACCGCAAACCCTCGTGGGGAGGGCGGACGCCACCGGAAGCCTCGCCTGGACGTATCCCGCGCCGCTCATCCCGGCGGGCAACGGCCGGCACGTCGTGACCTGCTCGGACGACAGGGGACAGAGCGACGTGTGGTCCGAGTTCTCGGTGTCGCTCAAAGCGCTCGACGCGAAGGGCTTCACGGCGCGGGTGCAGGCGGTCGACCCGGCGACCGGACTCGACGGGGTCTCCACGCGGCTCGAGCCGTCGCTCGTCGCGGCCCGGGATGCGACGGTGACGAAGCTCAACGACACCCTCGCGAAGGAGTGGCTGACCGCGACGCGGGGCCTGGGTGGACTGACGCTCGTCACGTCGTCGGCCGACATCGTCATTTACGTGGTTCCGGGACGGAGCAGCTCGCTCCACAGCCTCGCGAACGATGGGACGCAGCGGATCCTCCTCTTCATGGTCGACGATCTCGGCCCCATATCGGCCGAGAACGCGGTCGCGACCGCGCTCCACGAGCTCGGCCACATCTGGTGCTGCCATGGCACGGACGCGGGGACCGACGGACATTGGCTCGAGAAGATCCCCGACCCGCTCCTCCAGGGGGTCGATCGCTTCGGTCTGATGACCCACCCGGTCACATGCCTGGTCGGCCCAGGGTTCCAGAGCTGCCCGAATCGCTTCAGCGAGCGCGAGCTCCGCGCGATGGGGTTCACGCAGATCCCCGCGCCCCCGCCCGACCCGTGCCTTGCGCAGGCGAACGCGCTGCGGTCGCAGATCGCCACGCTCGATGGACGCCTCGCCTCAGAGCGCCGGACGATCGACGCGACGAAGGCCGAGATGGCGGGTGTGGCGGCGCGCATCGCCGATATCGAGCGGCGGTACCCCGGGAACACGCTGCCTCCGGACGTCTACGCGACCTACGTCGGCCTGATCGATCAGTACAACCGCCTGGCTTCCGAAAACCAGGTGCGGATCGACGCCTACAACAACGACGTGGACACGCGGAATACCCTCGTCCAGCGACTGAACGCCCTGCCCTGCTAGCGTCCTCGGCTGAACGCGATGAAGGTCCTCTTCGTCGGCGACGTCGTCGGCAAGCCCGGCCGCCAGGCGCTCGCCGCGCTCGTCGGGCCGATCAAGAAGGAGCGTGACATCGATCTGTGCGTCGTCAACGGCGAGAACGCCGCCGGGGGCGCCGGCCTCACCGGCGAGATCGCGCAGGAGCTGCGCGCGGCCGGCGCGGACGTCGTCACGAACGGCAACCACGTGTGGGACCAGCGCGCCTTCCTCAAGGAGATCGACGCGCTCGAGTTCTGCCTCCGGCCGCTCAACCTACCGCCGGGCAACCCCGGGAGGGGCTGGGCCATCGTGAACGGCGCGCTCGTGGCGAACGCGATCGGTCGCGTCTTCATGGCCGAGCAAGACGACCCGTTCCGGGCCGTGGACCTGCTGCTCGAGGAGCTCGGTACTCGCGCGCCGAAGGTGCGGATCCTGGACTGGCACGCGGAGGCCACGAGCGAGAAGCTGGCGATGGGCTGGCATCTCGACGGACGCTTCTCCGCGGTGCTCGGAAGCCACACCCACGTGCCCACCGCGGACGCGCGGCTTCTGCCGCAGGGGACCGCACTCGTCGCCGACACCGGCATGGTGGGCCCTCGCGATTCGGTCCTCGGCGTCGAGCCGGCGATCATCGTCGCGCGCTACCTCGACCACATCCCCCGCCGCTTCGAGGTCGCCGGCGGCGTCGTCCAGTTCAACAGCGTGGTGGTTGACGTCGACGACGATTCGGGACGCGCGCGATCCATCGAGCGAGTCGACCGGGAGTGGAGCCCCTGAGCACGGCGTACCCGATCGACCTGCACACGCACTCGCTCCGCTCCGACGGCGCGCTCACACCGTCCGATCTGGTCAAGAGGGCGGCCTCCCGCGGCGTTGTGGTCCAGGCGCTCTCGGACCATGACACGCTCGCCGGTGTCGCGGACGCGGTCGCCACCGGCAGGGAGCTCGGCGTTCGGATCATCCCGGCGACCGAGCTGAACACCGAGTCCGAGTGGGGCGATGCCCACGTGCTCGGCTATTTCATCGATCCCGCCGACGCCGCGCTGGAAGAGCGCCTGCGGTGGCTCCGCGAGAACCGCGGCCGGCGCATGGACCTCATGGTGGCGAAGCTTCGGGGATTGGGATACGCGATCGACCTCGCGCGCGTGCTCGAGATCGCGCAGGGCGGCGCGCTGGGGCGGCCGCATCTCGCCGAAGCGCTTGCCGAGAAGGGCTATGTGCAGAGCTACGACGACGCCTTCAAGACCATCCTCGCGAAGAACTCACCCGCGTATGTCCCGCGCGTCGGGCTCACTCCGCCCGAGGCGGTGGAGCTCGTGCGCAAGCACGGCGGCGTGCCGTCGCTCGCTCATCCCGGCACCGCCGCGGGGCTCGAGGCGCTGCTTCCCAAACTGGTGGCGGTCGGCCTCGCGGGCATCGAGTGCTTCTACGGGGAGCACTCCCCGGAGATGACCGCGCGTTATCTCGATCTCGCGCGAGCACACGACCTCGTGCCGACCGGAGGGAGCGACTTTCACGGTCGCGGGGAGCATGGCCTCGACCTCGGCGCGGTCTTCGTGCCACCTGAGACGATCGAGCGACTCGAGTCGCGGCGCGCGTACACCTAGGGCTAACATCCTCGGGCGAGGAAATAGGGGGATCTCGAGGGTGGCAGGGGCGCTTCGTCCGGTCGTCCTGCTCATGCTCTTGGCGTCGGTCCTGTTCGTCGTCGACGGCGTCCTCGACGGCGTGTACCCCGGCGGACCGGCGTGGTTCACCGGCAAGTACGGGGACATAGCCGAGATCGCGTACGTATTCGCGATCGTCAACACCGTCGTCGCCGTGATGGTCGCGCGCGGGAGCGAGCGGAGCCTCCAGTCTCGGATCGGGCTCTCCGTCTTCTTCCTCGTCGAACGCCCGCTCACGGCTTTCGTGCTCGGACCGAAACCGGTCGAGTCGGTCGTGACGCACTTGGCGACCGCCGGTGTCGAGCTCGTCATCCTGATAACGGCCCTGCGCGTCTGGCGGCTGGGTCACAGCCTGGCGGAGAAGGACGTCGACATGCTCTTCGCACTGGAGGGCTCGGCGCCGGCGGGGCCTGCCGAGGCCCCGCCGGCCGAAACGCGAAGGCGTCTTGGCGCGCTCGGGACGCGGGACGCCTGGCTCATCGGCGGCGTCACGCTCGCCCTCGCGCTCGTTCTCATCGCGGACGGCCTGTACGAGCGCTACCTTCCTGGGGGCCGCGACTGGACGACGTCCCTCGAGGGCTCGGGATGGCTGGTCTACCTCTTCGCCGCGGTAGCGCTCGCGGTGGCTGCGGTCGCGGTGCACGGCTCGAAGCTCGCGCTGCGCGCCCTCATCGCCGTCGCGCTCATCCTCTTCATCGAGCGCTCGTTCACGCCGTTCGCGCTGCGCGAACAGGACCCCATCGTGCTCGCGCTGCACGCCATCGCGGCGTTCGTCAGCCTCGCGCTGGCCCTCGCGACGGCCGCCGCTATCCGCGGCGGGCCGGCGTCGAAGGAGACCACTGTCCCATCGCTCGAGGCCGCATAGTTCCGGGGTGATGCTCACGGTCCGCGACGCCGCGGCGCGCCTCGCGGAGCAGGTCGGAACAGTCGTCATCGGGAAGCGGCAGGTCACCGAGCAGCTCCTGGCCGCGTTGCTCGTGGACGGGCACGTCTTGCTCGACGATGTGCCGGGGGTCGGAAAGACGACCCTCGCCCGCGCGGTCGCGCGATCGCTCGACCTCACGTTCCGCCGCGTCCAGTGCACGCCCGACCTCGTGCCGAGCGACATCACCGGTGTCTCGATCTACGACCAGCGCGCCGGCGGCTTCGAGTACCGGCCGGGTCCGCTACAGGCGAACGTCGTGCTCGTGGACGAGATCAACCGTGCCACGCCGCGGGCGCAATCCGCGTTGCTCGAGGCGATGCAGGAGCGTCAGGTCACGGTGGACGAGACCACGCACGCCCTGCCCGATCCGTTCGTCGTCATGGCAACCCAGAACCCGGTGGAGCTCGAGGGCACGTTCCCGCTTCCCGAGGCGCAGCTCGATCGCTTCCTCTTCCTCCTGAACCTCGGCTACCCCGATGCGGATGACGAGGACACGATCCTGAAGATCCACGGCCCCGTGAATCTGCGCCCGGAGTCACTTGAGCCCATCTTCGGCCCGGCGGCGATCTCAGCGCTGCGCGACGAAGTGCGGGCCGTGCGGGTGGGGGACGCGGTCCGCCGCTACGTCGTCGAGATCGTCCGCGGCACGCGGCGCGTGGATGGCGTCGAGCTCGGAGCGAGCCCGCGCGCCGCGCTGGCGCTCTACCGCGCTGCGCAGGCGCATGCCGCGATCCGCGGCCGCGCCTACGTCCTGCCTGACGACGTGAAGGCGCAGGCCGTCGCGGTGCTTCGTCATCGACTCTTCCTCAACGCGGACGCGCAGATGCGCGGGCGGTCGACCCCCGCCATCGTGGGTGAGGTCCTCGCGCGGACGCCCGTGCCGGCGGAGGACATCGCCGCTCACGCCGGCTGACTCAGTGGAGACCCATCCGCTCGACGCGCGAACCGGTCGATTTCCATGGCAGGTCGCGGCGCTCTTCGTGCTCGCGGCGGCGATCACCCGCGCGCCGGCGATGATCGTGCTCGCGTTCGGGGCGGTCGCCACGTGGGTCGTCGTGGAGGTCACCGGCCGGCTCGCCCTGTGGGCTGTCGAAGCGCGCGTGACGCTCGCGCCCGATCGGATCGTGGCCGGCGAGGAGCCCACCGCAACGCTGGAGATCGTCAACCGCAAGCCACTGCCGCTGCCCTGGCTCGAGGCGCGGCTCTTTCTCACCGAGGGCGTCGAACCGTCGAAGGGGGCTACGCCTCCTTCGGAAACCCCGACACCGAAGGGCTGGATCGACTGCGGCTTCCCGCTTCACGGTCGCGAGCGCGTCGTCGTGCTCTTGCCGCTCTCTGTGCCGGCGCGCGGCGCCTACGCCATCGGACCGCTTCGCCTTCGCGCCGGTGACTGGCTTGGCTTCACCCAGACGGAGCTGACGTTGCCTGCGGCGCCCGAGATCATCGCGTACCCGGCTCCGCTCGCCGTTCGCGACCGCGCTCTGGCGTCGCTCCGGCCGCTCGCCGAGACCGCGACCCGGCGCGGGCTCGTGCCTGACCCGCTGCGCTTTCGCGGCGTGAGACCGCACCGCCGCGGCGATGCGCGCAAGGAGATCCACTGGAAGGCCTCGGCCCGGCTTCGCGAGCTCCAGACCAAGCTTTACGAGCCCGCCACCAGCCTCGATTCCATCTACCTGGTCAATGTCGCATCGTACGAGCAGTACTGGATCCAGGCCGACCCGGAGGCGGCGGAGCTCGTGGTCTCGGCCACCGCCGAGCTCATCCGCCACGCGGCGGCCGCCGGACGGCAGGTCGGACTCGTGACGAACGGGATCGACAACCTCACCCACGAGCGACCGCGATCCGCCCTCGGCCGGGGCCCACGGCCGCTCACGCGCAGCCTCGAGATCCTGGCGCGCCTCGGCCCGTACGCCGTGGGCGCGCCCGAGACGGTCTTCCTACGCGAGCGCGGACGCCTCCCGTGGGGTGCGACGCTCGTGATCGTGACGCCCCGGCTCGGCCAGGGCTTGGCCAACGCCGCGGTCGCGCTCCGGCGCGCGCACCACCGCGTTCTGGTCGTCTGCGTCGGGGACATCCCGGCCGCGCTCGGCGCGCACCTCGCGGTGCAGGGTGTCGCCTGCGACGTCCTTGCGCCTTTGGAATGGCGTGCGGCGGTCTAGCTCGCGCGCGCTCGCGGCGCTCCTGGTCGCGCGAGCGGTAATGGAGGCGATCGCGTTCGCCTGCCTATTGGCGCTGGCACAGGCGGTCACTGGAGCCGAGCCGCTCCCGCTGACAACGGCCACGCTCGCTCTGATTGGCACCACGCTCGTTCTGCTCGCGGCGCTCCGCGAGACCGGCTCGGAGACGCGGGGGACCGCCGTCGTTGTCGGCACCCTCGGCGCGGGCGCGCTCGTCGCGATCCTCCTCCCCACGCGGCCGCTCGACGTCGTCGGATGGATCGGCCGGCTGATCCTCTTCGTGATCCTGGCGGAGATCTATCTCTGGCGCGTGCTCTCCGTCGCGCGCGGCGCGATCCGCTGGAGCGACGCGCGCAACGCCGTGCCCACCGCGGCGCTCGCGATCGCGGCCGCGGCGACGGTACCGCTCCCCGTCGATCGCGGCCCGCTCGTTCCGCTCTCGCTCATTTTCGTCGCGGCTTCGGCCGTCGCGCTCTCCGTCGCGCGCTCGACCGAGGAGCTCTCCGTCGCGCGTGGGAAGGCAGGGCAGGCGCGAATCTCGTCCGCGAACTCCGTGGTGTTCGCGCTCGGCGTCACGGCGATCCTCGCCGCGGCGATGGCCCCGCTCCTCCAGCACGTGCTCGCCGACGTCGGCGCCACGTTCGCGCCCGTGTTCGATCAGCTCCTGTTCTATCTGCTGCTTCCGCTCGGGTATCTCGCCGCGGCACTGGTCGCGATCCTGGAGCCGCTGCTCCGGCGATTCGACTTCGCCCTGTTCCGTCCGGGCCGCCCGCTCGGCGATCCGGCGGAGGACGCGGCGCTCATGCGCGAGATCGAGCGTGCGCGTCCGTTCGTCATCGGCGGCATGGAGCTGCTCGTTGCGATCGTCGTCATCCTCGTCGCTCTCGTGCTGCTCGAGCGCGCGGTTCGCGAGCGGCGTCTCGCGCTGCCTGACGGAGCGCAGCTGGAGCGGACCGCGGCCTCGGGCCTCACCCTGGGCGACACGTTGCGCTCGCTCCTCCCGCGCCGGCCGTCGCGCCGTCGCCCGCCGCGGGACGATGGGACACCATCAGCGGCTCTGCGCCTCGTGTACTGGCGCCTCCTGGAGCTCGCCGAGCGCGCCGGCCACGGCTGGCGCGAGGCCGCCGAGACGCCGGCAGAGCATCAGCTCCGGCTTTCCGCGAAAGACGCTCGATGGACCGCGGCGGCTCCCGTGGTCGCTGCGTTCGAGGATCTCCGCTACGGCGAGGTTGCGCCGGATCGCGGTACGGTCGATCAGGCCCAGCAGACGCTTCGCTCGATGGAGTCCGCGCTACGGACGTGATCGCAATCGTGGGACCGACCGCCTCGGGCAAGAGCGCGCTCGCGCTGCGCGTCGCCGAGCGTCTCGGCGGCGAGATCATCTCCGCGGATTCGCGGCAGCTGTATCGCGGGATGGATATCGCGACGGCGAAACCCTCCGCGGCGGAGCGCGCACGCGTTCCGCATCACCTCATCGACGTCGCCGATCCGGGGGAGCGCTACGACCTGTTCCGCTTCCAGCGCGATGCGCGTGCCGCGCTTGCGGCAATCCGCGCGCGTGGCCGGGTCGCGCTCGTGGCGGGCGGCACGGGACTCTACGTGCGCGCCCTTCTCGACGGGCTCGATCTCGCGGCGCTGCCGCACGACGCCGAGGTCCGCGCGCGGCTCGAATCCGAGGCGCCCGTTGTCCTCTACGAGCGCCTCCGGCGGATCGATCCCGAGGCCGCGTCGCGCGTCGATCCGCGCAATCTTCGCCGCGTTGTCCGATACCTCGAGGTGGCGACCATCGCCGGCGGCGCGGTCCCCCGGCGCCGCGACGCGACGGTCCCAGCGCTGCGTATCGGCCTGCGGCCGCCGCGCGAGGTGCTCGCAGGCGCCATCGAGCGACGTGTGCGCGACATGCTGGCGGCGGGCGTGCTCGACGAGACCCGCGTGCTCGTTGCGCGGGGCGTCGATCCGCGGCTTCCGAGCATGAGCGCGCACGGATACGTCCACTGGGCCGCGCATCTGCGCGGCCAGATCGACCTGGAGACGGCGGTGGCCCGCACGACGCGTGACGTGCGGGCTTACTCGCGCAGGCAGATGACGTGGTTCCGCAGGGACGGGGCCATCCGCTGGTACGACCCGACGACCGTGGATCCGCTCGACGAGATCCTGCGGGCCGCGGCGTGAAGTTCACCAAGATGCACGGCTGCGGCAACGACTTCATCGTCGTAGATGGCCCGCTCGAGGTCCTTCCGGAAGCCGCGCGACGCCTCTGCGATCGGCGCCACGGCATCGGCGCGGACGGCATCCTCACGATCGGCTGGCCCGAGGGCCGGCGCTGGCGGGTGACGGTCCACAACGCCGACGGCTCGATGGGTGAGTCCTGCGGCAACGGTGCACGCTGCGTCGCGCGCTATCTTCTCGACCGCCACGGCGGCGACCAGCTCGAGCTCAAATTCGCCGGCGGAAACGTCACCGCCCGTCGCGATGCCTTTGGGATCGCGGTCACCCTCGCCGCGCCGACGCCACCGGCGCCGCTCGAGATCCGCCTGGACGGCGCGGTCCGGCGCGCGTACAGGGTCGGCGTGGGCAACGCGCATGTCGTGCTCTTCGTCGCCGATCCGTCCGGCGTCGACCTGCCCGCGGTCGCCGCGGAGGTGCGGCGCGTCGCCGGGCCGGCGAACGTCGAGGTCGCGCGAGTCGAGGGCCCGGGCCTCATCGCGCTGCGCGTCGACGAGCGAGGGGTGGGGGAGACGCTCGCGTGCGGGACGGGAGCCTGCGCGACCGTCGCCGCGGCGGCCAGCGAGCGGCAGATGGACGACACCGTGCGGGTGCGCGTGCCTGGCGGCGAGCTGGTCGTGCGCGCCGGGCCAACGGCATACGAGCTCGCGGGGCCGGCGGAGTACGTATTCGAAGGAACGCTTGCGTGATCGACGTCACGACGCCCGCGGAGCGCGCCTATCTGGTCGGCGTCGACCTGCCGCGCTCGCGCTTCGACGGCGATGACTCGTTGAACGAGCTCGCGTCGCTCGTCGAAGCCGCGGGCGGAAGGGTCGTCGGGCGCACGCTGCAGCCGCGACGCGCCCCGGACCCGAACTCGTACGTGGGCAAGGGGAAGGCCGGCGAGATCGCGCGTGAGGTGTCGCGTCTTCGTGCCGACCTCGTCGTATGCGACGACGAGCTCCGGCCGGCGCAGCAGCGGACGCTCGAGGAGATCACGAACGTCGCGGTGGTCGACAGATCCGGCGTGATCCTGGACATCTTCGCGATGCACGCGCGCTCGCGCGAAGGGCGGATCCAGGTCGAGCTCGCCCAGCTGGAATACCGGCTCCCACGGCTCACCGGCCGGGGCAAGGAGATGTCCCGCCTCGGCGGCGGTATCGGCACGCGCGGCCCCGGCGAGTCGAAGCTCGAAAGCGACCGACAGATCATCCGCAAGCGCATTCAGGACCTTCGCAGGCAGCTGGACGACGTCGTACGCCAGCGCGAACGCGCGCGCGGGTCGCGCGCCAGCGAGGGGCTGTTCCTCGCTTCGCTCGTCGGCTACACCAACGCGGGAAAGTCGACGCTCCTCAACGTGCTCGCGGGCGCGGACGTGCTCGTCGCCGATCAGCCATTCGCGACGCTCGACCCCACCACCAGGCGCCTGGTCCTGCCGGGCGGGGTGACGATCCTGTTGTCAGACACGGTCGGCTTCGTGAACAAGCTGCCGCCGACGCTCGTCGCGGCGTTCCGCGCGACGCTCGAGGAGCTCGCTGACGCAGACCTGCTCCTCCATGTCGCTGACCTGGCGCACCCGAACCTGCACGAGCGCGTTCGCGTCGTCGACGACACGCTGAAGTCGCTCGGGCTCGAGCACCGCCCACGTCTGCTCGTCCTGAACCAGGCGGATCGGTTACGGGGCGCGGAGGGCGCGGCGCTGCGTGAGGCGCTGGCCGCGGAGCTCCCGGCCGCGATCTTCGTGTCGGCGCTGCGCGGCGAGGGGCTCGACGCGCTTCGCGCCCGTCTGGGCGAGGCCGCGGCCGCGAGCTGGCGGCGCATCCGCACGACGTTGCCGTACCAGGCCGGCGCGCTGGTGCAGCGGATCCGCACGCGCGGTTCGCTCAGGCGCGCCGATTACGAGGAGGGTGGCATCCGCATCGAGGCGGACGTGCCGCCCGACCTCGCCGCGGAGATCGAGACCGCCATCCGCCGCCGCTGAACTCACGCTTGGTCGCGTTCATACTCCCGTGCGGTGCGGGGGATCTACCTAGGGATCGCGCACGTGCTCGCATTCTCCACTCTGCTCGCGGCCGTACCCGTCGCCGCGGCCGGACCGGGCCCGGCACCAGGGCTGACGACGATCTCTGCCGCGCCGTGCGCGGGTGCGGGCACTCCGACGACGACGATCTTCCTGCCCAACATCACCAAGACCCTCGGCGGCCCCGACGGCTGGGTCACGCCATTCATCGTGCAGAACATCGGTGTAAAGAAGACCGACCTCGAGGTGTCGTTCTTTCGTTTCACCGACGGCGGGCTTGTGGCCTGCCGCAGGGTGACCGGCCTCGCTCCGGCGACGAGCTTCGCCGACTACCCGAACAACGACGTCGACCTGCCAGGCGACTCGCAATTCGCCGTCGTGGTCAGGTCGTTCGGGTCGGAGGTCGTCTCCGTAGTGAACGAGCACCAGTCGCAGAGCACCCCGGGTCGCGCGGAGGCCCTCTCGTACAACGGACTCACTCTCGGCGCGAGCACCGTCTACCTCCCATTCGTGGGGAAGCCGGAGCCCGCGCCATGCACCGCAGTCCCTCCGAGCGAGGTCACATGCAACCTGCGCTGGCTCACGACGTTCGTCATCCAGAACTTCGGCTCCGGCGATGCGTTGGTCACCGCACGGTTCACGAGCTACGACGGCGCGTCCGCGGCGACGCTCACCCGGACCATTGCGCCCGGCCGCTCGCGATTCGTCGATCCATCGGTCGAGCCGCTTCTGCGCGGCGGTCGGTACTACTCGGTCGTGTTGACGTCGACGCAGGCGATCGGGGTGATCGTGAACGCGCACGATGACGCACCGACCACCACCGCGCCGCGCGGCTTCAGCTACAACGGAATACCGCAGCCCGCCCCGGGCGACACGTACCTTCCCTATGTCCGGCGGGACGGCGGCCCGCCGCGTATCTACCCGAACGGAGTGCTCGTCCAGAACGCTGGCAACGCGGACGCGACGCCCACGCTCTCGTTCCAGCGGCTCGGCGGCGGTGCTCCGGTCACGATCGCCGCGCCCTCGCCGTTGAAGCCTGGCGCGGCGTGGTACTTCGACCCCGAGGTCTATGCGGTAGCGGGTGGCTACCAGCTATGCGCCGTGGCCGGGCCGGGCAAGTGCATCGGAATCGGGGAGCACTCGCTCGTGGTCAGTGGCGGGTCGTTCGCGGTCATCGCCGCGACGCTGGGACCAGGCACGGCCATGGGCTACGTCGGCCAAAGCGCGCAAGGCAACCGCGCCTATCTGCCCAACGTGACCCGCACCCTCGGCGGCCCGACCGGATGGACCACGCCGATCATCCTGCAGTCGTCGGGCGCCACGAACGCGAAGCTGCGCTGGTACCGCTTCGCCGATGGTGCGCTCATGGCCCGGCAGTCTGTCGGACCGCTCGCCCGCGGGGCGGCCCTGCGTGTCGATCCGCGAAGCGTGCCGGGGCTCTCGAACGACACGCAGTACGGCGTCGTCGTCGACGCGCAGGAGGGAAACATCGCCGCGATCGTCACCGAGCTCAACTTCGATGGCGGCGACGGCGCGATGATCTACGAGGGCTTCCCGGTCACGGTCAGCACCGTGCCGACCCCCACGGCCGTCACCCTCGGGCCGGCTTCTCTGCGGCTCAGCGTCGACGAGACGGCGCAGCTCCGCGTCACCGTGAAGGACCAGTTCGACGAGGCCATGCCTCAGCAGATGCCGATCTGGACCGTCACACCTCCAGGCCTCGGCACCGTTAGCGCGAGCGGTCTCTTCACCGCGGGACCGACGGGTGCGGCGGGGACGGTCACCGCGACCGCGGGAGCCGCCTCGGACTCCATCGGCATGACCGTCCAGGCGCCGGTGTCGATGACGGTCGGCGGGATCTCATTCCTGGTCAGAACGAGCGGGCCCGCCGACGTCTACACGGAGGCGACCATTTCGCGCGCGGACGCGGCATCGATCAGCACCCAGATCAACGGGGACGTCCCGCGGATCGAGCTGGACTACGGCCGTGCGTACCTGGGCCGGCCGCACGTCTACGTCGTCGCGACGGACGCCAACTACCGCACCGCACAAGCGGCGATTCTCGGCGTGCCGCAGGTGTTCGTGACGGCGCCGCCGGTCGAGCGCTTCGAGAGCGACGGCGTCTATTACTTCGGGAAGGTCGCCATCAACTGGTCGAAGGCCAAGGATCAGCGGCCGATCACCATCGCCCGGCACGAGCTCATCCACATGATGGTCGAGGAGATCGCCGGCGACGCGAGGGTGCCGGCCTGGCTGAACGAAGGCTCGGCGCGGCTCGAGGAATTCACCGTCTCCGGCGCGAGCTGGCTGGAGACGCGAGAGCGCCACGGCGCGGTCTCGATGGCGGCAACGGGCCAGCTGCTCACGCTCGATCAGCTCACGTCGCAGTCCGTTTGGAACTCACGCGCGGCGCCAGCTGCCTTCTATCAGTACGCCGAGGCATCCCAGGCCGTCCAGCTGCTCCGAACGGATGTGGGCCACGCGCGCCAGATTCGCATCCTGGAGCTCCTCGGCGCGGGCCTGACCCTCGAGGAGGCATACGAAGTCGTGGCGGGACGCTCGTGGGCGGCGTTCGTGGCATCGTTGCCGATCCGGATCCGAGCGCTCGCCGTATCGCCAGCGATCGCCTTCGCGCCCGACGCCTACCTCGGGGACTCTTACGGACCCACGTACGTGGTTTACGGATTGACTCCGAACTCGACGCTCACCCTCACCATCACCAGCCCGGTCACGGGCCGACTCGTCATACAGCGTCAGACGGACGCGTACGGCGTGTACTGGAATTCGCTGTCGCCGCAGTGGCCGCCGACCACCTACACGTTCACGGTCAGCTCTGGCGCGACGACGCTCACGGGGACGTACGCGAAGCCCTGATCGCCGGTGCGCGCACGCGGACAGGCAAGCGACCGGTTCGGATCAAGCGTGGATCGGCTCGTTCAGTAACCGCAGCCTCACTCTTCCGTTACGCGTTCGTTGCGTGGAAGATTGCGTTAGCGGAGGGGAAGGGCAGTGCGCGCATCTCGTCTTGTTGTCGCGAGCGTCTTGGCGATCGTGAGCCTGCTTGGCTTGTTCAGTCCGTCGGTCGCCGACGCGGCGACCCTCGACTCGATCGAGCAGGACCTCGTCAGCCGCATCAACAGCTTCCGTGCGGCGCGCGCCCTGCCGACGCTCGCCGTCTCCGACTCGCTCACCGTCGCGGCGAAATGGATGTCCGCGGACATGGGTGTGAACAACTACTTCGCGCACACCTCGCTCGACGGTCGCTCTCCGACGCAGCGCATGGCGGATGCGGGCTACCCCGCGACGGCGACGTGGACCGGTGAGAACCTTGCCGCGGGGTACACGTCGACGGCCGACGTGCTCGCTGGTTGGATCGCGAGCCCGGGGCACTACGCGGTGCTCGTGAATCCGCAGTACCGCGCCATCGGCGTGGGCCGCGGCTACACCTCGGGCTCGAGCTACGGTTGGTACTGGACCGCCGACTTCGGCGGGATCGTTGATGCGGGCAGGACCGGCGCCGCGTTCGACATCGGTTACCACGCGCGCTGGACGGGGCAGACCCCGGATCCGACGCTCGCCCCAGGCCAGACGACGACGCTGGTCGTCGCGCTCCAGAACATCGGCTACCGCGGTTGGTACGCGGGCGTGCCCAATCAGCAGGCCGCGCTCGGGACGAGCGCGCCGCTCGACGTGGCAAGGCCGGACCTCGCGTTCGGCTGGCTCTCCACGAGCCGGATCGCGACGACGACCACGAGCTACGTCGGGCCGGGACAGGTGGGCTGGTTCCAGTTCACCGTGCGCGCGCCGTCGTCCCCGGGCGACTATCGCCTCGCCGTGCGGGGCGTTATCGACGGCGTGACCTGGCTCGAAGACCAAGGGATCTTCTTCACCATCCACGTCCGCTGATCACCGGCCGGGCCCGCCCCGCTGCGGGTGGCACGGCGAGCCGGTCTGCTCGCGACGCGCGGGTGCCCCGGGGAGGGTGCGCGGAGCGAGCGGGCCGCGAGCGGCTTCGCCGTCAGGGGCCCCTGCCCCTTGGACAGGACCCGTAGCGGACTAGGTCTCAGCTGCGGCCGGTGATGATGGGGACGTCGGGATCGTTGCCCCACTCCTCCCAGGACCCGTCGTAGGTGCGCACGTCATCGTGCCCCAGCGCGGTCAGCACCATGTGGGTGAACGCCGCCCGCACGCCGGCCTGGCAATAGGTGACGGTGCTGGTCTCGGGTCCGAAGCCCGCGTTGGTGTAGAACTCCTCGAGCTCGTTCGGGTCGCGAAGCGTCCAGTCGTCGTTCAGCGCGTCCTTCCACAGGATGTTCACCGCACCGGGGACGTGTCCACCTCGAGCGGCGCGCTTCTCCACGCCGGTGAACTCGCTGTCGCGGCGCACGTCGAGGAGCCACGGATCGCCGGTGCGCACGGCGGCCAGGACCTCCTCCTTCGTCGCGATCACGCCCTCGCGCGGCCGCGGCGTGAAAGTCGCGGGTGGCACGCTCACGTCGCCGCTCTCGAGCGGCCGGCCCTCGGCGATCCACTTCTGGATGCCACCCTCCATCACCGCCATGCGGTCGTGGCCGTACCGGCGGAGCGCAAGCCACAGGCGCGCGGCGTGGTGCCCGCCCTCAGCGTCGTAGCCGATCACTGTCGTGCGGTCTCCGATGCCGAAGCGCGACATCGCGCGCGCGAACCCCTCGGGCCCCACCAGCATCCAACGCGGATGGCCGGACGCGGGTGGGGGAGCGGAGAGGTCATCGGGCCAGCTCAAGTACACCGCGCCCGGCAGATGGCCGCGGAGGTAATGGGAGCGCATGTCATCGTCGAAGCTGAAGCGGCAGTCGACCACGCGGATGCCCGTGTCCCCGAGGCGCGCGGCCACGCGCTCTGTCGACCAGAAAAGATCCGGTCGCGGGAAGGCGGTCACGTGCGTGACTCTATCCGCGTTAGTCTTTCGGCGTCACGCGCGAGTGGAGGTTTGCCATGCGATTCCGTGCGGTGGCCATCGTCGTCTTCGCGGCCCTCGCGGTCTCGGTGCCCCAGTCCGCACTGGCGGCGCGCGAGGAGGCCGCACCTCCGGTGCAGTTCGCCAAGGCGGACCTCAGCGCTGGCACGCGCGCGGGCGTCGCTCCCGGCGCCCCTCTTACGCTCGCATCATCAGGCCTGACGACCGATACCTACACCGATCCCTTCGGCTACGGGGACATCAGCTACCAGAGCGGAACATGGACGTCGGAATGGACGTCGGTGCCGTTCGCCTTCGACGAGCTCGTCGCGTCGTGGAACGCGACGACCCCCGAGTCGACGTGGATCCGCGTCGAGATGCAGGCGCGCGGCAGCGGCCGCGCGACCAAGTTCTACACGATCCAGATCTGGGCATCCGGCGACGGCGACATCCATCGGACGTCGGTCCGCGCGCAGGGAGACGCGGATGGCTTCATCGCGATCGACACGTTCATTCGTTCGAAGAAGGCGGCACCACTCGACTCGTACCGCCTGCGGATCAAGCTCTATCGGAAGATTGGGAGCGGCGCGACGCCGAGCGTCCGTTTTGCCGGAGCGATGACCTCGGCGGCGGTCAAGTTCGACATCCCAAGCGATTTCTCGGGCCGCGCCCGCGACCTCAATGTTCCGAGGCTCTCTCAGGAAGTGCACGCCGGGCATTTCCCCGAGTTCGACGGCGGCGGGGAGGCCTGGTGCAGCCCGACATCGACGGCGATGGTGCTCCGGTACTGGAAGAGCGGACCTACCGTGGCGCAGCTGGCGGCGTTCCCAGGCGCGACGCACGCCGACGGCGAAGTCGACCATGCGGCGCGTTACGTCTACGACTGGAACTACCAGGGAGCCGGCAACTGGCCGAACAACACCGCCTACGCGGCCACGTTCGGTCTGAGCGGCTTCGTCACCCGCCTGCGGTCGCTGAACGAAGCGAAGATGTTCATCGACGCCGGCATACCGCTTGTGGCATCCATCAACGGCAAGCTGCCGGGGTTCCTGTTCGACAAGACCAACGGTCATCTGCTGGTGATCCGTGGGTTCACGTCCACGGGCGACGTCATCGCGAACGACCCCGCGGTGCTCAGCGATCCCGAGGCGAAGAAGACGTACGGCCGCGCCGACTTCGAGAATGTCTGGCTCGGCGGATCGGCCGGGATCGTCTACGTGATCTATCCGGCGGGGAAGTCATTGCCGCCGAACGTACCCGGCTTGCCGCGGAACTGGTGATCGCCAGACTCGGTTAGCGCATGGGGCGAGCGCCACGCTTCGCGGCCGCGGTGCTCGGCGCCGCGATGCTCGCGGCGTGCCTCGGGCCGTTCGCTCCGCCCGAAGGGGCGACCGTGCCGCCCTCGCCTGGGCCCACGGCGGCCGTGACGGGGCCAACGCCATCCCCGACGGCCACACCGGTGTCGCAGCCCAAGGACAAGCCGCCGGTGAGCTTCGCGCGGACAGACCTGACGCGCGGCACGTCGATCGGGGTGGCCGGCGGCGGACCGGTGACCCTGGCGACGAGTGGCCTGGTGCCCGGCGCCTACGACGACCCCTTCGGCGGTCGCGGCATCGCCTTCGACAGCGGCTCGTGGACATCCGATTGGACCTCGGTGCCCTTCGGCTTCGATGAGCTCATCGCCTCGTGGAACGCCGAGACCCCCGCGGCAACCTGGATCCGCGTGGAGATGCAGGCGCGCGGCTCGGGCCGCGAGACGAAATTCTTCACGATGATGGTGTGGGCGTCTGGGGACGGCGACATCCACCGGACCTCGGTGCCGGGGCAGAAGGACGCCGACGGCGACGTGAACATCGACACGTTCGTCCGCGCCCAGGGCGCCGCGCCACTCGATGCGTATCGGCTGCGGGCCACCCTCTACCGGCGGACCGGGAGCGAGGCGACGCCGTCTATTCGCATGCTCGGCGCGATGACCTCGGCCGCGTTCAAGCACGAGATCCCGAGCGTCTTCGACGGCAAGGCGGCGGACGTCGGCGTGCCACCGTACTCGCAGGAGACCCACGCCGGCGAGTTCCCCGAGTACGACGGCGGGGGGGAGGCCTGGTGCAGCCCGACCTCGACCGCGATGGTGGTTTCCTTCCATGGCGCGGGCCCGACGCCCGACGATCTCGAGCGCTTTCCGGGTCCGACCTATGACGACCCGCAGGTCGACCACGCCGCGAGGTACACCTACGACTGGAACTACAAGGGCGCGGGGAATTGGCCGGCGAACGTCGCATACGCCACGCGCTTCGGCATGGAGGGATTCGTGACGCGGCTCCGGTCCTTGAACGAGGCGGCGCTCTTCCTCGAGGCGAGCATCCCGCTCGTCGGATCGGTCAACGGCGAGCTGCCGGGCTTCCTCTTCGGCAAGACAAACGGGCATTTGCTGGTCCTGCGCGGCATCGACGCGAACGGAGACGTGATCACGAACGATCCGGCGGCGAAGAGCAACGACGAGGTGCGGAAGACGTACCGGCGCGCCGACTTCGAGCGCGTCTGGCTCGGCGGCTCGGCGGGGGTCGTCTACGTGATCTACCCGGCGGGCAAGCCGCTGCCTCCGAACGTCCCGGGACTTCCGCCGAACTGGTGATGGGCGGCGATCTCCGGCGCGCCCTCGCCCTGGTACGGCGCCGCACCCACCGCGGGCGGCCGCTCGCGGTGCGCCTCCTTGAGAAGCCCGACTGCGGCCTTTGCGCCGAGGCGCACCGCGCGCTGCGCCGCGTCGCGCTCGACCGGCCGCTCGAGATCGAGCGCGTCGACATCACCCAGGACGCGACGCTCTTCGACCGATATGCGCTCCGCATCCCGGTGATCGTGATGGGGGAGCGTGAGCTCGACGCCGCGGGCTTGGATGACCGCGCCCTCGCGGAGTGGCTTCGCGGGTGAGGCCTCAGCGGCGCTTCTTGGGAGCCTTCCGCGCGCGCTCGTTTCGCCGTGGCTGTTGCGGGACGCTGAAGAACGCCGCCTCCGGCGCCCCTTCCACGAGCGGCGAAAGCTCGGCGATGAGCTTCGGGGTGACCTTCTTCGCCGTCACCCAGAGCTGATCGGGCGAGTCACGGTCGTCAAGGAGCAGGAGCCACGGCACCTTCGTCCGGTCGCGCACTTCTTTCGATAACTCGCTCGCCGCGGCTCGCATCGCCGCGAGCCTCTGGCGCAGCAGCTGGACGTCGGCCGGATCGCCGAGTGCGGACTTCCTGGGAAGCCTCGTGAGTCCGTAGACGAGCTGCGCGGGCTCGAGTAGCGCGAGGACGGCCTTTCGATCGCGCGCTGAGAGCGGCACGAGGACAAGATGGCACGACCGCGCCGCCCTCGCAGGACGGTCCGGAGGCCGCACACTAAGGGACGCAATTCCAGCCTCTAGGCAGGTGGACCCAATGTCGAGCAACGCAAAGCAAGAGCAGCGTCGCGCCAAGCTCAGTCCGATCCAGTACGCGGTGACCCAGGAGTGCGGCACGGAGCCGCCGTTCACCGGCGCGTACTGGGATCACCACGGCGAGGGTACCTATCGCTGCGTCGTCTGCGAGAGCCCGCTCTTCGACTCAGGGACGAAGTTCGAGTCGGGGACCGGTTGGCCGAGCTTCTACGACGTCGTCGAAAAAGGGCACGTCACGAGCCGGGAGGATCGCTCACACGGGATGCGGCGCACCGAGGTCACGTGCAGCAACTGCGGCGCTCACCTCGGCCACCTGTTCCCGGACGGCCCGGGACCGACCGGCCTGCGGTACTGCATCAACTCGGCCGCGCTCGACTTCACCCCGCGGGAGCGCGGCGCGTGAGGACGGGGCCGCCTACTCGAGGTATCGCTCGTAGCTGATCCAGCGCCGCGTGACGACGAGCGCGCCCGCCCCGGCGATCAGCAGGACGAGGCTGAGGACGTAGGTCTTGGCCGGACCGGGGACGGCGAGAAGGGTCACAACGGTGACGACGAGCAGCGGCCCCAAAAGCACGCCGTTCAGGTTGTTCGCGGTCCGGAAGTCGCGGGCGAGAAGGGTGAGCAGCAGTGAGATTGCGGTCGCGCAGACGACCGCGGCCGCGAACGTTGCGAGGAGAGCGAGCACTGCCGGCGCGTCCGCGATGCCGATGACGAGCAGCAAGGTGACGATGGCCGCGACGTAAGGCAGGCCGACCATCGCCGTGACAGCGAGAACTGTCAGAAGCTTCGCGGCGAGGATCTCCGCGACGCTCACCGGGAGCGAGATGAGCAGCTCCAGTGTGCGACGCTCCCGCTCCGCGATGATCGCGTACGTCGTAGTCACCGAGGGAAGGAGCAGGCCACCGACGACGAAGAGCACCGGGTAGACGAAGCCGACGAGGAGCTGCGACGGCTCGGTGATGTCTGCCAGGCCCGGGACCGGGAAGCGTTCGTCACCCTCGGGGCTGAACGGAGCAAGACGGAACTGCACCAGCAGCTGTATGGGAGCGAAGAACAGGATGATGAATGGCAGGAATGTGGCAGTGAGCAACGCGGTGCGGTTGCGCGCGATCTGACGCGATTCTTTCCAGAACAGCGAGCGAACCGCGTTCGCCCTCACGCCCCCACCGCCTCAAGGAAGAGCTGTTCGAGCGTCGGCGCGAGCGGGCGGCTTTCGTAGACATCGAAGCCGTCCGCGAGGAGGGCGCGGAGCAGCTTCGGTCCCTCGGCGCGTGCGTCGATCTCGACGATCACGGCACCGTCCTCGACAGCGGCCGCCAGGCCGCGGCGCCGGACCGCCGCCGCGACCGCCTCGGGCGGCTGCAGCGCGGCGATGCGGGTGCGCGAGCGCTGACGCGCGCGCAGGCCGGCGAGGGGCTCGTGCAACAGGACGGTGCCGTCCCGCAGGATGACCACGTCATCGCACAGCGCTTCGGCCTCCGCGAGGTTGTGCGTGCAGAGCAGCGTGGTCCGTCCCTGCATGGCCTCGCGCAGGTACTCGTGCACCTCATGCGCGGCCACCGGATCGAGGCCGACGGTCGGCTCGTCGAGGAGGAGCACGTCCGGCTCGGAAAGGAGCGCGGTCGCGAGCAACAGGCGTCGCTGGAAGCCTCCGGAGAGCTGCGCGAGCCGCTTGTCGCGATGCTCACCGAGGCCGAACGCGTCGATCACGCGCGCGAGGTCGCCGCGGCCGTAGAGACGGCGTGCGAGGTCGAGGTACTCGCTCGTCGTCAGATCCGGGTACATGCCCGCGTTCTGCGGCACGATCCCCGTACGCAGGCGGACCTCGGCGTAGCCGGGGCCGTTCACCTCGTGATCCAGCAGCGTGACCCAGCCGGTGGTCGGAGCGAGCGCGCCCTCGAGGAGGCGGATGGACGTCGTCTTGCCCGAACCGTTCGGGCCGAGGAGGCAGGCGCGCGAGCCGACCGCGATCGACCAGGTGACCTCCTTGAGCGCGAGCGTCCCATTCCGGTAGCGCTTGGTCAGGCCGTCGAACGCGAGCGCGGGCTCCGCCATGGCCAGACACTAGCCCGCCCAGCCAGGCGCCCATGCGGAATGCAGCCGTTCGACATCAGACCGTCGACGCCAACACTGACCTCATCCGACTGGTGCTCGATGACGGTTGGGCGTGTAAGGTCGAGGTCGATCCCTGGTTCCTCGGGCGTGCCGGAGCACCACGCCTGCGTGTGACCAGCCCGATCGGCTCTATTCGGTGACCCTGCGCACGCGGGAGTAGGCTCTTCGCTCGCGACTGACACGAGGGGAGCTGGTATGGCCGTAACCGTCACGCCGGAGCGCGCGAGCAAGGTCGGGCGAAAGTTCCTGCTCGACGAGAAGGACCTTCCGACCCACTGGTACAACATCCAGGCCGATCTGCCAGAGCCTCTTCCGCCGCCGCTGCATCCCGGCACGGGGCAGCCCATCGGCCCCGCTGATCTCGCCCCGCTCTTTCCGATGGAGCTCATCAAGCAGGAGGTCAGCCGCGAGCGCTGGATCGAGATCCCCGAGCCGGTCCGCGATGCATACAAGCTCTGGCGACCGACGCCGCTCATCCGCGCGCTCGGCCTCGAGAAGGTGCTCGGCACGCCCGCGCGCATCTACTACAAGTGGGAGGGGGTGAGCCCGGCCGGTAGCCACAAGCCGAACACCGCCATCGCGCAGGCCTACTACAACAAGCAGGAGGGCACGAAGCGCCTCGCCACCGAGACCGGCGCGGGGCAGTGGGGGAGCGCTCTCGCGCTCGCGGCGCGGATGTTCGATCTCGAGTGCATGGTCTATATGGTCCGCGTCTCTTATGACCAGAAGCCGTATCGGCGGATCCTCATGGAGACGTGGGGCGCGAAGGTCGTGCCGAGCCCGAGCCCCCTCACGAACGCGGGCCGCGCCGTGCTGGCGAAGGACCCGGAGAGCCCCGGCAGCCTGGGGGTCGCCATCTCCGAGGCCGTCGAGGACGCGGCCACGCGCGACGACACGAAGTACTCGCTCGGCTCCGTCCTCAACCACGTGCTCATGCACCAGACCGTCATCGGCCAGGAGGCCAAGAAGCAGCTCGAGATGGCCGGGGAGAGGCCGGACATCCTCGTCGGCTGCATCGGCGGCGGTTCCAATTTCAGCGGCTTCGTCTTCCCGTTCGTCGCCGACAAGCTCGCCGGAAAGGTCAGGGACCTTCGTGTGATCGCCGTGGAGCCGATGGCCGCGCCGAGCATCACCAAGGGTCAGTACGTCTACGACTTCGGGGACGAGGCGATGACGACGCCGCTCGTCAAGATGCACACGCTCGGCCACTCGTTCATGCCGGCACCGATCCACGCCGGCGGGCTCCGCTACCACGGGATGGCGCCCGCCGTGAGCGCGCTCGCCGAGCAGAAGGTGATCGAGGCCGTCGCGGTGCA
This sequence comes from Candidatus Limnocylindria bacterium, assembly GCA_036002305.1. Lineage (GTDB taxonomy): Bacteria > Chloroflexota > Limnocylindria > P2-11E > P2-11E > 3-1-20CM-2-70-9. Next base: position 145,230 of record DASYTL010000035.1, read on the forward strand.
TCAGCGGCCGACCTTCGAGGCCGCGGTGATGTTCGCCCGCGCCGAGGGCTATCTGCCTGCGCCCGAGTCCGCCCACGCGATCCGCGTGGTCATCGACGAGGCGCTTCGCTGCCGGGAGTCCGGAGAGGCGAAGACCATCGCCTTCAATCTCTCGGGTCACGGCCACTTCGACCTCGGGGCGTACGAGCGCTACCTGCGCGGCGAGCTCGAGGACTTCGAGTACCCGGCTGAGAAGGTGCGCGAGGCGCTGGCCGATCTGCCGAAGGTCGCAGGCCGCGGTGTGACTGAGCGGTAAGGCCGAGCCTTCGTCCTTCGACGTGACAGGGCAGGCCGATCGATCTGAGCGGCTTGAGCCGGCCGGCTTCGGGCCGCCTCTGCACATCCACCATGACGCGGCCGAGGCGTTCTACGTTCTCGAGGGCGAGTACCTCATCTTCCTGGAGGACCGTGAGTTCGCGTGTCCCGCCGGAAGCTGAACCTCTACACCCCTGCGGCGATGGTCGGCTATTTCGATGAGCTGGCGCTCGCGACTCGGGCGGGGTCAGTCAACGCGGAGGCTCTCTCGAAGATCGCCCTCAGATACTCCATGGAAGTGCTTGGTCCGGTGCCGGAGGGCTACGCCTAGAGCCTCGGGGCGGCTGCGGCTAACCCGATCCGCGCAGCAGCGAGGTCAGGCGCTCGAGGTCGGGCTCGGCCTCGAGATGAAGGCATCGATCAGCGAGCTCGAGCGCGGCCTCATGGCCGATCACCGCCGCGGCGAGTCCGGTGAACTTCTCACGCAGGCGATCCAGATCGAGCGGATTGCCCGGCTCGCCGGTCGGGTCGGCGATGCGGACCGAAAGCTCGCGGCCGTCGCGGAGAAGTAGCGTGACCCTGGCGGGCCAATGTTCCGGATACGCGGCGTCGAGATCGCCGTCGCGATAGCAATCGGTTCGCCGCATGAGTGAAGCGATGTCAGGGTCGTCGACGTTCGCTTGGCTGTAGTCGTCGAGGCTCGCTGATCCTCGGACGAGGGCGACGGCCGCGGCGAATGGTGCGCTGAACTGCGCGTCGACCACGTTGCGCGGTGCGCGTTTCTGCTCGATCGGCTCGGCCACGAGGGTGGCCCCCGCGCTGAGCACGCCGAGCCGGATGCGCTCGATGTCCTGCGGGCGTATGTGATGCGACCGACGCAGCTCGAGAACGGCGTCGATGAGGCCATGGTTGTAACGGCAGCAGGCGTAGGGCTTGATCGAAACGCTCATGATCGCGAGCGACCGGCCGAGATCGCGGGTCAGCAGCTCCGGCCGGGCATCGTCGGTGTAGCCCCGCAGGAGGCCGCGCGGTCCGTCCAGCGCCGTGGCCGGACCGGTGAACCCTTCGCTCGCGAGATGCGCCGCGACGATGCCGGAGTGCGCGGCCCATCCGGGATTCAGGCGCTTCGTCCACGAGCCATCGGAGAGGTACGCGAGCGAGCCTGCGGCCATCGTCCCGGCGATGCCGAGCGCCCGCGTGAGCCCGTCCGCGTCGAGCTCGAGCAAGAGCCCGGCGGCCATTGCCGCACCGAACACACCGGCGACGCCGGTGGGATGGAATCCCCGTCGGTAGGCGGATTCGGCGTTGAGCGCGTCGCCGATGCGCATGGTGACCTCGTAGCCCGCGACGATCGCCGCGAGCATGCGGGTGGGGGAGTGGCGTTCCTCCTCGGCCATCGCCAGCGCGGTCGGGATCACGACGACACCGGGATGGAGCGATGAACGGGAGGTGACGTCGTCGAGCTCGAGCGCGTGCGCGCTCGTCGCGTTTGCGAGCGCCGCCCACGGAGCGGACGCGAACGCGTCGCCGCCGATGAGGCTCGCGCCTCCATCGGGACTGCATCGCCGCGCGACAGCGATGACCGGACCGCTCGAAGGCGCGAGTCGGCCGCGGAGCGCGACACCGATGAAGTCGAGCACGAGCTCCTGCGTTCGCTTGCGCACGCTCGCTGCGAGTGCGGACCATTGGATCGAGCCGCAGAATTCGGCGAGCGCCGCGCTCGCGGTCCGCGCTTTCGTGCCGAGCATCGGCGAAGAGTAGCGCCGCGTTCGTCGATCGAACTAGGGGAGACCGCACCCTCTCGCTGGAACTCCCAACGGCTGCGCTGTGCGGATACGTGCGTCCCGTAGCGTTGGGGGGGGCCGTCGCGGAATCTCTGGAAATAGGCGCTCGCCTGAACGGATGACGGCCGAGCCTCGTCGCGGATTGTCCCGAACTTGGCGCGGGGTCGCGTCACTTTGCGGTAGCGCGCGGCCGACGTGAGCTACCGGGCTTTGCGAGCCTGCGGATCTTCCCCTCGAGTTCGGCCCTCTGCTGGAGGAGGTCTTGTTTCTGGGCGAGCGGCTGGTGTTTCGCCGCATCCGAGCCTGGCCGTGCGAGCTGCCCGATCTTTGAGAGCTGCTGATTCACGCGCCGCAGCTCGTCCTTCATCCGCTGGAGCTCGTCCAGGGGGACTGACGGCGCAGCCGATGGCGTCGGCTTTGGCTCGGCAGTGCGGGGCGCAGATTTGCGGCTTGTGCCGCTCCGATTCTTGATCGGCAGAGCATAGAGGCGCGGCTCGGGTGAGCCCGCTTACGTCCAGCCACCGGCCGCGTTAGCATGCAAAATGCATGCTATGATCATCAAGGCGTGGCGGCGAAGAAGACCGATCTGCAGATCCGTGGCGTGCCCATCGCGCTCCGCGAGCGGCTCCGGCGGCGGGCGGATGGCAAGGGCTCGTCGATGAGTCAGTACGTGATCGAGGTCCTGAAGGACGATCTCTCACGTCCCACGCTCGAGGAGTGGCTCGCGGAGGTGGGAAAGCTGGCTCCGATCGATCTCAGGAGTCGGACCGGCGCCGAGCTCGTTCGCGAGGGCCGGCGTGAGCTCGGCCTGGAAGACTGATCGTCCTCGACGCGTCCGTCGTCGTGGAGATCCTCCTGGGCTCCGCGGCCGGCGAAGCTGGCGCGCGAGCAATCGTGAACCAGCGGCTCGCGGTTCCCGCGCATTTCGACGTCGAGGTCTATGCCGCCTTCCGCAGGCTCTTTCGCCGGGGGGTCGTGGACCGTGCTCGTCTCGGCCGCAGTGCGGCCCTGCTAGCGGCCTTCCCCGCCGAACGAGTGGCGCTGACGCCGCTGCTGAGCGAGGCACATCGCCTTGCCGAGAGGGTCTCAGCCCACGACGCGTTCTACGTCGCGCTGGCCCGCGCGCGCGGAAACGAGCTCGTGACCGCGGATGCGCTGCTCGCGGAAGCGGCCGCCGGCCTGGCCCGAGTGCGCGTCATCGCCGCGGAGTGACGCCTCTGCCCACGATGGTCAGCGTCGCGCATGCGCTCCGCCGCGACCAGCGGGGCAGACCGTTGACACACCCGGTGCACCCTTGTAGACATCTCGCAGAATGAGGATTACACGAAATATGGGTGACCCCACGCCAGAAAACGGCCTGATCTCGGCCGGATACGTCGATCCGCGGGAGCTCGGCCCGAACAGCCCGATCCGGGATCTCGCCGGGGCGTACCTCCAGGAGCTGCGCGACAAAGGGCGCAGCGAGACCACCATCCTGCGGTACGAGCGCTTCCTGATCGAGTTCCTGGACTTCGTGGAGCGCGACGGCGCCGCGCCACGGGTGCGGGACGTCGACGTGCGGGTCCTGAAGGCCTACGCAAGCCACCTGACGCGCCGGCGGCTGCTCGCGGGCCGCGACAGCGGCAAACGGCCGATCTCGGCGGCCAGCAAGAACCTCCACCTCATCGCGCTCCGCGGCCTGCTCAAGTTCGGCGTGCTGCTCGATCTCCCCATGCCCGGGCCGGAGAAGGTCGAGCTCGCCAAGGCGCCCGACCCGAGCCCCGACGCCCGGCACCTCGACGAGCCGAAGCTCGGCCGCCTTCTCGACGAGAGCTACGACGACCAGACCGCCGACGGCCTGCGCAATCGTGCGCTGCTCGAGTTCCTGGTCGCCACGGGCTGCCGCGTGTCCGAGATGGTCGCCCTCGATCGCGCGAAGCTCGAGCTCGACCCGCGAGCGAAGACGCCGGGCGACGGCATCCGCATCGCCGACGAGGTCACCGTGTTCGGCAAGGGCGGCCGCTACCGCCGCGTCTTCCTGAGCGCTCGCGCGCGCGGGTTCCTCGAGCGCTACCTCGCGACGCGCAAGGACCGGGACGCCGCGCTCTTCATCACGCGGCGGCGCAAGGGCGACGGCTCGTACCGCATGAGCGTGAAGATGGCGCAGCACATCGTCGCCGAGGCCGCGACGCGCGCGGGGCTCTCGGAGAACGTGTCGCCGCACTGGCTTCGACACGCCGCCATCACCGCGTGGGCGAAGGAAGAGAGCGTTCCGTTCGCGCAGCGTCTGGCCGGACATCGCAACGTGGCGACGACCAGCCGTTATCTGGGCAGCACCGACGCAGAGCTCAAGGAGCGCTACAAGAAGCGCTTCGGCTAGCCGTCCAACGCGTCGCCGAGGCGCTGGATGTACCGCTCGGCCGAGCGCTCGAGTGCGTCGCGTCCGCCCGTCACCACCTCGCGTCCGTCCCACGCGCCGTAGATGCGCTCGAAGCGGAACGGGCGGAGGCGGTCCACGATGCGGCGCACCGTCTCCGCCGAGAGCGGCATGAGGTTCGGGTAGCTGTACATGAAGCTGACGAAGCGGCGATCCATGACCACGGTCACCGAGTCGCCGCTCAAGAGGAGTCCGCGACCATCGGCGCCGTCCGCCCAGTGCAGGACCTGCGAGCCGTCGAAATGGCCTCCCGTATTGACGAGCGTGACGCCCGGCAGGATCTCCCTCCGCGTTCCATCCCACAGCCGTAGTGCGGGGGTCGGGTGTTGCACCCACCGCGCATCCGCGGCATGGATGTAGATCGGGCAATCACCGAAGGCCTCGCTCCACGTCGCCATGCTGGCGTAGAAGTGCGGATGCGAGATCGCGATCGCGCGAAGCCCGCCGAGCTCGTGGACCGCACGCACCGACGCATCGTCGACCACGGTCACGCAGTCCCACATCACCAGGCCCTCTGTCGTGCGCGCGAGAAGCGCGCGCTGCCCGATCGCGACCGCCGGTGTCGTGGCGATCTGGAACAACCCTGGCTCGAGCTCGCGCACGGTGTTCGTGTGCCCCTCGTCGCGCAGCTCGGCCATCGTTGTCCAGCGTTGGCCATCCCAGCCGACGTACTGCCGCTCGTCTTCGCAGATGGGACAGACGTCGGGAGGCCGCGGCGCCGGGGCGTACTGCACCCCGCAGGTCCGGCACACGAACGCTTCCACGGCGCGAGACGATACGGTGGGCGAACATCGGCCTGTGTCGCGGCCGGACAAGAATGAAGGCGTGTCCACTTGCGTGGACTCGCCTTCGGGCAGCCTTGTGCGCATGAAACGTGCCGGTTGGTGCCTGCTCGCATCTCACAAACCGGTAACGCGCATCGTTGGAGCTACGTGCCGCTCCCACTGACCGCGGAGACGCTCGCGGAGGGCGTCGCCGAGCTCAGGCGCCGTGATCCGCATCTCGCGGTGGTTGTGGATCGTTTCGGGCCGCCGCCGCTCTGGTCTCGCGAGCCGGGGTTCGGCACGCTCGTCCAGATCATCCTCGAGCAGCAGGTCTCGCTCGGCTCGGCCCGCGCGGCGTACGAACGGCTCAGCCAGGCGGCCGGCGGCGTCAGTCCGGACCGACTCGGCGAACTCGACGACGCGACCTTCCGGGCCGCGGGAGTGAGCCGGCAGAAGACCGCATACGTCCGCGGCCTCGCGCGAGCAATCGTTGAGGGCCGGTTCGACCCAAGTGCTCTCGTGAAGATGGAGGACGACGCCGCCAGAGCGGAGCTGGTCAAGCTCAATGGGATCGGCAACTGGAGCGCGGACATCTATCTGCTCATGGCTCTCGGCCGGAGGGACGTGTGGCCGATCGGTGACCTGGCACTGGTCGGCGCCGTCCGTGAGGTGAAGCGCCTCCGATCGATGCCGAGCACGGAGCGGATGCTCCGCATCGCCCGCGGATGGCGTCCCTGGCGTGCGGTCGCCGCCCGCGTGCTCTGGCACCACTACCTGAGCACGCCGCGACCCCGTCGTGCGGCTACCGCCGCGAGGTCGTCCCCACTTCGAAGGGGTGCCCGGTCTCGACGTCCGGTCCCGAAAGGTCCGCGTTCGGGAAGACGCTCCGGAACGCCTTCGCGAGCCAGCGCTGCAGGCGCGTCGTCCACACCAGCGGCTCGTACGCCTCGAGGTGGTCGTACACGCGCCTGAGCATCCGGCGATCTTCCTCGGTGAACATGTCGTCCTCCTCCCGTGCTTCGCGAACGATGCGCTCGAGATCGAGCGTCCCAGGGCACTCCGTCGGCACGATGGCGTTGTGCGGCAGAACCGTCGAGCCAACGCGCAGCGCCAGCCCGTAGCGGCCGGCGATGTCGGCGTGGAGCCGCGCCGACGCCCTGTACAGCGCGTCGCTCGGCGGCATGGCGGGTCCGGCCTCGTGCTCGATCCCGATGGACCGCTCGTTCACGGCGTATACGCCCGCGTGATAGGCGGTGTCGTCCTCGCTCACGAGCTGCGCGATCCGGCCGTCCTGGCCGATGACGTAGTGGGCCGACAGGATGCTCCGCGGATCCTTGAATCGCCGGATGGCCGCCTCGAACATGACGACCGTCCAGTGGTCGACGATGAACGTCACCGGATTGCCACCGCGGCCCACGGTGTAGTTGCGCTCCGGCACGGGCCCGCGCCATTGGATGGCTAGAGCTCCTCCCTTCGTCCCGGCTGGACGGTGCAAGCCTCTGACCACATCCGTAAACGTGAGACCCTGAAGACATGGCACGGGCATTGCTCGCCGCGCTTGTCCTCATCGCGGCATGCGCCAATCCGGCGGTGGTCGTCCCGCCGCCGGCGATCAGCTCGTCCCCGACTCCTTCCCCATCGCCTTCGGCGACGCCATCACCGAGTCCGACGCCGGGGATCCTCCCGATCTTCGATGCGCATCTCCACTACAGCCGCGAGTCCTGGACCGCGTATCCGGCCGACAAGGTCGCGGCACTGCTGGACGCGCAGGGTGTGCGAGCCGCGTTCGTGTCGAGCGCGCCCGACGAGGGCACGTTCCGCCTGCGTGCGGTGATGGGCGATCGCATCATTCCGACGCTTGGCCCCTACCGCAACGGCGCGGACGTGTTCTCCTGGGCGCGCGATCCATCCGTCGTGCCGTACGTCGAGGCGGCGTATCGGGCGGGCGTGCACCGCGGGTTCGGCGAGTTCCACCTGAACGCCGGGCAGACCGCTCTGCCCGTCGTGAGGAGCCTCCTGGCTTTCGCCGCGCGCGAAAGGCTTTTCCTGCAGCCGCACGCCGACGCCCGGGCCGTCGCCGAGCTGCTCGACGTCGCTCCGGACCAGACCGTCCTTTGGGCGCACGCCGGAGTGACGGCGACCCCCGATCAGGTGGAGGCGCTCCTCGCGAGGTGGCCGAAGCTGTGGGTCGAGCTCTCGCTGCGCGAGGACGTCGCTCCACAGGGGCATCTCGACGCGAGGTGGCGCGCGCTCTTCATGAAGTACGCCGATCGCTTCATGGTGGGGACCGACACCTGGACCGTCGGCGGATCGTTCACTGGCAACGAACGCTGGGATCGCTACGCCGACATCGTGTCCGGCATCCGCGCGTGGCTCGGCGAGCTGCCGCGTGAAACGGCCGAGGCGGTCGCCTACCGCAACGCCGAGCGGTTCGTGGCGCAGCTTCCCCGGTAGCGCGGCTAGACGAGCGTGGGTTCGGCTGGCTCGGCCGGGGCTGCGGACCTGCGTCGCCAGAACGTGAACCCGAGCACGCCGGCGCCGGCGAGGACGAGCGCGAAGAGGACCCGAGGCCAGTCCGGGTAGATGCTTTCCGCGGTCATCACGCGCTCCGCGGACGAGCTGATGTCGAGATGCCACGTGAGCCGCGATTGGTCGCCGGGCGCCCCATTGGTCGCGGTCACGATGCCGGGCATCGTGAGGTAGTAGTCGTAGGTGATCCCCGCGAGGAGCGCCTGCGCGAGCTGCTGCGACGCCGGGTCGCTGCTCGAGGGCGTGCTAGGCGTGGTCCGGCTGGGCGACACGACGACGCGGATCGTGTACCGGCGCGCGACGATCCAGTCGTCCTGACGCACTTCGAGCGTGCCCACGTCGAAGCCGCTCGTCGAGTTCTCCGCGACACGCCCCTGCGCCTCCGCCAGGCCGACGGTGCGGAACATCCGGACGCGGACGGTCGAGCCCTCGGAGTTGTCGCGGATCTCCCACTTGGTCCCGGACTGCGGGGACTTCTCAGTCGTCGCCGCCTGGGTCATCGACTGTTTGACGGCGTTGCCGAGGATCCCGTCGGCTTCGACGTTCACCTCCTGCCTGACCGAGGCCCCGGGCAGGATCGGCGTCGGCTCGATGGCCTGGCTCACGCCGATGGCGACCTTGCCGAAGCACGCCGAGAGGAGGAGCCCGGAGGCGGCCAGCGCCAGGAGTCGTGCCACTGACGCGCGAGCCTATACCAGGCTGGTGGCTATTCGGTCACTGACTCGGCCGGCTGTGCTGGGGGCCGATGGCACACCCGCTGCAGCCGCAGCGGACCGGAGGTGTGCCATGGCCAACGAGGAATGTGCCCACTGCGGGGTGCCGATCACCGACTGGTCCACCGTCGCGAAGCGCGAGGGCATGATCTTCTGCTGCCCGAACTGCGCGAACGCCCACGTAGCCGCGCAGGCGCCGAGCGAAGCGCGGTCCTAGGCCGCCTCGGCCGCCGGGGCGATCTCTTCGAGTGAGCGGCCGCGGGTCTCCTCGCCGAGGAGCGCGACCGCGGCCGCCGTGACCAGCAGCATCGCCATGAACAGCGCGAACGTGCCGTTCACCTCGATCGAAGAGACGAGCACCGGAGTCAGGTACGGGCCGATGATCCCGCCGACGCGCCCCACCGCCGCGGCGACCCCGGCGCCGGTCGCGCGAACGGCGGTCGGGTAGAGCTCGGGCGTGTACGTATAGACGATGCCCCATGCCCCAAGGTTGAAGAACGAGAGCAGCGCCGCCCACACGAACGCATCGCTCCCCGCGCCGGCGTTGCCGAACATGTACGCGGCGACGGCCGTCCCGAGGAGGTACGTCACGAGGGTCGGCTTCCGGCCCCAGCGCTCCACGAGCCAGGCGGCGCTGAAGTATCCCGGCACCTGAGCGAGTGTCGACAGGAAGAAGAATTCGTTGCTGCGGACCTCCGAGAGCCCGCGCGCGGCGAGGATCGACGGTATCCAGAGGAAGATCCCGTAGTAGGTCAGGACCACTCCGAACCACAGGATCCAGAGCATCGCGGTCCGGCGCGCGTACCGACCGCTCCAGAGCTCCGCGATCCGCGTCCGGCCGCCACGAGTCGGTGGCACGGCGGGCGCGAGCGTCAGCAGCGCTCCCCCGCCCGCGCGCTCCACCCGCCGCACGATCGCGTCGGCTTCGGGCGCGCGCCCGCGTTCGGCAAGGAAGCGGGGTGACTCGGGGAGCGCGCGCCGCAGGTACGCGACGTAGAGCGCCGGCAGCGCACCCACGGCGAAACCCCAGCGCCACCCGAAGTTGGCTACCACGGTGATCGCCACGATCCCCGCGAGGATCGTCCCGTACGCCCAGAACGACTCGAGGAGCACGATCATCCGTCCGCGCTGCGCACGGGGCGAGAGCTCGCTGACGAGCGTCGCCACGACCGGGAGCTCGCCGCCGAGACCGAGCCCGGCGACGACGCGGGCGGCCAGAAGGGTCTCGAAGCTGGGCGCGACCGCCGACAGCGCGCTTCCGAACGAGAAGACGACGAGCGTGGCCGTGAATACGGCGCGGCGCCCGTACCGGTCCGCGAGCCGGCCGGCCGCCGCGGCGCCGATGAACATTCCGAGAAAGGTCGCGCTTGCGATGAGCCCGACGCCCGTCGCGTCGAGCTTGAACTCGGCGCGGATCGGGGCGAGGAGGAAGCTCAGCATGAGGACGTCCATCGCGTCGAACATCCACCCGAGCCCCGACAGGATGAGCAGGCGCCAATGGAAGCTGTTCAGTGGCACGCGGTCGAGCCGCGCGACGAACGTCTCGGCGCTGGTGCTCACCGGCTAATTCCCCAGACAGCCCTCGGCGGCGAGGAGCTCGGCGTTGAGCACCGACGCACCCGCCGCCCCGCGGATCGTGTTGTGGGTGAGGACGACGAACTTCATCCCCAGCACAGGGTCTTCGCGGACGCGTCCGACGGTGGCCGCCATCCCGCGCTCGGTGTCTCGGTCGAGAATCGGCTGCGGCCGGTCTCGCTCGTCGCGCACGTGGATTGGACGCTCGGGCGCCGTCGGCAGGCGGAGCTCCTGGGGGCGGCCGCGGAAGCTCCGCATCGCGTCCTTGACCGCGTCCACCGGCGGGGAACCGCGTAGGGCGATGCTCACCGCCTCGGTGTGGCCGTCCCGCACCGGGACGCGGTTGCAGTGCGCTGAGAAGAGGAAGTCGGCGTCCACGAAACGTTTACCGTCCCAGGTCCCGAGGAACTTCCTCGTCTCGACCTTCATCTTCTCCTCTTCCTCGCCGATGAAGGGGACGACGTTGTCGAAGGCGTCCAGGGACGCGACGCCCGGGTATCCGGCGCCGGAGAGCGCCTGCATCGTGGTCACGACCGCGCGCTCGATCCCGAACGTCTTGTGCAGCGGGGCGACGGCGAGCGCGAACCCGATCGCGGAGCAGTTCCCGTTCGTCACGAGCGAGCCGGTCCAGCTGCGCTTGCGTCGCTGCACCTCGAGCGCGTGCATGTGCTCGGGGTTGACCTCGGCGATCATCAGCGGGACGTCATCGTCCATGCGGTGCGTCTTCACGTTGGAGAAGACGTGGTGCCCGGTCTTCGCGAGCGCGGCCTCCCAGAGCTCGGCGGCCTCGGACGGGAGCGCCGAGAAGCAGACCTCGGCGTCCAGATCCGCCTTCGTCGGCTGGAGCGTCATGTCCGCGACACCCGCCGGCATCTCGCCGGGCGAGTGCCACGGCGTGACGTCGCCGTAGCGCTTGCCCGCCTTCGCGTCGCTCGTGGTGAGCGCCGCGATCTCGAACCACGGATGGGCGGCGAGCAGCCCGATGAAGCGCTGCCCGACCGTGCCCGTCGCGCCGAGGACCGCGACCTTCCGCCTGCGCATCGCGCTCAAGTCTGACGCATCGGCCGGCGCCGGCCCACGGGGTCCGCGGCTCAGCGGCTCATGCACCGGTAACGCCACACCGCGAGCGGCGCGAAGATCGCCACGACGACGATGACCAAGATGATTGTGAGCTCGACGGGCCGCTCGGCCGGGAGTCCCGTCGCCGCGAATGGATTGGGATTGCCCCAGAGCTGGCGTGTCGCGGCCGTGAGCGCGCTCACCGGGTTCCACTCGGCGACCGGCTTGAGCCACGCGGGAAGGGTGGACGTGGGCACGAACACGTTCGACAGGAACGTCAGCGGGAACAGGACGGTGAACGAGAGCTGCTGGGTGACCTCGACCGTCGGCACCCACAGACCGAGCCAAACACCGATCCAGACCATGGCGAAGGCGAAGAGCAGCAGAAGGCCGACCCCGGCGAGGAGGCCGGGATCCCCGAATGCACACGCCACCCGACCGCGAGCCCTGAGAGCATCAGCACGACGAGGATGCCGGCGTTGTAGACGACGTCGGCGAGCGCGCGCCCGCTCACGACAGCCGAACGGGCCATCGGCAGCGAGCGGAATCGATCGATGATCCCCTTGCTCAGGTCGCTCGTCATGCTGATCGCCGTCGTCGCGGCGGCGAACACGATCGTCTGCGCGAAGATGGCCTTCGGCGACGATCGCGTCCACTGGGAAGTGCGACCCTACCCCCGAACGGCGCCGGGACTCTATGAGGAAATACACATTCGCGGGCCCCGCCCGTCGGTCGGGGCTCAGCGCGTCAGGCGGGCATCGCCGCGAGCCAGCGATGCTGCCGGTCGATCCAGCGCAGGAGGCGCAGATGCGCGGCCGTGAGCGCCGCGAGCATCTCGTCGTCGCTCAGGACGCGCGCCCCCTCCAGCCGGATCCGCCACTGGCCACGCGAGCCGGCGTCGTATTCGATCGTCTCGTAAAGCAGCTGCCCCTCGCGCCGGATGTCGAAGGCGCGGATCGCGAGGCCACACCGCTCGTGCTCCGTCGGCGTGGGGTCCAGCCCGCTCTCCGGGTCGTACCGCTCGATGAGCAGGATGCCGTTCGGCGTGAGGTGTCGCCGGCACGCTAGGAGGAGGGCGATCCGCCCTGCCTCGTCGGGGGTGTTCACCAGGTTGCTCATGAGCAGCACGCCGCGGAACGTGCGCCCGAGATCGAGGTCCTCGATGCGGGATTGGACCTTCTCCGCTCCCTCGATGAGCTCGAGCTTCTCGGGGTCCATGTCGACGGCGACGACGCGCCGGCCGAGCGCGAGCAGCGCGTGCGTGATGCGACCCGGGCCGGCGCCGAGCTCGAGGATCTCGGCATCCTCGGGGATCTCGCGATCGATGAGCGCTGGCTCATCAGCGGGCTCGAGCAAAGGGTAGAGGTCGACAGGCGCCCCAAGGTCGCGCATGCGCAACGAGTCTGGCAGACGGCAGGACGCCGAGCGCTTCAGGTCGCGAAGCGGACGAGGTCCACCAGCAGCTCCGGGCTCACCCGCTGCGCGCGCCTCAATACTGCGCCGTTCTCATCGAGCACCCGGTAGCCGTTCGCGAGCGGAGTCACGTTGTCGGGGACGATCGTGCGGACCAGATCGCCGTGCTCGTCGAAGATGAGGTAGCTCGGCGTGTATCGCACCCCGTTCGCGTCGCCGATCGCGCGACCGGCCGGGGTCGGAAGCTCGACGCGAACGAAACGCGCGGCACCACGCATGCTCGTGGCGGCGAACTTGATGATCTGACGGTTCGCCATGCAGATGAGGCAGTAATTCGAGTAAAGCTCCACGACGACCGGCCTGCCACCACGGACGAGCCGCGCGAGGTCCTCCGGCGCCGTGATGTCGGGTGGCCCCGGGCGCAGAGCGAGCCAGACCCCGCCGAGCACGACGAAGTCGATGAGGACGGTGGCGATGAGGGCGGGCACCGCCGCCATGCCGACCGGTCCGAGGGTCAGCGAGATCCCGAGGAAGGTCGGCACGACGACGGCGAGCGCGAGGATGAGATAGCTGAAATTGTTGAGGGCCCTCAAACTACCGGCGTCCTGAGACGACCCGTCGGCCCTGCGCCGTCTGTCAGGATTGCCTTCGGGACCGGGCTGAATAGGCGGTCCGCGACTATGCCTTCCCACCAATTCACGTATCGCCAGTTCTGGATCGTCAGCGCCGCGAAGAGGACCGCCGTGAGGATATACAAGAGCCAGAACCGTGGGCCGAAGCTGGCTAGTCCAAGCGCGGATGCGGCAGTGATCCCCATGATCCCAAGGACGGCCGCGAGGACGACGCCAGCTGAGCTGTGAACGAAGAGCCAGAGCCTTGTTGCTCGCTCCCTATATGGATCGTCCGCAACCCGGTATGTCCATAATTCCCACTCTTCCCACAGGCGCGACCTGGTGGGTGCGTCGATTCCGATAGCCTCGAGACGCGCACGCACGACTTGGAGCGGTCGTCTTTGTGGCGATTCGTAAACGCGGAAGAGATTGAAGAGTAGCCAGTAGAGCTGGTGCACCGCGTAACCAGCGACCAAGACCGCAACACCCGCCAGCGCGGCGTCGACGCCTGTGAAGCCACTCATCCCGCCTCCAGGCACCACCCGCAGGAGCGGCAGAACCACAAGGAAGCCGGGGACGAGGTACCGAAGGATGACCTCCACGCCGAACATCAACGGGCCCTTCCAGCGGCCTTCAACGGTGGAACTCCTCGTGGATCAGCTTCACCGCCTTCTCGCGGTCCCGCTCCATGACCACGAGCGAGATGTTGAGCTCGCTCGAGCCCTGCGCGATGGCGACCACGTTCACGCCGGCCTTCCCGAGAGCGGTGAAGACGCGCGCCGCGACCCCGGGCGTGCCGCGCATCCCCTCCCCCACCGCGGCCACGATGGCCACCGGCCGCTCGACGTCGATCTTCTCGACGTCGTGGCGGCGCAGCTCCGCGTTGAACATCTTCTCGAGCGCGGCCTTGAGGCGATCGGTCGCATCCTCCGGCACGACGAGGCAGATCGAGTTCTCGCTCGAGGACTGGCTGATCATCATCACCGAGACGCGCTCCGCGGCCGCAGTGTCGAAGACCCGCGCGGCGAAGCCCGGCACGCCACTCATGCCCGCGCCCTGCACGGTGATGAGGCCGAGCCCCCCGAGCGAGGTGGTCGCCTTCACCACGCTGCCGTCCTTCCGCGCCTCACCCGTGATCGTCGTGCCCGCGTCGGAGGGCGCGAACGTGTTCAGGATGCGCACCGGTATTCCCGCCTCGATGGCCGGCAGCACGGTCCGCGGATGGATGACCTTCGCGCCGAAGTAGCTCAGCTCGGCGGCCTCGGCGTACGACATCGTGGCGAGCGGTTTCGCCCCCTTCACGATGCGCGGGTCGGCGCTCATCACGCCGCTCACGTCCGTGTAGATGCGCAGGTCGTCGGCTCCCGTCGCCGCGGCCAGCACGGCGGCGGAGTAGTCGGAGCCGCCGCGCCCCAGCGTCGTCGTGACCCCGTCGACGGTCGAGCCAATGAACCCGGTCACCACTGGGACCACGCCGTAATCGAGGCGTGAGTCGAGCTCCTTGCTGGCCCGAGCCCGCGTCTCGTCGACGACGGGGTTCGCGTGGCCGAAGGCGTCATCGGTGATGAGGAGGCCCTCCGTCGAGAGCGCCTCGGCCTTCGTCCCCTTGTGGTTCAGCACGGCGGCCACGATCGGTGCGGAAATGCGTTCGCCGTACGACGTGATCGCGTCGAGGGTGCGCGCGGTGCACTCGCGGAGGATCGCGACGCTCTGGAGCAGCGCGTCGGTCCGCTCCGTGAGGTCGGCGATCTCCTTGAGGACGTCGGCCGACTCGAAGCCGAGCGCGTCGGCCGCGAGGTTCTTGTGCGCCGCCGCGAGCCCGAGCAGGGCTTCCTGCGCGGCCTGGGCGTCTCCCGCCTCGGACGCACGCGCCGCGGCGATGAGCGCGTCAGTCGTGCCGGCGGTCGCCGACACCACCACGATGCGCTCGCCCTTGGTCGCCTTGACGATCTCCGCGACCCGGAGGAGCGCGGCCGGCGACGCGACGGACGTTCCGCCGAACTTGAGGACCGTCCGGGTCACGCGCTCCTCCGCGCGATCGCGATCACGTCGCCGAGTATCGCGGACGCTGTGGCCTCGCCCCCCGCGCCCGGGCCGCTCCAGGTGAGCTTTGGCACGAGGTCGCTCTCGAGCGTGATCACGTTCGTCGGACCCGTGGCCCTGCCCTCGAGCGAATCCGCGGGCACCTCCTCGGGACCGACGCGCGCCTTCGTGGCGCGCTCGCCGAAGTCCGCGACGGCGAGGTAGCGCACGCGCGCGCCACGCGCCGACGCGCCGGTCAGCTCCGCGGCCGAGACGCCCCGCAGGCTCGCGCGCCGCACGTTGTCGGGGTGGTAATGGCGGCCCTCGAGGATCGAGACGAGGATCGCGAGCTTGTAGGCGGCGTCGTGCCCGTCCACGTCGTTCGTCGGGTCCGGTTCGGCATATCCGGCGGCCATGGCCTCGGCGAGGGCCTCGTCGAAGGACATACCGGTCTCCATCCGCGAGCAGATGTACGTCGTCGTGCCGTTCAGCAGGCCGCGCAGCACGCGCGGCCGTACCGCGCCGAGCCCGCGCATGCCCGCGATCACCGGGACCGCCGCCGCGACCGCCGCCTCGAAGCGCAGCTCGCGCTTCGCCAGGCGGGCTCTTTCGTGCAGCGGGTTCCATTCCTTGGCGACGAGCTCCTTGTTCGCGGTCACCACGTGCTTGCCGCGGTCGAACGACTCGAGCACGAGCTCGCGTGCGGGATCGGTGCCGCCGATAACCTCGACCACGACCGTGATCTCGGGGTCGTCGAGGATCGCGTGCGGATCCGCGGTGACCGGCACGTCGCCCGCGTTCCGTGCGCGTGTCGGGTCGCGCACCGCGGCGGCGACGAGCTTCACGGGCCGGCCGGCCGCGGCGTCGATGCGGCGCGACCGGTCCGCGAAGGTCCGCGCGACCGCGGACCCGACGGTGCCGAGGCCGAGGAGCCCGACTCCGAGCGGTTTCGCGCTCATCCGAGCGGCTTGCCCCACACGACGACGCCCACGACATCGAGCCGGATCCGACCGATCCCGTGCTGTTCGAACAGCGTCCGCGCGTCTGCCTCGAACCGGTCGCGCGTGTCCTTGAGCGTGGCGCGCGAGAGCGAGCTCGTGCTGGCGAGCATCGCGAGGTACTCGTCGACCGACGGCTCGTATGCGACCGGAGCCGCGCAATGCTTCCCCACCTTCTCGAAGTGACCGCCCTCCTCGAGCGACCTCAGGCGACCGTCGAAGTCCTCGTGGTGTTTTATCGGTGAATAGCGCTGGATCAGCGAAACGATGGCCGTTCGCCACTCCTCCTCCGGAAGGACCCATTCGAGCTCCGCGATCGCGAGGAAAGCGTCCGTGGCCAGCGCGTCCCGGAACCGAGGCATGACCATGGAAGGATCCATCCAGTGGATGCTCGCGCCGGTCGTGATCAGCCCGTAGGGCGGCCGGAGCGGCGCGTCCTCGGCTCGGCCGACGATCCACCGGATGGCGGGATCGTCCCCGCCGGGAAGGGCGCGCGCTTCCGCGATCTTCGCCTCCGACGGGTCGAGCGCGTCCACCCGTTTCGCGAACGCGGCCAGCCCGCGCGTCAGCGCGCCGGTGCCGCAGCCGGCATCGAGAACGACGCGCGGCGCGACCAGGAGCGGCTCGAGCACCTGGAAGATCTCGCGGGGGTATGGGGGGCGGTGGCGATAGTTCCGCACGACATCCTCGTGCGCGAACGCCGCGCCGAGCTCGCGCGCGAAGGTCTTCCTCAACCGATCGCCCTTTCGAGCAGATCGAGAGCGGCGCCCACCGATGCGAGGCGGTTGCCCTCGCGGTCGAACGGCCAGTCGAACTTCTTCACGGCGGAGAAGTCGTCGCTGTCGACGGCCACGTAGGTCAGGCCAACCGCCTTGCCCGGCGTCGAGCCGCCGGGCCCCGCGATCCCGGTCACGCCCAGGCCGACCTTCGCACCGAGCCGAGCACGCGACCCGCGCGCCAGCGCGCCGGCGACGACCGACGACACGGCGCCGTGCCCGTGGATGAGGTCCGGCGCGACGTCGGCGAAGATCGTCTTCGCCTCGTTCGAGTACACGACGGCGCCGCCCAGGAACTGCGCGCTCGCCCCGCCCTGGGCGGTGAGGACGGCGGCGAGGAGGCCGCCGGTGCATGACTCGGCCGCGGCCACGGTGAGCTTGCGACGGACGAGGCGCGCCTGGATCGACTTCATGCGCTCCTCGAGCTCAGGCAGCGTGGGCGGTCGTTCTTGCGGCACGGAGCATGAGTCTGACGCCCGAGACGACGGTGAGCGCGACGGCGGCCAGGAGCAGGCCTTGCGCCGCGAATCCCACATCGGCCGATCGCGACGCGGCGGCCACGATTCCCGTCGCGGCAGCGACGACCTGAAGGACGGTCTTCGCCTTGCCGTCAGCCGTCGCAGGGAGTGGGTGCCGTGAGCGGGCGCGCAGGGAGACCGCAGCGAGCTCGCGGCCGATGATCACCGCGAGCGCCCAGGGCGGAACCAGCCCGCGCACGGCGAGTGCGCTCAGGGTGCCGACGATCAGGATCTTGTCGGCGAGGGGATCGAGGCTCGCGCCGAGCGCGGTCACCTGGCCGCGCGCACGCGCCAGGCGCCCGTCAATGACGTCGGAGAGCACCGCGACGGCGAAGAGGCCCAGGGCGAGCGTGTCGGTCTCGGGCGTCGCGATCACGAGCAGCACACAGACCGGGAACGTAGCGACGGCGCGACCGACGGCGATGAGGATCGGGAGGTTCACTGCGCGGTGAAAACGCGCTCCACGACCTCCCCCTGGCGCCCCAGGCTCGCGATGAGCTGCCCGTTGTAAATGACCTGCGTCACGGCGGCGTTGCCGGTGCGAATGCGGACCTCTTTGCCCGTGAAATTCGCGGTCTCGCCGTCCTTGTACACGCGGCCCGTTTCCGCGATGTCCGTTCCGTCCACGGTGGCGAGGAGCCATGTGTCCCCGCCGCGCACGAAGACGTTGACGACGGCCGCGGTGTAGGTGACGTTCACGTTGCGGGTCTCCTCCACCGTGCCGCCCGCGCTGTTGCGCGCGACGACGCGGAACGAGTGCGGCCCCGCAGGGAGGTAGTACCGCGCCTGGAACGTCCCGTCCCCGCTCACGCTGAGAGGGGTGTTGTTGACCTGCACGTTCGTGACGCTGCGATCGACCCTGCCGCTCAGCTGCACGTACACGTTCGTGAGCGTCGCCCCGTTTGCCGGCTGGTCGACGGCCAGGATCGGAGGGTTCGCGAGCCCGACCGTCGGCGCCTGGTACCGCACCGTCCGAGTCACGCGGTTCGTCTTGCCCGCCGCGTCCAGGACGTCGACCTCGACGTGGTTGGAGCCCGGCTTGAGCGCGACCGTGGTCGCGAAGCTGCCGTCCGCGCCGACATGGATGTCGCCGAAGGTGTCGGGGCCGGGGAATACCCGTACGGTGACTCGCCCGTCCGGGACGGTGATGCCACGAACGAGCAGGTCCTGGCTGGCCGCGAACGTGTCGTTCGCGGGGTCGAGCACCTCGAGGCGCGGGAGCGTCGCGAACGTCGTGAACTGATAGACGAGGTAGCCGAGGAACAGCCCGACGGCCGCGATGACGAACACCGGGACGAAGACCACCGGCCGGAAGATGAGGCTGCGCCGCACCACCGGCCGGTACGGCCGGAACGTCCGGGATTGCTGCGGCTCGGGCGGTCCGACGCGCTCGCGCTGGTAGAGCACGACGAGCTCGTCTGTCTCGAGGTCGAGGTACTCGGCGTAGTTGCGCAGAAACCCGCGCGTGTAGACGGTGCCGGGGAGCGACTGATAGTCGCCGTCCTCGAGGGCCTTGAGGAACTTCTCACGGATCCGCGTGTCCGCGGCGGCCTGCTCGAGGGTGATGCCCTTGCGCTCGCGCTGCGCGCGAAGCTGCTCGCCGAGCGTGCTCACCCTAGTCGGTGTCGCGCGCCATGCCATACACCTCGCGCATCTTCCCGGGGCCCTGCGACGGACCGATGACGCCCTGCTGCTCCATCATGTCGATGAGCCGGCCGGCGCGCGCGAAGCCGATCGTCATCTTGCGCTGCAGCATCGACACCGACGCCTGCCCGGCGCGCTGGACGATGTCGACCGCCTCTTCGTACCGGTCGTCGTCCATCTCGTCCCCGCCGTCGTCGCGCGCTCGGGCGCGGTCCTTGTCCTCGAGGATCGAGAGGTCGTACCGCGGCTCGCGCTGCTGCTTCCAGTGGCGGGTGACGAGATCGATCTCGGCGTCCGAGACGAAGGCGCCCTGCGCCCGCACCGGCTTGGCCGAATCCGGCGCGAGCCAGAGCATGTCACCGCGCCCCAGGAGCTTCTCCGCGCCGGTCATGTCGATGATCGTGCGTGAATCGACCGCGGAAGCGGTAGCAAACGCGATGCGAGCGGGCACGTTCGCCTTGATCAGCCCGGTGATCACATCGACCGATGGCCGCTGGGTGCCGAGCACCAGGTGGATGCCCGTGGCGCGCGCCAGCTGGGCGATGCGCGTGATCTGCTTTTCCACCTGGATCGGCGCCTGGAGCATCAGATCCGCGAGCTCGTCGATGATCAGGACGACGTAGGGCACCCGGTCCGCGCCCGTGTGCTTCTCGTTGTAGGCGGCGATGTTCCGGGCGTTCGCGCGCGCGAAGAGCCGGTACCGCCGGTCCATCTCGCTCGTCAGCCAGTAGAGGGCGTTCAGGATCTGCGGGGAGTCGTGCATGACCGGGACGACCAGGTGCGGCACACCGTTGAAGCCCGGGAAGTCGACGCGCTTGAGGTCGCCGATGAGGAGGC
Organism: Candidatus Limnocylindria bacterium; assembly: GCA_036002305.1. Taxonomy (GTDB): domain Bacteria; phylum Chloroflexota; class Limnocylindria; order P2-11E; family P2-11E; genus 3-1-20CM-2-70-9. The sequence continues at coordinate 165,183 of DASYTL010000035.1, forward strand.
GGACGTCGTCCGGCGTCGACTGCAGGAGCAGGCTGGTCAGGATCGCGCCGATGCACACGCTCTTGCCCGATCCGGTCTGCCCGGCGATGAGGATATGAGGGAGCTTCGCGAGGTCGGTGACGATCGCCGCGCCCGCGACGTCCTTGCCGAGGGCGACCGTGAGCTTCGAGCCCGAGCCCTTGAACTCGGCGCTCTCCGCGACGTCACGCACCGAGACGAGGCCGATCGCCATGTTCGGGATCTCGATCCCGACCACGCTCTTCCCCGGGATCGGGGCCTCGATGCGGAGCGTTCGCGCCGCGAGCGTGAGCGCAAGGTCGTCGGCGAGCGCCTCGATCCGCGAGAGCTTCACGCCCGCCGCGGGCCTGAGCTCGTACCGGGTGACGACCGGTCCGACGCTGACCTCGACGACGCGAGCGCTGATGTCGAAGTTGGCGAGCGTCTCTTCGATGACGCGGGTGTTGCGCATGACCTCGTCCTTGCCCGAACGCGCCGCAGATCCCTCATCGAGAAGGTCCACTGCCGGGAGCGCCCACGGTGTCTGGGGCGGGTCCGCATGCAGGACGCCTTCGGCCGCGACCGCGGCTGAGGCCAGCCCGGCAGTGGAGACGGAGAATGGCTCCCGCGGGGCCGACCCAGGCTCAACTTCCGAGGGCCCCCGCGCGATGGGGATCCGGCCGGAGGCCGGGGGGTCCCCGTCGCGTTGAGAGGGTTTCGGAAGTTGAGCCTGCACACCTGGGACGCGAGAGCGCTGCTCCGGGAGGTTGATCTTGAGCTGCCGGGCGTCCTCGTCGAGGTCGACGAGGCGGTCGAAGCGGGTGGCGGTTCCGCCGGGGATGAGGGTTCCCGGCTTGAGGCCGCCGAGCGCTGGGCGCTGGCGCCAGACGGGCGCGAGCAGATCGGCGATGGTCCGGTTCGCCGCCATGACGACGCCCACGAGAAGCAACGCGCCGAGCGCGATCGGAGCGCCGATCTGTCCGAAGAGGGCGGCCGCGCCCTTGGCGACCGCGCCTCCGACGTAGCCTCCGGCGACGTCGTCGCGGACGTAATGGCGCGTCAAGCCGAGCAGCGCGACGACGATGACGAGCCCGCCGAGGATCGGGAGGACGGTCTCACGGCGCACGATCCCGAACCAGAGCTCCAGGGCGACCGCGGCCAGGCCCAGCGGCACGAGCCACGCGCCCCAGCCCAGGAAGGAGAAGAGCGCCGAACGCCACCACTGGAGGACCGCGCCCTGATCGGTCGCGAACGCGACGGTCGAGAGGAGCGCGAACGCGAGGACCGCGATCGCCCCGATCTCGTCGCGAATCCGCGGTTCGATCGCCGGTGTCGCTCCTCGCCGTCGTGAGCTCGTGGCCCTCCGTGCCCCGCTCAATCTCGCGGCTCCGCCGCGCAGACACGCTCGAGGCCGGAGGGGTTCGCTCCTCGCGGCAGAGCCGCTCGTCGCTCACATCTCACTTCTAGACCTGCATGATGACGGGCAGCACCATAGGCCGACGCTTGGTGCGCTCGTAGAGGAACGACGCGACGCTGTTGTGGATCGCATCCTTGAGCGCCGGCGGCTCGGCGAGGTGCTCGCCGGTCTGGGCCTCGGCCAGACCCTCGAGGATCCTCTGTTTCGCGGCCTCGACGATCTGCGCGGCGTCCTGCTCCGGCACGAAGCCTTTCGTCACGATGTCCGGTCCGGCGACCACCGCCCCGGTCTTCTGCTCGATGGTGACGACGACCAGGAAGATCCCATCGCTGCCGATGGACAAGCGGTCGCGCATGACCGACTGGCTCACATCCCCGACCCCGAGCCCGTCGACGTACACGACACCGGAGGGCACCCTCTCGCCGAGCCGCGCGCCTTTCTCGTCGATCTCCAAGACGTCGCCGTTCGTGAGCACGAACGCTCTCTTCGGGTCGACCCCGAGGTCCATCGCCATCCGCGCGTGGCGCACCAGCATCCGGTACTCGCCGTGGATCGGCAGGAAATGCTTCGGCCGCAGGATGTTGAGGAGGAGCTTCAGCTCCTCCTGGCTCGCATGCCCTGACACGTGGGGCCGGCTCTGGTTGTCGTAGATCACTTCCGCGCCCAGCTTGAAGAGGTTGTCGATGGTCCGCGACACGAGCTCCTCGTTGCCGGGGATCGGTGTCGCGGACATCACGACCGTATCCCCTTCCTTGACCGCGACGTGCCGGTGGTCGCCGAGCGCCATCCGCGACAGCGCGCTGGTCGGCTCGCCCTGACTGCCGGTGGTGATGATGCAGACCTCGTGGTCGGGCAGCTTGGCGATCTCGTTCGGGTGGACGACCGCGCCCTCGGGGTATTCGAGGTACCCGAGCTCGCGCGCCGTCTTCGTGTAGTTCTCCATCGAGCGGCCGACGATCGCGGTCTTCCGGCCCCACGCCGCCGCGATCTCGATGATCTGCTTGATGCGCGAGATGTTCGAGGCGAAGGTCGTGGTGATCACGCGGCCCGGGGCGCGGGACATGATCGCGTCGAACATCTCCGCGACGTGCCGCTCCGACTGGGTGTAGCCGGGTACCTCCGAGCGGGTCGAATCGGACATGAGCAGCAGCACGCCCTTGGCGGCGATCGCGGCCAGGCGCGCGAAGTCGGTCTGCCGGCCGTCGACCGGCGTGTGGTCGAACTTCCAGTCGCCCGAGTGCACGATCGTGCCGTAGGGCGTATCGAGCGTGATCCCGACCGCGTCGGGGATGCTGTGACAGACGTAGTACGAGTCGAGCCGCAGCCCGCCGACCATGAACGGCTCCCCGGGCGTGATCTCGCGGAAGGTCGCGCGGTCGGCGAGCTTGTGCTCGCGGAGCTTCGTCCGGATGAGCCCGAGCGTGAGCTTCGTCCCGTAGATCGGCACGTGGAGCAGGTCGCGGAGGGCGTACGGCAGCGCGCCGATGTGGTCCTCGTGCGCGTGCGTGATCACGAAGCCGCGGACTCTGTCCTTGCGCTGCCGGAGGTACGTCATATCCGGGATGACGAGGTCGATCCCGAGCATCTCCTCGTCAGGGAACATCAGGCCGGCGTCGATGACGACGATGTCGCCACCGACCTCCAGCGCCAGCATGTTCTTTCCGATCTCACCGACGCCGCCGAGCGGGATGATCCGCAGCGGCCCGTTCGCCTTAACCAAAGAGCGTTATCTGCTCGGCGGGCTTCTTCTCCACCTCCGGCTGCTTCGCCGGGGCCGGTGTCGCGAGGAAGAGCGCGAGCGCCGCGAAGTCGGCGTGCAGCGCCTCGCGCAGCGCGGGTTGATGGAGCGCGGCTGCGGGATGGTAGACGGGAAAGATCACGAGGCCGTCCGCGCTCTTGCGGGGTTTTCCGTGGATCCGCGAGATCGACTCGCCCGGGAAGAACTTCCCCATCGCGTGGCGCCCGAGGGTGACGATCACGCGGGGCCGGAGGACATCGAGATGGCGGCGCAACCAGATATCGCAGGCCGCGATCTCCTCGGGAAGCGGGTCGCGATTCTCCGGCGGGCGGTGGCGCACCACGTTCGTGATGAACACCTTCCGGCGGTCGAGCCCGATGCCGGCGAGCAGCTCGTCCAGGAACTGCCCGGCAGCGCCGACGAATGGCTTGCCCTGAAGGTCCTCGTGGTAGCCGGGCGCCTCACCCAGGAAGAAGATCCCGGACTCGGCCGAGCCATCCCCGGGGACGGCCTGCCGGGCGCTGCGGTGAAGCGGGCAGGCGGTGCAGGCACGGATCTCGTCGGCGACGAGCCGCAGGTCCGCGTGCGAAGCGTCCCGCATCGGGCTGATTATGCGGCGGCGAGAGGCTTCAGAGGAGCCTTTCGAGCGAGATACACGACATCGGTGTACGGCCGGCGCGGCATGTCCTCGACCTCGACGACGAAACCCGCCCGCTCGAACATCGCGACCGCCTCGTCGCGAGAAGGGAAGTAGAAGCGCTCGTGCCCGCCTCGGGTGAACCCGAGGCCCACGGTCACCAGCTCCTGCGCGTACGTGATCGCGTAGCGCGGGTCGGTCCGCCGCTCCTGAGCCTTCACGATCATGGGGCCGCCCTCACCGAGCGCGGACGCGGCGTTGCGCAGCACCTGCTCCTGCTGGTCGAACGGCAGCAGGTAGAGCACGTCGACGATGGTGACGGCATCGCAGTGCGGTGGCGGGTCTTTCACGATGTCCCCCACCTCGAACCGAAGCCACTGGGTGTCCCGGATCGCGCTTCGCGCGACCTCGATCTTGCGCTCGTCGAGGTCGATACCCACGACGCGCCGGGTATCGGCAGCTTCGCGCAGCAGGCAGGCGAACAGCCCATGCCCGCAGCCGAGGTCAACGATGAAGCCCTTCTTGGGCACGAAGCGCTCGACGAACGCGAGATCGGATAGGAACGCGCGGCCGTGGACGAACAGGCGCGCGCCGAAGGGCGCCGAGCGGTACCGATGAACCGCGCGGCCCAGTGCCGCACGTCCGGACGGCGGGGGGTTCGAGGGGGGCGGAGGCCCCATCGACCGCATCAGGGCACACGCCAGCGAACGCCGTCGCTGCCAAGGGCCGTTCGCAGGAGCGGATCGGTCAGGATCGCGAGGTCACGCGGCCGTTCGGCGACGAGCGTGTCGGCTTCGAGCAGCTCGTCGTCGACGTACCCCGGATGCGCTCCGAGCTCCCCCACTCCGCCGTACGCCGCGAGCAGCGCCACACCCGGGGCGTCCAGGCGTGGCCGCTGCGACGTGAGATCCACGTACCAGCGGTTGCCGCCGATGCCGCGGTACGCGAGCGCCGACGCGAACGTCGCGGCCCGCAGCGCGGCTTCCTTCGCGCCGGTCCAGACCCGCGGGGAACGAGCCCGGCGGATCCAGCGAACGCCGTGCTCACGGGCGAGGCCGCCGACGACGCGGGCGACCGGGGGCATCAGGTGGACGTGCCGGTGCGAATCCCAGGCCAGCGGGACGAGGCCCCACGAGCGCGCCAGGGCCGCCTGAGCGCGGACCTCGGCGGCCACCTCGCCCGCGCGTACGCGGCCCGTGACCAGGCGGCGGGTGAGCCCGGCGAGCCCCAAGAAGCGGCCCTCGCCGTCGCAAAGGCTGGCCACGTCCGCTGGATCGTTCACCGGCCGCCCGCCGACGAGGTCGATGTGCAGCCCGACCTCGAGCTCGGGCTGGGTCCGCGCCAGCGCGGCGCCCTCGGCGGAAGAGTCGAACGTGACGATGAGAGAGGCCGAGCGCACGATCCCGCCCCGGTGCGCCTCGATCACGCCTCGGGTGACCGCCGGCGAGAGGCCGAGATCGTCCGCCGTGACGACCAGCGTCATCGTCCGTACACCCCCCGCAGCGAGTTCAGCCGGATGGCGAAGAGATCGCGGAACATCCGCGGCGCGTCCGCGAGGAAGTCGATACGGGTCTCGTTGTGCTGCCGGAGCGCGAAGGGGATCTCGCGCACGCGATAGCCGGCGCGGCGTGCGAGGAAGAGCACCTCCGCATCGAACGCGAATCCGTCGAGGCGCTGGCGGCCGAACAGGTCCTTGGCCGCCTCGGCGGTGTACATCTTCCCCCCGCACTGGGTGTCGCGGATGTCGGTGGGGACGAGCAGGTGCACCGCCGCGCGGTAGACGTCGCCCATGACGCGTCGCCACCATGGGCGGTCCACCACGGAGCCGGGAACGTAGCGCGACGCGATCGCGATGTCGGCGCCGGTGTCGAGCGCGTCCACGAACACGTCGATGATCTCGACGGGGATGGTGAGGTCGGCGTCAAGGAACGCGATCGGGTCCCCGCTCGCGGCATTGATTCCCGCGCGCACGGCGGCGCCCTTGCCGCGGTGCGGCAGCCGGAGCACTTTGAAGGTCAGGCTCGTATGGCCGTGCGCGATCTTCGCGCGGTGGAAGAGCTCCGCAGTCGCATCGCTCGATCCGTCGTCGGCGAGGATGATCTCCGCCGCGAGATCGCGGTCGTGAAAGAACGCGGCGCACCGCGCGAGGCTCGCCTCGATGCGGCGAGCCTCGTTGAAGGCCGGTAGGACGAGGCTAAGGATCCGCTAGCCGCGCGGCGGGCCGCCGCGCCGGAAGCCGCCTCCCCCACCCGGTCCGCGCCGTGGACCGCCGCCCCGCTCATCGCGCTCGCGATAGCGCTCGCGCTCGGCGCGCTGCCGCGTCTCATAGTCGTTGCCGTCTTCGGTCACCGCCCGCATCGATAGGTTCACCCGGCCCATGCGGTCGACCTCGGCCACCTTGACCTTCACCTTGTCGCCCACATTCACGACGTCCTCGACGCGGTTCACGCGCTCGGGGGTGATCTCGCTGACGCGCACGAGCCCTTCCTTGCCCGGCAGGTACTCGACGAACGCGCCGATGCTCATGATCCGCGTGACCTTGCCGTCGTAGATCTCGCCGACCTCGGGCTCCTTGGTAAGCCCCTCGATCATCGCGCGCGCTTTCTCACGGCCTTCTGCCTTCGCCCCGGTGATGCGGACCGTGCCGTCGTCCTCGAGCTCGATCGTCGTTCCGGTCTCGGCCTGGATCGCCCGGACCATCTTGCCACCGGGACCGATGACCTCGCGCACCTTGTCGGGCTGGATCTTGATCGTCTCGATGCGCGGGGCCCAGCGCGAGAGCTCCGGTCGCGGCCGGTCGAGCACATCGCGCATCGCGTTCAGGATGAAGAGCCGGCCCTCGCGGGCCTGCTGGAGCGCATCGCCGAAGATCTGGGTCGAGAGCCCGCGGACCTTGATGTCCAGCTGGATGGCGGTGATGCCTTTTTCCGACCCCGTGACCTTGAAGTCCATGTCGCCGTAGTTGTCTTCCATCCCCTGGATGTCCGTGAGGAGCTTGTATTGGCCGCCCTCGCCGGTCACGAGACCGATCGAGATGCCGCCGATCATCGCCTTGATTGGCACGCCCGCGTCCATCAGCGAGAGCGTCGCTCCGCAGGTCGCGGCCATGGACGTCGATCCGTTCGAGCTCAGGGTCTCGGAGACCACGCGGATCGTGTAGGGGAACTCTTCCTTCGACGGGATCAGCGGCAGGAGCGCACGCTCCGCGAGCGCGCCGTGACCGATCTCGCGGCGGCCCGCGCCGCGCAGTGGCCGGACCTCTCCGACCGAGTACGGCGGGAAGTTGTAGTGATGCATGAAGCGCTTCGACTCGACCGGCGAGAGCGTGTCGATGATCTGCTCGTCGCCCGACGGGCCGAGCGTGGTGATCGAGAGGACCTGCGTCTGGCCCCGCGCGAAGAGCGCCGAGCCGTGGGTCCGCGGGAGGACGCCGACCTCGATGTGCAGCGGACGGATGTCCTTGAGACCGCGACCGTCAGGCCGGATCCCCTCCTCGAGGATGGCGCGCCGCAGCTCGGTCTTCAGGACCTCGTCGAACACGAGGCCGACGTCCGACTCGGTGATGTCGTCGCCGCCCGGCGCGGCCGCCTCGGCGACGAGGGCGGCGATCGTCTCGCGCTTGAGCTCCTCGAGGCCCTGCTCGCGCTGGGCCTTGTCGGGATTGCGGACCTTCGCGCGGATCTTGTCTGCGAGGAAAGCCGCGATCCGCTCCTTCTTGTCATGGTCGACCTTCTCCGGGGTCCACGCCATCTTGGGCTTGCCCGCGGCGGCGACCAGCGCCTCCTGCGCGTCGATGATGGCGACGATGGCGGTCTGCGCGAGCTTGAGGGCCTCCATCATCAGGTCCTCGCTCACCTGGTTCGCTCCGGCCTCGACCATCATGATCGCGTCGCGCGTGCCGGCGACGACGAGATCGATTTCGCTCTTCTCGAGCTCCTGGATGGTCGGCATGAGCGTCAGCTTTCCGTCGACGGTGCCGACGCGCACCGCAGCGATCGGCCCTTCGAAGGGCGCGGGCGAGATGGCGAGCGCGGCGGACGCCGCGTTCACCGCGAGGATGTCGGGTTCGTTCTCCTGGTCCGCGCTGAGCGGCGTGACGACGACCTGCACGTCGTTGCGGAAGGCCTTTGGGAAGAGCGGGCGGATGGGCCGGTCGGTGAGGCGCGCCGTCAGGATGCCTTCCTCGGAGGGGCGGCCCTCCCGCCGTGGGAACGAGCCCGGGATCTTCCCGGCGGCGTAGAGACGCTCCTCGAAGTCGATGGTGAGCGGGAAGAAGTCGATGCCCGGTCGCGTGGTCGGCGAGACCGTGGCGGCCGCGAGAACGAGGGTGTCCCCGTAGCGGACGGTGACCGCGCCTCCGGCCTGCTCGGCGAGCTTGCCCGTCTCGAAAACGAGCGGCTTTCCGTTGATGACGGCCTGGGATCTGGTGACTGCCATGTGCTGTTGTTCTCTCGGGTGCCTATGAAAAGACCCAGGGATGTCCCTGGGTCGTCCGCTCTACGCGGGCGGTCTCACCGTCTCAGACCGAGTCGCCCGATGACTTCCTGGTAGCGCTCCGGGCTCCTTCGGTGCAGGTAGGCGAGCAGCCGTCGGCGTTGACCGACCATGCTGAGCAGCCCGCGCCGGCTGGCGTTGTCGTGGCGCGCGGTGCGCAGATGCTCGGTGAGGTGCTTGATCCGCTCCGTCAGGAGCGCGATCTGGATCTCCGGCGAGCCGGTGTCCTTCTCACCGCGGCGGTACGCCGCGATGACCTCGTTCTTCTTGGGAAGCGTCGCTGACGGCACCCGTTGTCCTTTCTGTGATCCTTTGGATCTCTTATTCGAGAGAAGTCTAACGGAAAGCACCGGCGGGACGAGCGCGCGCTGGCCAGACCCCACAGTGAACGGTGACCACGGCGAGGGCGGGCGACTACGGTCGTCGGATGCATCAGCGCTCCGCGACCGGCGCCGACGCGCCTCACCGGTCGACCGCCCGGGTCCCGCGGTGCACGAGCACGCGGCACCCGGGCAACGTCGCGGTGCCGTTCTTCTCCGATCGCGCGCTCCTCGGCGCGGAGGACGAGGTGCGCGAGGCCTACTGCGCGTTCTCCCACATCGGGTGCGACGAGCAGATGTGGGATTTCGGCAAAGGAGGTCGACGAGCACGTCGTCGAGAAGCTCCACTCCAGCTACGCGCCATTCTTCGCCGATCGCCCCATCGGCGAGTCGGGCCTTCCTCACGCCACGCATGCCGAACCCCGCGCTCGAACCGACGCAAGCCAAGCTCGTCCTGGAGGCCCAGCACAGCCTGCCCAGGCATGCCGACATCGCCCGCGCGTTCCACGATCGCGAGCGGCCGCCCATCCTCGAGCTGATCTACCCGATGGCGACGTCGGCGCGCGACGTCGATCGCGTGCGCGAGTACTACGAGCGCTTCGTTGCCGGGATGGAGCACGCTGTTCTGGGCGGTGACGAGGGGCCGCTCGGGACATGGTTCGGACGCGCGAGAGTGTCGACCGCGCGCTCGCCATGGTCGGGGCGGTGGACGCGGACCTCCCCACCGGAGATCGCGCGCGCGGCGCGGGGCGCCAGCGGCCCCGGTGGTGCGCAGCTCGGTGAGCTCATCGTGCGCGCGGGCGCCATCCGCAGGTTCCTCGGCTGAGCCGCTCCTAGCCGCCGCCGGGCGGCGTCGCGAGCAGCTCCTCGGCGGCGAAGCCCTGGCCGCGGACGAGCGCCAGGACCGCGTCGGCGTGCGCCCGGTCACGCGTGTCGACGATGACGTCGAGTCCGACGCGGCCGAGGGCCGCGTACGGGCCGAGACGATGGATCCCGACGTGGAGGATGTTGATGTGCTCGCGGGCGAGGAGTCCGGTGAGCAGATGCAGCATTCCCGGCTTGTCGTCGAGCCAGGTCCGGAACGCGAGGTAGCGGCCGGCAGAGACGAGTCCCTGCTGCAGCGCCTTCGTCAGCAGGTTCGCGTCGATGTTCCCCCCGCTGATCACGACGCCGACCTTCCGGCCGCCCACGCGTCCGTCCGCCTCGAGCACGGCACCCAGGCCGGCCGCGCCGGCACCCTCCGCGAGGAGCTTCGCCCGCTCGAGCAGGACGACGATCGCGCGCGCGATCGCCTCGTCACTCACGGTGATGACGTCGTCGACGAGGCGCTTCACGATCGCCAGCGTCCGCTCGGCGGGTCGACGAACCGCGATCCCGTCGGCGATCGTCGCGGCGGGCCGCTCGACCACTTTGCCGGCCGCGAAGGAGTCGGCGAAAGCCGACGCGCCCGCCGCCTGGACGCCGATGATCCGCGGCCGCGGCGATCGTGCCGCGGCGACGAGGGCGACGCCGGCGATGAGCCCGCCGCCGCCGACCGGAACGACGAGCGTGTCGACGTCGGGCACGTCCTCGAGGAGCTCGAGCGCGAGCGTTCCCTGCCCCGCGATCACGTCGTCGTCGTCGAACGCGTGCACGTACGCGCGCCGCTTCTCGCGTGCGAGCTCGAGCGCCGTCGCCTGCGCCTCGTCGTAGCTCTCGCCGGAGAGGACCGTCTCCGCCCCGGTTCGCTGGATCGCGATGAGCTTCGCGAGCGAGACGCCCTGCGGGAGGACGACGGTGGCCGGCACGCCGACCAGCTGCGCCGCGTACGCGATCCCCTGCCCGTGGTTGCCGGCGGACGCGGTGACCACGCCGCTCGCCCGCTCGCGCGGGTCTCTCCGCATGAGCGCGTGGAGCGCGCCACGTATCTTGAACGCCCCGGTCTTCTGGAGGTTCTCGAGCTTGAGGTAGACCTCGCGGCCCGACAGCGTCGAGAGCGCCTCCGAACGCTCGGTCGGGGTGCGGCGGATGTGGGGCGCGATGAGCCTCGCGGCGTCGACGACCGCCGCTTGGTCGAGCGATCGGGGCGTCACGACGCTCATCGTGCCATTACGCCAGCCGGTCGACCGCGCGTCTGAGGCGCCGGACCCCCTCGTCGATACGATCTGGCGACGGTCCGCTGATCGAGAAGCGGAAAGCGTTCGAGAGATCGCGGTCCACCGCGAACGCCGCGCCCGGCACGAACGCCACGCCTTCCGCGAGGGCGACGTCGAGGAGCACCCGCGCGTCCACGTGTTCCGGCAGCCGGACCCAGAAATAGAAGCCGCCCGCGGGGTCATTCCAGGTCACCGCCGCGCCCGCGAGCTCGCGCGCCAGGGCCGTGCGCCCGCGGTCCTGCTTCTCGCGGTAGAGCGCGCGAAGCCGCTCGAGATGGGCGGCGACGCCGCCGCGGCGGTGGAACTCGATGACTATGCGCTGCGCGAGCGTGCCCGTGCTCGAGTCCATCGTCTGTTTCGCCTTCGCCATCCGGCCGATCGTCTCGGGATCCGCGACCACCCAGCCGACCCGTAGCCCGGGCAGGAACGTCTTCGAGAACGTACCGATCGAGACGACCCTCCTGTCCAGCGCGGCGAGCGGCGGGAGGTCCGGGCCCCGGTAGCGCAGCAGCGCGTACGGATCGTCCTCGACCACGATCGCCTCGTAGCCCGCCGCGAGGGCGAGTAGGGACTCTCGGCGCTCGAGCGACAGGGTCTCCCCCGAGGGATTGCTGAAGTTCGGCACAACGAAGAACATCCGCGGCCGCGCGTTCGCGCGGCGGAGCAGGCGGGCGGCTTGCGCGACGTCGAGGCCATCGCCGTCGACAGGCGCCTCCAGGACCCGCGCGCCGTGATTGCGAAACGCCGACAGGGCGTTGGCGAAGCCCGGCGATTCCGCGACCACCACGTCGCCAGGCCGGAGGAAGACCCGGCACGCGAGATCGATCGCCTGCAACGCTCCGGCGCTGACGAGCACCTCCGCCGAAACGGCGCGGATGCCGCGTGCGCGAGCCTGATCCGCCACGAGCTCTCTGAGCTCGGGCTCGCCCTCGGTGATGCCGTAGCCGAGCGCGCTCGCACCCTGCGTCCGGATGACCGCGGCGGCGAGATCTTCCGCTCCGACGATGTCGAGCGCCTCGCGGGCAGGCGAGCCGACCGCGAAGGAGACGATGTCGCGTGTCTGGCGCGCGACGATCCCGATCGTCTCGTCGATGAAGGAGCCGAACACTTCGTGATCCGGGCGCGGCGCGACGCCTTCCTTCTCTTGCGCGCGCACTTGCCTGACGGTCGCCATCGCCGTGCCCTCCTCTTCGATGGGATCGAAAAGGCCTCCCTTTCGGGAGGCCCTCTGCTCGCCTGGATCTGGGTCGTTGGTGCGGTCAGCCTCCCGAACGCGAGGAGAGCCCCGGCTCCGGGGCGATCGACGGCGACGGGACGATGGCGAGCCGCATGTGAGGAGGGACCGTAGCGGAGCGCCGCTCGCGCGGTCAACATGGGTCGCGCGGGCGGTGCAGCCCGCACAGTGTGTCAGCCGCCGCTCATCGCCGGCAGGATCTCGACGACCCGCTTGCCGCGGAGATCGCCGTCCCCTTCGAGGAATCGCACGTCCTCACCGTCGACGAAGACGTTCACGAACCGGCCGAACTCCCCGTCTCGGAGCACCCGTGTCGCGAGCTCCGGGTAGCGGTCGGCGATCTGGCGCACCAGAGCCGAGACGTCCGGGGCGTCGAACGACAGCGTCGCGCTGCCCCCGGCCGCGGCGCGCAGCGGCGTGGCGAGGCGAACGGTGATGCTCATCGCAGCTCGTCCACGTAGGCGCCGCGGAACTCGTCCGCGTCGGCGCCGATGACCGGGCCGAGCGGTCCCGACACGGGCTGACCCTTGTACGCGTTGCCGGTGATGTAGAGGACGACGCTCTCGCCACCCTGGAACGCGTTCCGCTTCGCGAGGGCGCGAGCAGCCGCGACCACGACGCCCCCGGCGGGCTCGGCGAGCACGCCTTCGGTCCGCGCGAGGAGGGCGCAGGAGTCGAGGACGTCCTCGTCGGTGACAGCGGCGGCGGACCCGCCGCTGGCGCGGATCGCGGCGACCGAGCCGTCGCCGTCGGCGGGCGTGCCGATCGCGAGGGAGCGTGCCACCGTCGTGGGCGCGCGCACCGGCCGGACCTCGCGGAACCCCTCGAGCACCGCGTCCGAGACCGGCGCGCATCCGACCGGCTGCGCCGCGTGGATGCGGCAGGGTGTGTCGTCGACGAGCCGTGCCGAGCGGAGCTGCGTGACGGCCGTCGCGGTGCGGGTGAGCAGCGCGCCGGATCCGACCGGCACGACGACGTGGTCCGGGAGCGTCCAGTCGAGCTGCTCGGCGGTCTCGAAGAGAAGGGTCTTCGAGCCCTCGGCGTAGTAGGGCCGCAGCGTGAAGTTGACGAATCCCCAATGCTCCTCGTCGGCGAGGCGGGCGCAGAGCCGGTTGACCTGGTCGTACGTGCCGCGGACGCGGACGACGGTCGCGCCGTACGCGGCGGCGCCGGCGACCTTACTTTCGTCGGTCGCCTCGGGCACGAAGACGAACGCCCGGAGCCCGTTGCGCGCCGCTGCCGCCGCGACGGCGCCCGCGAGATTCCCGGTCGACGCGCAAGCCAGCGTGTCGAGTCCGACCGCGAGCGCGCGCGCCAACGCGAGCGCGACCGGCCGGTCCTTGAACGAGAGCGACGGATTGCGCGAGTCGTCCTTCAGGTAGAGACGCTCCACGCCGATCGCCGCCCCGAGACGCGGCGCGAGATGAAGCGGGGTCCAACCGACGGTGTAGTGCGACGCCGGCTCGGCGACCGGGAGCAGCGGCGCATACCGCCAGAGCGAACGCGGACCGCGCGTGATCTCCTCGCGCAGGAGGTCGGGATCGAGCGCCGCGAGGTCGTATTCGGGCTCGATCGGGCCGTAGCAGTCCGAACACACGTACCGCTCGTCGGCGGGCTGGAGCAGCTGGCACGCGCGACAGCGAAATCCCCGCAGAGCCGTGGTTCTTTCGAGCGTCGTCGCCATCGTGAGACCTCCACATAAAAGGAGAGGCCTCCCGTTCGGGAGGCCTCCTATCTGCCTGGATGCGCCGAAGTCTCTGAGTCAGCCTCCCAAACGCGAAGCGGGCCCCGCAATCGAGGCCATCGCCATGGACATAGGCATCGTCTGGGCGCGACTCACCACGACGAGCCTACGAAGCGGTCCCACCCGCAGTCAAACGAGAGGTGCACTCTGCACGAACGGCCGAGGTCAAAACGGCCCATCCCTAGACTCGCGCGATGGAGGACCAGGCTCGTCCGCTCGGCCCGCCGCGAGGATTTCGCGATGTCCTGCCGACTGAAGCTCGCGAGCTCGGGTCGATCGAGCGGTCGCTAACGGACACGTTCCGCTCGTACGGCTACATGCCGCTCGAGCCGCCGATGGTCGAGTTCAGCTCCGGCCAGTCTCAAGAGCGGCTCATCCAGTTCCTCGACAGCGACGGCAGCCTCGTGACCCTCCGCCCGGATCTCACGACGGCCGTAGCGCGGCTCGTCGCCCAGCGCTATCGGGAGACTCGGGGCGCGCTGCGGCTCTCGTACGTCGCGCCGATCTTCCGCGAGGAGCCGGCCATGACCGCGAGCGATCGCCAGCTCCTCCAAGCGGGAGTCGAGCTCATCGGCGCTTCCGGTCCGCTGGCCGACGCCGACGTCCTCGCGCTCCTCGCCGAGGCGCTCGAGTGCTGCGGGTTGCGATCGGAGCGGACGACGATCCACGTTGGTCACCTCGGCGTGGTGCGCCGGCTCTTCGCCGAGCTCGACCCGTCCTCGCGCGACCTGGTTCTCGACGACCTGCGCCGGGGCGATCTCGTCGGGGCCCTCTCGCGGGCGCGCGACGCGGGAATGTCCGGCGAAGGCCTCGGCCGCGCGCAAGAGGCGCTGGGCGTGATCGGCAGGGGCATCGAAGAGCTGGCCGGCGATGACGTCAGCGAGATCCGCCACGTGATCCACCTCGCGCGCGAGCGCCATCACGGCGCGAACGACCTCTGGGGCGTCCCGAACATCGGTCTCATCCCACGGCTTCCCTACTACACGGGGGTCGTCTTCGAGGCGCTCCATCCGGACGTCGGCGTCATCGCTTCGGGCGGGCGATACGACCTGCTGATCGGCGCTTTCGGCGCGCCGCGGCCCGCGACGGGGTTCGCGATCGACGTGCTTCGCCTGCACCGCGCGCTTTTCGCCGACGGCTGGCGGCCCGCGGTCGCGCAGCCGCTGTTCACGATCCGTCCGGGGGCCGACGAGCGGCTCGTGATGCGCTGCGCGGGCGCTCTGCGATCCGCCGGATTGTCGGTCGTGCTCGGCGATGTCGCCGAGAGCGCGGGTGTCCCGGTCGTCGCGGTGGACGTCGTCGACGAGGCGCGCGTGAAGCTCGTCGATGGCCGCGTCGTCGACATCGAGACGCTCGCGCGGGAGATCCGTCGGTGAGGCCGCTGCGTTTCGCGCTCGCGCAGGGACTGCTCCTGAACGATGCGCTCGCGTCCCTTCGCGCCATCGGGATGGACGTCTCGCGCGTCACGCCGGGCGGCAGGCGGCTCGTCGTCGGCGGTGGCGACATCGAGTTCGTGCTGGCGCGGCCGAGTGACATCGCGACGTATGTCGAGCGCGGCGCGGCCGATATCGGGATCGTCGGAAAGGACGTGCTCATGGAGTCGGGGGCGCGGGTGATCGAGCTCGTCGACCTGCGCTTCGGCAGGTGTCGCTTCGTCGTGGCCGCGCCCCGCGGGGAGATCGAGCGCGCGCTCGACGAGTATCGCCACCTCGGGAGCCTGGTCGTCGCCACGAAGTACACGCGGGTCACCGAAGCGCACTTCCGGGCGCGAGGGACCGAGGTCGAGATCGTCAAGGTTGCCGGATCCGCCGAGGTGGCCCCGCAGGTCGGCCTGGCCGACTGGATCGTCGATCTCGTCGCCACGGGCGCCACCCTTCGCGCCAACGACCTCGGGATCGTCGAGGAGATCGCCTCGTGCAGCGCGCGTCTCGTCGCGAACCCGGCCTCGTACCACCTGCGCAGGCGGGAGATCGCTCCGATCGTGGAGAAGCTCGTGGCCTGGGCGGAGCGACAATGAGACCGCTCTCGGCGATGCGGCGCGATCTCTCGCGGGCGCGGCGCGGCGGTGCGTTCGGCCCGCTCGAGCGCGAGTCGGCGAGGCGGACCGTCACCGCGGTCAGGCGCGGCGGCGACGCGGCGGTCCTGCGCAGCGTGCGCCGGTTCGACCAGCCGCAGGCGACCGCTCGGGACCTCGTGGTCGACGCGGCCGGTCTGCGGCGCGCCGCGGGCCGCTGCTCGCGAGAGATGCGGATCGCGCTCGACCTCGCGTACGCACGGGTCCGAGCCTTTCACGAGCGTCAGCGGCCGCGCGAGATCCGGCGGCGTGACGCGACCAGCGACGTCCGCCTCGTGCCGCTGCCGCTCGACCGTGTGGGCGCCCTCGTTCCGCGCGGCGGCTCGGCGTATCCATCGACCGCGCTCATGACCGGGGTCCCCGCGCAGGTCGCGGGCGTCGGCGATCTCGTCGCGGCTTCACCGCCGCCGCGCGACGGAACCGTTGACCCGGCCCTGGCGTACGCCCTTACGCTGGTGGGCGCCACCGCGCTCTACCGCGCCGGCGGCGCCGCGGCGGTCGCGGCGCTCGCCTACGGGACCGGGAGCCTCGCGCGCGCCGACCGCATCGTGGGTCCCGGCAACGCGTACGTCGCCGCGGCGAAATGGCTAGTCTCGGCCGACGTCGGCATCGACGCCTTCGCAGGCCCGAGCGAGCTCGTTGCGATCGCCTCCGCGGATGCCGATCCGCGACTGCTCGCGCTCGATCTGCTGGCACAGGCCGAGCACGGCGCCGGGGCGTTCGCGGCGCTCATCTCGGACGATCCGCTGCTTCTCCGCGGCGTCGCGGGCGCGCTCGCGACGGGATCGGCGCGCGTTTTCCTCTACCGCGCGGCCGACTTGGGCGCGGCGGCGCGTGCGGCGGACGACGCGGCGCCCGAGCACGTGCTGCTCGCCGGCCGGGAAGCCGCCGCGCTGCGCGACGACGTGCCTCACGCCGGCGCGGTGTTCGTGGGCCCGCGGTCGGCCGTCGCGTTCGGCGACTACGTCGCGGGGGCGAACCACTCGCTGCCGACGGGCGGCACCGCGCGCTGGTCCTCGCCGCTCCGGGTCGAGGATTTCGTGCGCTGGACGAGTCGCGTGGAGCTTCGCGGCGACGTCCGCCGGCTCGCGCGCGCCGGCGCCGCCGTGGCGCGTCACGAGGGCATGCGCTATCACGCGGAGTCGATGGAGGCACGGATCTAGTGCCGCGAGCACGTCGCGCGCGGGGCACACGGCGCACGAAGGAGACCGACGTGCAGGTCCGCTTCGCGCTCGACGGTGGCGGGAAAGCGGCCGTCAGCACGGGTCTGCCCTTCCTCGATCACATGCTCGAGCTCGTCGCGGTCCACGGCCTGTTCGACCTCACGGTGAAGGCGAAAGGCGACGTCGAGGTCGACCAGCATCACACCGTCGAGGACCTCGGTCTCGTGCTCGGGGGCGCGGTCGACAAGGCGCTCGGCGATCGGAAGGCGATCGTGCGCTACGCCTCGATCACGGTGCCGATGGACGAGTGCCTCGTCTCGGTCGCGGTGGACCTGGGCGGCCGTCCCCATTTCTCGCACGATCTCAGGCCGAAGACGCGCATCGTCGGCTCGTTCGATTCGACGCTCGTCCCCGACTTCTTCATCGCGTTCACGCAGGGCGCGCGCTGCACGGTCCACGTCTCGCAGCTGCGCGGGGGCAACACGCACCACCTCCTCGAGGCCACGTTCAAGGCCCTCGGGCGCGCTCTCGACGCCGCCAGCCGCCGCGATCCTCGTCGGGCGGGTGTGCCGAGCTCGAAGGGGCGCATCGGATGATCGCGATCGTCGACTACGGCGTCGGCAATCTGGCGAACGTCGAGCGCGGCCTGCGGCGTGCCGGGGCGGCCGATGTCCGGATCACCCGCAGCGACCGCGAGCTCCTCTCGGCCCGAGCGCTCGTCCTTCCCGGTGTGGGCAACTTCGGACACTGCGCGCGTGAGCTGCGCCGGTACGGCCTCGATGCCACCGTCTCCGCGGCGCGCTCGCGCGGCATTCCCCTGCTCGGCCTGTGCGTGGGCATGCAGCTCCTCTTCGAAAGCAGCGACGAGGACCCGGCGGCACCCGGGATCGGGCTCTATCAAGGACGCGTCCGCCGGTTGCGCGGTCCGGTGCGCGTCCCGCACACCGGATGGAACCGCCTCCACCTGACCCGCGCCCACCCGTGGCTGGGCGAGCTCCCCGATGACGCGTACTTCTACTTCGTGCATTCATACGCCGCGGAGCCCGCGGATCAGCGCGTCGTTGTCGGTTCGGTCGACCACGGCGGCCCCGTCACCGCGGCGGTCGGGACGGAGGGCGTGCTGGGATTGCAGTTCCACCCGGAGAAGAGCGGCGCGATGGGCGTTCGAGCGCTCGCCGGATTTGTTCGCGCGACGGCGGCGTGAGCGTGCTCGCGAAGCGGGTCATCCCCTGCCTCGACGTGAAGGATGGACGCGTGGTGAAGGGGACGCGGTTCGTCGATCTGCGCGACACCGGCGATCCCGTCGGCCTGGCGTCGCGGTACGATCGCGAGGGCGCCGACGAGCTGTTCTTTCTGGACATCACGGCATCGGCCGAGCGCCGCGCAACGGCCGCCGACCTCGCGGCGCGCGTCGCCGAGGTCCTCACCATACCGTTCTGTGTCGGCGGCGGGATCGAGTCGGTGGAGCAAGCCGCCGCCATCCTCCGCGCCGGGGCCGACAAGGTCGCGGTGAACACGTCCGCGGTCCGCCGCCCCCGGCTGCTCGCTGAGATCGCCGCGCGAGCGGGTGCGCAGGCGGCCGTCCTCGCCATCGATGCGCGGCGCCGCGACGATGGCTCTTATGAGGTGGTGATCGAGGGTGGACGGACGCCGACCGGGGTGGACGCGGTCGCGTGGGCCCGCCGCGGGGTGGAGCTGGGCGCCGGCGAGATCCTGCTCACCTCGATGGATCGGGACGGTACGCGCGCGGGCTTCGAGATCGAGCTGACCGCGCTGGTCGCGGACGCCGTGGGCGTCCCGGTGATCGCCTCGGGCGGCGCGGGCGAGGTCGGCCACTTCCTCGAGCTCTTCACGCGGACCGGCGCGGAGGCCGGGCTCGCCGCGTCGATCCTCCACTCCGGCGAGCTCGTCATTGGGAGTCTGAAGGACGAGCTGGCCGCGCATGGCGTCGCGGTCAGGCCGACCGCGGAGGCCGCGTGAGGGAGGTCGGCTTCGACGAGCGCGGCCTCGTCCCGGCGATCGTGCAGGACGCGGCGACGGGAGCGGTGCTCATGCTCGCCTACATGGACCGCGACGCGCTCGACGCGACGCTGCGTACGCGCGAGGTCCATTTCCACAGCCGCTCCCGCGGTCGGCTGTGGAAGAAGGGCGAGACCAGCGGAAACGTCATGCACCTGGTGGACATCGCGCCGGACTGCGACGCAGACGCGCTCCTGGTCAAGGTGCATCCCGCGGGTCCGGCGTGTCACACGGGTGACGCCACCTGCTTCGGGCCGACGAACGACCGCGACCTCGGGCGGTTCCTCTCGGAGCTCGCCGCGCTCCTGCGCGAGCGGCGCCGCGATCTCCCCGAGGGCTCGTACACCGCCGAGCTCCTCCGGGGCGGCCCCGCGGCGATCGGGGCGAAGCTCCGCGAGGAGGCGGACGAGACGGCTTCCGCGCTCGTCGGTGAAAGCCGCGAGCGCGCGCTGAGCGAGCTCACCGACCTGCTCTACGCGATGCTCGTCCTCGCCACGCATCTCGAGCTCACGCCTGACGAGGTGCGCGCGAGCCTCGAGGAGAAGCGCCTCCGGGCGCCGGCGCGTCGAGCCGAGCGAGGAGCGGACGAACCTCGCTGAGCCGCTCGATGCGCGCGTCGGGCTCGGGAAGCGGCCCTCCGCCCTCGTCGCCGAGGTGACGGTCGATCCATACCGCGCGCAGCCCCGCCGCGCGCGCGCCCGCGATGTCGCGACGGAGGCTGTCCCCGACCATCACGGCCTCGGCCGGCACGACGCCGATCCGCTCGAGCGCGAGCTCGAAGATGCGCGGGTCCGGTTTGGCCACGCCGACCTCGACGGAGATCGCGACCGCGCGAAAGTGCCGCGCGAGGCTCGTGCCGGCGAGCTTCTCGCGCTGCACGTCGGGCGCGCCGTTGGTCACGAGCGCGAGGGCGTGGTCACGCGCGAGATCGCCCAATACGACCTCCGCTTCGGGATCCATCGGTTGGCGCGCGCGGCGCCTGCTCCTGAACTCGCCGGCGAGCCGGTCCGCCAGGGCGTCATCGACCATGCCGGCGGCGGCCAGGGCGCCGCGCCACACGCCGCGACGGAACCCTGGAAGGAAAGCGCGCAGCGCGCCAAGCTCGGGGGCCTCGCCGACGAACTCGCCCCAGAGGCCCTCGCCCCACCAGATGCCCATCCGGTCGGCCCACCCGAACAGCGGAGACGCGGTCCAGAGCCTCTCGGCGATCCTCGGCGCGGCGGTCGCGAGGACGGCCGGGTCGACCCCACGCGCCCGCGCGAGCCCGCTGACCTCACGGATCGCGGACCGCGTCGCTTCGTCCTCGAGGAGCAGCGTGTTGTCGAGGTCGAAGAGAACGGCTCGGATCGTCACCGGCCGGGCCGGGCGCTCAACCGACCAGCGCGAGCTTCTGGAAGGTGTGGCAGTCCGCCGGGACGAGTCCGGCTTTCGCGCCGATCGTCCACGTGACCTCCGCGACGTAGAGGTCGCCGTTCGTGTCCACGGCGATCCCGTGCGGAGCGCAGAAGCTCCCGGGGGCGCAGGGGTCGGATCCGCCGATGCGGGTCAACAGATTCCCGGCTTCGTCCAGAACGCTCACCCGGGCCGGCAGCTCGCGCTCGATCGGGCCGTTGCGGAACGACCGCAGACCGACGCGCCACACGAGCTCCGACACGTACATGCGGCCGAGAGCGAGGACGATCTGGGTCGGACGCTGGACGTTCGTGAGCTCACGGCGGAACGACCCGTCGGCGTCGAACACCTGTATGCGATCGTTCTCGCGATCGCACACGTAGACGTCTCCGTTGCGATCGACGGCGATGCCGTGAGGCAGCATGAATTCACCAGGCCCGGTCCCCGGGGCGCCCCACGACGCGAGAAGCCGCCCTCCCGCCGAGAAACGGTGGACGCGGCAGTTCCCGTAACCGTCGGACACGTACAGGTCGCCGTTTGGCGCGACCGCGATGTTCGTCGGACGGTTGAACGGCGGCGCGCCGCGCGAGATGGTCGTCAGGTTCTTCCCGTCGTAGCCGCTGTCCGAGGGCTTCCCGTCGTTGTCGCCGAGCGTCAGCAGCAACTTCCCGTCAGGCGTGAACTTCCGGACGCTGTGGCCCGCGTCATCGACGCAGTACACGCTGTCGTCCGGGCCGATGGTCATCCCGTGCGTGCGCATCGTGAACAGCCCCTCGCCCCACGAGCCGACGAATCGTCCGTCCCGCTCGTACATGAGGACCGGGTGTTCCGCGCGGCAGAAGAGGTAGACGCGACCTTTCGAGTTGATCGCGACCGCGGCGACGTCCGGATGCGTGTAGCCCTTCGGCGGTTGTTCCCAATCCGCGACGGCCTCGTACCTCGGCGTCGAAACGCGCACGCTCATCCGATGCGTGAGCGCTCTTCCAGATCGGCGGCGCAGCGCTGGACGACCCGTTCGAATTCCGCCGAACCGTGCATGACGGACGGCGGATACGTTCTGTCCCAGCCAGCGACCCTGCGATCGAACGGCCGAAAGTAGATCCCGTCCTGTACCAGTGCAACGAGCGACCCCTTGCGCCAAGACATCACGAACAAGACAGACCCCCGAAGAAGAAGGCTGTTCCCGCGATCCAGACGACCCGAGCCGCGAACGCGATGGCGTCGGATCTAGGCCCGGCGGTAATCAGGAGAGCGAGCGTCCCGAAGCCAAGGAGCGCGAGTATGCCTACCGTGAGCGCCTGACCGAGCCGCGCGCCAGGGACGTCACTCGTCGAGACCCTAAAGATGAGCGCAGGGCGACGGACGCCCTTCAGCTCGATCTCGCCGCGCTCTGGCGTGTCCCTCAGCTCAGTGCCCGTTTCGTTTCCTCCACGTCTCGCGCGATCTGCGCGGATAGCTCCGCCGGGCTCGCGAATGCGAGCTCGTCGCGGAGCCGTTTCACGAAGGTGACCTCGACCTCTTCGCCGTAGACCTCGCCGGTGAAGTCGAGAAGATACGCCTCCAGCACGCGCTCGCCGCCGCCGAAGGTGGGTCGGACGCCGAGTGATGCCGCCGCTTTGAAACGTCCCTCCCCCATCTCAGCCCACATGGCGTAGATCCCGTCGCGTGGGAGCAGCCTCTCCTTGGGGAGAGCCAGGTTGATCGTGGGGAATCCGAGCGCGCGGCCGCGCTTCGCGCCGTGCACCACTCGTCCGCGCACGTCGTAGGGGCGGCCCAGCAGGCGCTCGGCCGCCTCGACGTCACCGGCGAGCAGCAGATTGCGGATGCGCGTAGAGCTCACGACCTCGCCCTCCAGCTTGATCGGCGGCATCACGTCCACGGTGAAGCCCTCCCGTTTCCCTCGCGCGCGGAGCGCGTCGACGTCCCCTTCCGCGCGATGCCCGAAGTGGAAGTCCGGGCCGACGACGATCCGGCGCACATCGCCCGCCGCGCGGAGGCGGTCGATGAACCGGTCAGGGCTGAGCTTCGCGAACGCGTCGTCGAAGCGGAAGACGACCACCGCGTCGGCGCCCGCTTCCCGCAGCAGCTTCACGCGATCGCGCACGTCCGAAAGCGCGGATGCCGGCGCGCCCGAGGCGAGGGCCTGGATCGGGAGCGGATCGAAGGTCGCGGCGAGCGCTCTTGCGCCCTCCCGGCGCGCCCCGCGCCCGAGCTCCGCGATGAGCGCGCGGTGTCCGAGGTGGACGCCGTCGAACACCCCGATCGCGAGGTCGATCGGCCCGCTCGGCCAGCCCGTGAAGTCCCGAAGCGCTTCGATGAGGCGAGACTAGTCGGCCGAAGCAGCTCCGGCAGGCGAGGGTTCCGCGAGCGGAGCCTCAAGCGTGACCGGCACAGGTGGGGGCCGCTCCGGAGAAGGCGCGGACGGGACCTCGGATGGCGCGGAGGGGGCGTCGCGGTGCGCAGCGGGAGTCGGCCCGAACGCTGGGGCCGGACCGGTGACAACCGAAGGGGCAGGCCGAAGGGACCCGCGAGCGGCCGCGATGCCCTCGACGCGCCGGAGCCGACGGACGCGACGGACGTCCCGGAGAGCCAGGAACGGGACCGGGGTGAAGACCGCCGCGATGAACCCGAGGTAGTTCCCTTGGAAGTACCGCCCGAAGAAGAGGAACGCGAGAAGCGTCAGGGCGTAGCCGGCGAGGAGCGTCGCGATGGTCGGCCGCTGCCAGAGGCGCAGGAGCCACCACGCGGCGATCGGCGCGGCGACGGCGATCTCGATCGCCGCGAACGGGAAGTCCGCCTGCCGGTACGGGATCAGCCCGAGCGAGAGCAGCAGCGCGGAGAAGCCCATGCCCGAGATCGGATACGTCCATGCCGCTCCGCCGGCGTTGTATCGCACGACGTCGTCGTAGAAGGCGTCGAAGTCGTTCAACAGGAAGGGCAGGAAGGTGGCGAGCAGGAACAGCGCGGCCGGCCACGTCGGCGCGAGCGCGGCCACCGCCTCGCGGAGCGTGCGGGGCCGTTTCGTCGCGACGAGATAGACGGCGACGAAGGGCAGGACGAACAGCGCGTGCAGCTTGGCCGCGCCCGCCGCGGCGAACGCGAGCGACGACGCGGTCCGCCGCTCGCGCATCAGGAGCGCCAGCCCCGCGAACAGGAACAGCAGGACGAAGAAGTCGTTGCGGCCCTCGACCACGAACGGGAAGAGCTGCGGGTTGAGCGCGATGGCCGCCGTCAGCGCGAGCCGCCGAGCGGCGCCCTGCACGAGCAGCGGCACGAGCGCGAGGGTGCCGAGGTACGCGGGCAGGTAGAGAAAACGCTGATCCCAGATGATCCCGGCGTGATCGAAAAGCCAGACGAACGGCGTGGTGACGAGGAACATGAACGGGAAGTACGTCAGGTGGTACAGCGCCGGGTTGTTGATCATCGGCCAGAAGAACATCGGCGTGTCGAGATAGTCGGCGACGTACGGGTTCATGCCGTGGAGGAACTTGCGGGCGGCCTCTTCGACCATGAGCGCGCCATCGTGGACGTACGTGTATGGCTTCCCGGTCTCACGCAGCACGATCGAAGCGAGCGCCGGGACGATCACGAAGGCTCCGATGAGCCCGATGAGGTGGAGCACCCGCGCGCGCGTCGTGAACGACGTCCGAGCACGGTGATCGCGGAAGGGATACGCGAACGCGAGCGCGCCGCAGGCGATCAGGAAGGCGACGTCCGCGCCCGGGGGAAAGAGCTGCCAGAGCGGCACGTCGTGCGTTGCCGCGACCGTGGTGTGGTTCGCGAAGAGCAGGACCCAGTTCCCCACGCCGAGCAGGGCGACAACCTGGGCGTCGAGGGAGAGGTCGCGCCACACCGAGAGGGCCAGCTTGGTGAATCGTTCGAGCGCTTTCGCGAGCATCAGGCTGACTCCCCCGCACCGACGATCGTAGCAGCGGCCTGCTCGACAAATCGGCGATCGAGCTGGAGCAGCGACTCGCTCGCGGGCCGAAGGAGCGCTATGGCCGCGGCGCGACCCCGCTGACGGAGCAGGTCCGGCGCGACCGCGTCTTTTGCCTCGAGCGCGCCGACCGCGAGACGGCGCAGAGCGGCCAGGTGCGCAGCGGAGCCGAGCGTGCGCCCGAGGTCGCGCGCGATCGCGCGTACGTACGTGCCCGAAGAACAGACCACGAGGAGCCGCGTGTCAGGAGGTGCTGATGCGATCACGTCGAGTCGATAGACCTGCACGCTGCGAGCCGCGAGCTCGACCGTCTCGCCGGCGCGTGCCCGTGCGTATGCCGGGCGGCCGTCGACCTTGAGCGCCGCGTACCGCGGTGGGGTCTGCTCGATGACGCCGCGCAAGGACGCGAGCGCGCTTTCGAGCGTCTGGTCGTCGAGCGCCGGCACGTGCGCCGTGCGCACGACCGCGCCCTCGCGATCGTCCGTGGCCGTCTCCGTGCCGAACCGCACGAGCGCGTCGTAGACCTTGGCCGCGCCGTGCACGCGATCGGCGAACTTCGTCGCGCTTCCCACGAGCAGCGGCAGAAGACCGGACGCGAGCGGGTCGAGCGTGCCGCCGTGGCCCACCCGTTTCGCGCCGATGACTCCGCGCACGACGGCGACGACATCGTGCGAGGTCCAGCCCTCGGGCTTGTCGATCGCCAGGACGCCGGAGAGGAGTGCCTCGGTGCTCAGGCGCCGACGGCGGTGCGCGCGCGCGCCGCGTCCAGCGCGGAGCGCGCGGCGGCGAGCACGCGCTCGCGCACCGTGGTGAGATCGCCCGGGACGAGTGCACCGGCCGCTCGGATGTGACCGCCGCCCCCGAAGAGCGTCATCAGCGCGGCGGCGTCGACGGAGGGCTCCCACTGGGAGGTTCGGCACGACACCTTGATGTTGTCGCCCTGCTCGTTGAAGAGCAGCGCGACGCGCATGCCGCTCGATCGCGCCACCTGCTCGACCAGCCCGGAGATGTCCTCCTCGCGCGCGCCGGCGTCCTTGAAGTCGCCGGCGCGGACCTCCGTCCACACGAGCTCGCCCCCGCTCTCCCGCATGAGACGCGAGAAGGCGAACCCCCATAGCTTGATCGCTTCGAAGCGCTTGTTCCGGTACACGTTGTAGGTGATGGCCTGGAGGTCGGCGCCGGCCTCGCGCAGGCGGGCGGCCCGCTCGAGGGCGCGCCCGTCGGTGCTCGGGAACTGGAACGACCCGGTGTCGGTCATGATCCCGACAAGGGCGGCGGTGGCCATGTCGGGCGTCCACACGATCCCGAGCGCGTCGATGACCCGCGAGACCAGCTCGGCGGTGGCCGCGCTCGTCGCGTCGACCAGGTTGGCCCCGCCGAAGGCGTCATTCGAGACATGGTGGTCGATGTTCACGAGCCGCGGGCCAGCCGGCAGCGCGAATTTCGCCCGTTCCAGCGACCCGAAGTCCACGGTCACCACGAGATCGACGTCCCCCGGCGGCGGATCCTGGCGGTAGCGCTCGACCCCGCGCAGGAAGCGAACCGTTTCCGGCACGGCATCCGCGCAGTGCCACGACACCTTCTTCCCGATCGACTCCAGTCCCAGGCCGAGCGCGAGGCCGGAGCCGATGGTGTCGGGATCGGGGTCGCGGTGCGAGACGATCGCGATGCGGCGTGCGCCGCTGAGAGCGGCGAGGACCTCTTTCATCGGCCTTCGCGCTGACGAGCCTCGCGAAGGAGGCCCGAGATCCGCACCGCCTGCTCCGCCGTGCGGTCGGGGACGAAAGTCAGCTCGGGCACGAAACGCAGATCGGTCCTCGTGCCGAGCTGGTGACGGAGGAAGGGCTTGGCGTCCTCGAGCGCGGCCATGGTCTTCTTCGCCGCCTCCTCGTCAGCGAGGACGCTCACATGCACGCGGGCGCTGCGCAGATCGTCGGTGATCTGGACCGCGGTCACCGTGGTGAAAGCGATCCGCGGGTCGCGGAGCTCCTCGCTGATCAGGGTGCCGAGCTCGCGCTGGAGCAGCGCGTTCACGCGGTCCGCTCGCCGGTACGCCATGACCTACGCCACCTCGTCCGGCTAGCGCGGCTTCGGCTGGACGACGTAGTCCTCGATGATGTCGCCGACCAACACTTCGTTGTGGTTCTCGAGCACGATGCCGCACTCGAGGCCCGCGTTGACCTCGCGAACGTCGTCCTTCATGCGGCGCAGCGTCGCGATCTTGCCGTCGTACACGGCGGTCCCGCCGCGGAGGAGCCGCGCCTGCGCCCCGCGCCGTGCGATGCCGTCCACGACACGGCAGCCGGCGATCGTCGTCTTGCCCGAGGTGAAGATCTGGAGCACCTCGGCGTGGCCGAGCACCGACTCGACCATCTCGGGCTCGAGCATGCCGGTGAGCGCCTTCTCCACGTCCGCGAGCAGCTCGTAGATGACCTTGTATTGCCGGACGTCGACCTTGGTGGACTCGGCCACGCGGCGGGCCGGGGCTTCCATCTTGGTGTTGAAGCCGATCACGACCGCTCCCGAGGCCGCGGCGAGCGTGAGGTCGGACTCCGTGACGTCACCGACCGCGTCGTGGATGACCGAGAGCGCGACCTCGTCCTGCTTCACCTTGGCCAGCGCGCTCTTGATCGCCTCGAGCGAGCCTTGCACGTCGGCCTTGAGGACGAGCTTGAGCTCTTTGGCCTTGCCTTCCTTGACCTGGGCGAACATCTCGTCGAGCGTCGCCGGGCGCTCAGCGGCGGTGCCCGCGGCGCGCTCCCGCGCGTTCTGAGCGACGAGCGCCTTCGCGGCCTTCTCGTCGGAGACGGCACGGATGACGTCCCCCGCCTCGGGCACCTCGGGAAGTCCGAGGATCTCGACCGGACGCGACGGCTCGGCGCGGCCGACGTTCTTCCCCTTGTCGTCGACCATCGCGCGCACCTTGCCGAACGTCGTCCCGGCGACCACGAGGTCGCCGCGCTCGAGCGTGCCGGTCTGCACGAGCACCGTCGCGACCGGGCCACGGCCCCTGTCGAGATGAGCCTCGATGACTCGCCCGATCGCCGGACGGTCGGGATCCGCCTTGAGCTCCGCAACGTCCGCGACGAGCAGCACGGTCTCGACGAGGTCGTTGATGCCCTGTTTGGTCTTGGCGGACACCGGCGCGAGCGGGGTGTCGCCGCCGTACTCCTCGATCGTGACGCCGTGCTCGGCCAGCTGCGCCTTCACCTGATCGGGGTTCGCGTCGGGGCGATCGATCTTGTTGAGCGCGACGACGATCGGCACGTTCGCCGCCTTCGCGTGCGAGATCGCCTCGATCGTCTGCGGCTGCACGCCATCGTCCGCGGCGACCACCAGGACCGCGACGTCGGTCACCTGCGCCCCCCGCGCGCGCATGGCGGTGAACGCCTCGTGACCCGGGGTGTCGAGGAACGTGACCTTGCGGCCGTTGTGCTCGATCTGGTACGCGCCGATGTGCTGGGTGATCCCGCCGGCCTCGCGAGCGGTGACGTTGGTGGCGCGGATGGCGTCGAGCAGGCTCGTCTTGCCATGGTCGACGTGTCCGAGGACGGTGACCACCGGCGGCCGCTCCTTGAGCTTCGCCGGGTCGACGTCCGTCCAGAGGATCTCCTTCGCGCCGACAACCTCGGCGGCGGCCTCCTCCTCGACGGCAGGCGCGATCTCCTCTTCGGCCCGCGTCTCGATGCCGAGCTCGTTGGCGACGAGGGAGGCGGTCTCGAAGTCGACCGTCTCGTTGATCGAGACCATGAGGCCCATGTTCACGAGGCCGCGCATCACGTCGACGACGCTCAGGTCGAGAGCGCGGGCGAGATCGCCGACCGTGATCGCCTTGGGCAGGGTCACGACGGTGCCGGTCGGCTCGGCGACCGCTACCGGCGCGGCCTGCTCGGGCACGGGCTGCGGGGCAGGCTGCCGCTGGGGCCTGCGGCCCTTGGGCCGCGGACCGCGCTGCGGCGGCATCCGCCTTGGTCTCGCCTTAGGCATTCGCCCTCCGTTCCTTCGCTGCGGCCGCGAGCTGCTCGCGCAGCTTCGCGGCGGCTCCGTCGTCTATCGGCGTTTCAAGCGCCCGCGAGAGCGCCCCTTCCGTGAGCCCGCGCTCGAGGCATCCGGCGTCGGGATCCAGGTAGGCTCCGCGGCCGGGCGCCTTCCCTCGGAGGTCGACGGAGAGCTCCCCCAGGGGTGAGCGTACGACTCGCACGAGCTCGCGTTTTGGGCGCGTCGTCCGGCAGGCCACGCAGGTCCGCTGCGGAAGGCTCCGCGGCGGCCTCTGGGAGGCCTTAGCGACGCTCCCGCTTCTTCTTGCCTCCGAGGAGCGCTCGGTCCTCCTCATCCAGGTCCTCCTCGTCCGCGGCGGCCGACTCCGCCTCGACCTCGGCGACGAGATCGTGGCGGATCTCGGATTCCTCCTCCACCGGTGGCGGCTCGGCGACGGCGACCGGCTCTGGCTCGGGCTCAGGCTCGAGCTCGGCACGGACCTCCGACTCGCTACGGATGTCGATGCGCCATCCGGTCAGCTTC
This sequence comes from Candidatus Limnocylindria bacterium, assembly GCA_036002305.1. GTDB lineage: Bacteria > Chloroflexota > Limnocylindria > P2-11E > P2-11E > 3-1-20CM-2-70-9. The sequence continues at coordinate 194,005 of DASYTL010000035.1, forward strand.
GCGGCAAGGCGGGCGTTCTGGCCCTCCTTGCCGATGGCGAGCGAGAGCTGCCGGTCCGGGACCACGACGTACGCCGTCTTGTCCTCGGGGACGATATCAACACGGACCACGTGCGCCGGCTCGAGCGCGTTCGCGACGTAGCGCTCGGGGCTCTCGGCCCACTCGATGATGTCGATCTTCTCGCCGCCGAGCTCGTTCACGATCGCCTGCACGCGCAGCCCACGCTGCCCGATGCACGCGCCGCGGGCGTCCAGACCGGGCTGGCGCGCGCGCACGGCGATCTTCGTGCGCGATCCCGGCTCGCGGGCGATGCCGACGATCTCGACCTGCCCGTGGAAGATCTCCGGGACCTCGAGCTCGAACAGCCGCTTCACGAGGGCCTTGTGCGCTCGGCTGACGATGATCTGCGGCCCGCGCAGCGTGCGACGGACCTCGAGGACGACGACCTTTCGCGCCTGCCCGGCGAAATAGCGCTCGTGCGGCGCCTGCTCCGACCGGGGCAGGATCGCGGTCGCTCCGCGGTCGAGCTCCATGATCGCGGAGCCGGCTTCGAAGTGGCTGATCTTGGCGTTGATGATGTCGCCCTCGCGGTCGGCGTACTCCGCGAAGACCTGCTCCCGCTCCGCCTCGCGAAGCGACTGCTGGATGACCTGCTTCGCGGTCTGCGCGCCGATGCGACCCAGCGCGGCGGCGGACTCCTCGAACGGGATGACCTCGCCGAGCTGCGCGTCCGTCTTGATCTTCTTCGCCGTGTCGAGCTGGACCTGGATCTTGGGATCCTCGACCTTCTCGACCACGGTCTTCAGCAAGTAGACCTTGAACGCGCCGGTCTGGATATCGACCTTGACGTCGATGTGCTCCTCATCGCCGTATGCGCGCTTGATCGCGCGGGCGATGATGTCGCTGACGACTTCCTTGGGGAGACCCTTCTCCGCGGAGAGTTGCGCGAGGCCGGTGACGAGCTCTCGGTTCATGGCAACTCCCCTTATCTTCAATTGGCGTCAGGCGACAAAAAAAGTGGGGTCGACCCACTTTCAGAGAGCCTGACGCGGCCTCCAGCCCGGCCGGACGCCAGACGTAACTATATCAAATGGCGGGAACCGGACGAACGGGGCTGCGCCCCCTACGCGGAGAGCGGGCGGGCCGCCGCGCCGCTCCTAAGTGAGGTTATTGCCGATGCTCGAAAAGTAGTTCGAGAGCGCGTCCCGAAAGAAGACCATGGCGATGATGACTGCGATCGCGATCACCGCGATGATGAGTGCGTACTCGACGAGGCCTTGCCCCTCTTCGTTCCTCCAAAACTCGACCATGCACGCTCCTTTTACGGCGCGGCGGCCGCGCCAATGGTCGCAAATAGAGTGGTCGCCTGCCAGCCCGCTAGTACTTTTCGTCACCCGCCTGCGACGGCTGCTCTGCTGGTCAGTCGTAACGCCGCAGCAACCCGCTCTTCGGTGCTGGCGCGGCCCTTCTCGGGTGCGCCGCGAAGCGCCGTCGCCGCTTCCGACGCCGTGTAGCCCAACGCGACAAGCGCGGCGTGCGCGTCGTCCTCGTTACCGAGCGGCCCTGCTGTCGCGGGGACACCCGCGACGCGTCCGATCTTGCTTTTCAGGTCGACGATGACGCGCTCCGCCGTCTTCTTCCCCACCCCCGGGGCGCGAGCGAGCACCGCGGTGTCGCCGGTCGCGATCGCCGACGCGATCTCCGCGGGACGCGCGACGGAAAGCATCGCCATCCCCGCTTTCGGTCCGACGCCCGACACGCTGATGAGCATCTCGAAGAGCGCCAGCTCCTCGCGCGTCTCGAACCCGTAGAGCGACTCGTCGTCCTCGCGCACGACCTGATGGGTGTGCAGCAGCACCTCGTCAAGCGTTGGATGCCGCGGGACGAAGACCTTGTAGCCGACTCCGTTGACCTCGACGACGACGTGATCGGACTCTCGCGCGATCACCTCGCCGCGGATGGCGGCGATCACCTCCCGATTCGCACGCGGGCGGGGTGAGGCTCGGGGTGCTCGCGTGCTCGCGGGTCCCTTCGCCCTACCCCTCCGGATCCGGCGAGCGCGGCGGATGCGGATGGGGCGACTCCCGCTGCGCCGCGAGCACCCTCTCGCCTTCCCCGCGCGCGCGTGTCCCTTCTCATCGCCCTGCCGCCACCGATTCGGCGAATCGCGCGCGGTTCGCGTGCGTCACCGCGATCGCGATCGCGTCGGCCACGTTGTCCTGTGTGATCGGGGCATTCAGCGCGACCAGTACCGGGAGCATGCGCTGGACCGCTTTCTTGTCCCCGCGTCCGTTACCCGTTACCGAGATCTTCACTTCCTGAGGCGTGTACTCGGCGATCTCGAGACCGGCGCGTGCTCCACACAACAGCGCGATCCCCCGCGCTTCCGAGACGCGCATCGCCGTCTGGACGTTCTTATTGAAGTAGAGCCGCTCGACCGCGAGAGCGAACGGCCGGTGACGAGTGATCAGCTCGTCAAGCGCCTTCGAGATCGCGAGGAGCCGTTCCGGAGCGCTCGAGCTCGCGCGCACGTCGACGACCCCGCACTCGAGGAGAAGGGCTCGCTCCGGACCCGCGACGAGGAAGGCGTATCCCATTCCGGTCGTCCCGGGGTCGATCCCGAGGATGACCCGGCTAGGCGTGCTGCAGGACCTCGTCGGGCACGTCGAAGTTCGCGTAGACCTTCTGCACGTCGTCGAGCTCCTCGAGGGCGTCGACGAGGCCGATGACCTTCCTCGCCTGCTCGCCCTCGACACGCACGGTCGTCGTCGGCCGCATGGAGAGCTCCGCGGAGGCCGTCTTGACGCCCGCCGCCTCGAGCTCCTTTTTCACCCGCTCGAACGCGGCCGGTGCGGTGTAGACCGTGATGAGCCCTGGCTCGACCTCCACGTCCTCGGCCCCGGCGTCGATCGCGGCGAGCTGGATCAGGTCGGGATCCTTCCCCTTGGTGTCGATCTCGATGACGCCCTTCTGCTCGAAGATCCATTGCACGGAGCCCGACTCGCCCAGCTTGCCGCCCCCGCGTGTGAACGCGGCGCGGATCTCTGAGACGGTGCGGTTCCGATTGTCGGTGGCGGCCTCGATCATCACCGAGACGCCGCCCGGTGCGTAGCCCTCGTACACGACGCTCTCGAGCGCCGCCGCCTCGCCGCTTCCGATGGCCCGGTCTATCGCGCGCTGGATGTTCTCGCGCGGCATGTTGACGTTGCGCGCGCGCTCGATGGCCAGTCTGAGCCTGAAGTTGCCGTCGGGATCGCCCCCGCCGCCTTCCTTCGCGGCGAGCATGATCTCCTTCGTCATCTTCGTGAAAACGACCCCCCGCTTGACGTCCGCGGCTCCCTTTTGGCGCTTGATCTGACTCCACTTTGAGTGCCCGGACATCGCGCGAAATACTATCAACGCACTTCGCGTTGGGGAGAGTTCCATGCCATCACCGGAGCCCACGCTCATCAGAAACGTGGCCGTCGTCGGCCATGGGGGTTCGGGAAAGACGAGCCTCGTCGAATCCCTCCTCCACGCGGTCGGGGCGACGACGCGCCTTGGCAAGGTCGACGACGGCACCAGCATCCTGGACACGGACCCCGAAGAGCAGAGACGGCATATCACCATCAACATGGCGCTGGCCTCCTTCGCCCACGACGGCGTGAAGATCAACCTCATCGACACACCCGGTTTCGCCGACTTCGCCGGGGACCAGCGCGCCGCGCTGCGTATCGCCGACGCGGCGATCGTGTTCGTCGACGCGTCCGCCGGCGTCCAGGTGGGGACGCAGACCGTCTGGAGTGAGCTCGAGAAGTCCGGCACCCCGCGGATCGTGGTCATCGGCAGGCTGGACCGTGAGAACGCCGACTTCGACGAGGTCCTCGGCCAGCTCCGTGAGGCGTACGGCATCCGCGTGGTGCCGCTTCATGTCCCGGTCGGCCAGCATCAGGACCTCAAAGCGACCATCGACCTGCTGCACGGCCAGGTCCTGAAAGGCCCGAAAGACCCCGTCGCGGACCTGAACAAGGAGGAGGCCGATCGCGTCGGGCCATACCGCCAGCAGCTGGTCGAAGCGATCGTCGAGACCGACGAGGATCTCCTCACGCGCTATCTCGACGGGAAGGAACTCGGGTACGACGAGCTGCGCGACGCGCTCCACGCCGCCGTGCGCGAGGGAAAGGTCGTTCCGGTGGCGGCGTCGTCGGCGCACAAGCACGTCGGGTACGCCGCTCTACTCAACACCGTCCGCGAGATGCTGCCCTCCCCCGCCGAAGCCGGTTCGGTCATCGGCCGTTCGCCGTCGGGCGACGAGGTGGCGCGCAAGCCCGAGCCCTCCGAGAAGTTCTCGGCGTTCGTGTTCAAGACGCTCGCCGATCCGTTCGTGGGCAAGCTCAGCTACGTCCGGGTCTACTCGGGAGCGCTCCACCACAACACGCAGATCTACGACGCGACCAAGAAGGAAACAGAACGCGTCGGGCAGATCTTCTTCCTTCGCGGAAAAGAGCAGGAGCAGACCGACGCCGTCGGCGCGGGCGACATCTGCGCCATCCCGAAGCTGACGGCGACGACCACCAACGCGACCCTTTCGGACAGGGACGGGGTGATCCTCTACGAGCCCATCGAGTTCCCGCCGCCGTCCTTCGCGGTGGCGATCGAGCCGTCGAGCAAGGCCGACCTGGACAAGCTCGCCACGGCGCTGCACAAGCTCACCGACGAGGACCCCACGCTCCACGTGCGCCGCGAGGACGCGACACACGAGACGCTTCTCTCGGCGATAGGCGAGTCGGCGATCGAGGTCGCCGTCCACCACCTCAAGGACAAGTTCGGCGTCCAGGTGGAGATGCGCACGCCGAAGGTCCCGTACCGCGAGTCGATCCGGTCGAAGGCCCAGGCACAGGGCCGCTACAAGCGGCAGACCGGCGGGCACGGCCAGTTCGGCGACGTCTTCCTCGAGATCGAGCCGCAGCCCGCCGGCACCGGCGTCCAGTTCGGGACGCGGATCGTCGGCGGATCCGTGCCGCGCAACTTCTGGCCCGCGGTCGAGAAAGGCGTCCGCGAAGCGGCCGAGAGGGGAGTCATCGCGGGGTATCCCCTTTCGGACTTCAAGGCGGTGCTGTACGACGGCAGCTTCCACGCGGTGGACTCGAGCGAGATGAGCTTCAAGATCGCGGGATCGCTCGCGCTGCAGAACTGCGTGAAAGATGCCCAGCCGTACCTGCTCGAGCCGATCATGAAGGTCGAGGTGCTCGTGCCCGAGGAGCAGATGGGCGACGTGCTCGCGGACCTCAACTCGCGGCGTGGCCGCGTGCTCGGGATGGAAAGCAGTGGCGCCGGCCTGCAGCTGATCAGGGCGCACGTCCCGATGGCGGAGACGTTCCGCTACGCGACGGACCTGCGGTCGATGACCGGTGGCCGTGGGACGTTCAGCGCGGAGCTACTCGGCTATGAGGAGTGCCCCTCGCACATCGCGCAGAAGGTGATCGCGGCTCACGGGACCGAAGCGGAGGAGACGGCGGCGGCGCGGTAGCGGTCAGGCCGGCTCGTTCCAAACGCGTCGCCGGCCAAACCGGCGTACGCAGACGAGGCGCGCGACCGGACGATAGCCCGCGCCCTCGATGGCGCGACGCGATGGCGTGTTCGTCTCGAGCACCCCGGAAAAGATGCGCTCCGCTCCCAGCGCGAAGGCCGTGCGAACCGTCTCCCGCGCGCTCAGTTGGTGAAGACCTCGACCGCGGAGCCGCGGCTCCGTGTAGGCGCCGTAGCTGATCGCGCTCCCCGGCGGGACCGCGTAGCTCGCGCCGATCTCCGGGAAGGTGATCTCCCGCTGGCCGAGCTGAAGCCAGTGGTAGTGGGCGAGGACGCCCTCCTCGACCACGGTGAATGAGTGCTCGCCCTGAGCCAGGCGACGCCGGGCCTCGGCGACGATCGCCGCGCGCGAGAGATGCCAATCCGAGCCCGTGTAACGGCTGAAGTCGGCGAGCGCGTCCCAGCGACTCCCCGTCCGCACGGCGCGAAGCGGCTCCGGCGACTCCGCTGAGAGCTCGCGGTCCGCGCGGTAGACGGTCATGACCTGACGCGACCACGCCCACCGGCGGCCCTGGCGCAAGACAGCGCCTGCGAGCGAGCGCGGCGAACGGCGCCGAGCGAACCCCAGCAGATCCCAGCAGCGCGACATCCACGACTTCACCCGACTCGCCTCAATGCGTGGCCGGTATCTTGCGAGAACGGTTGGTTGAGCAGGAGCGCGAACAGATGACGCTCGGTAATGAGCATGCCTGATCCGGGCCCCACCAGCGCGGGATTCTTATCCGTTTCCGGTGCGGCGACGGTGCTTCCAGACCGACGGATCCCGTCGGCGCGACCGCGGGGCGATGGCCCGACAAACGACCTCCGGTGGTTCCTCCACGACGGACCGTCGGCCCTCGCGGAGATCGCGCCCGAGTGGCGGCTGCTTGAAAGCTCTCTCCCCGAGCACTCGATCTTCGCTACGCCGGAGTGGGGTCTCACGTGGTGGGCTCACTTCGGCGGTGGGCGCGCTCTCCACCTGATCAGCGCGCGCCGCGGCGGCCAGCTCGTCGCGCTCGCCACGTTCTGCACACGGCGCCGCTGGGGCATACGCATCACCGAGTTCCTGGGCTCGGAGGAGCGCGACCACGCGAGCATCCTCACCGCGCCAGGCGAGGAGCCAGTCGCGGCGGGGCTCGTGCGCCTCGTGCTGGAGCGGGACGATTGGGATCTCCTCGACCTCTGGTGTGTGCCTGTCGGATCTCCGACCGCCGCCGCGCTCGTCGAGAGCCTCGCCGCGCAGCGGGCCCATTACGAGCTCATCAAGATGACCGGCAATCCCGTGCTCGACCTCAGCACGGACGCGTGGGATGCGTCGGCGAGCAAGTCTCGTCTGAGGCGGCTGGGCGCCAAGCGCCGGGCGCTCGAGCGGCGGGGACAGCTCGAGCTCGCTTTTCCTCGCGACGACGAGGATCTCGAGGCAGCGCTCAGAGAGCTCCGTGGACTTCACGCGCAGCGCTGGAGGAGCAAGGGCGAGACGAGTCCGCTGCAGCTCCCCAAATACTGGGGCTGGGTGCGAGGGATCACGATGAGCGCGGGTCGACAGGGCCGGCTCTACTTCCCACGCCTGCTCCTCGACGGGCGGCTGGTCGCCACCGGCATCTACTTTCTCCATCGCCGACGTCTGTTCTTCTGGCTGGGCGCGCACGATGCCGAGTTCGCTCGCCAATCGCCCTTCCATCTCCTGACACTCGCGGTCATCGAAGACGTGCGCTCGGCGGGTACCGTCGACGTCCTCGACTTCGGGGCCGGCGAAGAGCCATACAAGTTTCACTGGACACAGACGTCGCTGCCGCTCTTGCGCGTCCTGGCCTGGCGCGGGCAGCGCGGTCGCGCGGCCCACTTCTGGCAAGGCAGGGTGCGACCGTGGGCCTGGGCGCATCCGGACGTCTCCCGCCCGATGCGCCGATGGAGGCGATTCCGGGGCATCCTGAGCGGAGGAGGGCCGTCCTCGGCCGACGACGGCGGCATCAACCCGTGATCGAGAGGGCGTCGCGTTCGTGAGCCTCGAGACGAGCGGCGCCGACGCCCGGCGCCGGATCGGCAATCTCGTGTCGCCAGTCTTCTACCGATTCGCCCTTGGCCCCACCCGGCCCCGGCGGGTCGAGGCCTTCGCCGACCTGCTGGAGGCGGAACGCCTGCCGCTGGAACGGCAGCGCGAGCTGCAGCAGCGGCTGCTCAGGAAGCTCTTGCTGCACGCGACGCGGAACAGCGCCTGGTACCGGGAAAGGCTGCCGGATCCTTCGGATCTCGCGCGCTTCCACCTGGACGATCTGCGCCGTCTGCCGGTCCTCGAAAAATCGGACCTGCAGGATCACCTCGACGAGATCACGGGTGCCGGGAGACTCGCGACCAACGTCGGCGAGAACCACAGCTCAGGCTCCACCGGGACGCCGGTGCGGGTGTACCAGTCGCAGGAGTACTTCGACGCGCACTGGGCTGAGACGGCTTGGGGCTATCTCATGTGCGGGCAGTTCAGCCCTGGGATGCCGCTGGCATTCTTCTGGGGCTCGCAGATCAATGCAAGCGAGCACCGAGGGGTCCGTGGCACCCTCCACGATCTGCTCGTGAACGTGCTCTGGTTCGATGCCTTTTCGCTACGCCGCGACCGCCTTCCGGCCACCGTGCGGAAGCTGCGCGCCTATCGGCCCTCGCTCATCGTGGGCTACGTCTCCACGTTGACCGAAGTCGCACACGCGCTGCACCGGCCGCTGGAGGGACTTTTGGGCTTGGAGACGACGGCGGAAACGCTCACGCCGCCCGACCGCGCGTTACTCGAGAGCGCTTTTGGCGCTCCGGTGTTCAACCGGTATGGAACGAACGAGGTAGGGACGATCGCGCACGAGTGCCAGGCGCACGATGGACTTCACCTGATGATGCAGAACAGCATCATCGAGGTCGTCGATGCCGAAGGCCGGCCGCTTGCGGCAGCCGGCGATGAGGGCGAGATCCTGGTAACGAGTCTGCGAAACCTCGCCACGCCGCTGATCAGATACCGGCTCGGTGACGTCGTGCGTCTTGGACGCGACGGCTGCTCCTGTGGACGTGGCAGTGCCCGCCTCGAGTCGGTCGTCGGCCGCTCATCCGACCTGATCGTTTCTCCCGGCGGCGTCCTTCTCCACAGCCTGTTTTTCCTGAAGCTCTTCTACGGCACGCCGGTGCAGCGGTTCCGCGTCGAGCAGGAAACACACAGTCGACTACGGGTGCGGGTCGTTCCCAAGGCGCAATACAGCGACGACGTGCGCCGACGGGTCAGTTCGCAGATCCTCGCGCACGGGGACCCGGGCTTCGAGGTGATCTGGGAAGTTGTCGACGAGCTGCCGCGGACTGCTGGCGGGAAATTCAGAGTCACGGTCAGCCACGTCGGACGAGGTCAACCGCCGCGGCGTGTGCCGACGCGGGGGGCCGCCTAGGTGTGATTCGAGGCGGTTTCTGAGACTCGTCTGAGGGCGGCTAGCGTGCCGCGCCATGAACGAGATCAGGGCCGGTCACGGCGTGTTGGCCACGAGCCGGCCCGCGAAGAACGAGAGCACCCACTCGACCAGGAGCGACGCGCGGTTACGGACGCCGAGGAGCTGCATGAGGTAGTTCACGCGCCACACGGTCCACGCGGGGAATCCGCTGAGCACGAACCCCCCAAGCTTCGCGAACTCGGCGGCAGCCTGCGTGCGGCCGAGCGCGATGAGGTCGCCCTTCCGGCGGTACACGAACGGGACGGTCGGCTCGCCCCGGACGAGCGCGGCGACGTTTCTCGCCGCGGTCGGCGCTTCCAGCACGGCGACCTGCGCGAGCTGCGGCAGACCCTTGCCGCCGTGCTCGAAGAAGGCCGCGTCCCCGAGGACGAGAACGTCGTCGCGCCCGGACGCGCGAAAGGAGCGGTCGACGACGATACGGCCGTCCCTGGACTTCGGCAGGTCGAGGCCGGCGACGAGCGGGTTCACCTTCACGCCGCCGGACCAGACGATCGTCCGCGCCCTGAGCTGGGCACCCGCCTTGGTGTGGACGACGCCGGGGCCGATCTCCGAGACGAGCGTGTTCAGGAGCACGCGGATCCGCTGCTGCTCGAGGCGTCGCATCGCGATGGCCGAGAGCCGCGGGTCCATCGCCGGGAGCACGCGGTCCGAGCTGTCGATGAGGTGCACGGTGACGTCCGCGTAGAAGTCGATCGTCGGGTAGATCTTCCGCAGCGTGTGGTCCATCAGATCGCGGAGCGAGCTCGCGAGCTCGACGCCGACGGGCCCGGCGCCGACGATGACGAAGGTGAGCTGCTCGCGCCGGCGGGCGATGTCCGTCTCGGTCGCGGCGCTCTCGAAGATGTCGAGGACGTGGCGCTTGAGCGTCTCGGCGTCAGCGAGCCATTTGACCGGCTTGGCGTTCTCGCGGACCCCCGGGATGCCGTAGTCGTTGCTGACCGAACCGAGGGCGATCACCAGGTGGTCGTAGCGGAGCTCTCCGTCGGCGGTGCCGACACGACGGCTTTCGAGATCGACCACCCCGACCTCGCTCTGGAGGAACTCGAAACCGGCGGGCGCGGTCGTGTCCCGGAGCGGGTACGCGACCGCGTGCGGAGGGAGCTCGCCCGTGCAGACCTGATAGAGGAGCGGCGTGAAGAGGTGGTAGTTCTGCCTGTCGACGACGGTGACGCTGGCCTCGCCCGGTCGCAGGCGGCGTTCGAGATGGCGGACCAGGTGCAGGCCGGCGAAGCCACCGCCGAGCACGACGATGTGCTTCGGCGCGTTCAATTCGCCTTTCCGGCCGCCGCCTCCGCGCGCTCGAGCTCGTCCAGGTACGCGCGCGTGAGCGGGTCATCGGCGTCGATGCCGCTCGCGATCCGCAGTCGCTCGCGGGCCGCGCCGAGGTCGCCGGCCCGGAGATGCGCGAAGCCCGCGTCGGCGATGTAGGCGGCCTCGCGCGGCCGGAGCGCCGCGGCGCCATCGAGCAGCGTCAGGGCCTCGGCCTTCGCGCCGGACGCGAGCAAGGCGACGCCCAGCTCGTGCATCACGTCGGCCTGCCCGGGGGCGAGCTCGAGCGCGCGCCTGAACGATCCGGCGGCTCCCGCGAAGTCCTCCCGCCTGCGCGCGACCAGCCCGACGCCGAAGTGCGCTTCCCAGAGCTCGGGATCGAAGGCGAGGACGCTCTGGAACGAGGAGCGGACCTCGTCGAGGGAGGTGGTGTCGGCCGCGAGGGCCGCGCGGCCGGCTCGCTCGAGCTCGGCCTCGAGGTCGGGCCGTTCGATCCCGAGCCGGAGGCGTCGCGCCTGCGCGGCCGTATCGGGATCGGCACCGGTCAACAGGATCTCCGCCAGCTCCCGCCGCGCCTCTTCGCGCCGGCCCGCGGCGATCTGGGCGCGTGCGAGGTGCGCCCGTGCGCTGGTCCTGCCGTTCGCCGCCGCGCGCTCGAAATGGGTGATCGCCGCGGGGTGGTCGCCCTTCCCCATCGCGAGCGCCCCGAGGAGCTCCTGCGCCTGTCCGAACACGTCGCTCGAGGGCGCGATGCGCCGCAGGTGCGCGGCAGCCTGCCCCGGAGCGCCCTCGGCCACGTACAGCTCGGCGAGCACGACGACGTCCGCGTCGCGCAGCGGCCGGAGCGCGTGCGCGTGTTCGAGCGCGACGATGGCGCCGCTCGTCTCGCCGATCTCGCGGCGCAGCTCGGCGAGCATGTAGTGCGCCCGCCAGGACCGCGGCCTCACCTCGATGATCTCCTCGAGCGCGCGGACCCCGAGCTCCTCGTCTCCGCGCTCGACCGACTCAGCGGCGAGCACGAGCAACCGCTCCTCGGCTCGAGCCGAGCCCGGATCGGCGCGCACCGCCGTGACGTAGCGCTCGAACGCTCGACGGCGGGCGGCTGCCGCGGCCACTTCGTCCCCGCTGCGCAGGAGCGTGGCGTTCACCTCCTCGTCGAGCCCTTCGAGGAACGCGAGGTAGGCCTTCTCGTCCACCGCCTCGGGCTCGTCCCGGCCCGACGTCGGGATACCGAGCGCGCCGGCCAGCCAGGCGGCGAGCGCGGGCTCGGCGCGGTGAAGCTCGCCCTGCGCCACGGCGAGCTCGCGCTGCGCGACCGGACGGCGCGTGGCAACGTCGATCAACGTCACCGCGAGCGCGCGGCGGGCGCCATCCTCCCGGTAGAGGCCGGTCAGCGCGTGCGTCGTCCCGAGCGACTCGCCGTAGCGCGCGGCCAGGTCGGCGTCGGGCGTCGAGCCGAACACGAGGTACCCGGCATCGCTCTTCGCTTCCGGCATTGCCACCAGGAAGACCGGCCGGAGCTCGGCCGCGGCGTCGTCCGCGAAGCGCTCGACCAAGCGGCGTGCGATCTGCCGCCCGATGACGCCGGCGCGGGCATCGCGGCCCATAGCGCCAAACGGGATGACCGCGACGACGGGTTTCGCGGTCGTCACCGGAAGCGGATGCGCGCGAAGGTTCGCTTACCGACCCGGACCACGGGCTCGCCCTTGACCGGCACCGAGGTCCCAACGGTCGCCTTCTTGCCGTCGACATGGACGCCGCCCTGCTCGACGGCGCGCCGCGCCTCCCCCTTGCTCGCGCGGAGCCCGGCGAGCACCAGGAGCTCGACGATCGCGATCTCCTTCGCGCCGTCGACCTTCACCTCGCGGCTCTCGACGTCGCCCGGCGCCTCGCCCTGCGTGTGCACGCGGTCGAACTCGCGCTCGGCTTCCTCCGCCGCCGCGACCGAATGGAGCTCGGCGGTGATCGTGCGGGCGAGCTTCCGCTTCGCCTCTCGCGGATGCAGCTCCTTCTGGGCGATCGCGCGCAGCGTCGCCTGCACCTCGCTCATCGGGAGCTCCGTCGCCCACTCGAAGTAGTGCGACATCAGCCTGTCCTCGATGCTCATGACCTTGCCGTACACGTCGCTCGGCGGATCGGTGAGCCAGATCGCGGTCGTCGGCTTCGACTTGCTCATCTTCTCGCCGTCGAGGCCCTCGAGGAGCTGGACGATGAAGACGCTCTGCGCGCGCTGACCGATCTGCTCCTGCAGCTCGCGGCCGGCGAGGATGTTGAACAGCTGGTCGGTGCCGCCCACCTCGACGTCGGATTCGATGGCCACCGAGTCATAGGCCTGCAGCAACGGGTAGAGGAGGTCCTTGATCGGGATCGGCGTCTTGCGCTCGAGCCGTTTGCGGAACTCCTCCCGCTGAAGCATCTGCTGGGTTGTGAACCGCGACGCGAGCCGGATCACGTCGCCGAGATCGAACTTCCCGAACCACTCGCTCTGCATGACGATGCGGACGTTCTCGCGGGGCACGATCTTGTGGAACTGACCGAGGTAGGTCTGGGCGTTTTCGAGGACCTTCTCGTGAGACATCGTCGGCCGCGCGTCATCGCGTTCGGTAGGGTCGCCGATCTGGGTCGTCCAGTCGCCGACGATGATCACGATCTCGTGGCCCCACCCGGCGAATTTCCTGAGCTTGCGCAGGCCCACGGCGTGGCCGATGTGGAGGTTCGGGTGCGTCGGGTCGAAGCCCTGTTTGATACGGAGCTGACGCTCGCCGGAGGCGAGCTGCGCCGCGAGGTCCTCTTTCACGATGACCTGGCTCATCGCGCGCGTGAGGAATTCGTCCAACTCGCGTTGTGAAGGGCGTGCCTGCACAGGGAAAGATTACCGGGCGTTTCGGAGGGGGCGAAGCCCCCTTTGGCCGCTACCATGGACGTATCGCGCGATCGAAAACGACGCACGACCACGCGCTTCGGCGCGGGCTCTATCGCTCGAAGCGGCGCCGGGGCGGCGGAGCGTTCAGCGGTTGGCGCCTCGCGCTGCCGTCGGGGCTGCTGGCCGTCCTGCTGGCCACCGGAGGGCTGCTCTTGGTCGGCGCGGGAGCCGCAGTCGCCTTCTTCACCGAGGACCTCCCGTCCGCCGTGGACCTCGCGAGGGACCCGCTGGCCCTGTCGACGAAGGTGTACGACCGCAGCGGCGCGCAGCTGCTCTACCAGTTCTCCGAGGAGAACCGCGAGATCGTGACCTTCGAAGAGGTCCCGCAGCTGCTCGTCGACGCCACGGTCGCGGCCGAGGACAAGAGCTTCTGGACGAACCCGGGCGTCGACATCCTCGGGATCATGCGCGCCATCTACTCCGACCTCACCCGGCAGAGCAGCGGCGGGGGCGGCGCCTCGACGATCACGCAGCAGCTGGTGAAGCAGCGCATCGTCGGCGCCGAGGTCAGCATCAAGAGGAAGATCCGGGAGGCGATCCTCGCGATCGAGGTCACGAACACGTTCTCGAAGCAGCAGATCCTCGAGCTCTACTTCAACCAGATCTACTACGGGAACCAGGCGTACGGAGTGAAGGCCGCGGCGCAGACGTACTTCGGGAAGTCCGACCTGTCGAAGCTCACGCTCGCCGAGGCCGCGCTGCTCGCCGGACTGCCGCAGGCGCCTTCGGTGCTCGACCCGACCAAGGCCGAGAACCTCGACCGCGCGGCTGAGCGCCGCGCGTACGTGCTCGATCAGATGCTCGACACCAACACGATCACCCAGAAGGAGGCCGACGCCGCCAACGCCGAGCCGATCAAGGTCACAGGTCCTCGGGTCGTGACGATCCAGGCTCCCCACTTCGTCTTCCAGGTGCGCAACCAGCTGAGCCAGATCCTCGGCGGCGACGAGGCGGCGGTGTCGCGCGGCGGCTACCGCGTCGTGACGACGCTCGACACCAAGAAGCAGGAGATCGGCGAGCGCCAGGTGCGCGAATGGGTCGAGCTGCTGCACAGCCGCAACGTGTGGAACGCGGCCCTCGTCTCCATCGATCCGCGGAGCGGCGAGATCCTCGCCTACGTGGGTTCGGTCGACTACAACAACCGCGAGGATCCCCGCGTCCAGGGCCAGTTCGACGTCGCCGGCATCGGCCTTCGGCAGCCGGGATCGTCGTTCAAGATGTTCAACTACGTCACGGCCCTCAAGAAGGGCGCGACCGCGGCGACGGTCGTCGTCGACGCGCGAACGGACTTCACCGGCAGGGCCGACCCGACGCGCATGAGCCCGGCGCTCTGCGGCTATTGCCCCGAGAACGCGGACCTGCAGTACCACGGGCCGGTCACGATGCGGCAGGCCATCCGCGAGTCGCGCAACGTGCCCGCGGTGCGGTTCCTGGCCGAGTACTCGGGCATCGAGGACACGATTCAGACGGCGCACGACCTGGGCATCACGACCGAGATCGATCCGTCGAAGGTCGGCCTTTCGCTCACGCTCGGCGCGCGGGAGGTGCACCTCGTCGACATGACCAGCGCCTACGGCGTGCTCGCGAACATGGGCGTCCGCGTGGTGCCGACGTACATCCTCAAGGTGGAGGACGCGCGCGGGAGAGTCGTCTGGGAGCACAAGGACTACGAGGCGAAGCGCGTTCTCGACCCGGGGATCGCGTGGGTGATGAACGACATCCTGAAGGACACCACGCAGCCGACGCGCAGCTACGTCTTCGGTGCGTGGACGAACATCGGCCGCGTCGCCGCGCTCAAGACGGGCACGACCGACAACCTGAAGGACGTCTACTCGGTCGGCTACGTCCCGACGCTCGTCACCGGGGTCTGGATGGGCAATTCGAACGGCGATCCCATGAGCTCGCGCGACTTCTCGAGCGCGATGGGCCCCGGGCAGCTGTGGCGCGACTACATGACGGAAGCGCTCGCGGACACGCCGGCGTCCGACTGGGCCCGGCCGTCGAACGTCGTGAGCGCGACCGTGGTCGCGGCGCCCGGGGCGTTCGGCGGCTACGGCTCGGGCCTCGTGCCCTCGAGCCTCTCCCCCTTCTCTTCGACCGAGTGGTTCATCAAGGGGACCGAGCCGGCGAGGGCGGACGACTGGTTCGTCGCGGGCTGCGTGGCGCCGGATGGGACGACGAAGGTCGCGATGAAGATCCAGGATCCGCGAGCGCCCGCCATGTGGCAGCGCTACACCGACCAATGGGTGCGCGACGCCATCGTCGGCCGGCACACCTACAACCGCTACACGTGGAGCCTCGTGAGCCCGGATCCCTGCCCGACGCCGACGCCGACGCCCGTCCCGACGCCACGTCCGACCCCGACCGCCACTCCGGCGCGCACGTTCCCGCTGCCGTTCCCGACGCCCACCCCGACCCCGACCAAGAAGCCGTAGGCCGCGTGCCCGAGGGCCCGGCGGTCGGCGCGATCGTCGCCTGCGTCGACGCGTCGGGCAGGGTCCTCGTCGTGAAGCAGACCAGTGGCCCGTTCGCGGGCGCGTGGCTACTCCCCGGCGGCACGGTCGAGCGCGACGAGCCGTTGGAGGACGGCGCGCGCCGCGAGCTCGCTGAAGAGACCGGGTATCGCGTCGCCGAGCTTCGGGCAGTCGCGCTTTACGAGGTCCGCATCAGGCCGCCGGGCGCCTTCCACATCCTGCTGCACATGTACCGCGGCGGTGGCGTCGAGGGGACGCCCCGGCCGGAAGCGGGCGGCGAGGTGCGCTGGACGCTCCCGCACGATTTCGTGCTCCACCCGAGCATGGCGGTGCAGCTCGTCGACCTCGGCCTCATCGATCGCGACCGCGCCGGGCTCCTCCGCGATCTCGCGCGCATCGGCGTCGAGATGCGCAGGGTGTCCTAGCTAGAGCCGGACGATCGTCGCGCCCTCGCCGCCCTCGGCTGGACCCGCGGGCTGGTGCTCCCGCACGAGCGGATGCTCGGCGAGCGCCGCGCGGATCGCCGCGCGCAGCGCGCCGGTCCCCTTGCCGTGGACGATGCGGAGCCGCTCGACGCCCGCGACCGCCGCGTCGTTCAGATAGCGGTCGAGTACGGCGAGCGCCTCGTCCGCGCGCGCGCCGCGAAGGTCGAGCTGCAGCGGAACGCTCGGCGCCGATCCGCGGACGACGGGACGATCCGAGCGCGGCGTCGCGTCCGACTCGGGCGCGGGGCGAAGCTGCGCCGCCGGCACGCGCAGGCGCAGCGCGCCCGCGGCGACGTCGGCCATGCCGCGGTCGTCGATCGCGAGCAGCGTGCCGGGCTCGGCCACGCCCTCGACGTGCACCAGCGCGCCGACCGCGATCGGGACGGTCGGAGGCGGCGGGCCCGCGGGCGCGGCCGCGGCCCGAGCCGACTCGGCCTCAGCGAGCGCGGCGCGTGCCTCGTCCACGAGGTTCCGCTTCGCCGCGCGATCGCGCGCCTCCTCGGCCTGGCGCAGCGCGCGCCGTGCCTGCAGGAGGAGCTCGTCGGCCTCCGCACGCGCCGTGCGGAGGGCGCGCTGGGCATCGTCCCTCAGCCGGTCGGCCTTCCGAGCGGCCTCGGCGGTGACCCGTGCGGCGTCCGCCGCGGCGACGCGTGCTTCCTCGAGCGCGGTGCTGAGCTCGGTCCGCTCCCGCTCGGCCTCGAGCAGCGTGCGCTCGAGCGAGCGGTGCAGCTCGGAGAGGTGCCGGTCGGCGCGACCGAGCACGCTCCGGTCGAGCCCGAGACGCTCCGCGATCGCGAACGCGTTCGACGCGCCCGGCAGGCCGATGCGCAGGCGGAACGTCGGCCGCAGCGTTTCCGCGTCGAACTCCATGCTCGCGTTCCGCACGCCGGGCGTGTTGAGCGCGAAGGCCTTCAGCTCCGGGTAGTGCGTGGTCGCGGCGACGAGCACGCCCCGCTCGAGGAGTGTCTCGAGGACGGCCATCGCGAGCGCGGCGCCCTCGTCGGGGTCGGTGCCCGCACCAACCTCGTCGAGCAGCGCGAGATCGCCGCGCTCGGCGCCGGCGAGCGTCGCGACGACGTTGCGCAGGTGGGACGAGAACGTGGACAGCGACTGCGCGATCGACTGCTCGTCGCCGATGTCGGCGAAGATGCGGCGCACCACGGGCACGTGGCTCGTCTCCGCGGGTATCGCCAGGCCGGATGCCGCCATGAGCGTGAGCAGTCCGACGGTCTTCAGGGTGACCGTCTTGCCCCCGGTGTTCGGGCCGGTGATGACCAACACGCGGAAGTCGCCGCCGAGCCGAGCGTCGATCCCGACCACGCTCCCCTGCTCCACGAGGAGCGGATGGCGCGCGTCCACCAGGTCGAGGATCCCGTCGGCGTTGAGGACGGGACGCGTCGCCTCGAGCGAGTCCGCGTAGAGGGCCTTGGCCAGGATGAGGTCGAGCGCGGCAAGCGCGCCGGTGACCGCGTCGAGGTCCTCGGCCGACCGCTCGACGCGCCGCGAAAGCTCGTCGAGGATCCGCTCGACCTCCGCGCTCTCGGCGAGCTCGGCCTCGCGGAGCGTGTTGTTCGCCTCCATGATCTCGAGCGGCTCGATGAAGACGGTCTGCCCGCTGGCGGACTGGTCGTGCACGATCCCCTTCACCGCGGCCCGGTGCTCCGCCTTGACCGGCACGACGTACCGGCCGCCACGCTGGGTGACGATCGGATCCTGGAGCAGCCGGGCGAGATCAGGAGAGCGCACCAGGCCATCGAGCCGCTGCTGGAGCCGCGCCTGCGCCGCCCGAAGGTCGGCGCGGAGCGATCCGAGCCGCGCGCTCGCGCGGTCGAGGACCTCACCGGTCGCGCCGATGGCGTTCTCGATCGCGCTCGCCACGTCGGATGGCGGTCGCGCGAAGCGCGTTCGCGCCGCGAGGGGCGGATGCGGTCGCACGTCCGCGAAGAGGCGCTCGGCGGCGCGCACGGTGTCCGCGACGGCGATGAGCTGCGCCGGGTCGAGCGCCCCGCCGAGTCGCGCGCGCCGGAGCGGCTCGCGGATGTCGCGCGCGCCGCGCAGCCCCGACGATGGGCTCGCTCGCAGCAGGTCCCGCGCCGCCGCGGTCTCGTCCTGAAGCCGCTCGGCTTCGCGAAGATCGGTCGTCGGCGCGAGCGCGCTCGCGAGCTCGCGACCGGGCGCGAACGATGTCCGCTCGGCGAGGAGCGCGCGGATGGCGGGAAGCTCGAGGCGCGCGAGTGCGCCTTCGTTCATGGCCGGGACACACCCGCCGAGCCGCGGACGGAGAAGCGCCACGGCTTCGTCGTCGTCGCATGTTGGTTGAGGCCGATGCGCGCCGAGCGCACGACGCGTGCGGAGGGCACCGGCGGGGCGTCCCGCACGGAGAGCGCCGACCGCACGAGGTCCATGTCGCTGTGCGCCGTCGTCAGCCCGAACGCCCGCGTGAGCTTGCCCGGGCCGGCGAGCGCCCGCGGGTCAAGAGCGATACCCTCGAGCGGCTCGGCGCCGCGCACCAGCACCGCGCCAGCGACGCCGTCGCGCTCGGTCACGACGTTCAAGCAGTGGTACATCCCGTAGACGAAGTAGACGTAGCTCCTTCCGGGCGGGCCGAACATGGGTGCCGTCCGCGCCGTCAGCCCGCGATAGGCGTGCGAGGCCGGATCCGCCGCGCCGAGGTAGGCCTCGACCTCGACGAGCCGCGCCGCGCGCCGGCCGGCCGGGCCATCGTAGACGAGCGACTTGCCCAGAAGGTCGCGCGCGACGCGCGCGGTCGGACGGGCATAGAAGGAGCGAGGGAGGCGGCGGCCAAGACGGACCCCCAGCGGCGCGGGCGCGGCGCTCAGTGTGCTCGGCTCACGACCGCTGCCGAACGTGGTCCCGGAGCGCGACGCTACGCCGGTCGGCTACCCGGCCGTCCGGCGTGGATCGAGAGCGTCGCGCAGACCGTCGCCCATGTAATTGATCGAAAGCACCGTGACGAAGATCAGCGCGCCCGGAAAGATCACCCAGTGGGGTGCCAGATCGATGTAGTTCTGCGCGTCGTAGAGCAGCCGACCCCAGGTCGGCACGTCTGGCGGGAACCCGAGCCCGAGGAAGGACAACGTCGATTCGGTGAGGATCGCGCCGCCGACACCGATGGTGGCCGCCACCACGACGGGGCTCAGCACGTTCGGGAGGATGTGCTTGATGATGATCCGGCTGTTGGGGGCGCCGACGGTGCGCGCCGCTTCGACGAACTCGCGGCGCTTCAGCGACAGGAACTGCGCGCGGACGAGCCGGGCGACGGGCATCCAGTTCAGCACCCCGATGACGCTCACGATCATGATGAAGATCCCCGCCTCGGGGCCGAACGTCTGCCGCAGCACGTCGCGGAACAGGAAGATCGTGATGAGGAGCAGCGGAAGCGCCGGGAGCGACAGGAAGAGATCGGTGATGCGCATGAGCGGGTTGTCCGCCTTCTGGAAGAAGCCGGCGATCGAACCGACCAGCGTCCCCAGGACGATCGCGATGAGCACCGCGGTGACGCCGACCGCGATCGACACCCGCCCGCCGACGAGCGACCTCGCCAGGAGGTCGCGCCCCAGATCGTCGGTGCCGAACGGGTGCGTGACCGATGGGCCCTCGAGGCCGGCGGCGAAGTCGATCGAGTCGGTCGGCGTGGTGTAGACGAGCGGCCCCAGCAGCGTCGTCAGGACGAGGAAGCCGAGGACGAAGAGCCCGATCATCGCCGGCTTGTGTCTCCGGAACTGGTACCACGCGTCCGACCAGAGCGACCGTGGCTTCCGGGTGGCCACCTTCGCGGGGAGCGTGAGATCCGTCGCCGGCGCGGCCATCAGGTGTACTTGATCCGGGGATCGAGGACGGCGTACAGGACGTCGGCGACCAGGTTGAAGAGCACCACCAGCACCGCGAAGATGAAGACGATCCCCGCGACGACGGGGATGTCGGCGTTACCGATCGACCGGACGAGCAGCTCGCCGATCCCTGGGACGCGGAAGATCTGTTCGGTGACGATCGCCCCGCCGAACACGGTGGGCACTCCCAGCGCGATGAGCGTCACCACCGGGATGAGGCCGTTGCGCAGGACGTGGCCCAGGACCACAACGCGTTCCCGCAGGCCTTTCGCCCGCGCCGTGCGCACGTAGTCGAGCGGCAGGTGCTCGAGCATCTCGGCGCGCACGTAGCGGGTGAGGATGGCCGCGTCGAAGAGGCCGAGCACCATGATCGGCATGATCGATTGCTTCATCTGATCGACGAAGCTGGACAGGTCGTGGATCTTCAGGGTGGAGTCGTAGATGAACGGTAGCCAGTGCAGCTTCACGCTGAAGAGGAGGATGAGCAGCAGCCCGGTGAAGAAGGTGGGGAGCGAGAACCCGATGAAGGCGAATGTGGTCACCAGGTGATCGAAGCCGCTGTAGCGCTTTACCGCGGAGATGACCCCGATCGGGACGCCGACGACGATCCCGACGAGGTAGGCGACGCCGACCACGGCGAGCGTGTTCGGCAGGCGCTGCCAGATCAGGCCGGAGACGGGCGTCAGACCGACAAACGAGTAGCCCATGTCGCCCTGGGCGAGCGCGATGAGCCATTTGACGTACCGGATGTGCCAGGGCTGGTCGAGTCCGAGCGCGCGGCGCATGTTCTCGCGGACCTCGGGTGGCACGTTCGGGTTGATGGCGATCTGGCTGAGCGGGTCGCTCGGCGCGAGGGCGAGGATCGCGTAGACGACGAAGCTGATGGCGACAAGGGTGGGTATGGCAATGAGAAGCCGCCGGACGATGAATCTACCCATGTGCTTGCGCCTCTGCTTGCATTATCCGCTCCCGGCCGCCGGCCAGAAAAGCGAGGTCGGCGGGGTGACCCCGCCGACCCCAAAGTCGCCCGCTACGTTCGTTCGCTACTTTGACCAGTCCGCGATGTCCCAGAGAGACGAGGCCCACGCGTTGGGCTTGACGCCCTTGAGCTCCTTGAGCCGGCCGTCCGTTGTCGACGAACGGTTGACGAGCGGGATCACGACGACCTCACTGATGAGGAGGTCGTTCGCCTTGATCCCGAGCTCGGACCGCTTCTTCGGATCGGTCTCCTTGCGCAAGCTGTCAACGAGCGCATCGTACTCAGGGTTCGAGTACCTCAGGTAGTTGTTGGTCTGCCAGTTGTTCTCCTTCTGCGCGATGAGCTTCGACGTCCACTCGGCGAGGAAGTTCGTCGGGTCGGGGTCGGTGCCGCTGGTGAACATCTGAACGTCCGCGTAGAAGTAGTTGGCGCTGTCGGGGCTCTTCGGCGTGAAGAACACGTCCGCCGGGACAGATTTGAGCTCGACCTCGACGCCGATGTCGTTCCAGCCCTTCTTGATGATGGCCTGCTCCTTCTGGCGGAGCGATGACACGGTCGTCTGGTAGAGGACCTTCATGCGGACTCCGCCCTTGCTGCGGATCCCATCGGCCCCCTTGGCCCAGCCGGCGTCGTCGAGCTTCTTGTTCGCCGCGGCGATGTCGTACTTGCAGGCGTCCATGCTCTTGGTGTTCGATGACTCGAACGCGGCGAGCCCGTTGATGATGTTGCACGTCACCTTGCCGGTGAGGCCGTCGCCGTAGAGCTCCTTGGCGATCGTGGCGCGGTCGACGGCCATCGCGAATGCCGTGCGGACGTTCTTGTCGCTGAAGAACGGATGCTTGGTGCTCTTCTCCGAGCGCTGGCCGTTCACTTCCTTGTTCGGGTCGGAGAAGTTGAGCATGAGCCGCTCGACGCTCCCCGCGTAGGTCGTGATGAGGTCGCCCTTCCCGCCCGATGAGATGAGCTGCCGGAGGACGGGCGCCTCGACCTGGAGGTTCCAGGCGTAGTCGGCGTCGCCGGTCTGGAAGACGGCGCGGGCGGCCGATGTCGCGTCGCCGCCACCCTTGATCTGGACCTCCTTGAAGTACGGCTTGTCCTTGTCGCGGTAGTTCTCGTTGATCACGTAGGTCACGACGTCGCCGGGCTTGAACTCCTTCAGCTTGTAGGGGCCCGTGCCGATCGGCGCGTTGTTGCCCGGTGCGTCCTTGGCCTTCTCGCCGATGTAGTCCTTGAACTGCGCCTTCTGGATGATCGGGCAGCAGTTCGCGCCGAACTGGTAGTAGTTCGGGTTCGAGGAGTCGTAGTTGATCTTGACCGTCGTCTTGTCGACTGCCTCGACGCTCTTCACACCCTGGACGTAGTCCGAGAGGAACGCCGCGGTCTTCTCATCCGCGAGGTACTGCCAGGTGAAGATGATGTCGTCCACGGTGAAGTCCGATCCGTCGGACCACTTGAGACCGGGCTTGAGCTTCCAGGTCACCGAGCTGAAGTCCTTCGCGACGCCGCCGTTCTCAACCGTCGGCACCTCGGCCGCGAGTCTGGTGACCGGCTTCCCGTCGGCGCCGAGCGTCCCGAGCCCCTCGCTGATGAGCGTCGCCGCGTCGGCGTCCTTCGTGCCGCTCGCGAGGAGGATGTTGAGAAGCGTCGGCGCCTGCCAGTAGAGGATCTTGAGCTGCCCGCCCGCGCCGCGCTGGCTCACGGCGGTGGCTCCGGGTGTTGGGCTCGCGGCTGGTTGCTGGGTGCATGCTGCGATTGCCATGGTCGCTGCGATCGCGAGGGCCGCCCCTCGCATGAACGAACGTGCTGTAGTCACACTCACCTCCCTAGCGCTTGGTGGCCGAGTCTATCTGGGTACCCGTCAGCATGCCCGGCGGTTCACCCGTGGTCTGACCAATGACCGGCAAGCCCGGCTATTCGCGGATAGCCGCTCCCAGCGCGTGTTGAAGCCGTCCAGCCACCCGTTTGGCGAGCCGCTCCACGTCGGCCTCGCCGAGCGTGCCGGTGGCTGATCGAAACACCAGCCGCACAGCGAACGACTTCTTCCCCGCCCCGACCTGCTGCCCGCGATAGACGTCGAGCAGCGCCGCCGACTCGAGGTCCTTTCCGCCGGCGGCGCGCAGCTCGCGCTCCACGTCGCCGTAGGGGGTGGCGTCGTCGACGACGACCGCGAGGTCACGGAGGGCCGGCGGGTACCGCGGCGGTGCGGCGACCTCGGCCAGCCGCACGGACGCGTGCCACGCGGCGAGGTCGATCTCGGCGACGAAGGTCTCCGCGGGCAGCTCCCACATCTCGGCGACACGCGGATCGAGCTGGCCGGCGACGAGAGATAGCCGTCCGCCGTCGGCGACCGCCAGGCTGCGGCCGGGATGGAGTCCGGGCGCGGCGATGCCGGCGCCCGTCGCCCCCACGCCAAGAAGATCCGCAAGCCCCTGCACGAACCCTTGCAGATCACGCACGTCCCATTTGCGCTCGCGCGTCAGCCACGTCTCTCCGTCACGCACCGGCTCGGCGTTGCCGGCGATGAGGATGCCGATGGTCTGACGTTCCTCCGGAAGGTCGGCACGACGCGCCACGTAGACGGGCGCGATCTCGAAGATCGACACGCTCTCGCGGTTGCGCAGGTTGCGCCGCGCGGTGTCGAGCAGGCTCGCGCGCAGCGTCGGCCGAGGGACCGACTGCGCGACCGTTGTCGGATTGACGATCCGCAGCGGCTCGGGCGCGATGGGCGAGCGGTCCGCCGTCAACATGGCGAGCCACGCCGGATCGATGAGCGAGTACGACACGATCTCCTGGAGCCCGAACCCGGCGAGCGCCTCGCGCGCCCGCTCGCGGAACTCCTCGAACGGATGGCGATCGTGGAGGGGAAGCGGACCGTCAGGGACGCGCACCGGCAACCGGTCATAGCCCGCGATCCGGCCGACCTCCTCGACGATGTCCTCGGCGATCGCGATGTCGGTGCGGATGGCCGGCGGCGAGGCGACGAGCGTATCCCCGTCGGCGGCCGCCGTGAATTGGAGCCGCCGCAGGATGTCGAGCGTCTCCTCCGGAGGGACGTCGATCCCGAGGACCCGCGGCACGTCGGAGAAGCGCATACGGACATTGACCGTGCCGCGCCGGCGGGGATACCGGTCTACGACGCCCTTCAGCTCCGCGCCGGCGTGCTCCCGCAGCAGGCGGCACGCCCGAGCGAGCGCGATCGGCAGGAGCTCCGGCGAGAGCTCCCACGCGAACCGGCGCGCCGCGGCGCTCCCCGATGAGCCATGGAGCCCGATCTTCGCCGCCGTGCGGCCGATGCCCCGGGGCTCGAACGAAGCGCATTCGAGCGCGACCACCTGCGTGTCCTCGCGGATCTCGGAGTCCTCGCCCCCGAGGATCCCGGCGATGCCGAGCGCGCGTTCCTCGTCGGCGATCACCAGCGTGTCGTCCTGCAGCACGCGGTCCACACCGTCGAGCGTGCGCAGCGATTCGCCTCGGCGTGCCCGTCGCGCGACGAGCGCTCCTCCGCGAAGGCGGCGGTGATCGTACGCATGGAGCGGCTGCCCGAGCTCAAGCATGACGTAGTTGGTGACGTCGACGACGTTGTCGATCGGCCGCATCCCGGCCGCGACCAGACGGTCCTGCATCCACCGAGGCGACGGGCCGATGCGCACGCCGGTTAGGAGGGCCGCGGCGAAGCGCTGGCACGCACCGTCGTCCTCGATGCGTACGTCCAGGCCTGGCGGCGCCTTCTCGCCGAGCCGGTCGAGGGGCGACTCGCGAAGGCTCGTCCCGAGCAGCGCGCCGACCTCGCGGGCGATGCCGACGATTCCGAGGCAATCGGGTCGATTCGGCTGAAGCTCGAGGACGAGGACCGTCTCCCCGAGCACGTCTCGGAGCGGGGCCCCGACCTGAAGCGTCGGATCGAGGACCAGGATGCCGTCGTGGTCCTCGCCGATGCCGAGCTCCTTCGCGGAGAGGACCATTCCCTCGCTCTGGATGCCGCGCATCGGCTTGGGCCGAAGCGTGGTGCGCTCTCCGGTCTTCCCGTCGATGAGCTCCGCGCCGACCTCGGCGAACGGCACGAGGTCGCCCTCCTTCAGGTTGGACGCTCCGGTGACGACCCTCTGGCGCCGGCCCTCGCCGTAGTCGACCGTCGCGAGCCAGAGCTTGTTCGCGTTCGGGTGCTTCTCGAGCTTGTCGACCCGCGCGACCCAGGTCTTCTGCCACCCGGGACGCTCGATCCTGTCCACCTCGGTCCCGGACATGTGCAGCATGCGCGCGAGCTCGTCGACTCCGACTGTGATGTCGACGTACTCGCGGAGCCACTCCACGGGGACCCTGATCAGCATGAGATTCCCCGAGTGCGAGACATGGCGAGCGTCGGCGGCGGCGAGGGCCACCGCGCGGTGGGGAACCGGCCGCCAGGCCGGGGGGTCCGCCGCCGCGATGAGAGGGTTTCGGCGGTGCCGACGCTCCAAGGACGAAGCATCAGAACTGCTCCAGATAGCGCAGGTCGTTCTGATAGAAGAGCCGGATGTCGGGCGCGCCGGTGCGCAGCATCGCCAGGCGCTCGATGCCCCCGCCGAAGGCGAAGCCCTGATAGCGCTCAGGGTCGTAGCCGACGCGGCGCAGGACGTCGGGGTGGACCATGCCGCACCCCGCCGCCTCGATCCAGCCGGAGCCGCCGCAGGTTCGGCAGCGCGGGTCCTTTCCCTCGCACGCGAAACAGTCGAAGGCGATCTCGGCCGAGGGCTCGGTGAACGGGAAGTAGTCGGGGCGGAACCGGACCTTGCGGTCGCCTCCGAAGACCTGACGAGCGAATGAATAGAGGACGCCCTTGAGGTCCGCCATCGTGAGCTTCTCGTCGATCGCCAGACCCTCGTACTGGAAGAAGATCGACTCGCGGATCGCGTCGGTCGCCTCGTACCGGTAGCACCGGCCCGGGATGACCACGCGGATCGGAGGACGGCGCTTCTCCATGACTCGGATCTGCATGGGCGAGGTGTGCGTGCGACCCAGCATCGGCCGCGACGGGTCGTCGCCGAGCGGATTCGAGATCCAGAGCGTTTGCCACTTCTCGCGCGCGGGATGTCCCGGCGGGATGTTGAGCGCCTCGAAGTTGTAGTAATCCCACTCGATCTCGGGGCCCTCCACCGTCTCGAAGCCGAGCGTGGCGAAGATGTGCGAGACCTCGCGGATGGTCTGCGAGATCGGATGAAGCCGTCCGACGCGCACGCGCCGCGGCGGGAGCGTCAGGTCCTCCTTTTCGCCCGCGAGATCGCGGGCGATCGCCCGCTCGCGCAGCGCCGCGCCGCGCTGGTCGAGCGCCGCCTCGATGCGCCGCTTCGCCTCGTTGACCGCGGCGCCGTACGCCGGGCGCGCCTCGGCGGGAAGCGAGCTGATGCGCTTGGTCGCTTCGCTCAGCGCTCCCTCTTTGCGGCCGAGGTATCGCACGCGCGCCGCCTCGAGGGCGGCGTCGTCCGCCGCCGCCGCGATCTCCCGGGCCGCGCTGTCCGCGAGCGCTTTCAGGTCCTCGCCGGGCATCCGCTCCTCCACACAACACAAAGCCCGCCTCGTTCGGGACGAAGGCGGGCCTCCGCGGTACCACCCGTGTTCCCTCCTCGCTCGGAGGAGGACGCTCGGTCGAAGCGCTATCGGGCTTCACCCGGACCGGCTTTTCCGCCGGTCGGCTCCGGAGCGAATTCCCGCGTCGTCGGCGTCTCTGGCTTTCAGCCCGTGGCCAGGGTCTCTCGGTCGCCGCGTGTCGCGGTACTGCTCTCCCTCGTCGCCGTCTCGTCTCTAGCTCGACGCCTTTCCGGACTTCTCCTTGATCAGATCGATGTAGTGGCGGAACACCTTCGGGTCGCGGACCGCCATGTCCGCGAGGACTTTACGGTCGAGGTCGATGCCCGCGAGGCGCAGCGCCTTCATCAACCGGCTGTACGACACTCCGGCCTCGCGCGCCGCGGCGTTGATCCGCGCGATCCAGAGCGCGCGGAACTGGCCCTTGCGGGCGCGGCGGTCGCGATACGCGTAGCGGAGCGCGTGCATGGCGGCCTCGCGCGCCGGCCGGACGAGCTTGTGCTTGGAGGCGCGCCTCCCCTCCGCCGCGGACAGGACCTTCTTGTGCTTCTTGTGCGCGGCGACGCCGCGCTTCACCCTCGCCACCCGTTAGCTCCTTCCCTTGAGGTTCGGCAGCAGCTTGCGGACGAGCTTCAGGTCGCCCTGCGCAACGAGGGCCTTGCCCGCGTGGCGTCGCTTCCGCGCCGGCGACTTGTGCTGATTGAGGTGGCCCTTGTAGGCCTTGGCCCGCCTGAGACGGCCGCGCCCCGTGAACTCGAAGCGCTTCTTCGCGCCGCTATGGCTCTTGATCTTGGGCACGCTGAACGACCTCCGGTCCTCGCGCGGTGTGAAGAGCGATTCTACCGCGAAGCCGCTGGACTAGGCGGGCCGCTGTGCCCGCGGAGCCGGCGGCCGCGGCGCGGCCGGGCGAGCGCTGGGCGGAGCGGGAGTCGGTCCCGGACGCGGCGCGGCGGCGGGCGCGCTCGGCGGCGCGGGCCGCGCGCGCGCCGGCG
>DASYTL010000036.1:0-1507 GCA_036002305.1 Candidatus Limnocylindria bacterium
GCGACCCGCGGCTGCCCCTACCAGTGCACGTTCTGCTCGAATCCGGCCATGTGGACGACGGCCTGGAAGCCGCGCGATCCCGACGCGGTGCTCGACGAGATCGAGGAGTACCTCGTCCGGTACCGGGCGACCAACATCGACTTCTACGACCTGACGTTGATCGTCGACCCGCGCTGGCTCAAGCGCTTCGCCCGCGGCATCACGGAGCGCGGGCTCACGTTCACCTGGCAGCTTCCGTCGGGCACGCGCTCCGAGGCCATCGACGCCGAGGTGGCGACGCTCCTCTACCAGACCGGCTGCCGGAACTTGAATCTGGCGCCGGAGTCCGGCTCGCCGCGGATGCTGAAGATCATCAAGAAGAAAGTGACCCTCTCGCGATTGCTCGTCACGACCCGTCAGTGCCTGGACGCGGGGCTGAACGTCAAGGTGAACTTCATCGTCGGGTTCCCGAAGGAGCGCGTCTGGGACCTGGCGCAGACCGCCTGGCTGGCCGTCCGGATGGCGGCGATGGGCGTGAACGACTGTGCCGTCGCGATCTTCTCCCCGTACCCGGGCTGCGAGATCTTCGACGACCTCTACGGCAAGGATTACTCGCGCCTGGACGACGAGTTCTTCCTGAGCCTCGGCGCCTACTCGGACATGTCCAAGATGGGCACGGCGTGGTCGCAGCTCAATCCCTACGTGGTCACGGCGTCGCGCTTCCTGATCTTCATGGCGTTCTATGGCGTCTCGTTCCTCGCGCGCCCCGGGCGCGTCGTGAGCCTCGTCCGCGAGCTGTTCTCCCCGCAGCAGACCTCGCGCGGCGCGACGGTGCTCCGCCGCATGTTCAACCGCAAGCGCGCCCCGCGGACGTTCGCGCCGTCACCGAAGCTCCGCGTGCGGTCCGCCGCCGACCGCGTTCCCGTTCCGGCTCCGAAATAACCGCTGACGGTCCTTCGTAGGGCGGGGGCTTGTCCCCCGCCGGCGTTGCGCGGTGATCGGCGGGGGACAAGCCCCCGCCCTACGTCGAGGAAGGTCGACGAGACTAGACCGCCAAGAGGCGGTGCTTGAGCTCCTGGTTGGCTTCGAGATCCGCGGCGCGGGAGGCGTGCACGATGCGCCCGTCGTCGATGACGTAGACGCGGTCGGCAATCGAGAGCGCGAGCGTGGAGTTCTGCTCCACGAGCAGGATCGCGACGCCCTCGTCGCGCATCTCCTGGATCACCGCCATGATGTCTTCGACGATCCGCGGCGCCAGCCCCTGAGACGGCTCGTCGAGCAGCACGAGCTTCGGATGCATCAGGAGCGCGCGGGCGATCGCGACGAGCTGGGCCTCACCGCCGGAGAGATGCTCACCCGGCCGGTGGCGGAGGCGATCGAGGATGGGGAACCGCTGGTAGACCCGCGCGAGGTGCCACGGCTCGCCGCCGGTGCGGGGCAACGCGCGGTTGAGCGCCATCGCCAGGTTGCGCTCGACGGTCAGGGTGGGGAAGATCCGGCGGTTGTCGGGCACCCACGCGACGCCACG
>DASYTL010000037.1:0-2554 GCA_036002305.1 Candidatus Limnocylindria bacterium
GAAGGCGCGGAAGTCGGTCGTGCTCGCGAGGCTGGTGGTGATGCCCCACCGCGACACCGACACGTACGTGACGTACCACCGCCCGTCGATGAATGTCGCCCGGGGATCCTCGACGCCGTACTCCTCGAGCCCCCGGTCGGGGACGAGCGCCGGCTCGGGGTCGACCTCGAAGTGGATGCCGTCACAGCTCCGCGCGACCCGGAGATGCGAGATCTGCGCGAGGAAGTCGGTGTAGCCGTCGTTCGCCCCGCGTCGTTCGCGCCGGGGGTCCCGATAGCGGATGGTGCGGGGATCGTGAAGGTCGAGCCCGGGCAGGTTGACCGGGATGTATGCGACCCGAAGGCGCACCGGCTTCGTGCTCGTGTCCACGACGCACATGCCGACGACATCGTGCTTCCGGTGCCCAGCCGGGAGCCGCTCGAACGTCGGGAAGGGTCCGTGAAGATCGAGCGTGAGCGCCCCGGCGGGAGGATCGAGGTCGCTGCGCGGCTGCTCCGCGACGCGTAGGAGCAGGATGACCTCGTCGCCGACCCTCGCGACGCCTGCGTTGAAGACGGAGACGACCTCGAGCTCTGGGAGCGAGGGCGGAACGTCCTTCGCCGTGAGCAGCGGGTTCTCGCGAAGACGATGGCCCAGGCTCAAGCGACGAGGGCCGGCTCAGGCAGGAGCGTGGCGTGACGTGGCGCGGCGACCTGCCGCATGAGCGCCAGGACCTGCGCGCCGATCGCGGGCCAGGTCGTGCGCCTGCCGTAGGCGTACGCGCGCTCCTCGAGCCGCTGCTTGCGGAGGGGCTCCTCCAAGATCCCGCCGACCGCGGCCGCGATGGCCGCGGCGTCGCGGAACGGGACGAGCACGCCCCGATCGTCGGCCAGGACCTCGCTCGCATGCAGGTAGGGCGTCGAGACGATCGCCTTCCCCGCCCCGAGCGCGTACGCGAGCGTGCCGCTCGTGATCTGTCCCGGGTCAAGGTATGGCGTCACGTACACGTCGCTCGCCAGGAGGTACTCGACGATCTCGGCCTGCGTCAGGTACTCGTTCACGAATCGCAGATGTTCGGTGACGCCGGCTCGGCGCGCGGCGTCGATGATCGAGTTGCGGTAGGACTCGCCCTCACGCTTCAGGAGCTCGGGGTGCGTTTGGCCGATCACGAGGTAGAGGACTCGCGGGTGACGCGCGACGATCTCGGGCAGCGCCTCCACGACGTACTCGAGGCCCTTGCGCGGATCGACCAGCCCGAACGTGCTGATGACGCTCCGGTCCTCCATCGCGAGCGCGCGCTTCAGCCGGCGCCGGCCCCGCGGCTGGATGACCGGCATGCCGTGCTCGATGACGATGGGGTCCTTCGAGATCCCGTAGACCTCTCGAAGGAGCTGTGCGCCGGTCGCCGACATCACGACGATGGCCGCGCTGCGATCGGCCGCGTCCCGGATCGTCGTGAGCGCCCACGGCTCCGGCCGCGGCGGCACGGTGTGGAGCGTCGTCACGACCGGCTTGCCGCATGCGTCGAGGAAGACCCGCAGGTGGTCGTCGTACAGGCCGTCGTGCCATACGCCGTACAGACCGAACTCGTGCTGCAGGTTCACGACATCCACGGTCGAGCGCCCGATCGCACGCGCGGCGGCGGCGTAGGAGGCCGGCTCCTCTTGGGCGATCCGCCACGCCACGTCCGCGCTATACGTGCGAGCCGCGAACGGCTCGTCGAGCGCGGCGAACTGCACGCGGACGGCGGGATCCGCCGATCGGACGCCGGCGGCGAGATCCGAGGTGAACGTGGCGATGCCACAGCGTCGAGGAACGGCTGACGACACGAAAGCAATGCGCATAGGACACTTCTCCCCAGGGAGCGCTCGCTTGGAGGTGGTGAAGAGGCGAAGCAGAGGGGGATCGCGGTCTCCCCGATCCGCGAACGGACATCAATGTATCACCCGGTCTCGATCGGACCTATTCATCCGATGACGTGCTACGATCTCTTCACAGCGGTCACGAAGATCGCACCCATGAGGGCCGTCCGAGCGGAGCTTCTCCCTTCGAACCCCACGTTGGTGAGCTCGGGTATCGGCCAGCTAGCGACAAAGGGAGAAGCCACAAGTGAGCTTCAGCGACATCACACTCACCTGTAAGGACTGCGCTCAGCCGTTCGTCTTCACGGCCGGCGAGCAGGAGTTCTACCAGCAGCGCGGCCTCATGAACCAGCCGGGACGTTGCCAGAGCTGCCGCGGCGCGCGTCGCGCCGGCGGTGGATCGGGCGGCTACTCGAGCGGCGGCAGCGGATACGGCGGCGGCGCGCGTGAGATGTTCACCGCGACGTGCTCGCAGTGCGGCCAGGAGGCGCGTGTGCCGTTCCAGCCACGCGGCGACAAGCCCGTGTACTGCAGCAGCTGCTTCGAGACGAAGCGCCCGGCACGGCGGTACTAGCGACCGCGATCTCTCCGGCGCAGCCTGAGACGATCGACCTTCATCCGGAGCTGGACCGCGCCGTCAAGGCGCTCGGCTGGTCCGAGCTCACGCCCATCCAGCAGCGGGTCATCCCGCTGCTGCGATCGGGTCGCGACGT
>DASYTL010000038.1:0-2535 GCA_036002305.1 Candidatus Limnocylindria bacterium
GGCATCGCGAGCACGTGCGTTTCAGCATGCATACAACCTCGACTACGACCGCGCGACCCAGGAGCTCGAAGCTGCCGCGGCCGCGGACCCGCGTGACGCTGCGATCGAGCGCAGCCTTGCCGTCGTTCCGTGGCTGATGATCACGTTCCGCGGAGGCGCCGTGACGGTGGACGATTATCTCGGCAGCATCTCGAAACAGAACGTCGCGCTGCGCGAGCCCCCTGCCGACCTCGCGGCCCGGTTCGCTCGGCATTCGGACCGCGCGCTCCGGCTCGCCGAGGAGGCGGTGCGGGCGAGGCCGAACGATGCCGAGGCTCACTACCAACTCGGCGCCGCCGTTGGCCTTCAAGCGTCGTACAGCGCTACCGTGGAAGGGAAAGTGCTCGGCGCATTCCGTGCGGCGCGGCGTGCGTACGAAGCGCACGAACGGGTCCTGGAGCTGGACCCGTCGCGAAAGGACGCCGGACTGATCGTCGGGATGTACCGCTATCTCGTGTCCCAACTGTCGCTGCCGCTTCGCATGATGGCCTACGTCGTGGGGTTTGGTGGCGGCAAGGAGCTTGGTATCCAGATGATCGAAGAGGCCGCGCATCATCCGGGCGAAGGTCAGGCCGATGCGCGGTTCGCCCTTGTGCTGCTGTACAACCGCGAGCGCCGCTATGACGACGCGCTCCGTGTTCTCAGGCAACTTCAGGAGGCGTTCCCACGTAATCGGATACTGTGGCTCGAGGCCGGCGCTACGGCGCTGCGCGCCGGACGCTCCGCCGACGCGGAACGGCTGCTCGACGACGGGCTTCAGCGTCTGGTCACGGACAAACGACCCCGCATGTTCGGCGAGGAGGCGCTCTGGTATCTCAAACGCGGTACCGCGCGTGTGGCGCTCGATCGGCCGCAGGAGGCAGAAGCCGATCTTCGACGGGTGCTCGCGCTGGAATCTCGAAAGTGGGTAACCGGCCGCGCGCATGGCGAGCTTGGCAAGCTGGCTGACCTCCGTGGCGATCGCGCCACCGCACGCGGCGAGTTTCTGCGCGCGGTGACGCTCACCCGGGAGGACAACGATCCGGCAGGCGCGGAAGAGGCCGCGCGATGGGTTGCCAGTCCCTATCGACGAGGACAGCGATGAAGAAAGAGACCAAGCGCGCGGTCGTCGTTGTCATCGGCGTGCTCATCTGCCTGGCTGTGGTCGGCATCGGACTGACCGTCATGTTTTTCGTCCGCGCGACCGAGATCACGGAGGCCGATCGGCCGCGCGCGGACGAGGTGTGGCAGGAGATACGCGGCCGATTCCCGGGCGCCCGGCCGGTGCTCGAAGTGCGCGATCACGAGACAGCCGCGCTGACGCGGGAGCCGCCGGCGACTCCGGTTCCGCGACGCCTCGAGTCGCTGCACATCGCGGCGTGGGATTCCCGCAAGGCGAGCCTCTTCCGGATGACGCTGCCCTTCTGGCTGTTACGCCTGAAGTCCGGCGCAATCACCATCGGCGAAGACATCGCCGCCCGGCGCCTCGACATCACCGTCGAGCAGTTGGAACAATTCGGTCCCGCGCTCCTCGTCGACCACGAGGCACCCGGCGGCGATCGCGTTCTGGTCTGGACCGAATAGAGGACAATGACCGGCGACCCACGAGCCGCGAAACCTCCACAATTTCGCGCATCCCGAGTGGCTCATCGTTTGCACCGGCTCCGCGTGCCTACCCGGAGACCCTTTGATGCGCCCGCATCGTGCTGCCATCGCCTTGCTTGTCCTGCTTGCGTCCGCGGCCTTTACTTCAACTGTGACGGCGGACCCGTGGCAATCCGTCCAGAACCGCGGGTACCTCATCGTCCAGTACCGGGCTCAATACGACCGCGGGTATCGAGAGGGCTACCAGGACGGCGAGCAGGATGCCCGTCGCGGGCGCGTGATCGACTTCGGCCGTGACGTCCGGTTCCGGCGGGGTTCCGACGAGTTCCGGAGGGGCTACCTCGACGGATACCGTACGGCCTACGACCGGTTCTCGCCTTCCACACGCTACCTGCCGCGTCGGAGCTGGCCGCTTGGATATGGGCGCGCCCCCGGCCGCGGCGGCTATCAGGATCCCGCGTTCGCGCGCGGCTACTCGGACGGCTACGAACGCGGACTCGACGACGGCCGCGACGACGACCGCTACGATCCGGTGAGGCACCGCGATTACCGCAATGGAGATGAAGGCTACTTTGGCGGCTACGGCGCGCGCGACGCGTACAAGAACAACTATCGCGCCGGCTTCCGGCAGGGGTACGAAGACGGATACCGCGACGGTACTCGGCGCGGACGACGCTAATCCAATTGATCATTTGATCACATGAAGCAGCTGGTCCCCGCCCTGCTCCTGTGCGCGTTAGTCCGTTATGCGGCTCCCACCGAGAATTTCGAAACCGTTATGGGACCGCATAACGGACCAGGCGCGCCAAGCGCGCCAAGAAGATACTGCGCTAACCAGCCGAGCGCTCTGCCGGACCGGGGTCCCCAACGCGCGTCTTTGGCGCGTTGGGGTGGAAGATATCAAGGGCAGAG
>DASYTL010000039.1:0-267358 GCA_036002305.1 Candidatus Limnocylindria bacterium
GTGCGGGTCTCGGGTGTGCCCGTGGGTGACGAGGATCTCATCCGGCATGGGAACCCCTCCTCGCTCCCCCGCCGCGAGGATAGGTTCAAGCTCAGTGACGTTTTCACTGGAGTCTCAGAAACCACCGGGAACCTCAGCTAGCCGAGCGTGAATACCTCGACGGCGTTCGCCTTGCCCCGCAGGTTCGCTTCCCCGAGCGGACGCAGGGCGACGCCGTCGTCGCGAAGCCGCTGCGCCGTCTCGGCTGAGAGCACGGCGTCCACCTTGAACTCCTTGGTGAGCGTCTCCATGCGCGACGCCGTGTTCACCGTGTCGCCGATGGCCGTGTAATCGGACCGCTCGGGAAGGCCGACGGCGCCGAGCACGACGTCGCCGGTGTGCATGCCGACGCCGAAGCTCGCGATCGGCTCGCCGCGCGCGGCGCGCTCCGCGTTGAGCGCCGCGATGCGGGCACGGATCTCGAGCGCGGTGCGCGCCGCGGCCGCCGCGCCCTGGCTTGGGTCACCCATCGCGCCGAAGATGGCCATGACTCCATCGCCGGTGAACTTGTCGAGTATCCCGCCGGCGTCGATGACCGACCTCGCCATGACCCGCAGATACGCGTTCATCACGCGAATGACGTCCTCGGGCGGCAGCCGCTCGGCCATCGCGGTCGAGCCGCGCAGGTCGGCGAAGAGGATCGTCACCGTCTGACGCTCGCCCTCGAGTCGCAGCGGATCGCCCTGAATGACGCGCTCGACGACCGTCGGCGGGAGGAAGCGTTCGAGGCCGCGCCGGCGGTCGAGCTCGAGGAACAGCGCTCCGATCGCGAGGACGACCGCGACGAGCATGAGCCCGTGGTATTCCCACCACGACGGGGTCCAGACCGGCCCAAGGAACTGCGAGACCTGCGCTTGCGCGAGCAGCACGTACGCGATCGCGAGCGCGCCCTGGAGCGGCAGTCCGGTGCGGAAGAAATCACGTCCCTGAGCGACCGCGGCGAACGCATAAAGCAGGACGACCGTGGACACCAGGACGAACGGCACCCAGCCCGCGCCGCCGGTGACATCGCCCCCGGCAGAGCCGTACCCATAACCGGAGGGCTGATAGCCGGGTGCCGCTCCGCCCTGCGTGAGGATCCAGCGAGCAACCCCGCTGAACGCTTCGGGCCAGCCCAGAGCCAGCGCCGCGTACGCGACGAGTCCCGCGACGACAGAGCCGGTCAGAGCGCGAGGCGGCGCGCGGCGCTCGAGCCACTCGGCGACGGGTGTGTAGCGGATCGCGAAGAAGACCGCCGCGACCGCGAGCGCGATCTGGCCCGAGACGCCGATCACCACGGCCGCGGGCTCCGCACGGTCACCCTGCTGCAGCACGCCCGGCGTCGAGAGACCGTGCACGGCGAAGATTCCGGCCATGCCGGCGAAGCCGAGCGCGATGAGAAGCGTTCGGTAGTGGCCCACGCCGAGCGCGGCGCGCGCGACGAGCAGCGCGACGATCGCGGCGATGATCGAGACGTTGGACGTGACGACCAGGTGCTCGACCGGGATCGTCCACGGCTGATTGCGGGAGGGGTCCGCGAGGAGCCACGCCAAAAGAGCGGTCGGCAGGAGTGCGACGACCATCACGGCCAGCGGCCGGACAGGCGAGCTCACGGGGTGATGCTAGTGCGGCTGTTAGGTGGCCGAGGCGACGCGCGCGATCTTGGGGAGCAGCTCGCTCAGGTCGAACGGTTTTTCGATGATCTCCGCCGCGGAGAGGGTCTTCGCGTGCGTGCGCAGGTCGCGCGCGGCCGACAGCAGCACGATCGGGATCTCGCCATCGCCGCGGGCGCGCAGCTCGCTCGCGAACTGCCAGCCGTCCATCACCGGCATCATCAGGTCGAGCACGATCACGTCGGGTCGGAACGTGCGGATGATCGCGAGAGCCTCCTGGCCGTTTGCCGCGGGGACGACCTCGAAGCCGTCGTCCTCGAGCGCGGTGAACAGCAGCTCTCGGATGTCGGGGTCGTCGTCGACGACCAGCACTCGTTTCCCAGCCACCATCGGTACAGTGCCATACGGAGCGCGAGTAGGCGGCTAACCGAGCCTACGAGTCCCCAGCAGCGAAGCTGCGAAGACAGCGGGTATCAGAAGATGCCAGCGCGAATACTGCCGATCCGCAGGCGGATTCGACTAGAGAGCGGCGACCAGCTCCTCGTCTTTGGCCAGTTGGCGTAGGGCTTTTGCCTCTGCGCGCGGCAGGTGCTGAATCTGGCGACCAGCCTGGAGCAAACCGTTGACGGCTGCGATGAAAGCATCGGCCGACCACGGTTCCGGCTCACGATCCTCGTAATCTGCGAACCAGCGTTGGATGTCGATCCACCGCCAGAACTTTTGCCTCTGTCCAATAACCTCGGCGGGCGGCGGGAAGTGACCTGGCCCTCGGAGACCCTCGATCAGGAGCCGGACGCTCTCTCGCGATCTCTTGACTCGCTGCGCGATCTCCGAAGCGCCGACCAACTCGTCGAAAAGGATCCGGTCCGCGCGGAATCCAAGCCTCTGAAGGTCGCGAATCGCGCTCAGCACGGCAGCTGAGAAGGAGGAGGCTCGCCGATCGAAGGCAACGGTAACCAAGCCATCGCGCTCAACGACCGTCGCATCTCGGCAGCGGCGGTAGATCCTCTCAGCCTGCTCGTCCGGTAGGGCCGACAGCCCATCGAGAACGAGGCTGAAGCTCTGAATCTCCTTGGTCTTTAGCCGCGATGTCGACATTTGCTCGCCTCCTTCAACAGTCGCCGTGCATGGTTTCCTGAGTCTTGCGGGGAACCGTGGATGGTAATGATGCAGCCGCCGTGCGCTCGATGGCCACACAAGAGTTGACCCCAGACGTGTCCAGTCCGTTCCTTCAGCACGAGACGCCACCAGGGGTCGGCAACGATCTCTTCGATGGCCTCCTGACCCTCCTTCTTTGGATGACGTCCGATCAGGTGCCTCCAGGTGTTGACGGTCGCCAACAGCGTACAAGGCCCTGTTGGCAGTTGTCAACAGGCTAGGGCGGAGTGATTCGCCCACTGCGCAGCGAAGCCGCGAACACAGCGGGTATCAACAGGAAGCCGATGGCGAACAGCGCGACCCAGAGCCAGATCGCCTCGAGGTGGCACGACAGGCCCGGCGCGCAGCCTTCCAGCGAGTGGGCGCGCTCGACGAGGAGGAGCGGAAGGCTGGCCGGCGACGCCACCACCGAGGCCGCGGCGAACGTCGTCGCGATGGTCGCGATGCCGCGCTCGATCCCGCCGGCGCGCCGGTCGATCACGCCGGCCTGCCAGCGCGCCCACGCCAGCGCGAGCACCGTGGCGAGCGCCGCGAGCGCGATCGAGATCGGGAAGCGCTCCGCGAACGGACGGTCGACGATGCGCGGCAGCGCGAGCTCGATGACCGTCAGGGAGGCCCAGTAGCCGAGCTTGATCGTGGTCACGCGGCCGACGAGCAGGGCGAGCGTCTTCTGGCGCGGGAGCGGGAGCCGCTCGCCTTCGAGGTCGGTCGCTACCGATAGTTTGTCCACCACTTCTGCAGGAAGTACATGATGGCGAGGAGGATGAACACGGTCACGAGGACCATGTAGAACTCGTTGGCCTCGCTGATCTCGGTGATCACTTCAGGCTCATAAGGTATTCGATGATCGCCTTGATCTGCTCGTCGCTCAACGACCCGCCCGCGCTGGCGCTGAACGCGGGCATGGGGATCCCCGGCTTGACCGAGGGCGCGTTCTGGATCCAGTGGAGGAGCCAGTCGGAATCGCCACCGGCCTTGCGCGCCTTGTTCTCGTCGTTGATCGGCCCTTCGGTGCCGTAGCGGCCGAGGTTCGGCGCCTGCGGGAGCGTGCTCGGCGTGCCCGGCGTGAAGCTGTGGCAGGTCACGCAGGCCGCGGTCGGGTTCCCGAGCGTGAGCGCCTTGCCGAGCTCGATGCCCGTCAGCACTGGGACCTTCGGCGGGTTGGGCTCGAGCGGGAGGTGGCCGTCCTCGGCGCCCTCGCTGTGCAGGCGGACGGTGACCACGTCCGCCCAATCGTCGTCGCTCCCGAGCATGATGAAGTTGACGAGCTGCTGGATCTGCTCGTCGTTCAGCGAGCCGCCCTCCTTGTCGCTCCACGGCGGCATCGAGATCGTGCCCGGCGGCTTCGCGCGGCCCCGCGAGATGGTGAGCGTGAGGAGGTCCTGCGTGGCCTTCAGCTTGGTCGGGTCGTTCTTGATGTTCTCGAATTTGAATGCGGGCTTGTTCAGCGGAAGCCCCGGAAGATCCTTCCGCTCCGGGTCGGTGCTGCCGAGGCCGGTCTTGCCATGGCAGTCGAAGCAGAAGTTCGCGTAGAGATTCCGCCCCCGTTCGATCGACTTCTCGGTCTGGTGGGCGCTCGCGACGCGGTCCCGCCAGCGCTCGCTGGTCGCGTCCGCCCGGACGCTGAAGAGCGTGAAGAAGTACGCGCCGACGAGCGCGAACACGGCGAAGAGCATCCCGGCGCCGAGGAGGATCTTCTTGTCGAGGTTCGCGCTGATCTCGAGCGGGTCCGGCGCCGCCGGGATCGGCGCGACGTAGTACGGCGTCGGCTGCTCGACCGTCTCCCCGGGGGCGTAGTGCTGCTCGATGATCTCCGCGCCGGTCGGCTCCTTCGGCTCGACCTGCTGCTGGTGAAAGACGAGGAAGCCGAAGAAGGCCAGGAACCCGGCGAAGAGCAGGACGCTCACGACCGCCAGAACGACGTTGATGTCCATCTACGTCTCGGTGATCTCCAGGTCCTTAGGGTTCCACGCGTTCTCCTGCCGATCGATAACGTTCAGCGGGTTCGTGTCGACGACGAGCGCGCCGCTCGGGTCGTTGATGATGTGGAAGAGCTGGAGTGGCTTCGGCGCCGGTCCCCCCTTCACGATCGCGGTGTGCTTGTCATAGAGCGACCCGTGGCACGGGCAGTGGAACTGGTCCTCGGCCGCGTTCCACGGCACGCTGCAGCCGAGATGCGTGCACTTCCGGTACGTGGCGATGATCCCGCCCGGCGCGTGCAGCAGGAAGAACTTGCCCTCGATGAACAGGATGGGAGCGTCGTTCGTCGACTTGAACGTTTCGAGGACGCTCTGCTTGGTCCCGACCACGATCTTGGCGCCGAGGCCCAGGATCTTGTTCGCCCTGATGAACGGCACGACGAGCGCGGTGATCTCTGTCACCGCGAGGAGCGTGCCGCCGAGGAACCCGAGCCGCAGGAGCTGCCGCCGCTTGATGCGGCCGATGAGCCCCTGGACGGTCGTGTCGGTGTGCGGCCGGATCACTTGTTCGGCTCGAAGCACTGGTGGGTGGCCGGGACGTCCCACGGCGGCGCGAGGTCCATGCCCGGACCGCGCATCGACGTGCCGAC
The DNA here is from genome assembly GCA_036002305.1 of Candidatus Limnocylindria bacterium. Taxonomy (GTDB): domain Bacteria; phylum Chloroflexota; class Limnocylindria; order P2-11E; family P2-11E; genus 3-1-20CM-2-70-9. Next base: position 5,359 of record DASYTL010000039.1, read on the forward strand.
GACGGTCAGGACGAGATACACCGAGACGAAACCCGTGAACACCGCGATCATCCACTCGCGCGTGTTCGCGCCGTACAGGCGTTTGACGATCAGGACGAGCAGGAACGAGAGGCCGAGCATGGTCGCGATCGGGATGAGGTAGTTCGGGAGCAGCTGCTTCCCGCCGGGGAAATACTTGCTGGCGAAATCGATGTAGCCGTGCGCCTTGAGGAAGGCGTCGAGCAGGATGAGCGAGAACGTGACCAGCGTCGCGAAGACGGCCGCGAAGATCGTGATCCGCTTGCCGTTCGCGCTCGTGAAGTAGATCCCGACGCCCTCGCGGCTGCGGTCGATGTACGGGATCGCGGCCATGAAGGTGAGCCAGATGGTCGGCACGATCAGGCCAGCGAGGCCCTTGTCCATGTGCAACAGGAGCTCCTGCAGGTTGAGCAGGTACCACGGCGCCTTCGAGGGGTTCGGCGTGCAGTCGGGGTTCGCATGGTCCTGGAGCGGCGCATTGAACGCGGCCGAGATGACGAAGAGCCCGATGGACCAGAGCATCGCCGCGATGAACTCGATGACCAAAAGATGCGGCCACACCATGGCCGTGTCCTCGACGCGCTTGTCCACGCGTACGACCGAGTCCTGCCGGACAAAGGCGAGCAGCCGGAGCCGCTTCTCCTGGCCCGGGAAGGGCTGCGGCCCTCTGGGTGCGGTCATCTAGAGCGGCCCGGTGATGCCGCCGTCCTTCCGGATACGCCAGAAGTGGATGGCGATCAGGAAGCCGACGGCGAGCGGTAGTCCGACGACGTGGAGCACGTACCAGCGCAGCAGCGCATTCGGGCCGAGCTGGTAGCCGCCGAACAATAGGAATGCGAACTCGTCACCGACGACCGGCGCCGCGCGCGCGATCTCATAACCGACCGTGACCGCCCAGAACGACAGCTGGTCCCAAGGCAACAGGTAGCCGGTGTACGAGAGGAAGAGCGTGAAGAAGAAGAGCAGCGTGCCGATGACCCAGTTGAACTCGCGCGGCGGCTTGTACGAGCCGGTGTAGAAGACCCGGATCATGTGCAGGAACACGGTGATGACCATCCCGTGCGCGGCCCAGCGGTGCATGTTGCGCAGGAGCTGTCCGAAGATGACGACCGTCTCGAGATCCTTGATGTCGCTGTATGCGGTGTACTGACCGTCGACCGAGGGGTGGTAATAGAACATCAGCAGCGTGCCCGTCAGCGTGAGGATGAGGAACAGGAAGAACGAGAGCCCGCCCATGCACCACGTGTAGGGGATCGCGAGCGCGTGCCGACGGACCTTCACCGGGTGGAGGTGCAGGAAGACGTTCGTGAAGACCGCGAGCGATTGGTTCTTGCGCGAGTCGGGGTAGCCGTGACGGAAGAGCGATCGCCAGATGTAGCTCGACTTTGTCTTCTGCCAGATCTGGGCGGGGATCTCGAGCATCTAGTGCTTCACCAGCTCCTTGTCTTCGACGGCCGGGCTGTGGGCGTGTTTGAAGGCGCCGTTCTTGTGTCCGTTCCGGAGGTCTTTGTAGCCAGGGGCGAGGTGGGGGTCGTATTGCGGCAGCGGGCGCACGGCCTTCTTCGCGGCGACGGTGAGGTCGAGGTGGATCTCGTCGTCGATCGACTCTTTCGGCAGGACGTTCCCCACCGCGGGCATGACGGTGCCGTAGCGGTTCATGGTGATGGCGTCGGTCGGGCAGCGGATGATGCAGAGCGCGCAGCGGATGCACGCGGTCTCGTCGAGGTAGAACGCGACGCCGTTCTCCCACTTCTTGGCCTGCCCGACCGCCGGGATCGAGCCGTCGTCCACGATGTCGCTCATGTCGACCATGTGGATGACGTCCATCGGACAGACGTCCACGCAGCCGCCGCAGATGATGCAGAGCTCGCCGATGATCTCGATGTTGAAGTTGCACTTGAGGCAGCGATCGGACTCCGCGACCGCCTGCGCCTCGGTGTAGCCCTGGTTCACCTCAAGGAAGAGGCCGCGGCGGTCGTGCTTGCCGAGCTTCGGCATCTCCTGCCGCGGGATGCGGTCGTAGTCGACCGACATGTTGTGGTAGACCCGCGCGAGCTCGCCCTCGAGAGAGATGAGGCCGACGTTGTCCGGCGTCGACGAACGACGCAGCGTCACCACCTCGTGGTACTCGGGGACGTTGACCGCGATGGCGTTCTCATCCAGGAAGCGCGCGACCTGCTGCGCCGCGGAGCGGCCGTCGGCGACCGCTTCGATGATCGTCGTCGGTCCGGTGCGGTAGTCACCGCCGATGAAGATCTTCGGGACGACCGTCTGATAAGTCTCTTTGTCGACCTTGATCTCGCTCCAGCGCTTCACGCGGAACTCGGGGAAATCCTGCGCGAGCCAGGTCGTGTCCGGCGCCTGACCGAGCGCGAGGAGGACGCTCTCGCAGGGGATCTCGAACTCGCTGCCGGCGATGGGCTCGGGCGCGCGGCGGCCTGACTTGTCCGGCTCGCCGAGCTTGTTGCGGACGAAGACGACCCCGCGCACGTGGCCGTCGGGGTCGGCGAGGATCTCGACGGGCGAGGCGAGATAGACGAACTCCATGCCCTCGCGCTCGGTCTCGGTGAGCTCCTCCTCGTCCACGACCATCTCGTCGCGGCTGCGCCGGTAGACGATGTACACGTGGTCCGCCCCCAGGCGCCACGAGGTCGACGCGCAGTCCATCGCGGTGTACCCACCGCCCAAGACCACGACGCTCTTCCCCACCTCGAGCGGACGGCCGCGGTAGGCGCGCTCCAGGAAGACGATGCCCGCCATGACGCCCGCGGAGTCCTCGCCCGGCAGGCGCGGGTAGTTCGGCTCGAAGCAGCCCGCGCCGATGAGCACGGCGTCGTTCTCGTCGTGGAGCTCGCGGAGCGTCACGTCGCGGCCGACGTAGGTGGAGAGGCGCAGCTCGACGTTCTCGTTGACGATGCCGGCGATGTCGCGGTCGATGACCTCGCGCGGCAGCCGGAACGGCGGAACCCCGGCGAGCGTCGTGCCGCCGGCCTGGTCGAGGGCGTCGAACACCGTCACGCCGAAGCCGAGCTTGGCGAGGTCGCTCGCGGCCGAGAGTCCCGCGCAGCCGGCGCCGACGATCGCCACCTTGCCGCGCGGCGGACCAAACACCGGCGGAGGCGGTTGCGTGTAGGGGCGACCGTCGACCTCGAGGTTCTGGTGCGACCAGTCGGAGAGGAACTTCTTCACGTAGCGGATCGAGAGCGGCTTGTCGACCTCCTTGCGCCGGCACGCGGTCTCGCACGGCGCCGCGCAGACCGATCCGCAGATGGAGGCCATCGGGTTCGGGTCGAGCGCGAGCTCCCAGCCCTTCTCGAACTCACCGGCCGCCGCGAGATTCAGATACCCGCGGCAGTTGGTCTTCACGGGGCAGGCTTCCTGGCAGGGAATGTTTTCCTGGTACCAGGCGGGACCGACCTCTACGACCTGGTAGAGCTCTCTCATGCGGGCGATTCGTCATGCTACCGGCGCGTAGTGGGCAGTCAAACGCGTGGAACGCTGACCGAGCGCAAGACACGACTCGATGGTTCGGTCGTCGAATACGCCTGCGAGGCGATCGTCGTCGAGCCCGGCCGGCGCGCGGTGGTGCGCTACGTGACCGCGCGCGACCGATCCCTCGAGGGTACCGACCTCGTCCTGCGCGCGGGCACGGTCACGATCGGTCACTTCTGGACCGACCGGCCGTACAACGTCTACCACTGGCTCGAAGGCGACCGGACGGTCGCGGTTTACGTGAGCATCGCCGCGGAGACCACGATCGAGGCGCGCGCCGTCGCGTACACCGACCTCGTGGTCGACGTCCTCATCCGACCGTCCGGCGCGATCGAGGTCCTGGACGAGGAAGAGCTGCCGGCGTCGCTCGAGCCGCGCTACCGGCTCGCGATCGCGAAGGCCCTCGAGGTGTGCGTCACCGAGGCGAAGCGACTCGCGAAGGAGGTCGAGGAGGCGACGCGGGCCGCTCTCGCGCTGAGTTAGGCCGCCGCGGTTCGCTCGAGACCCGGCGTCTGTGACGCGCGCAACAGTTTGATGACCGCCTGCCGCGCGATCTGGTCGCCGTGCGTGAGCGAAATCCGTTCACGGACCTCGTCGATCGACGCCGCTCTCATGTGGTGGCCCAGGTTCTCGTCCACGTACCAGAGATATGCGTTCATGTCCGTTGAACGTGATCGGATCGCGCCTCATTCCCGGCGAGGACCGGCAAAGCGGAGGTGCCTCGAAGACCACCGCCTGACTTGGCGAGCCGATCGGACTCGGCGAAGCGGCTCCTCGCCGAGCTCAAGCGCGAGACGCGTGGGCTTACCCGACCTACGCGGGGACAGCCTCCGGCAGGATGCCGAGCTGCTTCTGCAGCGCGACCTGGTCGAAGTAGGAATGCCACTCGCTGATCTTGCCGTTCTTCGTATCCACCGCGAAGGCGAGGGTGATCTCCACCGGCTTTTTCGTGGGTGGCATTCCCATGAAGGCGCCGGTATTCGTACCGGTCACTGTGATCTCCACAATCACGCTGTCACCTGAGGTGATCAACCGATCGATGCGGTAGTGGATGTCCGGGAACGCCGTGAAGAACGCGTCGTGGAAGCCGCGCATGCCGGTCTTGTCCGTCGGTCCGGTGACGGGATTGACGAACTTCACGTCGTCGGCGACATACGTGAAGAACCGATCGAGGTCGTGACGGTTCGCAACGTCGAGAGCGGCGCGCAGAACGCTTTCGGACTCTCCCATGGCACTCTCCCCCTTTGCCTCGCGGCCGCCGGCCATGCTACTCGCCCGCCGTAGCTTCACGGACAAACGGAAGGCCCCGGTCAAGCCCGGGGCCTTCGCTCTTGTTTTTCGTCCGTGTAGTTCTCAGTACCCGCCGGCGTAGATCAGGTGGCCGTAGTACTTCGTGCCGCCCGAGCTCGCGTCTTCCGCGAAGCCGTACGTCGGGTCGGCGGCAGCGTTCGCGGCCGCGTCCGCGCGCATCTTCTGGACGATCTGCGCCGGCGTCAGGCCCGCGCAGGCGCCGCTCGAGATGCAGAGCGCGACCGTGCCGGTCGCGTGCGGCGAGGCCATGCTCGTACCGGAGATCGTGTTGTAGCCGCCGTTGTTCCATGTCGAGGTGATGCAAACGCCGGGCGCGGCGATCGTGTGCGACGCGTCCGCGCTTCCCGGGGTGGTCCAGTTGCTGAAGTCCGCCGCCGTGTCGTCGACATCGGTACGGCAGGTGGGGACGGCGCCCCCGCCGGGCTGTCCGTTGAAGTCGGCAACCGCGGTCACCGTGAGGACCTCGTTGTAGGCGGCCGGGGTGAACGTCGCGAAGTTCGCGTTGCTGTTCCCCGCGGCGACGACGAACGTGACGCCCTTGTTGTTCACGGCGTTGCAGATCGCCTTGTGCATCGAGTCGTTGTTCGAGTTGCCGCAGTTGCCGTCATCCGAGCCGCCGCCACCGAGGCTCATGTTCGCGACCTTGATGCCCTTGGCCGCGGCGTTGTTCGCGACCCAGTTGATGCCGCAGATGATCCACGAGAGGTAGCCCGAGCCGTTGCTGCTCAGCACGCGGACAGCCCAGAGGGGCGCGCCCGGAGCGACACCCACGATGTTCGCGCCGTTGTCCTTCGCCGCGACGGTGCCGGCGACATGCGTGCCGTGCCCGTTGCCGTCGGTCCACGCGTTGCGGTTGACGAAGAAGAACCCTGCGCAGTTGTACCCGCCCGCGATGTTCAGCTCGGAGTGCGGCGAGATCCCGGTGTCGATGATCGCGACCCCGGTCCCCACGGATCCGGCTCCGTCGCCCGAGAGCTGGCTGCTCTTGTCGCCTTCGATGCGGTCAACGCCCGTCGGAACGGTGTCCGTCGCCCACAGCAGGCGATCGTCCTCGACGAACGCGACGCGCGCATCGCGCTTGAGCGATTCGATCACTCGCTCGGGGACGCGCGCGGCGTAGCCGCGGAGCACCGCGCCGTACACGTGGCTGACGTGCGCCCCGAAGCGATACGCGTGCTCGCTCGCGATCGAGTCGGAATCGACGTCATCGCGTAGCACCGCGATGACCTGACGCAGGGGCCCTGCTCCCGCGTCCGCGGATGTGGCGAAAACGGTGAACGAAACGACCAACGCGAGTGCCGCGGCGAACGCGACCGGTAGCCGCATATCCCCTCCTCTGAGCTGGCCGACTCAGCGGGCGGGATTGTGGGGGCACGGCCGCGGGCTGTCGATACGCTACCTGAGCGTCGCGTTGACCGACAGGTTCACGTTCCCCTTGAGGGCGCGCGAGATCGGGCAGTTCTCCTTGGCGCCCTCCGCGGCTTGCCTGAACTTGGCCGCGTCCGCCCCGGGCACCTCCCCCGTTACGTCGAGCGCGCTCGAGACGACCGTCCATTTGTCGCCCACCTTGTCGAAGGTGACCTTCGAGCTCACCTCGAGACGCTTCGGTGGTGTGCCCGCGCGGGCGAGATCGGCGGACAGCGCCATCGCGAAGCACGAGGCGTGCGCCGCCGCGAGCAGCTCCTCGGGGCTTGTCTTGCCGCCGGGCGATTCGGTCCGCGCGCTCCACGAGACCGGCAGGTCGCTGAACTTTCCGCTCGACGCCGCGCTCACCGCGCCCGTTCCGGACATGAGATCGCCGTTCCACACGGCGCGCGCTTCTCTGGTGGCCGCCACTTGAATACCTCCCGTCAGCGTACGGAAGAAGTGTCGCAGCGATCCATGTCGCCCGTCTGATAGCCGCTCTGGAACCACTGCATCCGCTGGGCGGACGACCCATGGGTCCACTGCTCGGGCGTGACGTAGCCCTGCGTCTCGCGCTGGATCCGATCGTCGCCCACCGCCGCCGCGGCATCGAGCGCCTGGGCGACCTCGTCGGGCGTCGGCTGCTCGAGATAGCCGGTCGCCGCGGCGTGGTGCGCCCAGACGCCGGCGAGGCAATCGGCCTGAAGCTCGACGCGGATCGACGCGCCGCGCGACCCGCCCTGCTGCAGCACGCCGAGCTGGTTCTGCACGTGATGCCCGTATTCGTGCGCGACGACGTAGCCCTCGGCGAACGGTCCGCCTCGCGCGCCGAAACGTTGCCTCAGCTCCTGGAAGAAGGCGATGTCGAGATACACCTTCTCGTCCTCGGGGCAGTAGAAGGGACCCTGCGCGGCGCTCGCGAGCCCGCACCCGGCCTGCACGTAGCCGGTGTAGATCACCGTCTTCGCCGGGAGGTACGTCTCGCCGCGGCGCGAGAACTCGTCGCCCCAGTACTTCTGGATGCTGTCCACGAATCCGACGATGCGGCAGTCGTCGCGGCGGTTGGCGTCCGCGCCGGTGCGGCACTCCTGCAGCGATGGCGCTCCTTCGATGGGCCCGCCCTGCGGACCCGACAGCAGCGCGGCCGGATCGGCTCCAAGGAGGAGCGCGGCGATGAGGATGAGGATCCCGAGACCGCCGCCCCCGACCACGATCGGCCCGCCGAGGCCGCCGCCGCGCCCGCGCGCATCCTCGACCTGCGACGGGTCGAGTGGCTGATTCCCTCTGAAAGTCACGACAGGCGCGCACGCAATCCGCGGGCCAGGACGGCCGCTACGGTCGCGGTACCGCCGGAAGCTCCGCTGTGCTCCCCGCGAACACGTAACTCGTGAGCAGGCCGACGACGCCAGACAGGACGATCGATCCGGTCAGGAAGTGCACCGTCCACCAGGTACCCGCGAGCGCGAGGACTGCCGTGAAGTACAGGGTGAAGTACGCCACCGGCACGGCAAAGGCGAAAGCCCGCAACGCGGCGAGGCGGTCGGAAGAGGGTCGCAGCCGCCAGAGGAGCAGATCGCCGACGATCCCCGCGCCGATCGCGACGACCGAGAAGATCACCTGGACCTGCAGCGACGCGTGGCCGCGCATGAGGATCATGGCGATGCCGTTCAGGCCCACGAGGAGCGTCATCGCCCCGACCGGCAGCGTGCCGCGACGAAGGGCCACCAGTGCGCAGCCGACGACGAGGCCGCTGAAGAGGTACATGCCGAGAAGCGAGCGCGCGATGACGTTCTCGGTCCCGCCCCCCGGCCGCGGGTTCGCGCCGAGCACGGTCGAGTACGGGCCGGCGAAGAGCGAGAAGAAGGTGAAGAGCGAGAGCAGCATCGTGATAGAGATCACCGCGGGCACGCCGGACTCGCGCCGGGCCCACGCGGCGCGCAGCGGTCCCGAGACGATGAGCGCCATGCCGGTGCCGAGCACCAAATGGCTCGGCGAAAAGAGCGCATCGAGATTGCTCTCGATGCCGAACGCGGTGTGCCAGACGAGATCGAATACGCCGCCGAACCCGAAGACGAGGACGCCGATCGCCGCCCAGCCGTAGCCCGCCGGTACCGAGGCGCGCAGGCCGATCGCGGGCGCGCGGATGATCGCGGGCCCGAGGATGACGAGCGCGGACGCCAGGAACCCGGAGTAGAAGGCCGCGTGCCAGATCGTGAAGAATGAGTCGGGGAGCGAATAGCCGTGCGCCCAGCCGTCCCAGAAGAGGCCTCCGAGGAGCCACGCGCTCGCGACGACGGCCACCCAGTCGTACGCGACGCCGCGGACGGCCACTGCGGGACGGGAGGCGACGGCGGTGGCGGTCACGACTCCTCTATATACGCGAGAGCCATCGCTCGGTTTCCACCGGCCGGCGGAAGCGATGGACCTCGAGGTGCGCGAACTCGGGGCGCGCGAGCGCGTCCACGGTCCTGCGCCGGCGGCCGCGGTGGGTCCGGATGGCGAACCAAACGAGCGGATCCTTGGCGAAGACGGCGTTGCCGATCGATTCGCGATCGCCGGTTCCCGGCCACAGCTCCTCCTGGTCGCGGATGCGCTCGACGATCCGGGGCACGAGCCGACGAAGGCACCGCCATAACGAGTAGTCCAGCCAGATGATCGTGTCCGCCCGCGCCCACACGAGGTCGCGCGCGCCCACGCCCGTGTAATTGCCGTCGACGACCCACGCATCTTGAGCGATCGCGCTGGCGACCCGAGCGCGAAAGACCTCGGGGTCGGCCATTTTCCAGCGCGGCTCCCAGAACAACGCGTCGAGCTCGACGTGGCGGACGCCGAGCGAGCGCGCGAGCTCGCGCGCGAGAGTCGTCTTCCCCGAGCCCGTCGACCCGACGACGGAGACGCGTCTCAGGCTCTGGTCGGGCGCCGTGTCCGCGAGCGGCCGGGCTTCTTCGCCGACGACCGAGGGCCCGTTCGCGCGACTTCCGCGCGCACCATTTCCCTCAGCATCTTGATGCCCGGTCGCAGGCTGGTGACGCTGACCTCGCGGACGACGAACCCGCCGAAACGGGGCTTGCCGACCGCGCGTATGAACGCCCTCGCGAGCTCTTCGGCGTCCGAAGGCTCCCACGATCGCCGAGCGAGCCGGGCGGGCCCCATCCTGGAGCCGGGTGCCGCTTGATCCGCTTCGAAGAGCGCCTCGAGCGCGATGTGACGATGCCAGGGCATCTCCGCTCCTCCTGTCGTGCGACTCCGAACGGAGATACTCGCCGCGCCGTCAAGTGGCTACGTACCGACTTCTAGACTTTGACCGTGCCGCAAGAGCGCAAGATCGTGACCGTCCTCTTCGCCGACATCGTCGATTCGAGCGGGACGACGAGGTCGTACGACGCGGAGGTACTCCGAGCCGCGCTCGGGCGAACGTTCGCGCAGACGCGCGAGACGCTCGTCGCTCACGGCGCGACCGTCGAGAAATTCATCGGGGATGCGGTGATGGCCGTCTTCGGCGTCCCGGCCGCGCACGAGGACGACGCCGAGCGCGCGGTGAAGGCCGGCATGGCGATTCGCGCGGCCGTCTCGTCCACAGGCGGCGAAGGCCGCCCCGGCTTCACGCTGCGTATCGGCATCAACACCGGGGAGGTCGTCACGGGCGACAGCGACGGCGCGGAGTTCCTGGTGACGGGTGGCCCGGTGATCGTCGCCGCGCGCCTCGAGCAGAGCGCTCAGCCAGGCGAGATCCTCGTGGGTCCGCTCACGCGTCAGCTCACACGGGGGCGCATCACGTACGGGCCCTCTCGCGTGGTCGAGACAAAGGGGATGGGGCCAATCGAAGCCGCGCCGGCGGTGGGCGTCTTCGCTCGATCGCCGATGGAGCCCAGCCAGGCCGCGAGCCCCTTCGTCGGACGCGAGGCCGAGCTCGGCCTCTTGAGCGAGATCTACCGGCGGGTCGGAAGGAGCGGACGCCCGCACCTGGTCACCGTGTATGCCGATGCGGGCATCGGTAAGTCCCGTCTCGCGAGCGAGTTCCTGCTGCGGCTTGGCTCGGAGCCCTGGGCTCGCGTGGCGTGTCCGCCGTACGGCAACGGGATCACATACTGGCCGCTCCAGGAGCTGATCCGCGTCGAGGCCGGCATCACGCCGACGGACTCGCGCGACGCGGCGAAGGGCAAGATCGAGTCACGCGTCGGAGCGATCGTCGACCGCGACGAGGTCGAGGCGCGCGCCATCGCGCGCGAGCTCACCGCGCTGGCGCTGGCGGACGAACGCGTCGCACCGACCGACCTGAGCTCGGACGGACGCCGACGCGAGCTCGCGCTCGGCATGGCGCGGTACCTCGAGGCCCGGCTCAAGACCGCGCCGGCGGCGGTCGTCATCGAAGATCTCCACTGGGCCGAGGAGCCCATGCTCGCCCTCCTCGAGGAGATGCTCGAGCACCTCCGCGCGCCATTCCTCCTCCTGTGCCTCGGGCGGCCGGAGGTTCTCGTTCGTCGGCCGACGTGGGGCTCCGGTCGAAACGCGATGGCGCTCACGCTCGAAGCGCTCGATGAAGAGGAGACGGCGCAGCTCGCCCGCGCCTTGCTCGAAGATCGCGCGGACGAACGCGTGGCGGAGATCGTCTCGCGGACCGAAGGAAACCCGCTCTTCGTGGAGGAGTACGTCCGGATCCTGGTAGACCAGGGTTCGGGCGCGGTCGTCCCACCCACCCTGCACGGCGTCATCGCGGCGCGCCTGGACGCGACGACGCCGTCGACGAAGCGCCTCATCCAGGAAGCGAGCGTCTGCGGGCGAGACTTCTGGCTCGACGCGTTGCCGGGTGCCGCGACCCGCGCCGAGTCGGAGGCCGCTGACCTCGACGAGGCGCAGCGTCGGGGACTCGTCGGTCGGACAGGTCGGCGCGGCCCGTCCGGATCACAGACCTTCGCATTCCGCCACGGCCTGATCCGAGACGTCGCCTACGCGTCGCTCTCGAAGGCCGAGCGAACGAAAGTGCACGATCACTACGCGCGCTGGCTCGAGACCACGGCGGGCGAGCGCGCGCTTGAGTACGCGGAGATCATCGCGTATCACGCCGAACGCGCGTTTCAGACCGCTCACGAGCTGGACGACCCGCGCGTCACGGAGCTCGGCAGGCGGGCGTTCGCGCTTCTCTCGCGGTGCGCTGCCGCGGCATCCTCGCGCGGGGAGTTCCGCGGCGCTCGCGAGCTGAACGACCGCGCGCTCGCGGTCGCCGAAGCGGGCGGTCTTCCGGTGGTCGAGCGTGCCGGAGCGGACGCACTCTCCGCGATCATCAAGCTTCGGTTGGAGTCGGATTCGTCGTCGATCGGAGCGCTCGATCAGGCCATCGCCGCGGCCCGGGCGATCGGACCGAGCGACGATCTGGTGCGCCTTCTCATCTGGCGCGCGTCGTCGGTCACCATCTTCGACGACCTTCCCGCGTCCGAGGACCTCTTCGCAGAGGCGGTGGCGGCCGCACGCAAGACCGGCGACCCGGGGATGATCGCGTACGCGGTCTGGGCGTCGAGCGAGCCTGTCGGCGTGACCGGCCGGCTCGACGACCAGGCGAAGCTTCTCGCGGACGCGCTCGCGCAGATACGCGCGGCAGGCAGCGAGCAGTGGGAGGTCTCCTGCCTGGCGGAGATCGCACTCAACGAGCTGGAGCGAGGCGAGGTCGACCTGGCGCGGTCGCATGCGCAGGAGGCGGTGGAGCTGGCTCGGCGCTCGGGGAGACGGCTGGATGCCTTCAAGGCCGCCGAAGCTTGGGCGCGAGTCCTCCTCGCGAGGAACAACACGCAGGCGCGGGCCGCGGCCGAGGAGGCGCTGGCCCTGGCGCGCGAGATCGGCGGCCCCGGTCCGCTCGCGCGTGCCGCGGAAACGGCGGCGCGGGCTCGCGAGCAGGCGGGCGATAAAGACGGCGCGCTCGAGCTGCTCGAGGAAGTCCTGGACAAGCTCGATGCCACGCGCATGCCGACGCACCGCGAGGCGATCGCGCGCCTCGAGGCGACCCGCAGCGCGGTCGCGCTCTCACGCGGCGATCGCAAGACCGCACGCGCGTCTGCCGAGACCGCCATGCGCATCGCACCGCCCACCAACGTGGCGGCCCAGGCGATCGCCGAGCTCGCGGCCGTATCGGTGGCGCTCGCCGCGCAACGTCTCGATGACGCTCAACGGCTCATCGAGCACGCCCAGTCTGTCCTGAAGCCAACGCAGTACCGCGCGCTGCGTCAGCGTGCCGATGGTCTGGCACGCGAGATCGCGGAGGGCGTGAGCAACGCGAGGCGATCGCCAGCGCGCTGACCGCCGGCGGTGCTATGTTCGGCCCGCCCCGTGAAGCTCCACGAGCATCAGGCCAAAGAAGTGCTCGCGCGCGCGGGCATTCCCATTCCGGACGGTCGCGTTGCGACGACGCCGCAGGAGGCCGAGGCCGCCGCGAAGGCGATCGGGGCGCCGGTGGCGGTGAAAGCGCAGGTACATGTGGGCGGGCGCGGCAAGGCCGGCGGCATCAAGGTCGCGAAGACGCCGTCGGACGCGAAAGCCGCCGCGTCCGGGATCCTCGGCATGGACATCAAAGGGCTGCGCGTCGGGAAGGTCTACGTCGAGCGCGCGGCCGATGTCGCGAGCGAGCTCTACCTCGGGATCACCCTCGACCGTGATCGCCGGCGCCCCGTGGTCATGCTTTCGACCGTCGGCGGCGTGGACATAGAGGAGGTCGCCGCCTCCCGGCCCGAAGCGATCGCGCGCGGGTGGCCGAGCCCCCTGCTCGGGCTGCTGCCCTTCGAAGCGCGTTCGCTCGCGTTCGCGGCGGGCGTCCCCGAGGCGCAGCGCGAGGCCGTCGTCGAGATCGCGCGACGGCTCTACCGCGTCTACGTCGAGACGGACGCGATGCTCGTCGAGATCAACCCGCTCTTTGTGCAGAGGGACGGCTCCGTGATCGCGGGCGACGCGAAGCTCGACGTCGACGACAACGCGCTCTACCGGCAGACCGAGCTCGCGAAGATGAAAGAGGTCTCCGCCGACGAGGAGGCCGAGGAACGGGCGCGCGGACTCGGGTTCAGCTTCGTGCAGCTCGACGGAGACGTCGGGATCATCGGCAACGGCGCGGGCCTGGTGATGGCCACGCTCGACGCCGTCCGGAACGCCGGCGGCCGCGCCGCGAATTTCCTCGACGTCGGCGGCGGCGCGAAGGAAGCGGTGGTCAAGGCGGCGCTCGAGATCGTGCTGGCGAACCCGCGGGTACGGAGCGTGCTCATCAACATCTTCGGCGGCATCACGCGTGGCGACGAGGTCGCGAAGGGCATCCTCGACGTGATCCAGGCGCACCCGCCGCGCGTGCCGCTCGTGGTGCGTCTCTCGGGGACCGAGGCCGAAGCCGGACGCCGTCTGCTCGAGGGCGCACCTCTCGAATCGCGCGAGACCATGGACGACGCGGCCGCGGAGGCCGTGAGGCTCGCGAAGGAGCCGGCGAGAGCGTGAGCGTTCTGCTCGGGCGCGACACGCGCGTCATCGTCCAGGGGATGGGCCGCGAAGGCCGCTTCCACGCGGAGCGCATGAAGGAGTACGGCACGAACGTCGTCGGCGGGACGAAGCCCGGCAAGGGCGGTACGACGATCGACGGCATCCTGATGTTCGATACGGTCGCGAGCGCGGTCGAGGAGACCGGCGCGAACGCGTCCATCGTGTTCGTCCCGGCGCCCGCGGCGATGGACGCCCTCCTCGAGGCGATCGACGCGCAGATCGAGCTGGTGATCGCGATCACCGAAGGCATACCCGTCGCCGACATGCTCAAGGTTGCGGCGGTGCTCGAGACGAGCGCCACGACACTGGTCGGACCCAACGGGCCGGGCGCGATCACTCCAGGTCAAAGCAAGATCGGGATCATGCCGGCCGAGAACTTCTCGCCCGGCGGGGTCGGCTTTGTCTCGCGCAGCGGCACGCTGACGTACGAGATCGCCGACCTGCTGACGCGCGCCGGGCTGGGCCAGTCGACCTGCATCGGCGTCGGCGGCGATCCGGTCATCGGATTGCCGACCCCGGACGCCGTTCGGCTGCTCAACGAGGACACCGCGACGGAGGCCATCGTCATTGTCGGCGAGATCGGCGGCAACGCCGAGGAGCGCGCCGCCGAGTACATGCGCTCGGAAGGCAAGAAGCCCGCGGTCGCGTTCATCGCGGGCCGCTCGGCGCCGCCGGGCAAGCGCATGGGCCACGCCGGCGCGATCGTCTCAGGGAATCAGGGCACCGCGGAATCGAAGGTTCGCGCGTTCGAGGAAGCGGGGATTCCGGTCGCGAACGCGCCGAGCGACATACCGGGGCTGGTCAAGGAGTCTCTGCGCCGTTAGCCAGGTCGCGCCAACGGCAGCTGCGTCTTCGAACCGCCGTGCCATTCGAGTGCGAGTCCTTGGCCGTCGAGCAAGAACAGCATGCGCTGGAACACGGGCGGCGCAGCTCCCTCGGGGGGATGGGCCTTGTTCGTGGACGTTCCGTCGAAGTAGCAAGCGGCGATGCTTTCGCCGGGGGGACGCGGAACGGCGACTGCCCCGGACCGGCGCGGCTGCCCCCGGACCATAGACCGTTCTCGTGCCAAACGGCGATCTCGATCGCCGTGGATTCGAAGACGGCGACGAGCTGAGCTCGATCGCCCGCGAGGGGACCAGCTCCTCGGTCGGTGGACGTGGCGCAGGCCGCGAGCAAGAGAAACGCCGGGAGCGACACCGCGACGAGCCTCATCCGTTCAGCCGTCCGTCGACGAGCGCGAGCAGTTCCTTGCCATTGGCGACCCGCTGCAACGCATCGGCGGAGAGGGTCTCACCCAGCTCCTCCTGGGCGAGCATGACGACGTCGACCTGCGCGAGCGAGTCCCACTTTTCGTTGCCCTTGAGCGGCGTCTGCGGGCCGAGGTCGGGCCAGTCGAGGCGTTGGCGCAGCGCGCGGAGGAAATCATCGCGGGTCACGGATCGGGCGACCAGCGGATCAGGCTCGCGCCCCAGGAGTAGCCGACCCCGAACCCCACGGCCATCACGAGGTCGCCGCGATCGACCTTGCCCTCGTCGACGACGTGCTGCAGGACGATCGGGATCGTCGACGAGACGGTGTTCCCGCAGTGCGCGAAGTGCACTGCGAACTTCTCCTCGGGGATGCCGATCCGCTTCTGCAGGAACCGCAGCATGTACTCGTTCGCTTGGTGGAAGATCACCCAGCGGACGTCGTTCATCGTGATCTCGGCACGGCGGAACAGCTCGGACACGACCGGCGGGATACGCCGGATGGTGAATTCGAGGATCGCCGGGCCGTTCATGTAGAGGTTCGCGTCGGTCCGGACATTGCCGCTGTCATCAGTCTTCTCCTCGAGCGGCTCGCCGCCGAGGGGCTCGCGCAGGCCACCGCGCCGGACGATGAGGTTCCCGCCGCCCGAGCCGTCGGTGCCGAAGACGAACGGGCCGAGCGTCGGGCCCTCGCGGTCGGCCGCGGTGATCAAGGTCGCGCTCGCCGCGTCGCCGAAGAGCGTGCGCACGCTCTTGTCACGTTCGTGCATGAAGCGCGAGTAGGTCTCGGCCATGACCAGGAGCGCGTTCTCCGCCGCGCCGGTCTCGATCAGGCCGCGCGCCATCGCGAGTCCGTAGGGGAACGCCGAGCAGCCGAGGTTGTAGTCGAACGCTCCCGCCGTGGTCGGCAGCTTGAGCCGGTCCTGGACGAGGCAGGCGGTGGTCGGCAGGAAGTAGTCCGGGCTCTGCGTGCAATAAAGGAGGAGGTCGACCTTCCGGCGGTCGAACCCGGTCCGCTCGAGCAGCTTCTCGGCGGCCGCGACGCCCAGATCCGACGCTTGCTCGCCCTTGCCGACGACGCGGCGCTCGCGGATGCCGGTCTTCTCAAAGATCTTCTCGGCAGTCCAGCCCGGATAGAGCGCGGCGAGCTCGTCGTTCGTCACGCGCCGTTCGGGAAGGTGGTGCTCGAGCGCCTGGATCGCGGCGACGCGCATGAGGCAAGTCTACGAGCGCGTGAGGGCGAAGCCGCGGTCGACAGCGCGGCGATACAGCTCATCGAGCGTGTACGCGCGACTGTCGTTACGCGTCGCGTAGTTGAAGAGCTCCTCGAGCAGAGTGCGCGTGCCCCGTCCCGGCGCGGCGGCGTCTGGAGTGCTCCCGAGCGGCTCGTAGCGTCGGCGGGTGTGCTCCCACGTCGCCTCGTTCGCGACGTTCAACGCGACGCGGAGGGGATGCACGTTCACGATCTTGAGGCCGGGGGTATCGAGCGCCGGCCGGAGCGCGTCGAGCGTCCACTCGAACCCGAACGTGGAGTGGACATCGTCCTCCCAGAACACGGGGAAACGGAGGATGTTCGTCACGGTCCGCATCGGCGCGAGCAGCGGCTGTAGGAATGCGCACGCATTCGAGTCGTGCGTGAATCCACGGTCCGCGAGCTTTCGCAACGTGCGCGTGTCGTCGTAGAAGCAGTGCGCCCGGAACGAGCGCGCTCCGGGGGCAAGCTCCGTCAGCGAGGCGATGACCTCGTCCGCGTTCGCGCCGTGCGTGCTTCCGGGTAAGAAGTTCGGATGGATGCCAGCGTCCGCGAGCGTCGGACCAAAGTGGCTCGTGATCCATTCGGAGCGGTGCGTGACGAACGGCACAAGCGGCACGCCGTGTCCCCAGGCGAGCGCGAACGTCTCCTTGATCGCCCACTCCGGGGACCACTCGATGTCCGTCGTGAAGCAGAACAGCGGACGATCCTCGAGGTAGCCGCGAACGTCGGCGTCGCCTGGAACGCGCACGCGGATAAAGTAGCCGCGATGCGCATCGCGGAAGTCGCCGGCTTCGCTCGCGTACGCGTCGTGCGGGACGTGGACTTCAGCGACCTCGCGCTCCTCGGACCGGAGGCGGCACGGGCCCTCGTGTACGCGGTCGACGAGCGCGCGATCGCGAAGCTCGAAAAGAGTCGCGCGGCCGCGGTGATCACGACGCCGGCGCTCGCCGAGCGGATCGCCGCGCCGACCGGATTGGCTACCTCGGACCAGCCCGAGCGCGACTTCTACGCGATCCATCGGGCGCTTCACGAGCGGACGGACTTCTACTGGCGCGACTTCGCGACGGTCATCGACCCTTCGGCGAAGGTCCACGAGCGGGCCTACGTCGCACCGCGGAACGTGCGGATCGGCGCCCGCGTCACCGTCGAGCCGAACGCGACCGTCCTCGAGCGCGTCACGATCGGCGACGAGGCGACGATCCGCGCCGGCACGGTCCTCGGCGCGGAGGGGTTCGAGTTCAAGGGCCCGGCGATGCGCCAGGGCCGGGCCTCGCGCGCGGACCGCGACTACGGCGCGCGGAACGAGCGCGTTCCCCATGCGGGATCGGTGGAGATCGGCGCGCGGGTCGAGATACAGGCGCTCTGCGCCGTCGACCGCAGCCTCTTCCGCGTCTCCACGTTCATCGGAGACGACACCAAGGTCGACAACCTCGTGCACGTCGCGCACTCGGTGCGCATCGGACGCAACTGCCTCATCACGGCGGGCACGGTCATCGCGGGCAGCGCGCTCATCGGCGACGGCGTGTGGATCGGGCCCGGCAGCGTCATCTCGAGCGGCGTCCGGATCGATGACGGGGCCGCGATCGTGATCGGCAGCACGATCACTCGCGACGTCGCGGCTGGCACGCGCGTTGCGAGCGACCTCAAGACCTACCGGCTACCCTAACCCGAGTCCCCAGGAGGTCCCGTGGGTCATACCGTCGTGCTCGGCGGAGGCGTGTGCGGCCTCGCCGCGGCCTTCACCCTCGCGGAACGCGGTGAGCGAGTGACGCTGCTCGAGGCGCAGGATTTCCTCGGCGGCCTCGGGACGACCTTGCGCGATTCGAGCGGCGCCGGGTACGACTTCGGACCCCACGCCTATCACGCCCGGAACCGCCGGGTGCTGGACATGTTCAAGGCCATCGCGCACGACGGCTTCCCGGCGCGAGCGAAGAACGTGCGCATCAAATTCCGCGGCAAGTACTACAAATACCCGCTGGAGGCTGCCGACATCGCGCGCAGCATGTCGCCGCTCCTCGCCGCGCGCGCATTCTTCGACTACCTCATCGAGGTGCTCCGGAGGCGATTCCGGCCGCGACGCATCGTCTCGGCGGAGGACTGGGTCGTCCAGGGCATGGGCCGCACCCTCTACGGGATGTTCTTCGGTCCCTATACGGCGAAGGTCTGGGGCATGCCGCCCTCGCGGCTCGCCGCAAGCTTCGCGCAGCACCGGATCCCGCAGATCAACCTCTGGAAGGTGGCGGTGAGCTCCTTCCGCAAAGGGCTCGACAAGATCACCGAGGGCGAGCACAAGTACGCGCCGCTCGTCGTCGAGCTCTACTACCCGCCGAAAGGCGCCGGCCTCATCGCGCAGCGCATGGCCGAGCGCGTGCGCGCCGCCAACAGCGAGAACCGCATCCTCACCCGGGCGCTCGTGACCGGTGTGGACGTCGAGGGCGACCGCGCCACCGGCGTCCGTTTCCGCCGCGTGGCGCCGACGGGCAAGGACGGGCAGCTGTGCCTTCTCGCATCCGGCACGGAGGACGGCGTCGATGTGTTCCGCGCCGAGGGACCCGAAGAGCGGATCGCGGCCGACCGCGTCGTCAACACGCTTCCGCTGCCGGCGCTCATGCGGCTCATGGGAGACACGATCACGCCCCAGGCCCGCGCGGCGGCGGATGTCCTCCGGTTCCGGGCGCTCACGATCGTCGGTCTGCGCTTCGCCAAGCCCAGCGTTCTCCCGGCGCAGTCGATCTACTACCAGGACAAGCTCTTCAACCGCGTCTCCGAGACCCGCAACTACGGCGGAACCGAGATCTGCCCGCCCGGCGAAACCGTCGTGCTCTGCGACGTCACCTGCGCGGTCGGCGACGCGGTCTGGACCTCCTCCGCGGAGGAGCTGGGCCGCCGCTGCACGGCGGAGCTCGCGGCGGAGGGGTTCTGCGAGCCGGGTGACCTGCGCGAGGCGGTCGTGCTGCGTACGACCTTCGGCTACCCCGTCTACGTCGTGGGCTACGAGGAAGCGATCGCGACGATCTCGAAGGAGCTCCAGCGGTTCGAGAACCTGGTCACCGGCGGGCGGCAGGGCCTCTACAAATACGTCGACATGGACATCGCCTCGGAGATGGGGATCACCATGGCCGAGCACCTCCTCTCCGGACGCAAGAAGGCCGACGCCATCGGCGACACCCCCTACGAGGAACGGACCTTCGCGTAGCGAGGGCGGATCGGACGCGTATCGGAACGAGCGGGCGAGCGTTCCTCTATGCGCGTGAAGGGTCGGCGAGACGGTCGTCGTGCGGTAAAGTGCTCGGGGATGAAATCGCGCACGTTCCTCTCGTTCGTGCTCGCGTTCTTCATCTCGACGCTCTGGCTGATCCCGGCCGCGTCGCCCTCGCGCGGTGTCGCGGGCGCGCAAACGCTCGCCCAGGGGTACTCGGTCGTCGGCGACTTCAAGGGCGCGGGCTCTCAGCAGATCGCGACGCTCTACGACCCGAACGACGACCTCGGACTTCGCATCGTCGTGCACGACCGCGCGGCCGGGGACGTGAAGCTGAACGCGACGCAGTGGTTCGTCGCGGGTGCGGGCCAGTTCGATCTCGGCCGCATGAAGGTCGCGTCGCTCGACCTCAACGCCGACGCCAAGAGCGACATCGCGGCCCTCTACAACAACGGTGGGTTCACGGTCCACGTCGTCGTGTGGCTCTCGACCGGGACGAGCTTCACGTATCAGGGAAACCAGGGCTGGTTCCGCCACACCAACTTCGACTGGAACCGCGTGCGCGACTTATTGCCCGGCGTCTGGAACCCTTCCGCCGGCGGTCGCACGGGCATCGTGATCCCCTACGCGCTCGACAACTTCCAGCTGAAGTTGCTCTACCTCGAGTCCACGCTCTCGGGGCTGCGGTGGGGTGGCGACTGGGGCATCTACGACTCGGGGCCCGGCCAGATCGACGCAACGAAGGCGCGGTTCGTGGCCGGACGGTTCACGCGGGCGACCGGCTCCGATCAGGTGGCGATGATCTACCAGTACCCGGACTTCTCGATAAAGGTCCATGTCTTCGACTCGACCCCCGTGGGAGCGCTGTGGCCGAGCGCGGGGTGGTCGGGCCGGTGGACGTCCCCGTCGGGCTTCTTCGACATCAGCAAGGCCCGCTTCACGGCGGCCGACGTCGACGGCGACAAGCAGGCCGACATCCTCGATCTCTACGCGTACCCGGACGGCTCGTCCCGCGTGCATCTCATGTTCGCCTCGGAGGGGCACGCGCTCCGTGACCCGATCGGCGTCGCTTTTCCGCCGGGCGCGATCCCCTGGGCGTCGACGCAGCTCTTGGCCGGCGACTGGAACAAGGACGGCAAGGCTGACGTCGCGACGGTTTCCTCGGACGACAACGCCGTCACGCACATCGGGGTCCTGACGAGCGGCGGCAAGACGCTGGTCTGGGCCGCGGACCAGTGGGTGACCCCGGCGAACGAGGTCCAGAAGCTCGCGTGCTCGGCCTGCTGGCCCTTGAACGGGATGCCGATCGCGGCAGGCGGGCCTCTCGTCACGCGCCGGCCGCTCGCCGTGAAGATCGACAACGCCCCCGCCGCGCGGCCGCACTACGGCATCAGCCAGGCCGACATGGTCTGGGAGCTCTTGGTCGAAGGGTTCATCACCCGCCTCGCGGCGTACTACCACTCCCAGGACCCGGGCACGATCGGAGCGGTCCGTAGCGTCCGCTTCTCCGATCGCTACACGACGCCCATGGTGCGGGGGTCCCTCGTGTTCTCCGGCGCATCGCAGCTCATGGAGCGCCTCGTCCGGGAGGACATCGCGGCCGGCTACTACGTGGGCGTCTCGCCGCAGATCGGGCAGGGCAACGCCTTCTACCGGACCAATGTGGACGGCAAGGTGGCCCCGCACAACCTGTTCACCTCATCCGCCGAGCTCCGCCGCGCGACCAACGAGGTCGGCGGTGGTGGAGCGGTCAGCGTCCCGCGCTGGGATTTCCTGGCGCAGGCGAATCACCCGCCCACGATGGGCGGATTCCTGGGCAGCGTCCCGGCCGGCAGTCTCACCGTTCCCTATCGCGCCGACGCCCGCGTGCGCTACGACTGGGATGCGAACGCCAACGTGTACCTGCGCTACCAGTCGAACGGCGCGCGTCCGGTTCTCGAGGTCGACGGCGCGAACGGGGTCTGGATCATGGCCAAGACGATCGTGATCATCAAGACCGACATCTGGGCGACCGACGTCCGCGACGACGCCGGCGGCGCCGCGAGCCTGGACATGCGCATGACCGGAAGCGGCCCGGCGTCGGTCTTCCGCGACGGACGGCGCCAGGACGGGACCTGGTCGCGCGCCACGAACTTCGACCCATTCACCTTCACCAGCTTCTACGGACAGAAGATCTACCTGTCTCCGGGACAGACCTGGGTGCACGTCGTGCCGATGGACTGGGACGTTCCCTCGAGCTAACTCCGCGCCCGCAGGCCGCGAGCGATCAGCGCGACCTCCTGCGGCGAGACCCCGAGGCGGTGCAGCGCGTACCCGGTCATCTCGATCGCGAGCTCCTCTTCGCCGAGGACGACCTCGTTCGCGCCCGCCTTGCGGAGGTATTCGGCGGCGTCCTTGCTGTGCGCCCGAGCGACGACGCCGATGCGTTCGTTGGCGCGGCGCGCGAAGTCGATGACGCGCCGAGAGGTTTGAGGATCCGGGAGCGCGACGACGAGCAGGATCGCCCGCTCGAGATGCGCGCGCTCCAGCACCAGCTCGTGCCCGGCGTCGCCGAAGATCGCCGGCGTCCCTGACGCCCGCAGGTCCTCGACGACGCGCCGGTCCTGCTCGATGACGAGTACGTCCATGTTGCGGCGCTGTAGCGCCCTGGTTACCAGCGACCCCACCTGCCCGTGTCCGGTGACGACCGCGTGCCGCTGGAGCTTCTCCTCAGGCTCGCGCTCGAGCCGGGCGAGCGCGCCGGCACGGCGGTCCTCGTAGCGGCGCAACAGACCGAGCTCGCGCACGCGCTGCGCCATGGGGTCGACCGACCGCAGGAGCAGCGGGTTGAGCGTGATCGTGATCAACGCCCCCGCGATGATGAGATCGTGCGCCGCCGGCGGCAGGACCCCGAGGTCGCGGTCGAGCTGGGAGAGCACGAACGAGAACTCGCCGATCTGGGCGAGGCCGCCTCCGACGATGAGCGCGGTGCGGATCGGATATCCGAGGGCCAGCACGATGGCCGACGAGATAAACCACTTGCGCACGACGACGAGAGCGACGACGGCCGCGACCAGCAGCGGCTCGCGGATCACGAAGGTCGGGTCGAACAACATGCCCACCGATACGAAAAAGAGCACGGCGAAGGCGTCTCGGAGCGGCAGCGCCTCGGCCGCGGCCTGATGGCTGAGATCCGACTCGCTGATCGCTACGCCGGCCAGGAACGCCCCGAGCGCGAGCGACACCTGGAACGCGAAGCCGGCGAGGACCGCGACCCCGATCGCGACGACCAGCACCGCGAGGGTGAAGAGCTCGCGGTGACCGGTGAGCGCGACCTGCGCCAGAAGCCACGGGATCACGCGCGTGCCGACCACCACCATCAGCAGGCCGAAGAGCCCGACCTTCGCGAGCGTGATCGTGAGCTCGAGCAGCAGGTTCGCGGTCCCGCCGCCGCCGCTGCCCCCGAGGACCGGCGCGAGCGGTGGCAGGAGCACGAGGACGACCACGATGGCGAGGTCTTCGACCACAACCCAGCCGACGGCGATCTTGCCGTGCGCCGAATCGAGCAGGCCGACCTCGCTGAGTGCGCGGATGAGCACGACCGTGCTCGAGATCGCGATCGCGAGGCCGAACACGATCCCCTGCGCGTACGTCCAGCCCCAGAGCGGCACGACGAGGGCGGTGATCGCCGTCGCGATCACGATCTGGCCGATGGCGCCCGGGATCGCGACAGTCCGGACGGACCAGAGATCGTTCAGCGAGAAATGGACGCCGACGCCGAACATCAGCAGGATCACGCCGACCTCGGCGAGCTCGCGCGCGATCTGCGGATCCGCGGCGAGACCCGGGGTGAACGGACCGACGGCGATGCCCGCGGCGAGGTACCCGACGATCGGCGGCAGCCGCAGCTTCGTGGCCAGGAAGCCGCCGACGAAGGCCGCGCCGAGCGCGATCGTGATCGTCAAGATCAGGCCGTGCGGCGCCATGACGGCGGCCCTCCCGGTCGGTCTGGGTCGCGCGCGGGTCTAACTTAGGGCGGCTGCGACTAGAGTGCGGCGGACGCCTCTTCGGTCGTCGGCACCTCGGGGGCGGACTCGATCAGGACGAGCGATAGGGCGAAGACGCTGCCCGCGCTGGAGCTTTCGGCGAGCTGCAGGTCCCCGCCCATGCGCGTCGCGAGCTCGCGGCTCACGTAGAGCCCAAGGCCCATCCCCGGGACCTCCGTGTTGTCTCCTCCTCTGCCGAACCGCTCGAAGATCCGCTCCCGGTCGGCCGGGTCGATGCCACGACCGTGATCCCTGACGCGCACGACGCCGCGGCCTTTCTCCACGCTCGCTTCGAGCTCGACCGGGGCGCTCCGCTCGCTGTAGCTCGCCGCGTTCCGGAGGAGGTTGTCGAGGATCTGATCGAGGCGCGTCGGATCGGCGCTGACCGCGACCGGCGTCGCGGGCAGTGCGACCGTGATCGTGCGGTTCGGATCGAGACCGCCGACGCGGCGCGCCGCAGCCTCGACCGCCCCGGCGAGGTCGACCGTCTCGTTTTCGACCTGGAACGCCTCGTCCGCCGATCGCGAGATGACGACAAGGTCGTCTGCCAGGCGCAGCAGTCGCGTGACCTGCTGGTTGGCCTCGGTCAGCGCGCGGGGGACGCGTTCTCGCAGGTCGTCGCGGGCGGCGTAACGCGCGGCCAGCTGCAGATGACCCGAGAGCGAGGCGAGCGGATTCCGCAGCTCGTGGTTCACGGTGGCGATGAGCGCGCTCCGCTCGTGCTCGAGCTCCTCTCGCCGCCGTAGGTTGTCGGCGGTGCGCTCGAACGCGCCACGAACGCCCGCGCCGAGGAGGGCGACGATCAGCCCCTCGACGAAGAACCCGATAACGTCGATGCCGTTGGCGCCCCAGACAAAACCCGCTGGCGGCGTGAACCACGCCGCGAGCAGCGTGGTCCCGATCGTGGCCACCAGCGCGGGCCCGAATCCGGCGAGGATCGCGGCGACGGCGACTGGGACGGTGAGGAACACGTCCGGGCCGGGCGCGCCGAATGCGGGCACGACGAACTTCAGGGCCGCGACGGCGAGAGTCGTTGCCACCGCGATCCCATAGCGGACCGGCCAGCGCCACCGGCGCCGGAGCATCGCGAACGCGAGGTCAAGCAGCCGTTCCTGCGCGGCCTGCACCGCCGCCTCCTCCCCCGTTCCCGCTCCGTGCGAGCGGGCGCGCCTATGGTGTCGGCGACTCTGGGCGAATGGCGGGCGCGAATCCTGAACGCTGGTTAAGTTCGCGGGGCGTTCGAGCCCGCCGCCCGCCAGAGGGCGTCCCACATCGTACGGCGCTCGTCATCTGTCGGTCGACGGCCGAGACGCCGGCGCAGAGCGGTCACGCCATGGGCCGCGAGCGCGCCCCACGCTTTCGGGCGGGCGGTCCTCGTCCCAAGAGCGAGCTCCGGCCAGGCCGCGACGGTCTCGCGCGCGACCCGCTCGATGAGCTCGTCCATCGCCCTACCCTATCGGCGATGCGCGTCGTCTCGCTGGTCCCGGCGGCGACCGAGATGGTCCACGCCTTGGGAGCGCTCGCTCAGCTCGTGGCAGTCACGCACGACGACGACTTCCCGCCGGCCGTCCGCTCTCTGCCCCGCGTCACCCGTTCGACGATCCCGCCGGAGGCGAGCGCCCGCGAGATCGACGCGCACGTGCGGGAGGCGGGCGCGCGCGGCGAGAGCACGTTCCACCTCGACGAACAGGCGCTCCGCGCGGCCCGGCCGGACGTCATCCTCGGGCAGACGCTCTGCGCGGTCTGCGCGGTCACGCTCGACCAGATCCCAGCCGCGCTCGCGAGTCAGCCTCTCGTGGTCCCGCTCGACGCGTCGGATCTCGAGGGCATGCTCGCGGACCTGCGGCGCGTCGGGGCCGCGCTCGGTCGCGAGCGCGACGCAGAGCGGCTCGTCGACGATCTGCGAGGACGTCTTCGCGACGTCGCCGAACGGGTCGTGGATCGTCCTCGACCGCGGGTGGCCTGTCTCGAGTGGCTCGATCCGCTGTTCAACGCCGGGCACTGGGTGCCCGAGCAGGTCCAGGTCGCCGGCGGAACCGACGTGCTCGGCGAGGCCGGCGCGCGATCGCGCGAGATCACCTGGAACGACGTTCGCGACGCGCGTCCCGAGATCGTGATCGCGATGCCGTGCGGCTGGGACGCCGAGCGAGCCGCGCGCGAGGCGGAATCACTCCAGGCGCTCGCGGGTGCGCGAGTGTTCGGCGTCGATGGAGCGGCGTACTTCAGCCGACCGGGGCCGAGGCTCGTCGACGGGACGGAGCTGCTCGCGTCGATCTTGCACCCCGACCTGGTCGGGCCACCTCGGGGCGCGGTCGCCATCCCCGTGCGCGAGGACCGAGCGCGGAAGACGGCGGCGGCGACCGGGTGACGCGGGTCCGAGCGGCAGCGCCGCCGCCCGGACCAGCGCACTTACATCGAGCCCAGGAAGCCGATGGTCGCGCCCATCACGACCGCCTGGAAGACCTGATAGCCCGCGTTGATCGCGTAGAGGCGCGGGGGGCGCCCGGCGAAGAGCACCTCGGAGAACATCGCGGTCGCGATGAATCCGAGGCCCGCGTAGAGGCCGATGAGCGCACCCCCGGAGCCTGTCCTCCAGCCGGTCTGGCTGATGAACCACGAGAGCGCGATCGCCTCGACCAGTGCCGCGAGCGCGGTCAGCGCGTAGAGCGGACCCGGCTGCTGGCCCTCGCCCATACCGCGACCGGCGAGGGCCATCCAGCTCTTGCCAAAACCCATGTTCCCGTACCAGAGGAATCCGATGACCATTGCTGCGACCGTTGCGACGATGATCGCGACCCAGTTCACGTTTCCCTCCTCAGCGTGAGTCGCCTCGTGCCGCGCACAGGCTAAAGCAGAGGCACAAGCATTCCCACCTCTTTCGCGTACGCGTCGTATGCGGCGCCGAAGCGCTCGCGGAGGAGCCGTTCCTCGGCTCGCGCCCGCACGAAGAGCGCCGGGTAGGTGACGAAGAGCGTGCCGACGATCAACAGCAGGTTGCCGGTCGCGAGACATGCGCCGACGAAATGGAGGCCGAGGCCGGTGTAGACCGGATGACGCACCAAGCGGTACGGGCCGGCGCGGACGAGCTCGTGATCGCGGTGGATCTCGATCTCGAGGTCGTAGTGACGGCCGAGCGTGAGGATGGCCCAGATCGAGAACGCGACGCCTCCCACGACGAGCCCAAGCCCGATCCAGCGCAGCGGCTCGGGGACGTCGATCTCGGGCCCCGGTCGCGCGGCGACGACGAGGTAAGGGACGAAGAAGAAGTACGCGATGGAGCGCGCAAACCCGCCTGAGCGAGCGACGACCTCGCCGCGGCGCGTCAGCGCGCGGGCTCGCGAGAGCTGCGCGACCACCATGAACGCAAGGATGCTCACGAGGCTGATGACGCTGACGAGCACGGGGCTCACCGCGCCGTCAAGCCACTTAGGCGGCGAGGGCGTCGCGAAGCCGCTCGGCCGAGAGGGCGTTCGCGCCGGTGTCGTCGTGGCGGAAGTACGCGTAGATGTCCTTCCCCGCCTCGCGCAGCGCGCGTAGCCGTCGTGCCCAGGCGTCAACGGCGGCATCGTCGTAGCCGGCCCTGGCGCGCAAGCGCGTGTACGCGAACGGCGCGGTCGCGCCCAGCGTCTCAACGGGCGAGGGGGCACGTTCGCCCTCGGCGTGCACGAGCGACACCCCTGCGGTGCGCAGCAGCTCGTACACGTCGTCGACGTACCACGACGTATCGCGCACCTCGAGAGCGCACCGCTGGTCGCGCGGAAGCGAGGCGAGGAAGCCCGCCAGACGATCGTCGTCGCGCTTGAGCCACGGAGGCGTCTGGAAGAGCACCGGCCCGAGCCGGTCGCCGAGCGGCCGCGCGCGCTCGAAGAAGAGCGGCAGCGTCTCGGCCGGATCACGCAGCTGGCGGACATGGGTGATCTGCTGCGACGCCTTCAGCGCGAAGACGAAGTCGCTGGAGGTCGCCTCGGTCCAGCCGGCGATGTTCTTCGCCGTCGGAAGGTGGTTGAAGGTGTAGTTCACCTCGAGCGTCTTGAAGCGCGTGGCGTAGTAGCGGAGGAAGTCCGCCGACTTCACCTCCTGCGGATAGAAGACCGGCTTCCAGCTCGCGTACGCCCAGCCCGAGGTGCCGACGAAAGCGCGCGCGTCAGGCCTGTTCAATCTCGGACTCCGTCCGAGACTCGCCGCAAGCGCATGGTGCTCGGTCGGCCCGGCGAAGCCGGGTCTCCCTCGCTACTCACCGTGCTGGCCGAGCACCGCGTAGGCGATCCCGGTCACGAGCGAGTTCGCGCGCTTGAGCGACGCGAGGAGGTCGAGGTGGATGCTCGAGGTATCGATCGACTCGCGGAGACCTTCGTGAAGCCGCTGGATGTGCGCCTGCCGCAGCTGACGCTCCATCGAGTTCACGACGGCCTTGTGGCGGATAACCTTCTCGGCGATCTCCCGGTCGCCCGACGCGAGCGCGGCCATGGCGAGCTCGAGGTTCTCGACGACCTTCCCGTGCAAGTCCGCGATCTCCCGCCAGCCCTGCGCCGAGAAGACATGGCTCCCGCGGATCTTCTTCTCGGCGAGCTCCATGAGGTTCTTGTCGATGACGTCTCCGATCTCCTCGAGGTTCACGATGACGAAGATCAGAGCGGTCTCGCGCTCGGCCTGCTCCGTCGTCAGCGAATGCTCACGCAGGCGCACCAGGTACTGCTTGATTTCCTCCTCGAGGCGGTCGATGAGGTCATCGCGCGCGATGACCTCCCGCATGAGAGCCACGTCGTTGCGCTCGAGGACGTACCGCGTCTCGCGCAGCGACTGCAGGACAACGTCGCCCATGCGCAGCACCTCGCGCAGCGCCTGCCCGAGCGCGACCGCCGGCGTGTCCAGCACCGCGGGATTCAGGTACATCGCGCCGCCTTCAGGCCGTCGAGTTTCGGGGATGAGCCTCGTGATCACATCCGCCACGAGTCCGGCGACAGGCAGGAAGAGGAGCGCGAGCGCGACGTTGAAGATCGTGTGCGCGTTCGCGATCTGCCGCTGGATGTCGGGGGCCGTCCTGCTGACCACATCGGCGAACGGCCCGATGAGCGGGAAGAAGAGAACGACGCCGACGACCTTGAACGCAGCGTGAGCGGCGGCCACGCGCCTCGCCTCCGCGTTCTGGCCCACCGCGGCGAGCACGGCGGTGGCGGCCGTGCCGATGTTCGCGCCGAGGATCACCGGGATCGCCCCGACGAGCGGCATGAGCCCCGCGGACGCGAGCGAAAGGGCGAGGCCGATAACGGCGGCGCTCGATCGCACCAGGGCCGTGAAGATCGCCGAAAAGAGCAGCAGGAGGAGCGGCTGGTCGGTGAGCGCCCGCAGCAGATCGGCGAAGAGCGGGCTCGCCGCGAGGGGCGCGGTTCCGTCGCGGATGAGCTTCATGCCGAGAAACAGGAAGCCGAATCCGAGGATGGCCTGGCCGACGTAACGGATCGATCCCTTGCCCGAGACGTAGAGCAGCCAGCCGAGGAACACGATGAGCGGCGAGGCTTCGAGCAGATCGAAGGCGAGGAGCTGCACCGTCACGGTCGTGCCGATGTCCGCGCCGAGGATCACGCCGATTGTCTGCCGCAGCGTGAGCAGGCCAGCGGACGCGAAGCCGACGAGCATGACCGTCGTCGCGCTCGACGACTGCAACACGGCGGTGACCCCGGCCCCGACAAGGAGTGACTTCACGCGGTTGCCGGTCAGGGTCGAAAGGATGTGGCGCAGCCGGGTGCCCGCCGCGCGCTGCAGCCCCTCGCCGACCAAGCGCACGCCATACAGCAGGAGCGCGGTGCCCCCCAGAAGGGAAAAGAGGACGAGGTTGCCTTGGCTCACGTTCGCGCGAGTATCGCGTCAGCGCGCTGCGATCGTGAGTGCGGCCCTTCCCGACGCGCCGGCGGCGAGTACGACGACGCTCGCGTCGCCCTCGTTCGAAGGCGCGGCGAAGCTGATGCGCGCGGTACCGGTCGCGTCCGTGACAGCGGTCCCGATCGTGACGATCCCGACCGACAGCGTCGCGGTCACCCCGACGCGAGGCCGGCCCGCCTCGGTGACGCGGATGGTCGCGGTCACGGTCTGCCCCGGTCGCACCGTCGGCCGGTCGAGCGTGACGGTCACCGCGGCGGTGATGGCCGACGGGAGCTGGACCCCGACGACGCTGAGCTTCTCCGTCGTCTCGTTCCCGGCGCGGTCGCGCGACAACACCGTGATCTGAACGAGCCCCGGCGCGGCGCTGAACGAGTCGTTGAACGCGCCCTCGGGTGTGGTGACGACAGTGCGGCCGTTCACGGTGATGGTCGAGCCCGGCTCCGTCGTTCCCGCGACGATGATGTTCTGCGTGTCCACCGTCCCGCCCGCGGGCGGGCGCGAGAGAGTGAGGGTCGGCGGCGTCCGGTCGAGCACGACGGTATGCGCGGTCGCGGCGACGAGGTCGCGGTCGGCGAGGAGCGAGACGCTGATCGAGTTCGCGCCTTCCTTCAGCGCGAGCGCGGCGCCGAAGGTGCCGTTCGAGCCGAGCTTGTTCGACGAGACGACGACGCCGTTGAGGACGATCTGCAGCGTCCGTCCTTCCTGCACCGCGAACGCGGGCACGCGACCGGAGAGCTGAAGCTGCGGCTCGCGCGTGAACTCGGGGAGGCTGTCGACAACCGGCGCCGCGCCGACGCTCGTGCTTCCCCCGGCGGGAAGGTCGATCGAGCCGCGTCCCTGGAGCAGCGGAACCGCGGCCTGGATCGACGTCGCGAGCTGTTCGAGACCCGTGACCACGCCGGCCGCCACGCGTGGCAACGCGACGAGCGCCGCGATGGCGATGGCGAGCACCAGGATTCCGTCGAGCAACCGGAGGCGCTCCGGGCGGCGCGGGCCGGCGCTCCTCGCCACCGCTCGGTAGCGGTCGCGGGAGACGGGATCGCGGCGTCGGGCGCCCAGTCGGCTGATCAGCGGGCTCTTCCTTCCTGATTCACAAGATACGTCCCGTAACTAAAGCGAAAGGGCGCCGGCCTTGCGGCCGCCGCCCTCCGCTGGTGGGTGGGATGAGGGGCTAACAGCTTTAGCGCGCGCTCACATCGCTCAACGCGCGCACGTGACGGTTGTTTCGTCCTCCCCGAACGGTATAGGAGCGCCTGACCGTTCCGCTCGGGACTGTACCCCCGTCCGCAGGGGGGTCGCAAGTCCCAAACGTCATGACTTTAGGCACAAAAAGGCGAGCCGAGACGGTTGTGCGACACTCGGAGCCGTGGCCGTCGAGCGCCAGAAGGCTACCCGCGGTCTCGAAGGCGTGGTCGCGACGACAACCGCGATCTGCAAGGTCGAGGACAACTTACTCCAGTACCGCGGCTACCGCATCGAGGAGCTCGCCGGAAAGGCCGAGTACGAGGAGGTCGCCTACCTCCTCCTGAACGGCGAGCTCCCAAGCAAGGACCAGCTCCGCGACTTCAAGGCCGAGCTCACGAAGCACCGTACGCTGTCCCCTTTCCTGCGGGAGATCCTCCGGCAGATGTCCGAAAGCGGTACCGCGATGGACGTCCTGCGAACCGTGGTCTCCGCGTCCGCGGTCGAGGATCCGGGTGAGGGCGACAACACGCACGAGGCCGAGTACCGCAAGTCCATCAGGTTGACAGCGAAGCTCCCGACGATCCTCGCGACCTACATCCGCCGCCGGCGCGGGGAGCAGCCGGTGCCGCCGGACCCGGCGCTCGGGCACGCCGCGAACTTCGCGCGGATGGCCGGCCTCGACGAAGCGCACCCGCGCGCGGCCGAGATCCTGAACACATGCTTCATCCTCCAGGCCGAGCACGGCCTCAACGCGTCGACGTTCGCCGCGCGCATCACGGCGGCGACACTCGCGGACATGCATGCGGCGGTGACCGCGGGGCTCGGCGCGCTCAAGGGACCCCTGCACGGCGGCGCGACCGACGGCACGATGAAGATGCTCGACGAGATCGGCTCAGTCGATCACGTCGCCGCGTTCGTCGAGAAGGGCTTCGCGACGAAGTTCAAGTTCCCCGGATTTGGTCATCGCGTGTACGTGACGACCGACCCGCGAGCGAAGTTCCTCCGAACGTTCGCGCGGGAGCTCTCGAAGGGCGCGAACGCGAAAGCCATGCCGCCGTACTTCGAGATCCAGGAGCGGCTCGTCGAGGAGGTCAATAAGCGTCGCCAGTTCCCGGTGAACGTGGACTACTACGCGGCGACCACCTACATGTACCTGGGGATCCCTGCCGACCTCGGCACGTCGATCTTCGCCATCGGTCGCATGGCCGGCTGGTGCGCGCACATCATGGAGCAGCACGGCGACAATCGGCTCATCCGTCCCGAGTCCGAGTACACCGGACCCACCGGAAAGCGCTGGGTCCCGCTCGCGGAGCGCTAGTCTGGGCGCCTTCCCGCGCTCGGATTTGGTTGCACGGAGCGTTACCGAGCTAGCAATGCCGGCGTAGGCAACTCAGACGCGGGCGTTACCAGCCGGCGCGCACTCTGTAGGGGTGCGATGGTGGCTCGCGCTCGCGCTGGTACTGGCAAGCTGCGGTCCGGCCTCGACCGCGGCGCCGGTCGCCGCGCCATCGAGCCGCCCGGTCCCGATCGTCACCGCGCCGGCCGAGTCCCCAGCGGTGCTGCCGTCTCCCACTCCGACCAGCACCGAACCGGCATGCGGCGATAAGGCGGCGGGATCGCTGCCAAGCGGATGGATCTGCGTCGAAGCGGTGCGTCACGACATGGACGGCGACGGCTGGCAGGACGCGTTCGTAATCCTGGCTCGCCCGGCTTCGAACCGGCCCGGCGAGTCGGATGAGTGGCGGGCCCGCGTCGTGCTCACTGGTGGCCGCATCTACGAGGTCGGCTTCGCGCCCGACTCGGTCGACGGGAGTTCGATGATCGTCGGCTTCGTCGACGCCGACGGCGACACTCGCGATGACGCGCTCGTCGAGCTGGGCCGGGGTGCGTCGACCGCGATGGTCGGGGTCTTCGGGTTCGGCCGGAACGGGCTCGCGCAGGCCAGCTATCAGGACGGCACGATGGCGCGGCTGCTCTTCGCGGGGTCGGTGCGCCATGGTGCGGCGGTCGAGTGCCGGTCGCGGGGCGGGCGCGCGGAGCTCGTGCTTCGTGGAATCAGCAACTACAAGGCCGACGACCAGTGGGATTGGACGGAGAGCGTCTACACGTGGTCGTCGAAGGTCCTGATCCTGACATCGGAGCGGAGCGGGGTCATCAAGGTGCCGCACCCCTTTGATCCGCCACCCAATGAGGAGGCGTACTGGTCATTCCGCTGCTTCGGGGTGGACCTCTACTAGCGCCGCTCTGGCTATTTGTCGAATGAGGACAGGATCGCGTCCCACATCGCGTCCGACGCGATCTCGCCGAGAGCGACCTCATCAAGAGCGTCGTTCGCGACCTGCTGCGTCGACACCATGTAATTCACGTCACCGTCCCACCGGGCGTGGAACGGTTGGATCCCGCGTGCCATCGACGCGTGCACCTGCCGGCCGATGGAGCGGAGCTGCAGGTGGTCGAGCTTCTGATTGGTGACGACGAGCGAGAGCGTCGTGTTCGTCGGAGCGGCGGGAGCGGCGCGCCCGGTGACCGGTCCAGCCGGCTTGCCGCGCACGACCTTCCCCGTTCGATCGACGATGCAGCCGTACGCGTTCACCACGACGAAGGCGAGGATCTTCGTCGGACCCGACTCTCGGTAGGCGCCACCTTGCCCGGCGAGCTCGGCGCCGGGGCCGTGGCTCGCGGTCGCGGATCGCCCTGCGCCGTGAGCCCCCAGCGGAAACCAACCTTGGCGCACCGCGCGGACCGCCGCCCTCCCGAGCTCCTTGTCGGGATAGATCGCGTTGTCGCGCGCGCCGTAGTCGAAGAGGATCGCGCCGCTGACGAGCGCGACCTCGACCCACTTCGTCGAGTAGCCGCGACGGGCGAAGAGCTCCGCGGCGACGCCCGCCGACGCCTCGAGGCCGTAGGCCGAGCCGCCCGCGAAGCAGATCGCGTCGATCTCCTCGAGATGTTGCTGGCTCACGCCGAGCTTGCCGCCCCGCACGTCCACGGAGAGGGCCGAGCGACGAGCGAAGCTGAAGACCGTGCAGCCGGTGCGGCCTTCGTCGTACTCGGCGACGCCGATCTCGAGGTCCGGGAAGTCGAAGGTGAGCGATCGCGCTCCCGGGAACTCGGTCCGCGGGACGAGCCTGACGAGATCGTTGCTCAGCGGCCCGCTCAACCGAGGCCGCGCTCGATCACTCGATCCATCGCCGCCGCCGCGTCGGTGACCAGAGCGGCGGCGACGCTGAGCGGCGTCGCCGTCCACTGCGCGAGCCCAGCCTCGTTCACCAGGTCGGTCACCGTCTCGGACGGGAGCTCCATCGGCGCGCCGTCCCTCAGATGCTTTTCCAGCCGCGCGGTCGAGAAGCGATCCCAGAACGCGAGATGCGTCAGGAGCGCCGCCGCGGTCCATCCGTCCGGAAGGACGACGGTGCGCTCGCCCAGTCGCGCGATGACCGACGTGAGCCGCTCGCGAGAGGCGCGGTTGCGCGCGACGTGATCGGTCTCGCTCACGAGCGCAGTGACCGGCGGAGCGGCTCGTCGGTCGCGATGCGCAGGGCGGCCGCGGCGAGCGACTCGACGACGACGAGCGCGCTCTCGTGCGCGTAGTCGCTCACCGACGCTTCGCGCATCCGGTGAGAGTGGCCGGGGACCTTCTCCTCGCTCACGGGGAAGCCGATGTAGTCGGTCGGCACGTGTTGCGACACGTTGCCGATATCGCCGGAAGCCATGACGAGGTCGCCGCGCGACACCGACTTTCCGCGGCGCGCGAGCTCTTCGGCGAGCGCGTCGCCGAGCCCGGGATTCGCCTTCACCGGCAGGTAGGCGCGCATGCTTTCTTCGAACGAGACCTTCGTGCCCGTCTGGAGCGCGGCGCCCCGGGCCATGGCCTCGAACATCGTGGCCATTCCTTCGAGCGCCTCCATGTCGGCCGCGCGGAGCCCGAACTCGCCCAGGGCACGGGACGGGATGATGTTCTGGGCGACGCCCCCCTCGCGGACGATCCCATGGACGCGGGCGGACGCCGGCAGGTGCTGCCGCCAGCCGTCCACCGCGACGAAGAGGGCGATGAGAGCGGTGAGGGCGTTGCGGCCTTTCTCCGGCGAGACGGCGGCGTGCGCGGCGACGCCCTCGTAGGTGACGCGCTTCACGCTGATGCCCAAGAGCCGTTCGCCCACGGTCCAGTGTCCGGCCGAACTCGGGTGCGAGTAGAGCGCCGCGACGGTCTCGCGAAAGACTCCCCTGTCGAGAAGGTCGAGCTTTCCTCCGCCACTCTCCTCGGCGGGCGTCCCGATGAGCTCGATGCCGACCTGCAGACCTTTCGCGCGCGCGGCGGCCTCGAGGAACGCGCCGACGGTCGTCATCGCGATGAGGTTGTGACCGCAGCCGTGGCCGACGTCGGGAAGCGCGTCGTACTCGGCGAGCAGCGCGACCGCCGGACCGGGCGGGCCGACGCGCGCGCGAAAGGCGGTGGCGAGGCCGGCGAGGTCTCGCTCGACCTCGTGCCCGTGCCTCGCGAGGAGCGCCGTGATCCGCGCGACGGCGCGATGCTCCTGGTACGCGAGCTCGGGATCCGCGTTGATCTCGCGGGAGAGCTTGACGAGATCGTCGCGCACGCCCGAAGCGACGGCGCTCACTTCGCGATCCGTTCGCGCAGTGCTCTATCGCCCGCGACGCGGACGGCGGTGGCGCCGAGCGCTTCCGCGGCGATCAGGGCGCTCTGGTGCGCGAGGTCGCTGACGCTCGCCTCCCGCATCGCGTCGGAGTGACCGGCCACCGGCTTCTCACTCACCGGGAAGCGGATCCAATCCGTCGGCACCTGCTGCGAAACGTTGCCGAGATCAGTCGACGCGGTGACCAGGCCGCCGCGCGCGGGCGTCGTGCCCCGGCGCGTGAGCTCTTCCGCGAGGATGTCACCGAGCGCGACGTTCGCGCGCACCGGCTCGTAGTACGAGAGGTATTCCGCGATCTCGACCTTCGTACCGGTGAGCAGCGCCGCGCCCTCGGCGATGCCGGCGAACCGCTCGACCATCCCATCGAGCGTCTCGCGTCCGGGCGCGCGCAGCCCGAAGACCGCCTCGGCCCGCGCTGGCACCACGTTCATCGCCTTCCCACCGTCGGTGATGACACCGTGCACGCGCGAGTCCGGCTCGAGGTGCTCCCGCCAGCCGTCGACGCCGACGAAGAGGCGGATGACCGCGTTCAGCGCGTTGCGCCCTTTCTCGGGAGCGGAGCCGGCGTGAGCGGCGACGCCCGTGTACGTCACCCGCTTTCCCACGACGCCGAGACCGGTGGCGCCGACTCTCCACTCGGCGCGCGATTCCGGGTGGGACGAGAGCGCGGCGACGCTCTCGCCGAAGACCCCGGCACGCAACAGGTCGATCTTCCCGCCGCCGTTCTCCTCCGCCGGCGTGCCGATGAGCTCGACGCCGATCTCGAGGCGATCAGCGGACCCGGCGGCCACGAGGAAGGCTCCGACGTTGCTGATCGCTATCAGGTTGTGACCGCAGCCGTGCCCCACGTCGGGCAGCGCGTCGTACTCGGCGAGCAGGGCGATCGACGGACCTGGTGGACCGACCCGCGCGCGGAACGCCGTCTCGATCCCACCGATGCCCCTCTCCACCCGATAGCCCCGGCGTTCGAGGAAAGCGCCGATCGCCGAAGCCGCGTAACGTTCCTGATAAGCGAGCTCGGGGTGGGCGTGGATGTCGCGCGACAGCGCGATGAGGTCGCCGTTCTGCGAGTTGGAGAGCGGGGGCATGTGGCTGTATACTGGCCTACGCAACCTTTCCCCTTCTGACCTGCCGGGTGCGTGCGCACCTTCGTGCGCCGCCCGGAACCCACGAAGCCAACGACCCACATAGGGCCGCAGGCAAGCTAAGGAGCTACACGCCGCTTGGAAAACCCAGAGCCCACCCCAGAGCAGACCCCCAAGGAATCAACGCCACCCGTCGCGACCGCGACAAATGGCCCAACCAGTAACGGCGGAACCGGCACCGCTCAGCGGCGCGACGCGCCGGCTGCGCCAGCGGGCCGCAAGTACTACACGATCACCGAGCTCAACGAGAAGAAGCCCAAGGAGCTCGCCGAGATCGCGAAGGAATTCAACGTCGAGGGCGCCGCCGGACTCGGCCAGCAGGATCTGATCACACGCATCCTGCAGGCGCAGACCGAGGCTCAGGGCAACATCTTCGCCCAGGGCATACTCGAGATCGTCGAGGACGGCTTCGGCTTCCTCCGCCGCCGCTCACTGCTTCCCTCGCCCGAGGACGTCTACGTCGGATCGAGCCAGGTCCGCCGTCTGGGCCTTCGCACGGGCGACTTCGTGACCGGACAGACCCGTCCTCCCAAGGACAGCGAGAAGTACTTCAGCCTCCTACGCGTCGAGGCGGTCAACGGGATCGATCCCGAGCAGGCGAAACGGCGCCCGATCTTCGAGAACCTCGTCCCCGTCTTCCCCGACGAGATGTTCGACCTCGAGGTCGACAACGCGAACCTGTCTCAGCGCCTCATCAACCTGGTGAACCCGCTCGGCCGTGGTCAGCGCGCGCTCATCGTCTCGCCCCCGAAGGCCGGCAAGACAACCCTCCTCAAGGACATCGCGAACGGCATCACCGGGAACCACCCGGAGGTCCACGTCATGGTCGTGCTCGTCGGCGAGCGGCCCGAGGAGGTCACCGACTTCCGCCGCTCCGTGAAGGCCGAGGTCTTCGCCTCGAACTTCGACGAGCCCACCGAGAACCACACCCGCGTCGCCGAGCTCGCGCTGGAGCGCGCGAAACGTCTCACGGAAACCGGCCGCGACGTCGTCATCCTCCTCGACTCGATCACCCGTCTCGCCCGCGCGTATAACCTCGCTGTCCCGCCGTCCGGCCGAACGCTATCGGGCGGCATGGACCCGGTCGCGCTCTACCCGCCGAAGCGCTTCTTCGGAGCCGCCCGGAACATCGAAGGCGGCGGATCGCTCTCGATCTTCGCCACCTGCCTCGTGGACACCGGCTCGCGGATGGACGACGTCATCTACGAGGAGTTCAAGGGCACCGGCAACTCCGAAATGATCCTCGACCGCAAGCTCCAGGAGCGCCGCACGTTCCCGGCGATCAACATCCCCGCGTCCGGCACGCGCCGCGAGGAGATGCTGCTCGCACCCGAGGTCATGCGGCAGGTCATCCTCCTGCGAAAGATGCTCTCGGCCGTGGGTCAGATCGAAGGCACCGAGCTGCTGCTGCAGCGCCTCGGCAAGACGAAGACGAACAAGGAATTCCTGACGGCCATCGCGAAGTCGATGGAGGAGAAGTAATCGCGCCGCGTTAGGGACGACAGCACCCACGTCCGCAACACGGCGTTCCTGCTTTGGGTCTTCGCGTTCCTCGTGTGCCTCGCCGTCCTCGGCTTCATCGCCTTCGGCTACCTCGGCCACGCGCTCGACGGGTTGCCGAAGCTCGCGTAGTGGCTCAACCCGGTCGTCGGTCCCGTCGTCCCTCTAAGCGCTCGGCACGGCGCGTGCGGCATACCCGGGCCGTGGAGCGCATCCGGCTCGACATGCACATGCACACCGAGTTCTCGCGCGATAGCCGCATCGCCCTGGCGGATTTCGCGCGCCTTGCGCGCGAGGCCGAGCTCGCGGCGGTCTGCGTGACCGATCACGACACGGTCGAGGGCGGTCTCCGCCTGCGCGAGATGGACACGCGCCTTCAGGTCATCGTCGGCGAGGAGATCACGACCGCCGATGGCGAGCTCATCGGCCTCTTCCTCGAGCGCGCCATCGCGGCCGGCCTCTCCGCCGAGAAGACCGTCG
Source organism: Candidatus Limnocylindria bacterium (assembly GCA_036002305.1). Taxonomy (GTDB): domain Bacteria; phylum Chloroflexota; class Limnocylindria; order P2-11E; family P2-11E; genus 3-1-20CM-2-70-9. Next base: position 43,661 of record DASYTL010000039.1, read on the forward strand.
CCCTCATCCACGAGCAGGGCGGTCTCGCCTACGTGCCGCATCCCTTCAGCCGCAACCGCATCCGGCATCTTCGTCGCAACGTGCTCGAGCGGCTCGCGGGGTCCATCGACGTGGTCGAGGTGTTCAACGCGCGCGAGGTCGCCTCGTCGAGCAACCTGCGCGCTCTGGAATTCGCGCGCGCGCACGACCTCCCCGGTGGGGTCGGCAGCGATGCCCACCGGCGTGTCGAGATCGGCCGCGCCTACGTCGAGGTGCCTCCGTTCGAGGGTCCCCAGGGCCTGCTCGTCGCGCTTCGCGAGGGCAAGGTCACGGGCACGCTCTCCGGCCTCGGCATCCACGTGAGGACATGGATCGACATCGGTCGCAAGGTCATCCGTACACGCGCGAGGCGCCTGCGCGGCATCGCACCGTGACCGGGAGCCGGCCCGCGATCTGACCGTCCGCGTGGACCGGGACGGGATCGGAAGAGGCAATGGCGATCACCTTTCCCCGCCGGATGTGGGGCGGGGTGCCGGGCCGGCCGCGGAGCCAGATCTCCACGAGCGAGCGCACGAGGTCGAGCCGGCCCATCCGCGGAAAGATCGCGACCTCGAGCAGCCCGTCGGTCATGTCGGCCTGCGGCACGACCGGCAAGGCCCACGCGTAGTACGGGCTGTTGACGATCAGCACTTGAAGGACCTCGTGCCGGGTGGCGCGCCCGTCGATGGTGATCTCCACCCGGTGCGGGCTCGCCGTCGCCCAGCGCCTCACGCGCCGGAAGGCGGCGCCCCAGCGCTGGCGCTCCGCGAGGCGCGCGGCGCCGAACGCGTCGGCGTCGAGGCCGACGCCACACGTTTCGAAGAAGATCTTTCCCGCGACCTCCCCGACGTCGCACTGCTTCGTCCTCCGCTCCGCGATCAGCCGCGCGGCGTCGATGGGTTTGAGTGGAATGCCCAGCCCGTGGGCGATGTTCATGGCGGTCCCGAACGGCAGGAGCCCGAGTGTCACCTTGCTATCGAGCAACGCCTCGGCGGCGGGCGCGACGGTCCCGTCCCCACCCGCGACGATCACCGTCGGGAACCCCTCGGCGAGCGCCGCTCTCGCGAGGTCGGCCGAGGTCGGGCCGTCGTTCCCGGTCTCGCGCGTCTCGATGTCGAACCCGGCGCCGGCCAGGAGACGCACGCACTCGGCGAGGTCACCGTCGTCGGCGGTCCTTTTTCCGGCGGCCGGATTCACGATCAGGAGCGCAGGCTCACCCATCCATGACACGTCGATGGCACGTCGCGGGCCATCTCAAGGCGGCGCCGTTTCCTCTGCCGAGAACGATCGAGGGGGAGCAACTGGTCCGCGCCGCCGCGACGGGCCTGGCCACGGCCTTCTTCCGCTTCTATCTCCTCGAGCGCCTCACCGCGGGCCCCGCGCGTCCTGCCGGTCTGCTCGCCGCGATCGCGGCCGAGCGGCTACCGTTCGCCACGGGCGCGTTCGGCCGCGCGCTGCAGTCGCTCCTTGAGGGCGGCTACGTCGCGCCTGCCGCGGCCGCGACGGTCACGCTGACGGCGCTGGGCGCGGCCGAGCGGGTTGAGGAGCGTGAGCGCTGGGCCGCGATGCTGCCCACGCTGACGCGAATGCTCGGCGAGACGAGCGCCGGTCCTCATCCGGTGATCAGCGAGACCCCGGCGCCTCGCCCGACACCCGTCGCTGACGCCTACCTCGACCGCGTGCTTGTCGCATCCGTTCGCGAGCGGATCGCGGCGGCGCGCGATGACGGGCCGACCTTCGCGGTCGTCCTGGCGCAGCTCGATGTCGAGGGCGTTGCCGAAGCGACGCGGCGCGCGATGGTTCATCGCGCCATCCGCGCCACGCTGGGCGCGACCGCCACCCTGCTGGGCGGCGACGTCGCGGCGTACCGCTATGGAGACGCGGGCGTCGCCGCGATCGCCCCGGTCGGCCGAGATCCGGCCCGCGGCGAGCGGCTCGCCGCGTTGACGCGCGCGCGGCTCGACGAGCTCCTGCGCACGATGACCTCGACGGTACGCGCCTTCGGTGCCGCGCGCTGGAACGTGCGCGCCGGCTCGGCGACCTGGGGCGAAGACCTTCGGACGAGCACGATGCTCCTTCGGCGCGCGGGGACGGCGCTCGCCGCCGATGGCGATCGCCGCGATGCGGCTTGACTGCTCCCGGACGACGCGACGTAAGATGCCTAGGTATAGGTGAAGAAACTCGCCCAGAAATCTAGGCATGGAGCGCTCCGGGTCGGGGAGGCGGCCGCGCAGCTCGGCGTTTCCATCGATACCCTTCGGCGCTGGGAAGCCTCCGGAAAGGTCCGCGTGCAGAGATCCGCCGGCGGTCAGCGGCTGGTCAGCCTCGCGGAGCTCCGCCGACTTCAACGCGGGCGGCGCGGCGAGCCCGAGCGGCCGATCGTCGCCCAGTCGGCGCGCAATCGTTTCCCAGGAGTGGTGACCAGGGTCGAAAAGGACCGCGTCGCGGCCGTCGTCGAGGTGCAGGCCGGCCCGCACCGGCTCGTGAGCCTCATGACCGCCGAGGCCGCGACCGAGCTCGGGCTCAAACCGGGCAGCGCGGTGATGTGCGTGGTCAAGGCGACGAACGTCGTCGTGGAAGTCCCGGCGGGGCGGTGAGCCGCGCCATCGCGCTGCTGTTCGCGTGCGCCGTCGTGGCGTGCGGTCCAGCCGAGCGGCCGGCGGTGGATCGGCCCGAGGTGCTGCTCGCCACCACGACGAGCTTTCAGGACTCGGGACTCCTCGACGCGCTGGCCGCCGACTTCCAGAAGCGCACGCCATACCGGATCCGAGCGACAGCCGTGGGGACCGGCGCCGCCCTCGCGATCGGAGCTCGCGGCGACGCCGACATCGTGTTCGTGCACGCACCCGAGGAGGAGCTCGCGTTCATGAGGGACGGGAATGGCGATCGCCGGCTCGTGGTCATGCACAACGACTTCGTCCTGGTCGGCCCTCCGTCCGATCCGGCGCACGTGCGGGGCAGGAACGCGTTCGACGCGCTGCGGGCCATCGCGGCCTCGGGCGCGACCTTCATTTCAAGGGGCGATCGGTCAGGGACGGACATCTTCGAGAAGAACCTTTGGAAGCAGGCCGGAGTCGTCCCGGCGAAGCCGTGGTACGTCGAGGCCGCCACGGGCATGGGACAGACCCTCACGGTGACGTCGGAGAAGCGCGCCTACACGCTCTCGGACAGAGGGACCTTCCTGGCGCGTCGCGGCCAGCTCGAGCTGGCGATCGCGGTCGAACGTGACCCGCCGCTCGTCAACGTGTACCACGTCATCACCGTCAGCCCCCGAAAGTTCCCCAGGGTGAACGCCGCGGGCGCCGATGCCTTCGCCGACTATCTCGTGTCCGCGGAGACCCAGCGCCTGATCGCCTCGTTCGGCATCGACCGGTATGGCGAGCCGCTCTTTTTCCCCGACGCCGGCAAGACCGACTCCGAGATCCGTTGAATGGACCTGATCCTTCAGGGTCTCGGCGAGGCGGTGTCGCGCCTGGTCTCGCTCGACTCGGAGGTGCGCGAGGCGACGTCGGCGGCGCTGGTCGTGAGCGGGGTCGCAACGCTTGCGTCCGTCGCGACCGGGGTACCCGCGGGCGCCTGGCTCGGCCTCGCCCGTTTTCGGGGCCGCGAGCTGCTCCTCTCGCTCGTGAACACCGGGATGGGCTTGCCACCGGTCGTCGTCGGACTCTTCGTCGCGGTCCTGGTCTGGCGGAGCGGCCCCTTGGGCAATCTCGACTGGTACTGCACCCGGCAGGCGATGATCGTCGCGCAGTATCTGCTCGCCGCGCCGACGGTCGTCGGGCTGACCGCGATCGCGATCCAATCGGTCGATCCGATGCTGCGGGTGCAGCTGGCCGCGCTGGGTGCCACGCGGCGCCAGACCCTCGGGATCCTGGTGCGAGAGGCGCGCCTGCCCATCCTCACCGCCGCCATGGCCGGGTTCGGCGCCGTGATCAGCGAGATCGGCGCATCGCTGATGGTCGGGTGCAACATCAAGGGCGACACACGGATCCTCACCACCGCCATCGCGTTGGACACGAGCAAGGGTGAGTTCGGTTCGGCGTTCGCGCTCGCGTTCATCCTCCTCCTTCTGGTCTTCGCGGTGAACGCCGTGACCACTTGGGCGCAGCAGCGCCGCAGGCCGCTCTGATGACCGCCGTGCTCGAGGCGGCCGAGCTGGCGGTCTCGCGCGGGACGCGCGAGGTCGTCCGCGTCGACCGTCTCGTCATAGAGGAGGGCGAGACGCTCGTGCTCCTCGGCCCGAACGGGGCCGGGAAGAGCACGTTGATCCTCGCGCTCGCCTCGCTGCTCCCGGTGCGCGGCGAGATCCGCTTCCGCGGGGCCGCCATACGGGACGAGGTCGCCTATCGCCGCCGGATCGCGGTCGCGTTCCAGCGCCCGCTCCTGCTCGACCGGTCCGTGCTCGACAACGCGGCCCTCGGTCTGGAGCTGCGCGCGGTCGCTCGTCCCGAGCGCGAGCGCCGAGCGGCGGAGGTCCTGGCGCAGCTGGGAGTCGGACATCTCGCCCGCAGACCGGCGTGGGCGCTTTCCGGTGGCGAGGCGCAGCGTGTCTCCATCGCTCGCTCGCTCGCGGTACGACCGGAGGTCCTGTTCCTGGACGAGCCCTTCGCCGGCCTGGACGCGCCGAGCCGCGAGTCCGCGATCGCGGACCTGGCGCGGGCGGTTCGTGACGAACGCATCACGACCGTGCTCGTGACCCACGACCGCGACGAGGCGCTGTCGCTCGCGGATCGGATCGCGGTGATCATCGGCGGACGGCTGCGGCAGGTGGATCGCGCCGAGGCCGTCTTCGCAAGCCCCGCCGACCCCGAGGTGGCCGCGTTCGTGGGTGTCGAGAACATCCTGCCCGCGCGGGTCGAGTCATCGGATGACGAGCTCACGCGGCTGGCGATCGGCGACCTGATCGTCGAGGTCACGGCGACGCCACCGCGGGGCGAGACGGCGACGCTCGTCGGCATACCGCCCGACGACATCGTGATCTCGCGTGAGCCGCAGGCGACGAGCGCCCGGAACGCGTTCGTTGGCCGCATCGTGCGGGTCGAGCCGATCGGCCGCCGCGTTCGCGTGGTGCTGGACTGCGGCTTCCCGCTCGTCGCCCATGTCACCCATCGCTCCGCGAGAGAGCTCGCGCTTCGACCGGGCGACGAGGTCGTCGCCACGTTCAAGGCGACCGTCCCGCACCTCCTTCCGTTGCACCGCCGCAACTGATCGCTTCGCTCATACGGACGTCGCTCGTCCTCACGGGTGACCTCCGGTCCCCTTCTCGTCCTCGCTAGTCCGTAGACTCGCCTCATGCCCGTCAGCGCGACCTCGGCGCGGCCCGCGCAGCGTCTCATGAGCGCGGACGACGCGCTCGCACGGATCCTCGCGGGGGTCCCGCCGCTTCCCGAGGTCGACGTACCGATCCTCGAAGCGCTCGGCCTGGTCCTGGCCGAGGAGATCACCGCCGACCGCGACGTCCCGCCGTTCCGCAACTCGGCGATGGACGGCTACGCCGTGCGCGGCGACGACGTCGGGAGCGCGCCCGTGCGGCTGCGCGTGGTCGGCGAGATCGCTGCCGGGGCGTTCCCCGAGCGTGCGATCGGCAAGGGCGAGGCGATGCGGATCATGACCGGCGCGCCGATGCCCGACGGCGCCGACACCGTCGTGCGCGTCGAGGACACCGACAACGCGAGCGACGTCGTCACGGTCGGCGCGGTGACGCCGAAGGGCATCTCCGTTCGTCAGGCCGGCGAGGACCTGCGCAAGGGCGAGTCGATCCTCGCGCGCGGCATGGTGCTGCGCGCGGCGGACATCGGCCTCCTCGCCTCCGTCGGTCGCGGCCGCGTGACGGTGCGCAAGCGTCCGCGCGTCGCGGTGTTCTCGACGGGAGACGAGATCGTCGACGTCGATGCTCCGCTGCCGCAGGGGAAGATCCGCGACTCCAACCGCTACACGCTGGCATCGGCGATCCGCGCCACCGGAGCCGAGCCGTGGGTGCGCGGCATCGTGCGCGACGCGCCCGACGCCCTCCGCGCGGCGCTGCGGGAAGCGGTGAGCGCGGACGCGATCGTGACCAGCGGCGGGGTGTCGGTCGGCGACCACGACCACATGAAGCCGGTCCTCTCGGAGCTCGGCACGATCGATTTCTGGGCCATCGCGATCAGACCCGGGCGCCCGCTCGCCTTCGGCGAATTGCGGGACGGCGAGCGGCGCGTGCCGATCTTCGGCCTGCCCGGCAACACGGTCTCCGCGCTCCTGACGTTCGAGATCTTCGTCCGGCCGGCGCTCCTCCGGATGCAGGGCCGCGAGAAGGTGTCGCGCCCGCGCGCGAGAGCGCGCCTCCTCGAGCCGATCGACAAGGTCGGCGCGCTGCGCTTCTTCGCGCGCGGGATCCACGATCCCGACGCGGGCACGGTGCGACTGACCGGGCCGCAGGGCTCGGGGATCTTGCGCTCGCTGTCGCTCGCGAACTGCCTCATCGATCTCCCCGTCGGTCCTACGCGCATCGAGGCCGGCGAGCAGGTTGACGTCATCCTGACCGAGAGCCCGGAACCCCGCTGATGCCGGCGCGCCGGAAGCTGACGCACCTCGATCGCAAAGGCTCGGCGCGCATGGTCGACGTCGGCGGCAAGGCGGTCACCGAGCGGCGCGCGGTCGCGCGCGGGCTGTTGCGCGTCTCACCCGCGACGATCGAGCTGGTGCGCGACGGCGCGACGCCCAAGGGCGACGTGCTCGCCGCGGCGCGCCTCGCCGGGATCATGGCCGCCAAGCGGACCAGCGAGCTGATCCCGCTCACGCACCCGCTGCCGCTCACGCACGCGGCGGTCGAGATCGCGCTCGAGTCCGATGGGATCGCGATCGAAGCGACCGTCGCGACCAGCGCGAAGACCGGCGTCGAGATGGAGGCGCTCACGGCGGTCTCGGTCGCGGGCCTCACGCTCTACGACATGCTCAAGTCCGTAGAGCGCGGCGCGCGGCTCACCGACGTCCGCCTCGTCGAGAAGACCGGGGGGAAATCGGGGACGTACCGCGCCCCGTGATCCCGATCCGCGCCGGCGTCATCACCGTGAGCACGAAGGGCGCGGCCGGCGAACGCGCCGACGAGAGCGGTCCGGCGATTCGCGATGGCCTCGTGGCCGCCGGCTTCGAGGTCGTGCACAGCCAGCTGGTCCCGGACGACGTCGAGCGTGTGGCGACAGCGATCCTGGGGGCGGTGCGCGCGGGCGCGAACGTCGTACTCACGACCGGCGGGACGGGTCTGTCGCCGAACGACGTGACCCCTGAAGCCACGCGGCGCGTCATCGACCGTGAGGTCCCCGGGATCGCCGAGGCGCTTCGCGCGAGGTCGCTCGAGAAGACCGCGCATGGAATGCTCTCGCGCGGCGTCGCCGGCGCGGTCGGCGGCGCTCTCGTTGTGAACCTCCCCGGATCGCCACGGGCGGTGCGCGAGTCGCTCGAGATCCTCGTGCCCGTGCTGCCGCACGCGGTCGAGCTGCTCGCCGGCTCCAGCGGCGAGCAGGGCCACGCGGCAGGGCATCGATGAAGCTCGCGATCGCTCCGCAGGTGAGCAAGGCGCTCGCGGCCGGGGAGGCGGTCGTCGCCCTGGAGTCGACGGTCATCGCCCACGGACTCCCGCGGCCGAGAAACCTCGAGACCGCGAAGGCCCTCGAAGCGGACGTCCGGGGGCTCGGCGCGACGCCGGCGACCATCGCGCTCAGCGACGGCCTCGCCGTCGTGGGAGTCGGAGACGTGCTCCTCGAACGGCTGGCCCGCGAAGAGGGCGTCACGAAGACATCGCTCCGCGACATCGCGCCCGTCCTCGCCTCGCGGGGCCTCGGCGCGACGACGGTCGCCGCGACCGTGGAGATCGCATCCCGCGCCGGCATCCAGGTGATGGCCACCGGCGGCATCGGCGGCGTGCATCGCGGCGCCGAGAGCAGCTTCGACGAATCGGCCGACCTCGAGGCCATCGCGCGGCACCCGGTCTGCGTCGTCAGCGCCGGCGCGAAGCTCGTTCTCGATCTCGCCCTCACGCTGGAACGTCTCGAGACGCTCGGCGTGCCCGTGATCGGCTACGGGACGAACGAGTTCCCCGCGTTCTACGTGCGGTCGAGCGGGCTTCGGCTGCAACACCGGGTGAACGACGCGCTCGGGGCGGCGCGCGTCGCGCGCGAGCAGCTCGCGCGCGGCGCGGGGATGGTGCTCGCGGTGCCGGTGCCCGCCGAGGTCGCGCTCGAGCGCACCTTCGTCGAGGGCGAGGTCCGGCGCGCGATCGACGCGGCCGAGCGCGCCGGGATCCGCGGCGGCGATCTCACACCGTTCCTGCTGCGCACGCTGGGAGAGGCCACGCATTACCGCGCGCTCGACGCGAACATCGCGCTGCTCCGCTCGAACGCGCGCGTGGCGGCGCAGCTCGCGCTCGCTCTCTGCGCTTAGGGCCGTCCGCCGCTAGATTTTCGAGCGGCCATGCAGCAGCGCATCCTCACGGTCCCACCCTCCCCGGATCGGGTCGCGGCCGCGGCCGACGAGATCTCCGGTGGCGCGCTGTCTCGGGTTCGGGTCGAGCCGTGGCCGCGCGGCCGCTCCCATCACGCCTACGTCCTCACGACCCCGGGCGGGGATCGCTTCCTGTTCAAGGTGCATCGCCGACCGCACGCCGGCCGCATGCGCCGCTTCCTTCACCTGGCGGAGCTGCTGGCCGCACGGCGAGTTCCGCACGCCGCCGTCCGATGGCATGACGTCGACCGGCGCACCCTCGATGTCCCCTACTACATCCAGGACTTCATCTCGGGCGAGGACGCGGCTCGCTCACTGGGCTCGCTCTCCTTCACCGACCAGCACCGCATCGGCGAAGAGCTCGGCAGCGGCATGCGCACGATGCACCACGTCGAGTACGTGGATACGCCGATGCCGTGGACGGCCGAGCTCGACGACCGGCTGCGGACTCGGGCGGCCGAGTGCCGCTTCCTCGATGCGCTCGATCAGGACTCGCACGCCAAGGTCATCACCCACTACGAGGAGCGGCGCGCGGCGCTCGACGGGGTCGAGCGCAGGCTCACTCACGACGACCTGAATCTCGCGAACCTGCTGCTCCAGCAGCGGGCCGACGGTTGGCACTTCGTCGCGTTCCTGGACTTCGAGCGGGCCCGCGGGCGCGATCCGCTGCTCGACGTCGTGCGCCTCGAGAGCTGGACCCTGCCCGCGTGCCCCGCGATGATCGGGCCGTTCCGCGACGCCTACGCGCAGGTCGACGACCAGGCTGCGCGGCGGCGCGCCGAGATCTACGAGGTCTACCTGCTCCTCGCCGGGATCGTGTGGTACCGGCAGAACGAGCTGCCCGAGCGCGAGCGCTTCTGCCGCGACCGGCTCGCGGCGTGGCTCGAACAGCGCGGGGGCCCGTAACCGCTTCGTGCGCACCGAGTCGGAGCGCGTCGCGGCCGATGCGCGACGCGTGCTCGCGGGGAACCGCCAGCGCGGTGTCTCGGCATGGGATGGCAGGAAATACGATTTCGTGTGCCCGTCCCCGACGACGTATCCGTTCCAATGGTTCTGGGACAGCGCGTTCCATGCGATCGCGCTCCTCCACCTCGATCCCGAGCTTGCGAAGCAGGAGATCCGCTGCCTCATGCAGGGCGCGCAGCCCGACGGCTTCATCCCGCACATGCTGCTGTGGGAGAAGAGTGCGCACGACGCCGCGCTCCGCGAATATTCGATCACCCTGGCGCACCCCTTCTTCACCGCCACGATCCAACCGCCGGTGGTCGCGCGCGCCGTGCTCCGCATCTACGAAGCGACGGGCGACGCGGCCTTCGTGCGCGACGTGCTGCCGCCGATCCGCCGCTTCTTCCGCTGGCTCAAGGCATACCGCGATCCTGATGACGATGCGCTCGTCGCGATCATCCAGCCCGACGAATCCGGACTCGACGCGAGCCCGAAATACGACGCGCTCATGGGGATCGCGTACGACCCTCCCGAGGAGACACTCGCGCTGCTGCAGCGATCGATGCGGCGTCTGTTCGACAGGTACGCACCGGTACGAGCGGACCCTGCGCGCATCCCGGCGCTGGACGTCTTCACCTGGGAAGACGTGATGGTGAACGCGATCTACGCCGACGGACTGCGGTGCCTCTCCAGGCTCGTCACGATAGTCGGCGACGCGTCGCGCGAGGCCCATGAGTTCGAAGCCCGCGCGGCGCGCGTGCGCAGGGCGCTCGAGGGGAAGTGCTGGGACGAGCGCGCCGGAGTCTTCTGGGACCTCGCCGGATGGGACGAGGTCCCCGCGAAGACGCTGACCTTCAGCTGCCTCTTTCCGCTGATCCTCGAGGACCTCGACGGCGCGAAAGTGACCCGCCTGATCGACGACCACTTGCTGAACGAGGGCGAGTTCTGGCTCCCCTACCCGATACCAAGCGTCGCGGCGGGCGAGCCAACCTTCGACCCGGGGTGGCGGACGCACACCACATGGCGTGGCCCGTCCTGGGTCAACGTCAACTGGTATCTGTACTGGGGATTGCGCATGCACGGGCGTCGTGACGTCGCGAGCGAGCTGGCGCGGCGCACCATCGCGATGCTGGCGAAGGGCGGCATACGCGAGTTCTACGATCCCCGAACAGGCGAGGGCCAGGGCGCGCGGGACTTCGGCTGGACGACGCTCGTCCTCGATCTCATCGCCGCCGAGCGATAGTGACCTCGACGCCATCGCTGGCCGCGCGCTCGGCGGCGAGCGCGATCGCGAGCGCGCGCTTCCCCTCGTCCCCGCTAACCGCCGGAGCTCGCCGGTCGGTCACGCCGTCGACGAAATCCCGGACCTCCGCGAGATACGCGTCGGCGTAGCGCTCGAGGAACCCCGCGAAGAGATCCTGCCGGCGCTCGCCTTCGCCGAGGACGGTCAGCATTGTCTGCGCGAACCCGCCGACCATCACCGCGCCACGCTCGCATAAGATCTCTCCGCGGATGTCGTACCCGTAGCGCGCCCCGCGCATCGTCTCTATGTCGGCGAGGGCGCCGCTCGCGAAACGCATCTGAACCAGAGCGAGATCCGGAGCGGGCGTGGATCGTGGATCGTGTACCGTGGCGAGCGTCGCCCGCACCCCGATCGGCTCGTCGGAGAGCATCCAGCACGCCCCGTCAAGGTCGTGGATCGCCGACTCGGTGAGGATGTCGCCGCGTGGGAGCGAGCCCGGGCGGCCGGCCGGCGCGTCCCGGTCCCTGTTGATGCCTCGGTAATAGACCGGTCTCCCCAGCGCGCCGCCTCGGACGATCTCGCGTGCCTTCGCGAAGACGGGGTCGTAGCGACGCTGGAAGCCGACCTGAAGTCTGACGCCGGAGGCGCGCGCCGCCTCGATCACGTTGTCCGCGCCGGCGAGCGTCGCGGCTATCGGCTTCTCCACAAAGACGTCCTTTCCCGCGCGCGCCGCCGCGACCGCGCCTGCCTCGTGAGTCGCGGCGGGCGATGCGACGATCACCGCCCGCAGGTCCTCGCGGGCGAGCAGCTCGTCGAGGGACGAGCACGCCACGGCGCCGAGCTCGCCGGCGACGCGTTGGCGCGTCGCGAGCGCCGCGTCGAAGACGGCGACGACCCGCGCGCCCCCGAGCCGCGCGACGTTTTCCGCGTGGCGGCGGCCCATGAGGCCGACGCCCATGACGCCGACGCCGACGCTCGCCGGGCTTGCCGTCAGCGGCGTCCCTCGAGCCCGAGCATCTCGCGCATCCGCACGTAACCGATCACGGACTCCTTGTAGAGGAGCCCGACGAGGCGGCCGTCCCGCACCACGGGCACGAGCGGAAGGTCCGTCGTCGCGAAACGCTCGATCGCCGTCGTGAGGGGGTCGTCCGGGGACACGGTCGGCAGCTCCGACGCCGGGGTCATGACTTCCTCGACCGGGGTCGTTGCCCAGCGATCCTGCTCGACTTTGCGCAGGTCTCCGATGGTGACAAGCCCGAGCAAGCGGTCCCCGGCGACCACCGGGATCGCGCGGAGGTTCATGGGAAGCACCAGCTCGCGGATGAGCGCGCCGACGGTGATCCCCGGCGGCGTCGACCGCAGGTCGGTCGTCATCAGCTGTCCGACGCGCACGGTCCCGACGACCGACGAGAGACGCTCCTGCTGCAGGCTCGAGCTCGCCGCGTTGTAGAGGAAGTACGCGATGAGGGCGTACCAGAACGCCGGGGTCCAGTCTCCGTCGCCGAGCGGGCCGAGGACGAACGTGGCGGCCAGCAGCAGGAGCAAGGCGGCGACGATCTGCCCGCCGCGCGCGGCGATACGTGTCGCGAGGAGGCGATCTCCCCGAATCCACCAGATGGTCGAGCGCAGGACCCGACCGCCGTCAAGCGGGAAGCCGGGTATGAGATTGAAGATCGCGAGCAGCAGGTTGATCTCACCGAGATAGCGGGCGACCGCCTCCACCGCCTCCAGGTTGGGCGCGCGGCCGATCGCGCCCTCGACGACCGTGGCGAGCGCGAGCCCCGCCACGCCGATGACCACGCTCATCGCCGGCCCCGCGATGGCCATGGAGAACTCCGCCTTCGCCGAGGGCGGCTCCTTCGTGAGATTCGCGACCCCGCCGAGCAGGAAGAGCGTGATCGATGAGACCGACATCCGGAACGAGCGCGCCACGAGCGAGTGCGAGAGCTCGTGCGCGAGCACGGACCCGAAGAAGAGGAATGCCGTGATCGCTGCGACGACGAGATTCTTCTGATTGGACCACTGCGGGAACTGCCGGGGAAAAACCTGGTCCGAAAGGTTCAGGACGACCAGGAAGAAGATGAGGATCCAGGAAACATGGATGCGCACGTCGATCCCGAAGAGACGTGCCACGCGGACCGAGCCCGGCACCGTCCGAGCATACTGGTCATCTCGTGGAGCTGCCGACCGTTCCGGAGCTCGCGCGCATGATCGACCACGCGGTCCTCAAGCCCACTCAGACGGAACGCGACGTCGTGGATGCATGCACGCTCGCTCTTCGCGAGCACATCGCGTCGGTCTGCGTCAAGCCGTTCTACGTCCCGGTGACGGCGCGCCTGCTCAAGGACTCGGGCGTGCTGACCTCCACGGTGATCGGTTTCCCCCACGGCGGGCAGTCGCCCGAGGTGAAGGTTGCGACCGCGACGAACGCGCTGCACGACGGCGCGACCGAGCTCGACATGGTGATCAACATCGGCGCGCTCATCGACAAGGACTACGCGACGATCGAGCGCGAGGTGGCGCTCGTGGTCGGCCTCGCCCACGCGAGCGAGGCTCGGGTCAAGGTGATCCTCGAGACCGGCTACCTCGACGACGCGCAGAAGGCCATCGCGGCGCAGATCGCGGCCGCGTCCGGCGCTGACTACGTGAAGACCTCGACCGGCTTCGGTCCCGAGGGCGCCACGGTCGAGGACGTGCGACTCCTCCGTCAGGTGGTCGGCGACAAGATCGGCGTGAAGGCATCGGGCGGCATCCGCACGCTCGATGACGCGCTCGCGATGATCCGTGCCGGCGCAAGCCGGCTGGGCACGTCATCGACCGCCGAGATCCTCGGCGAGCTTAGAGACAGGCGCGGGGAAGTTTGATCCGCTCGAGGGCCGGACGCGTACACTCCGCGGCCACTGATGGCCGGGGAGGATCTCACATGCGCAAGCTCACGGTCGGTCTGTTCGCCGCCGCTCTGGCGTTCGCCGCTCTCGCGATCGCCGCCTCCGCTGACGCACCGCCCGCGAGCACATTTGTGGTCGTGCTCAACGCGGACAACGAAGTTCCGCACTGCGCTGCGGCCACGAACGCCGCTCGCGGCGTCGCGGTTTTCCACGTGACGGATGAGGCCACGGGTACGGTCGAGTGGGAGCTCGTCGCGAACAACCTGCCCGGGACGCCGGCAGCCGCCCACATCCACATTGCACCCGCAGGCACAGCCGGTCCCATCGTGCAGCCGCTACCGCCGACCGCTGGCGAGGAAAACGGCGTGATCGGCCGTGGCACTTTCACGAACAAGGATCTGTTGACCGCAATTCGGGCGAACCCCCAGAGCTATTACGTGAACGTTCACAGCAATGTGTGCCCGGCCGGGGTGATTCGCGGCCAGTTCGGAGATCACGGACCGTAGCGACACCGAGGCAGGCGGCGCTCTCGCCGCCTGCCTCAATACTTCTCTCGCATGGACGCGTTCGTAGCGGTTGTCAGCAAGCGTGAGGTCCGCGAATACGCCGACCGCCCGGTGCCCGAGGAAGTCCTCACGAAGATCCTGCAAGCGGGACGCGCGACAGGCAGCAGCAAGAACACGCAGCCGTGGCGCTTCATAGTCCTGCAGGACCGGCAGCACCGGCATGAGCTGGCCCGCGGCATCATGGCGCCGCGGAACCTCGAGCGTTGCGCGGTCGCGATCGCGGTCCTGCTGTTGAACGAACGGCTCCGCTTCGACGCCGGCCGGGTGGCGCAGAACATGATGGTCGCCGCGTGGGCTCTGGGCATCGGAAGCTGCCCTAACTCGGTGCGCCCTGACAGCCACGACCGAATGCGGGAGGACCTGGGCGTCCCCGCCGATGCCGCGATCGCCACGATCATCACGCTCGGCTATCCGGCGCCCGGTCAACCCCGCCCCCGTCCGAACGCCGATCCCGACAAGGTGCTCGCCCGCGCGAATCGGCTTCCGCTCGAAGAGCTCATGAGCCGCGAGCGGTACCGCAGCTGAGCGACGAGCAACCGCTCGATCCCAGTTACCAAAACGTTGACCTGCCTTTGACGCGAACGTTGACCTCCGCTCCGTAGCGTCGCCCCGTCTCACTCGAGAAGGAGGTACGCATGCGCCCGCAGGGGGTTCTGGCCTGGCCGCTCGCCATCGCGTTCGTTTTCGGTTGTTTCGCGTTCGGACTCCCGTCCGCGCCGGCAAGCGCCGCCGGCTCGGCGACGCTTTCGCCCGAGGTCACGAAGTGGCTCTCGAGCGCCGCGTCGGCCGGGACGTTCAAGACGATCATCACCCTCAGGGACGCACAGACCGGGTTCGCGCGGCTGGACACGACCGGCGTCGCTTCGCAGAGGCTCGGCGCGCTGCCGATCGCGTTCGCCAATCTCTCCGCGGCGCGGTTGAGCGACATCGCCTCGTGGCCGGAGACACGGAGCCTCTGGCACGACGCCGAGAACCGCTTCGTCCTCGACGAGAGCGTTCCGCTTATCGGCGCGAACACAGTCCGTGCCGGCACGGGTCTCCGTCGGCCCTACACCGGAGCGGGCGTGTCGGTCGCGGTCATCGACACGGGCGTCGACTCGACCCACCCGGACCTGCCGGCGACGAAGACCCGAACGTTCGTGGTCGCCGGTGACGCTTTCGACCGGGACGGCGTGATCGTCAGGGAGTCGCCGACCGTCGACACGTACGGCCACGGCACTCACGTCTCGTCGACGATCGCGGGGACCGGCGCGGCGAGCGCCGGACGCTACACCGGCGTGGCGCCAGGCGCGACGATCTACGCCTTCAAGACCGACGTCGGCGCCGTGCTCATCGACAGCTGGGCACTCCGCTCGTTCGACTGGATCCTCACGCATCCTGAGGCGAACATCCGCGTATCGAGCAACTCATGGGGCTCGGGCGACGGGACCGACTACAACGCCGACGACCCGATCAACGTGACCACCAAGATCCTCTACGAGCGCGGCATCACCGTCGTGTTCGCCGAAGGCAACTCGGGCGGACCGGACACCATCAACCAGTTCGCGACCTCACCGTGGGTGATCGGCGCGGCGTCCGGCACGAAGGACCGTAAGCTCTCCGACTTCAGCTCGCGCGGGCGGATCAGCGGCAACTGGGACCGCGCGCTGGCACAGAGCACGAACACCGGCCTCTACCGGCCGACGGTGACCGCGCCCGGCACGGACATCGAGGCGGCGAAGTCGACACAGGCGGTCGTCATGGCCGACGGCACGGATCCCGAGAACCCCTTCTACACGACCGCGAGCGGGACGAGCATGGCGACCCCCCACGTCGCCGGCACGGTCGCCCTCATGCTCGAGGCCCGTCCCAAGCTCACGCCCGCGGCGGTCATCGCGATCCTCGAAGGCACCGCCGTGACCATGACCGGCTACGAGGTCTTCGAGGTGGGCCGCGGCTACATCGACGCGTACGCGGCGACGCTCGCGGCCGAGCGCGGCAAGACGAGATTCAAGCCGTCCGCCGGCCAAGGCGCCACGTTCACTCAGGTCTCCGAGACGCCGTTCTCGGGGATCGTGCCCACCTCGACCTGGCTCATCCGCGAGTGCCCGGACTCGACCGGACTCCTCCAGCATCACCGGTTCGACGTCGGCGCGGGCCTCGGGGCCGTGTACGCCGAGGTCGAATGGGACAGCGAGACGCAGCTCATCTATCTCGTGCTGTACGGGCCGAGCTGCGAGGTGCTCGGCGAGTCGGCGAACCTGCTGGATATCGGCTCCGTGACCCATCGCGCGCTCGTCGTAACCAATCCCGCGCCGGGCACCTACACCGTCGCCGTGTACGGCCGCATCAACGTGCCCACGCCGTACCGCGGTGCGTTCTCCACCTACACGAAGAGCTAGCGAGTCTCTCCAACCCCTTGCGCGAGGCCGCCGCCCATGAGGCGGCGGCCTCCATCTTCCCGGCTAGAATGGAACGAAAACCGGAGAACGATTGACCCTCGCACCGACCCTCGCTCGCTTTGGCGAGCTCACGATCCACCCCGACATCTCCCGCGCGGTCGATGACCTTGGTTTCATGGCGCCGACGCCCGTTCAAGCGCGCGCGATCCCCGTCCTCCAGCAGGGCCGCGACCTTTTCGCGCAGGCGCAGACGGGCACCGGGAAAACCGCCGCCTTCGCCATCCCGATCCTCGAGAAGGTCGATCCCGCGCTCAAGCGCCCGCAGGCGCTCGTCGTGGTGCCGACGCGGGAGCTCGCGTTACAGGTGACACGCGAGTTCGGAGCCCTGGGCAAGTACCGGCACGCGCACGAGGTGGCCATCTACGGCGGCGTCCCATACGGCCCGCAGGAGCGCGCACTCGCTCGCGGCGCGGCGATCGTGGTCGGCACTCCGGGTCGCCTTCTCGACCACATCGAGCGGGGACGCCTCGATCTCGCGGGAGTGTTCGTCGTCGTGCTCGACGAGGCGGACCGGCTCCTCGACATGGGCTTCGCACCCGAGGTGCGGCGCCTCTTGCGCCGCGTGCCGGAGCGCCGCCAGACCGCGCTCTTCAGCGCCACGCTGGTCGCCGAGGTGCGCGAGCTCGCGCAGCGCTTCACCCGGAGCGCGGTCGAGGTCGCCATCGAACCGGAGAAGCAGAACGTCGACAGCGTCGAGCAGGTCTACGTCGAGGTGCTCGAGCAGGACAAGGTCCGCGTTCTCGAGGAGCTCCTGCGCCGGTACGAGACCGACCAGGTCCTCGTTTTCCGGCATACGAAGCGGGGCGTGGACGACCTCGAGCAGAAGCTGCGCAAGCGCGGGCATGACGTCGCCGCGATCCACGGCGACCTGACGCAGAAGGAGCGGGAACGGACCCTCCAGCGCTTCCGCGACGGATCGCTCCACGTGCTCATCGCGACGAACGTCGCGGCCCGCGGCCTTCACATCGAGGACATCAGCCACGTCGTGAACTACGACCTGCCCGAGGACGCCGACGTGTTCACCCATCGCGTCGGGCGCACCGGGCGCGCCGGCAAGACCGGCGTGGCGGTCACCTTCGTGGGCGAGTGGGACTTCGACGCGTTCGATCAGCTGCGCGCGAAGGCCGGCGTCCCGTTCCGCCGGGAGATCCTGGAGCTGTACGACCGCTAGACGAGCCCGATCATGCGTACGATCTGGTCGAACGTCTCCTCGGTCACGTGCGCGGGCCGGCCGATCGCCTGATCGACCACATACCGAAGGATGAGCAGCCGCTCGCCCCGGTCGATGTAATAGGTCTTTGTCTCGCGGCGGTCGAGAAAGCTCACCGTGGTGACGACGGTAGGCGCGCCCCTCAGAGTTTGTGTCTCCAGGTGACAGGTGGCGGCGAGGGACGGCTCAGACCCACCGCAGCCACCCGCGCGCGCCCACTCGAGTGCGGAACGCTCGCCACGCCGCCAAACCTCGACGATGAGGTCCCACGCCGGCGTGCCATTCGCGGCGGTCGCGATCGTCTCTTCGTCCGCCGTGCGCGGCGTGAACACCCGGCGATCGAGAAGGTCCCCAGACGGCCCGGACGAGGCGCTCGCCTCACGCCAGTCCCCAGGAAGCCAGAGGTTGTATCCGAGCTCGGGGTGGCGGTGCATGATCGGTACCGGCGCGATGCAGATGCGCCCGCCATCGACGCACGTCGGCCGCGGCGGCGGGGTGACTCGCAGCTCCGGCGAGCCCACACCGGTTCGGTCGCCCGTGATGGACGAGAGGATGAGGACGATGAGCACGGCCGTGACGCCGGCCACCGCCGCAGCGACGGCAAGGCGGTACCCGTGGCGCGCGGCCGGCACCCACGCCTCCTCGGGAGGGAGCGGCAGGAGGTCGAGATCCCGCTGGAAGGCCCGTTCGATTCCGAGCTCAGGAAGCATTCCGCACCTCCGCGCGCATCCGCGCTTTCGCTTGCGCCAGCGTCGCGCTGACGGTCCCTGACTTGACGCCGAAGTGCTTCGCGATCTCGCGGTGATCCAGACCGAGGTAGAACTGCGCGACAACCATGGCCCGCTGTCGTTCGGTGAGCCCCGCCAGAAGCCGGCCCACCTCGAGGCGATCGAGCAGCGCCTCGATCTCGTCCGTGCCCCTGCTCCGGGCCAGACGCTCGAGCCGCAGCGACGGCGGACGAAAGCCTCGGCGCGCGCTGCGGACCGCGACGACGAAGAGCCATCCGGCGAGGTCGGCGTCCTCCGCGGGCGGGCGCCGCAGCCCGGCGGCGAACGCGTCGTGCAGCGCGTCGAGCGCGCGGTCCCTGTCGCGCAAGACGGCCAGCAGCGCCCGGTAGACGCGCGGGAACTCCAGCCGATAGAGCTCGGCCCAGCGGTCCCTCGTTATCACCGTTGTCGCACCTGGAGTGAAATGGTGCGATCGCCGCGAAATCGTTAGTGGGATGTCGGCCGGGTTCGATCAATCCCGTCCCAAGCCCCAAGCGCGATTCGGACGGGTCATCCTGGAGCCATCCAACCGCTTGTAGGCTCTGGCCGTGGCGACGAGCCAGGCGCCGGAAAAACAGGACCTCTATGCGGTCATTCGCCTTGATTCGTTCCGCAACTTCACGCCCCGTCCCGAGAACATCACGGTCAAGAAGCTTCATGAGAACCTGGCGCACGCCGAGTTCGAGGTGCGACATCTGAACGGGACGGCGCCGACCGGGACCGTGTATTTCATCCAGCGAACGAGCGTCGTGCGCCGAAGCCAACCCGCCGCCGCGCCGGCGCCGACACCCGCGCCCGAAGTGGTCGAGGCGACGCCTCCGTCGCCGCGATCACGCCGCGCCCGGGCCGAAAAGAAAGCCAAGAAGAGCAAAAAGAAGGGCCGGCGCAAGTAGACCGGTAGCAACGTGTCCGGGCAGACATCGGTCTGCTTGCGGGGCAAGCGTATATGTAGGCCCAAGCATGGACGCCAGCTCGCTCGCCCTCGATCCACTTCGCTTCTACACCGTGGTCACCGCGATCGGCTTCGGTGTCATGGGGCTCGTCATCGCGGCGCTCCGCGTGGCCGTCGCATGGAAGCCCTACCGCACCTGGCTCTTCATGCTCCCCGTCGTCTTCGCCGCGCTGTGGCTCGGCAAGCTCGGCTGGGCGGCGCTGGTCACGGTGATCTCGATCTACGCGTTCAAGGAGTTCGCGAAGGCGACCGGGCTCTACCGCGAGATCCCGTTCGTGCTCGCCGTCTACGCGGCGATCCTCGCGATGAATCTCTTCGCGTTCCTCCCGCATTACGGCTTCTTCATGGTCGCTCCGCTCTGGGCGGTCGCCGCGCTCACGCTCATCCCGATCCTGCTGAATCGGATCGCCGGGATGCTCCAGGCGTTCGCGCTGTCGGTCGTGGGTGTCGTCTACTTCGCGTGGTTCCTGGCTCATCTCACGTACCTGGCGCAGGCGCCTTCCGGCCTGGGATTCGTCATCTACGTCGTCCTGGCGACGCAGTTCAACGACGCGCTCGCCTTCCTCTTCGGGAAGAAGATCGGCCGGCACCACTGGACCGTCATCAGTCCGAACAAGACGGTCGAGGGCTCGCTCTTCGCGCTCGCCACCTCGATCGCACTGGCGTTCCTGAACTGGAGCATCGCGTTCCCGCAGCTGCCCTGGTGGGGTGTCCTCGCCGCCGGGGTCATCGTGGGCATCGGCGGGCAGATCGGCGATCTGACCATGGCGAACGTGAAGCGGAACGTCGGGATCAAGGATTTCGGCACGCTGCTGCCCGGGCACGGCGGAATGCTCGACCGCGTGAACTCGCTGATGCTCGTGGCCCCGGTGTTCTTCCACTTCATGGGGTACTTCTTCGGCGCGTTCCCGGGATGAGCCGATGAGCCTCCGCTTCGATTACCAGCCCTTTCCGGACATCGACAAGCCGCTGCGCGAGCAGCTCGGCCAGTACCCGCGCGTTCCGGACATCACGTTGGACGTGCTCCGAACGCTGGCGCGCTGGCTCGTGATCGGCGCGATCCGCGCCCAGTACCGCATCGCCCGCAGCGGCGCGATCCCCACGGGCGAACGCGTCGCCCTCCTCGCGAATCACCGGAGCCATCTCGACACCCTCGCGGTGCTCGCGGCGCTCCCCGAGCGGCGCCGGCGCCGCATCGCCGCGCTTGCGGCGCGCGACTACTTCTTCGAGCGGTTGCCGCGCGCGCTCGCAGCGTCGCTCTTCGGCATGGCCGTCGCGTTCGACCGCACGCGCTACACCGAGCTCCGCCGCTGGGCGCGTCTGCTCGAGACGCAGCGCGAGGGCTGGCTCCTCGTCTACCCCTCGGGTAGCCGCAAGCGAGCCGAGGCGCACGACGCGATCCTCTTCGTGCTCGCGCACAGCGGTTGGACGCTCGTGCCCGTCGCGATCGAGGGCAGCGCCGAGGCCTGGCCCGTCGGCCGGAAGCTCTGGCGTCCGTTCCGGACGATCGAGGTCCGGTTCGGCGAGCCGCTCCCGGCGTCGTCGACGAAGCATCTCTCGGCCGAGCTCGCGCGCTTCTGGTCGAGTGGCGGTGTGGCTGATGCCTGACCTCGGCCTCTACCAAGGGAAATACGCTCTGCGGCGCGTGCTCGACCGCATCCCGGGCATCGCGCGCTTCGAGCCGAATGCCGTCTCGCTCTCGTCGCTCGTGCCCTCCGCGCTCGCGGGCATCTCCATCGCCATGGGGTGGTGGCCGCTCGCCATCGTGGGTATCGCGGGGCGCATGGTGCTCACGACGCTCGACGGTCACATCGCCGAGAACTACGGGAAGAAGACGCGCGTCGGTGGCTACGTCAACCGCGTGCCCGCCGAGCTCGGCGACGTGCTCATCCTCCTCGGCCTCTGGACGCGCGCCGACCCGGTCTGGGGGACGCTCGTGATCGCCGGGGCCTGGCTGGTCAACGTCTTCGGCGTGCTCGGGCTGGTGGCCGGGGGCTCGACACAGTCGGTCGGCCCGGCCGGGCAGACCGATCGGCTCGCCCTCCTGCTGGTGGCGTGCGCGCTGGCGATCGTCTTCCCCATCGATTGGACGACGGTCTGCCAGATCCTGGTGGGGCTCATCGCGCTCACCGTGCTGCTGCGGGTGCGGCGCACGGTGCGCGAGCTCGCGCGCTCGTGATCGGGCTCACCTATCTGAACTACGCCTCGATCGGTCTCCTGCCGCTGCGCAGCGCGCTCGCCGGGATCCTGCCGTTCGAGGTCGGGGGCCTCGCTTTCATGCGCCCACTCTTCGAGCGCCACAACGAGCTGCGCGAACGGGTCGCGCGGTGGCTCGGTGTGACCGATCGCAACGTCGCATTTCTCGGATCGACGACCGCCGCGCTGCAGGCCGTCGCGCGCACCTTTCGCTGGAAAGATGGTGACGTCGTCCTCTACCCCGAGGGCGACTACCCCGCGAACGTCCTTCCGTGGACCGACCTGGCGCGGGACGGCGTCTGCGCGCGCGCGGTGCGGGACTGGTCGGGGCCGTTCCCGGACCGCACCCGGCTCGTCGCGATCTCGACCGTCGACTGGACGACCGGGATCGAGCGACCGTGGCTGGACGTGTGCGCGCGGGCGCGGGCTCAGGGCATCTGGACCTGCGTCGACGCCATCCAGTCGGCCGGCGTGAAGCGCTCGATCTCGGGCGACGTGGACTTCTGGGCATCGGGAACGCAGAAGTGGCTCGTCTCCGGGTTTGGCCTGGCCGTGCTCGCGGTGTCGGACCGCGCGCTCGGCGAGCTCGAGGGCCCGTGGTCGACCGCGATCAGCCTCCGCGAGCCGCCGCGCATCGAGTCGGGCATGGTCGACAGCGCGCGACGCTGGGAGCTCGGCTGGATCACGCCCACGGCGCTCCTTCGCTTTCGCGCGAGCCTCGGCTGGTTCGAGCGCACCGGCTGGGACGAGGTCTCGGCCCGCGTGCGGGCGCGCCGCGATGAGGTGCACGAGCGACTTCTCGAGATGGGCTACCGCGTCGTGTCGGATCCGAATGCCTGGAGCGGCATCGTGACCTTCGACCCCGCCCCGCTCGACGCGAAGGCGATCGTGGAGGCCGGGTACCGCCGCCGCATCGTCGTCGGCGACCGCGGAGGCTGCGTGCGGCTGTCGCCGCACTGCTTCACCGGCAAGCGCGAGATCGCGCGCGCCCTCGACTGGCTCTGGCGGGTGCGCGCCCGCGGGCTTGACGCGTGAAGGGGGCGTACGCGGCGCTCGGCCTTGGCATGCGGACGCTGGGCCGCCTCTCCGACGGCATCCGCCTCGGGTACGCCACGGGCTTCGACTCCGGGACGATGGTCGACTACGTCTATCGCAACGAGGCGCACGGAATCACGCCGCTCGGGCGGCTGTTCGATCGCGCGTTCCTCGATCACCCGGTATGGGAAGGCGTCCGCGCGAGGCGGAAGCTGCTCGTCGCGCAGCTGCGCGAAGCGCTGGCCCGGTACGCGGCGCCGTCGCTCTTCGACGTCGCGGCCGGGCCGGGCTCCTACCTCTTCGAGCTTCCCCAAGGCGATCACTGGGCCGGCGACATCATGCCGGCGGAAGTGGCCCGCGGGGCGGCGCGGGCGACGCAGGCCGCTCGACCCGACATCCACTTCGTACGAGCCGACGCCTTCGATCCCGCAACCTGGCCGCGCCCGCGCTTCGACGTCCTCGTGAGCTCGGGCTTCTTCGACATTCTCACCGATCCCGCCGACCTCGAGCGCTTGCTGGACGCCGGGACGCGCGGCACGGGCGTCGGAGCGCGCTGGGTCTGGACGGTGATGGAGCGCCACACCAACCTCGCGCTGCTCGAGGCCACCACGATCGACTTCCACAAGCGGCCGTGGGTCGCGACCGTGCGTCCGGCCGACGACATCGGAGCGCTCGCCGCGGCGCGCGGGTGGCGCCTCGAGCGCACCGAGCGCGAGCCCGGCGGCTTCTTCGCGGTCGCCACGATGGTCCGCGAGCGCTGACATGAACGCCTGGGTCACCGGGGCGTCGGGCGCGTGGGGCGGCGCCGTTGCGCTGGAGCTGCTGCGCCGCGGCTACGACGTCACGGCCCTCGGGCGGCACGACGCCCCCGCGCTCGCCGCGTGGGCGACGCGCCTCGGGCGCCGGTGGTCGTTCGTGCCCCTCGATCTGTCGAAGGTCGGCGCGGTCCCGGTGGAGGAGGCCCCGGAGGTGCTCGTCCACTGCGCGGTCTCGACGGCCGGGGATCGCGACGCGCTCGTGCGGGCGAACTTCGTCACGCCCGCCGGGCTCATCGACGCCGTCGCGGTGGCCATGCGGCGCCGCGGCGACGGGCGCATCGGGGTGTTCATGGCGCAGAACGCGCGACTCGGGCTCGCGGGCCTCGGCGATTACTCCGCGGCGCAGGGCGCGCTCTGGACCTGGTGCGAGGCCATGCAGGACGAGCTCGCTCGCGGCGGCGATCGCGTCACGCTCACGCGCGTCATCCCCCCGCGCACCGCGTCGGCGGCGCAGCGGTTCGTCACCGAGCGGAGCGGACGGAGCGCGCGGCTGCACGAGCCCAACGCCGGGCCACTGGTCCGCGCCATCCTCGCCGGGAAGCGACGCGCGGGACGGAGGCCGCTCGTGGTCGCGCTGGCCATGGCCGTTCGCGGCTGATGGCGATCATCTGGGGGTACCGCCGGCCGGCGGCGAAGGATCTCGGGCCGGTGCTCGCGGTCACCTGCTCGAGCTGCGGCGCGCTCGATTTCTGGCACCTCCACCGATCGATGACCTGGTTCACGCTCTTCTTCATCCCGGTGCTCCCGCTGCTTCGTCAACACTTCCTGCTCTGCCCCAAATGCGGGAACGGGATGGAGCTCGAGCGCGCCGGTGGCGTAGCCGCGAAACGCCTGCTTCCCCACACGCTCGCCTTCTCGCGCGGCGAGCTTGGCAAGGACACCTACCTCGAGGCGGTGAGGGAGTCCGGCTTCCTCGGCCCCGACGGGGCGGTGAACGTGAGCTTCGTCCGGGTGAAGGGGTTGAGCCGGACCATGCGTGTCCTGATCAGCCTGGTCCTCGGTCTCGTTGGGCTGTTCGCGTTCCTCGCGCTCCTCGCGCGGTTCGGGCGGCCGGCGCTCGCCGGGTACGGCGCGCTCGCCGGATTCGCGCTGGGCGCGGCCGTCGGCGTCTGGCTGTCCGGTCTCCCTCGGAAGAGAGAGCGCGAGAAGCTCGTGGCCGCGCGCGGCGGCTAGCGCTAGGCCGCGACCTCGGCGAGCTCCTTCCGGACGACCCGCGTCGCCTCGACGACCGCGGTGCATTTCTCGACGCACTCCTCGACGGTGCGCGTTTTGAGGCCGCAGTCGGGATGCGGCCACAGCTTGTCGGCGGGGACGTAGCGCAACCCCTTGCGGATCCCCTCGGCGGCCTCGTCAACCGTCTCGGTCTCGTGCGCGTGGACGTCGACGATGCCGATTGCGAGCTCCTTGGTGAAGGGGTTGCGCTCGAACAGCTCGAGCCACCGATAGCCGTAGTTGGCCATCGCCAGGTCGAGCTGGTCCACCGGCAGCTCGAGCACCTGCGGATAGATCGCGGCGAAGTCGCCGTAGCAGATGTGCGACACGGTTTTCGCGGAGAGGCCGGCGGTGACGATGCCCATCGCCTCGATCGCGATGTCGATCTCCTCGGGGCGCGCGTGTATCGCGGGCTCGTCGATCTGGATGTATTTCGCGCCCGCGCGCTCGAGGTCGCGCGCCTCGTCGCGCACGATCTCGGCGAGCGCGAGCACCGCATCGCGGCGCGTGGGGTAGGCCTCGTTGTACGACCAGTCGAGGAGGGTGTAGGGGCCGGTGAGCATGCCCTTCACCGGCTTGGAGGTGAGCGACTGCGAATACTCGAACCAGCTCACCGTCATCGGACGGCGGCGCTCTACCTTCCCCGCGATGACTGGCTTGTGGTAGTAGCGGTTGCCGTACGAGCGGACGAGGCCGCCGAGCCTGAAGCCCTCGAGCCGCTCGGCGAAGTACGCGACCATGTCGCCGCGGTACATCTCACCGTCGACGAGCACGTCGAGGCCGATGTCCTCCTGGCGCCGGATCCATTCGGCGGTCGCCTTGCGCTCGAGCTCCTCGAGCTCCGTGGCGCCGATCTTCCCGCGCGTGTGCTGGGCCCGCGCCTTCGTCAGGTACTCCGGCTTCCCGAAGGAGCCGACTGTCGTTGTCAGAAGCAGGCTGGGGGGTGCGAGAGGGGCTCTGCCCCCTTCGACTGTCATGCGGGCACTTCCTCTCCGGCGGCCTTGCGCGCGCCCTCGACGAGCGCCGAGAGCTTCGCGCGCGCGACGTCGCGTGGCAGGTACTCGAGCGAGGTGGTGGGCGCGATGACCAACCGGTCCTCGGGGACGAGGCGCAACGCGCGCTCGGCGTATGCCGCGACCTCGTCCGCCGTCTCGAGGCGGGTGTTCCGCGCGTCGACCGCGCCGAGAACCACGGTTTGGTTCCGGAACGCGTCGAGCCGATCGAATGCGGTCGTGTCACGGCTGCGCACGTCGATCGCGATCGCCTGGACCCGGAACGACGCGAGCGACTCGAGCACAGAGTCCGCCGGAAAGAAGTAGGTCACCAGACACAGCGGCACGCCCGGAGCGCTCATGCGCTTGTACGCCTCGCGGGCGAGCTCGATGTACCTGGGCTCGGCGACGATCGCGGGATCCTCAGCGTCGATCAGGGTCGCGCCGGCGGATCCCAGCCCCTCGATCTCCTTCGCGACCGCGTCGGCGATGGCCAGCACACGGTCCTCGATCGAGCGGTACTGGTCGTCACGCGCGGCGAGGGTGGCGAACGTGAGCGGCCCCGCGACGGCCGCCTTGAGCTCGCTCTTCGCGACGGATTTCGCGAAAGTGAAGTCCCGTACGAGAGTGCGGCCGTCGGTCGAGATCCGGCCGGCGATGACCGGCTGGCGGTAATAGGTGTTGTTGTCGTAAAAGCGCTCGAGCGGCCCAGGCTCGACGCCGGACCACGCGCGCGCGAACGGGCCGAGCAGATCGTCCCACCGGATCTGACCGTCGTTCACGAGGTCGACGCCCGCGGCCTCGATCTCCCCGATCGCCGCTCGCGTCACGTCGTCGTACACCTTGCCGAGCTCCGCGCCGGTGATCTCCCCGCGGTCGTGGCGGTGGAGCGCGCGGCGCAGCTCCTGCGCCGGAAGCTCGTCGCTGATCTTGGGATACGCCCCGATGACCGTCGTCCTGATCTTCATACCGCCACCTTCGCTTCCGGCCGCGGCAGCAGGCCGGCCGCCTCGACGACGCGCCCGACGGCCTCCGGCCATTCGATCGCATAGATGTGCACCCCGCGGACGCCGGGCAGCGCCTTGAGCGCCTTCGTCATCTCGACGGCGATGGCGACGCCTTCGGCCTCGGCATCGGCGGCCTTCTTCATCCGCTCGATGACCTCCGCGCTGATGGCGAGGCCCGGCACTTTCGCCAGCCGCTCGGCCTGGTCCGCCGAACGGAGCACGAGGACGCCGGCGATGATCGGCACCTCGCGCGCGCCGCCGCGCCGGACCTCGACGAGCCACTGGCTGAAGGTCGCGAGGTCGAAGACCGGCTGCGTCTGCAAGAATTCCGCGCCCGCGTTGATCTTGTCGAACGTCTTCGTGAGGTCGGCCTCCATCGGCTTCGTGAAGGGAGACGCCGTCGCGCCGACCAGCATCTTCGGCGGCTGCTTGATCTCGTCACCGGAGAGGAAGCGCGCCTGGTCGCGCATCCCGACCGCCATCTTCAGGAGTCCGATGCCGTCGAGGTCCCTCACGTAGACGGCATCCGGATGGTTGCCCTGCTTCGGATCGTCGCCGCTCATGAAGACGAAGCTCTCGATCCCGATCGCGACCGCGCCGAGCAGGTCGGCCTGCAGCGCGATGCGATTGCGGTCGCGGCCGGTCATCTGGACGATCGGCTCGAGGCCGGCCGTGCGGACGATCGTCGCGGCCGGGATCGCGGCCATCGCGGCCATCGCGCGGTTGCTGTCGGTCACGTTGACCGCGTCGACGATCCCCTTGAGCGCTTCTCCGCGCCGGCGCACCACGCCGGCGGCTGCGCTCTTGGGCGGATTGAGCTCCGCCGTGACCACGAACTCGCCCGATCGCAGAAGGCTCGCAAACGCGCTCAAAAAAACCTCTCCTTCTGTGAGAGGTCTCCCAGTTCGGTCGAGCCTCTCATCTTTCCCGTTCGGGTCGGAATTGGCACCGCAGCGGGTCTCCGCCGGTTGCCGAGGCGTCATCGGGCCGTTCCCTCAGCCTCTCTCGATGAAAGGAATCGCGTATGAAATTTCGGTCGATGCTAGCACGTACACTTCGGCCGGTTTTCCCATGTCTGATCGGCTCATCGAAAGGACCCTGCGCGCCTTCAGCGACGACCTTTCCGCCGACACGCCCGTGCCCGGCGGCGGGAGCGCCGCCGCATACGCGGGCGCGATGGGAGCGGCACTGGCGGCGATGGTCGCGCGCATCACAGTCAAAAAGGACGGCTCCGAGCAGCTTCGCGACCTCGTCGAGGAGATGGACAACCTGCGCGCCGACTTCCTGAGGCTGGTCGACGACGACAGCGCGGCGTACGCGCGCGTCGCGGAAGCGATGAAGCTGCCGCGCAAGACCGAGGAGCAGAGGAAGGCCAGACAGGAGCGCATGCAGGCGGCGCTCCTCGCGGCGTCCCGGGTCCCGCTGGAGGTAGCCGAGACCGCGCGCCGGCTCCTCGACGCGTGCGAGCGCGGCGTCGCGACCGCGAGCCCGATGACCGCGAGCGATATCGGCGTGGGCGCGCTCATGGCCGAGACCGCCCTCCGCGGCGCCGCCCTCAACGTGATGATCAACCTCGCTTCGGTGAAGGACCCGGCACAGGTAAAAGCGCTCTCGGAACACTTGGACCGGGCGGTCGACGGCAGCGAGGAGCAACGCCGGCGCATCACCGACTTCGTCGAGTCCCGGATCGCGCGGTAGGTGCGCCTCCTTCACGGCAAGCCGCTCGCGGACAAGCTCCACGCCCGATCGCGCGAACGGAGCGCCGCCCTGCACGCGCGCGGGATCAGCCCGCGCCTCGCGGCGGTCTCGGTCGGGGCCGACCCCGCGGCGAGCGCGTACGTGCAGCGCCTCACCTGGCGCGGAAAGCGGCTCGATGTCTCCGTCGACGATGTGGCGCTGGGGCACGAGACGCCGGAACGGAAGCTGATCGAGACGCTCGAGCGCCTGGACGCGGACGGGCGCGTGCACGGCATCCTCCTGCTCACGCCTCTCCCCGGCGCGCTCGATGAAGGGCACATCGTCGATCACATCGCGGCGGAGAAGGACGTCGAGGGGATGAACCCGTTCAACGTCGGGCTCCTTGCCGACGGCCGACCACGCTTCGTTCCGTCGACCGCCGAGGCGGTGGTCGAGCTCCTGAAGTTCCACCAGATCCCGCTTCGCGGCGCGCGCGCCGTGGTCATCGGACGGAGCACGGTGATCGGCCGGCCCGCGGCGTACCTCCTGCTCAAGGAGGACGCGACGGTCACGATCGCCCACACGCACACGCACGATCTGCGAGCGATCACGAAAGAGGCCGACGTCGTGGTCGTGGGCGTGGGCAAGGCCGGCTTCCTGCGCGGCGAGATGATCGCGCCGGGTGCGACGGTCGTTGACGCGGGGATCAACATGACGCCGCGCGGAATCGTGGGTGACGTGGATACCGAGAGCGTCTCGTCGGTCGCTGCCGCGCTGAGTCCCGTCCCCGGCGGTCTCGGCAGCGTCACCACCGAGCTGCTCCTGCGGAACGTCCTGACCGCCACCGAGCGGCGGCGACGGGACTAGAGCTCAGCCCTCGAGGTTCGCGCTCACCGGCCTGCTCGCGGCGTAGGCCTGCGCGGCGTAACGCTCTGCGGCACGCAGATCGCCGCGCTTCTTGGCGGCGCGCGAGAGGCGCATGAGCGCATCGCCCAGCTCGGCTCTCGCGTCGAGCTTTCTGTACGTCGCCGCGGCCTCGCGCATGCGACGCTCGGCGCGCGCGGCCTCGCGCTCTCCCAGATCGAGCTCGGCCAGCACGAGAGTCGCGCCGGCGACCGCACGAGCGGAGTCCGCGCCGTCGTCGACCACCGCGCTGATGGCCGCTTCGGCGCTCGAGCGCGCGAGCGTGCTGTCCTTCGCCTTGAGGGCGACCTCCGCGCGGGTGGCATAGCAGTGCGCGAGATACGCCGCTGGGCCAGACACCTTCGCGATCTCGATCGCGCGGGCGACGTGCTCGTAGGCCGCCTCGATGCGGCCCGCTTCGGCGGCGAGGACGGCCAGCGCGTTGCGCATGACCAGCACGCCGACGAGATCGTTCGCGAGCTCCGCCGACCCCAACGCTCTCTGGTAGTGGCCCGCCGCGCCCTCACGATCCCCGAGCGCGCGATACGCGTTGCCGAGGCCTTGATGGACGAACGCGATCCGCGCGAGGTCGCCGACATCGTTCGACCACTCGAGCGCCTGCTGGTAGTACGTGGTCGCCGCCCGCGGATCGCCGAGATCCTGCGCGCAGCCGCCCAGGGTGATGAGGACGCGCAAGCGCAGGAGCTGATCGGGCGGCGCGCTCTCGACGCGGCGAAGAAGGGCCTCGAGCATGCGCCGGGCGTCGCGCGGGTTTCCGGCGATGCGTGTGGCGACCGCGAGCTGGTAGTCGGCGGCGCGAGCGAGCCCCTCGTCGCGCAGCTCGCCCGCGAGCCGCTGCGCGACGGTGAGCGCCTTCACGGCGTCTCCGCCGCGATGGAGGAGATTGAGCGCGGATCCGGCGCAGAGGCGCACCCGGCAGACATCGCGGACGGTGAGGCCCTCCACGTCGAGCAGCCACTCCGCTCGCCGCAGCGCCTCCGCCGCGCCCGCGAACGTCAGCAGGCCCGCGATCGACCCGAGCTCGAGCTCTCGCTCCCCGCGCTGGCGCTCGTGCTCGGCGTCGTCGAGGAACTGTGAGGCTGGCTTGCCGAGTCGTCCCGCCATGTGCTCGAGCGAGCGCATCGCGGGCCGGATCTTGCCGAGCTCGATCGCGCTCACATGGGCGCGCGTGAAGTAGGGCGCGCCGAGCTCTGCCTGCGACATGCCCGCGGCGACGCGCGCCTCGCGCAGTCGTTCCCCGAGCTTCCTGAGCGCGGGAGAGATCGGGACCGGACGACGCCGGCGCGTACGGGAAGGCGGCACCGGCGCACGTTAGACGCGCCCGGCGGCCGCGTCAATCAGCAATCGACAGCGGGGGTTCGCGATCGAGCATCGTGGTGCGGTGACCGCGAGTCCCGTCGCCGGGGGCAGAGCCCAGCGCGGTCTGGCGCGGTCTGACGCTGCTCGCCGGGGTCGCCGGTTCGATCGGCACCGCCGGGTTGTCGTTCGACGGCAGCTTCGACCCGCGCGCACTTGTGTTCACGCTGCCCCCGCTCTGGCGGTGGCCTTCGCGGGACCCGACCACCGCGGGCGTGGTCCGGCTTGCTCACCGGTATCGCGCTCGGGGTGTTCGGGATCGCGGCGCGGACGGCGGCAGTGGATCGCGACGGCTGCACGGGAATGCTCGCGATCTATCGGGATGTCGGCTTCCTCCGCTCTTCGGCGATTGCTCCCGGGTCGCCCTCGTCGCCCTCTCCATCGCCACGCTCGCGTCCGCAGCGGCGGCGATCCTCGCGCTCAACGGATCGAGAGGCTGGCGCGCGGGACTTGCTGCTCGCCGGCATCGTCCTCGCGCGGGTCCTCGCGGTCGTGCTCTCGGGCGTGGTATCGGCCATCGGCGGCCTGTAGGTAGACTGCGGCGAGTGGTTGGGGACTACATCCGGGTTCTCGCGGTCGACGACCATCCGTCGGTGCGCGAGAACCTCCGCTATCTCGTGAATGCCGAACGCGACCTGGAGTGCGTCGGCGTCGCGCGCGACGCGATCGAGGCGGTGAAGGCGGCGCAGGAGCTCATGCCCGACGTGGTCATCCTCGACGACGACATGCCCTACGCCCGCGGCCTGCAGGTCCTCGAATGGCTCAGCAGCGAGCTTCCGGACACGCGCGTCGTCATGTACACGCTCGACGCCGAGGTCTGCGAAGCGGCGCGCCACCTCGGCGCGGCCGCGTGCGTCCTGAAGGACGCGAACTACGAAGTGCTCCTGCGCGCGATCCGGAACGCGGCAGCGTCGGCGCGGAGGTCCGCGGAGACGTACTAGGGCGGCGGCCCGTCACTCGAGGCGGATCAGCGGCGGCTTGTCGATGTCCTCGAAGTGTGTCGTGTCGATGAAGCGCAGCTTCCCCATCAGCCGGTCGAGCAGGATCGAGTGCGTCGCCGCGCCGCGCGCGAAGAAGTGCACACCGCGCAGCACGTCGCCGTCGGTCACCCCGGTCGAGACGAAACGGATGTCGTTGCCGCTCGCGAGGTCCTCGGTCGAGTAGATGCGCTCCTCGTCCGCGATTCCCATCTTTCGCGCCCGGGCGCGCTCCTCGTCGTTGCGGAAGCGAAGCCGGCCGAGGAGCTCACCCCCTATGCACCGCAGCGCCGCCGCCGCGAGCACGCCCTCGGGTGCGGCGCCGATCCCCATGAGCGCATGGACGCCGGTACCGGCGATCGCGACCGAGAGCGCACCCATCAGGTCGCCGTCCTCGATCAGCTTGATGCGCGCGCCCGCTCTGCGGACCTCCGCGATCAGCTTCTCGTGCCGCGGCCGGTCGAGGATGACGACGGTGAGGTCGTTGACGTCGCGATTGAGCGAATCGGCGATGGCCCTCAAATTTTCGGCGACCGGCCGGTCCAGGTCGACCTTTCCCTTCGCGGGGGCCCCGACCGCGAGCTTCTCCATATACGTGTCCGGCGCGTGGAGCAGCCCGCCCGGCTCGGAAAAGGCCATGACCGACACCGCGTTCGGCCTTCCCTTCGCCGTCGGGTTCGTGCCCTCGAGCGGATCGACGGCGATGTCGACCTCCGGACCGTCGCCGCGGCCCACCCGCTCCCCGATGTAGAGCATCGGCGCCTCGTCGCGTTCGCCCTCGCCGATCACGATCCGGCCGTTGAACCGCGCGTCCTCCATGCTCCGCCGCATGGCCTCGACCGCGGCCTGGTCGGCGGCGTTGTTGTCGCCGTGGCCCATCCAGTGGGAGGCCGCGATGGCCGCGGCCTCGGTGATGCGGACGAGCTCGAGGCTCGGTGGGCGATCCCGCGGTATCCGCTCGAGCGGTGGCGTCCCCTGCGCGGTGGTTGCCATCGGCGCCGTAACGCTAGTGCGTCGCGTCCGCCCGCGCACGGACGACACGCTCCGCGGCGCGCTCGACCAGCGGGAGCGGGTCACTCATCGCTTGCGCGAGCGGTACGCCCTCGCTGGCCACCGCGAGACCGTCGAGCGCGAGCGTTTCGTGTCCTGGCCCGATGCTCCCGGCGACCGCCGCGACCGGCACCTGCGCACGCCGCGCGGCCGCGGTCACCGCGCCGGTCAGCTTGCCGTAGCCGCTCTGTCCGTCGATGCGTCCCTCGCCGGTGATCACGAGGTCGGCGCCCTTCACGCGCTCCGCGAAATTCACGGCGCGAAGCACGAGCTCCGCACCGGAGACCAGGCGCGCGTCCAGGAACGCCAGCAGCCCCGCGCCGAGCCCGCCCGCCGCGCCGGCGCCGGGCACGTCGCGGATGGGGCGACCGACGAACGCCTCGACGACATCCGCGAAGCGCGCCAGCGCGGCGTCGAGCTCCAGGACCACTTCAGGGGTCGCGCCCTTCTGCGGTCCGTAGACGGCTGATGCGCCCTCCGGACCGAGGAGCGGATTGCGCACGTCGCACGCGACATCCGCGTCGGCGCGAATGAGCCGCGGGTCAGTCTGCCCATCGATGCGCGCGAGCCGCGCGAGCGCCGCGCCGCCCTCCGGAAGCTCGGCGCCGGCGCGGTCGAGGAAGCGATAGCCGAACGCGCGAGCCATCCCCGCGCCGCCATCGTTCGTCGCGCTGCCGCCGATGCCGATCACGACACGATGCGCGCCGCTCGTCGCGGCCGCGAGGATCAGCTCGCCGGTGCCGCGCGTGCTCGTGACGCGCGGATCGCGCTCGCCCGGCCGGAGCAGCGGCAGACCGCTCGCCGCGGCCATCTCGACGACCGCCGTCTTGCCGTCGCCGAGGACGCCCCACTCGGCATCGATCTCCCGGCCGAGCGGATCGTGCACCCGCGCGGTGCGCAATGCCCCCTTCGTCGCCGACACCAGCGCGCGCACGGTGCCTTCGCCACCGTCGGCGAGCGGCATCTCCTCGACGCGCGCATCGGGCCAGGCTCTGCGCACGCCACGCGCGATGGCGGACGCGATGGCGACCGCGTCGGCCGACCCTTTGAACGACTGGGGGGCGACGATCACCCGCGGAGCGGGACCTGCGGGCATCCGGGAATTCTATGTACGACCCTTCGTGTTCATCGCAAAGTGAACTCCCCTAGACTCGGATGATCCTCACCACGTCTGACCCGATCTGTATTGCGCGCGATCCGGCGAGCGTCGAGGCCGAATGGTCCGAGCTCGCGCGGAATCGCGCTCGTCCGACCATCTTCCTCACCCCGGAGTGGCTCGCCGTGGCTCGAGCCCATGATCCGCGCAGGCAGACCACCCTCAGCGTCGCCGGTCGCGGGATCGCCGCGCTCGCGCACGACGACGACGGCACCATCGGCTTCGCCGGTGGCGAGCTCACCGACGAACAGGATGTCGTCGCGCGTGCGGAGGACGCCGCGGCGGTGGCTGAGGCGCTGGGTGACTGGCTCGCGGCCCAGCGTGCGCCGCGCGTCCGCATGGAGTACGTGCCCGAAGAAGCGCCGACGGCGGACGGCCTCCGGCGGACCCTCGTCGCCAACGGCTACGAGGTCAGCGTCGAGCGGCTGGTCACCGCACCGCGGGTCGACCTCCCGGGCGCTTTCGAGACGTTCGTCCAGGGTCTGACCAAGAAGGACCGGCATGAGCTGCGGCGCAAGATCAGGCGCCTCGAGACGGGCCGGCGCGTCGCGTTCCGGTTCGCAGGCGAGCGCGAGCGCGGTGCTGCGCTCGACCGCTTCGTCGCGCTGCACCGGCGGTCTCGCGGCGAGAAGGCCGAGTTCATGACCGAGGCGACCGAGCGTTTCTTCCGGGACCTGGCGGACGCTCTCGGTGCGCGCGGATGGCTGCGCCTGGGGGTGCTCGACGTCGATGGGGAGGGCGCCGCGGTGCTCTTCGCGTTCGCCTACGAGGGCACGCTCGGGCTGTACAACGCCGCGTACGACCCAACGCTGTCGTCGCTCTCGGTCGGCATCGTCTGCCACGCGTACGCGATCAGGTCGGCGATCGAGCAGGGCCTCCGCGCCTACGACCTCCTGCGCGGCGACGAGCCGTACAAGTACGACCTCGGCGCCGAGGACCACTGGCTGCTCCGGATCGAGGCGACGCGCGCGTGACGCGCCGCGTCGCGATGATCTCCGTCCACGCGTGCCCTCTGGCGAAGCTGGGCGGGCGCGACTCCGGAGGCATGAACGTCTACGTGCGCGAGCTCGCCCGAGACCTGGGCGGGCGCGGGATCGAGGTGGACGTCTTCACCCGGTGGCGCGAGACGTACGACCCTCGCATCCAACGGCTCGGCCCCAACGCGCGCGTCATCCACGTGGAGTCGGGTCCGATGGGGTACTGGCCGAAGATGGCGGTATACGAGCGCCTCGACGAGTTCACCACAAAGCTTCTCGAGCACGTGTCCGGGGAGGGAAAGCCGTACGACATCGTCCACGCGCACTACTGGCTGTCGGCCAAGGTGGCGCGGACGCTCGAGCAACGCTGGAGCGTGCCGGTCGTGCAGATGTTCCACACGCTCGGCCTGGTCAAGCGCGAGGTCATGGACGAGGACGTGGATGGCGAGAGCGACGTCCGCGTAGAGATCGAGCGCGAGGCGGTGCGGAGGTCGGCCGCGGTCGTCGCGGCGAGCGAGATCGAGCTCGGCGAGCTGCGCCGCCTGTACCGCGCCGATTCTTCGCGTGTCGCGGTCATCCCGTGCGGCGTCGATCCGACGATGTTCCACCCGGTTCGTCAGGCCGACGCGCGCGAGCTACTCGGGCGCGACCAGTGCGAGCGGCTCATCCTCTTCGTCGGTCGCATCGAGCAGATCAAAGGGATCGACGTGCTGCTCCGCTCGCTCGGCCTCCTCTTCCAGCGGCACCCCGACCTCCGCAGCGACGTCTGCCTCTTGGTGGTCGGAGGCGCGCTCGATCCGGGCGACGACGCGCCGGAGACCGAAAAGATCCTGGAGCTGCGCAGGCTCGTGCACGAGCACCGCATGGAGTCGAACGTGGCGTTCGTCGGCTCGCGCGGGCAGGAGGAGCTCGCGCTGTACTACGCGGCCGCGGACGTCTGCGCGGTGCCGTCGCTCACCGAGTCGTTCGGACTGGTCGCGCTCGAGGCCATGGCCTGCGGCACTCCCGTTGTGGGCACGCGCGTCGGCGGCCTCCAGACCGTGATCGAGAACGGCGAGTCCGGCCTCCTCGTTCCGGCCGGCGATTACGAAGCGCTGGCGGAGGCGATCGCCCGGGTCCTCAAAGACGCCCGGTTGCGCATGCATCTCGCGCACGGCGCGCGCGACAGGGCCGAGCACTTCACGTGGCGCCGCGTGGGCGACCGTATGGTCGACCTGTACGACCGCGTGCTCGAGGGACACCAGGAGAAGATCAAGGTCTCGTGACTCCGACGTTTGAGATCCCGAAACGGGCCATGGCGATCTTCGCGCACCCCGACGACGTCGACTTCGGATGCTCGGGGACGCTGGCGTCGTGGATCGAAAGCGCCGGAACGCACGTGACGTACTGCGTGATCACGAGCGGCCAGAAGGGCACACACGACCCGGAGGTGACGCCGGCCGAGATGGCCGAGACGCGGCAGCGCGAGCAGCGGGCAGCCGGCGAGGCGATCGGTGTGAAGGAGTTCGTCTTCCTCGGTCACCAGGATGGCGAGCTCGAGCGGACGATGGCGCTTCGCGGCGAGGTCTGCCGCGTGATCCGCGAGCACCGGCCCGACGTCGTCTTCACGAACGACCCGTGGAGCCACTACCAGATACATCCGGATCACCGCGTCGCCGGGTGGAGCGCGCTCGACGGAGTGATCGCCGCTCGTGACCACCTTTTCTTTCCCGAGCAGCTCACGGGCGGGCTCAAGAAGCACCGCGTGTCGCGCGTCCTGCTCTTCGGTACGCGCGATCCGAACATCTGGTTCGACATCGGCACCACCGTCGACCGGAAGATCGCGGCGCTTCGCGCCCACAAGAGCCAGCTCGGCGGCCGCAAGGGCTTCGCCGAGCGCATGCGGTGGTGGGCGAAGAACACCGGATCAACGTGGAAGCTCCCCGCCGCGGAGGCCTTCCGCTACATCGAGCTCGCCTAGCCCCCCGAAGCGCGAGGGAGCCTTCCTGGGAACCGCTGGCGGCTCGGCGATGTAGGTCGTTTGATGCAGCGCTTGCCCGCTTTCGCCCTTGTATTGATCTTGTGCACTTGCGCGCTCCCGTGGGATTCGACGTCGGCACGACCGGCTGCGACGCCGACCGAGGGGTCGGCGACTGCTCCGGTGAACGCCGGGCCGGTGGCGGTCGAGCCGTGCCGGGCTGTCCACGAGATCCAAGCGATCCTTGCGAGCTTCACGCAAGCGGTGAACTCGGGAGACCGCGCGGCGATCGAGGCGGCCGTCAGTCCCTCAGCGCACTGGTTCTCGCTCACCACGAGCGGCGGTAATGAAGTCGCGTACGGGCACGACGACATCGTGAGCCACCTGGTCGCGATGTCCGCTGCGGGAGACCGCTTCATCACGACACCGACGCCCGATCAAGTCACGCTCGTCGCTTGGGACGGCGCCGGCCACTTCGGTCTGACGGCGTTCACATTCGAACGGAACGGTCAACGACACCGGCTGGTCGGCAAGGGCGCGCTCTACTGCGGCGGTTCGGCCCGGGGCGTCGAGGTGATGGGCCTGGCGGACTAGTGCTTGAAGTGGCGCCGTCCCGTGAACAGCATCGCCATGTGGTTCTTGTTCGCGGTGTCGATCATCATCGCGTCGCGGAGCGAGCCGCCGGGCTGGATGATCGCGGTCACGCCCGCACGCGCCGCGACCTCGATGCCGTCGGGGAACGGGAAGTACGCGTCGGACGCCATCACGGCCAGCCGCGCGTTCTCCCCCGCCTTGCGCACCGCGGTCTCCACCGCGACCACGCGTGACATCTGCCCCGGGCCCACGCCGACCGTGGCGAGGCCTTTCGCCAGCACGATGGCGTTCGACGTCACGTGCTTCACGCAGCGCCAGGCGAAGAGCAGGTCGGTGAGCTCCTCGAGCGACGGGCTGCGTTCGGTGACGACTTTGAAATTGCCCTCGTCGACCACCGATTCGTCGGGCGTCTGCACGAGCATCCCGCCGGCGACGCGCTTGTAGTCGAACGCGCCTGCGTCCTTGCGGACCCCCCGTGCCTGACCCCACATGAGGCGTCCGCCGACGATCGCGTGACCGGGGACGGCGAGGATCTCGAGGTTCCTGCGCTGGCGCAGGATCGGGAACGCCTCGTCCTCGTAGCCCGGAGCGATGATCGCTTCGTAGAACGTGCCCTCCATCGCCGCGGCGAGCTCGCGCGTGACGATGCGATTCGCGCCGACGATCCCGCCGAACGCCGACACCGAGTCGCACATGAAGGCCCGGCGGTAGGCCTTGGTGATCTCGTTGTCCGACGCGATGCCGCAGGGGTTCTGGTGCTTGATGATCGACACGGTCGGCTGGGCGAAGTCCGTGGCGACGCGCCACGCCGCGTTGACGTCGAGCATGTTGTTGAAGCTCGTCGCCTTCCCGTGGAGCTGCTGCATGGACGTCATCGCGCCGTCCTCGCCGCGCACCGCGTAGAACGCCGCCTGCTGGTGCGGGTTCTCGCCGTAGCGGAGATCGCGCACCTTTCGCAGCGAGAGCGTCAGCTCGTCGGGGAACTGGACGCCGGCCTCGGTCGCGAACCGGCCGGCGATGGCGGCGTCGTACGCCGCCGTGTGGCTGAAGGCTTCGGCGGCAAGGATGCGGCGCGTCTCGAGCGAGACCTCGCCGCGCTGCTTCAGCTCGTCGAGGACCGCGGCGTAGCGCTCGGGACGCGCGACGACCACCACGTGCTCGTAGTTCTTCGCCGCCGCCCGCAGCAGCGTCGCCCCGCCGATGTCGATCTGCTCGAGGAGCATCGCGCCGCTCTTCCCCGCGGCGGCATGCTCGGCGAACGGATAGAGATTCACGGCCACGAGGTCGATGGGCTCGATCTTTTCGCGCTCGAGGTCCTCGCGATGGGCGGGATCGTCGCGCCGCGCGAGCAGCGCGGCGTGGATCTTGGGGTGCAGCGTCTTCACGCGCCCGCCGAGGAGCGGCGGCGAGCCCGTCACGTCCTCGACGGAGCGTGAGGCGATACCCTCGGCGGCGAGCGCGGCGCGTGTTCCGTCGGTGGCGACCAGCTCCCAACCGAGGTCGTGCAGCCCGCGCGCGAACACGTCGAGACCGGTGCGATCAGAAACAGAGAGGAGGGCTCGCAGCGCGGCTAGTATAGCCAGTCCATGCCCTTCGATCCCCAGCACTTCATCGACCGTTTCTTCCAACCGTTCAACAGCGAATCGCGCTTCTACTGGCCCGCGGTGATCGCCGTCGCGCTCTCGCTCGTCGCGAACATCGTTTGGTACAACTGGCGCAGCCGCACCACGCCTCCGGAGCTCACCGTCCGGCCGTGGGCATTCTGGATCAACGTCGTCTTCCTCATCTGGTACCTGGTGCTGCTCAGGGCGACCGTCCCGTTCTGGGTGATCGGGGTGTCGGCCGCGGCGAACGTCGCTCTGCTCGCGTACATGTACTGGTTCTATCTGCCGCCGCACGAGAGCGCCTGGGAGCAGGAGCAGCGGCGGCAGGCGTATTTCCCAAAGCCGGGACGGCGGAAGAGGCGCCGCCGCTAAGGTTCTCTCGGCGCGCTCCAGGTGATGTTGAAGCCCTCGTAGCGGTTCTTCCCGGCGAGCTCGACCCGCTCCACGTCGCTCACCTGGGCGCCGCGCGGGCCCTCGTTCAGCCACCTCTGGAGCGCGGTCAGCGACGACTCGGCGCCTTCGGCGACGACCTCCACGCCGCCGTCGTCGCGGTTCCAGACCCGGCCGGTGATCCCGAGCCGCAGCGCTTCGCGCACCGCGGTGGCCCGGAAGTTCACGCCCTGGACCATGCCGCGCACGATGAAGCGGGCACGGGCCATCAGCGCTTCTTGCGTGCGCCGAGCGCCGCGTCGAGGCCGCGCGTGTTCACCACCGTCGCCGCGGTCGCCCAGCCGCGGCGCGCGGTGCCGATGCCGAGATCCATCCACTCGAGCTCTTCCATCGCATGCGCGTCGGAGTTCACCACGAGCGTCGCACCGCGCTCGATCGCCTTGCGGATCCATGTGTCGGGAAGGTCCAGGCGCTCGGGCCCTCCGTTCACCTCGATCCACGTCCCGGTCTCGACCGCGGCGCCGACCACCGCGTCGAGATCGACGGCGTGCGGCTCACGCTTCTCGAGGAGCCGCCCGGTCGGGTGCGAGAGCGCCGTGACCAGCGGATGGCGCATCGCGCCGACGACCCGCGCGGTCATCTGCTCGCGCGTCTGCGCGAACGAC
This sequence comes from Candidatus Limnocylindria bacterium, assembly GCA_036002305.1. GTDB lineage: Bacteria > Chloroflexota > Limnocylindria > P2-11E > P2-11E > 3-1-20CM-2-70-9. The sequence goes on from DASYTL010000039.1 coordinate 83,756, forward strand.
GAGTGGACCGACGCGCTCACCACCTCGAACTTCGCGAGGACGTCGTCGGGGTAATCGAGCGCGCCGTTCGCGCGGATGTCCACCTCCGTGCCCACGATCACGCGGAAAGGGGCCAGCTCCTGGTTCAGCCTCGCCGCCTCAGCGAGGCGCGCCTCGATTCGCTCGAGCGAAAGGCCGTTGGTCATCCCGAGCCCCGGTGAATGATCGGTGACCGCGAGATACGCGTAGCCCTTCGCCCGCGCCCGCCTGGCCATTTCCGCGAGCGGATCGCGGCCATCGGTCCAGCTCGTGTGGGTGTGCAGGTCGCCGCGGACCTGATCCAGCTGGACCAGTTCCGGCAGCGCGTGCTCGCGTGCGGCGTCGATCTCTCCGCGGTCCTCGCGCAGCTCGGGCGGGATCCAGTCCATCTCGAGCGCCGCGTACACGTCCTCTTCGGTCGCCGACGCGATCTCCCGGCCGCGTTCCTCGGCCCCGATCCGATAGAGCCCGTATTCGTTCAGCAGGAGCCTGCGGCGGAGCGCGATGCCGCGCAGCCGCACGTTGTGCTCCTTCGAGCCGGTGAAATACACGAGGGCCGCGCCGTACGAGCGGGGTGGTACGACCCGCAGGTCGATCTGGAGCCCGCGCTCGACCACGACCGAGCACTTCGTGTCGCCGCGCGCGAGCACGCGCTCCACGGTCGGCGCGCGCGCGAACGTGTTCATGAGCGGCCCGGCATCGTCGGCCGCGACCACGATGTCGACGTCGCCGATCGTCTCCTTGTAGCGGCGAAGGCTGCCGGCGATGGCGATCCGCTCCGCGCCGGTCTGCACGCGGAGGTACTCGACCATCGCCTTCGCGGCCGCCTGGGACTCGTGGAGGAGCGACCGGCCGGTGCGCTGCTTCAGCGCCGCGATCGAGCGCAGGATGTTCTCCTCGGTCTTCGCCTGGATCTTCGGCAGCTCGCGCAGCCGATGCCCCTTCGCCGCCTCCTCGAGCTCCTCGATCGTGGTGATGCGCAGGTGGTCGTAGATCGTCCGCGCGGTCGCGGGACCGACGCCCCCAACGCGTAGGAGCGTGAGGAGGCCGGGAGGGACGGCGGCTTTCAGCTCCTCGTGCCGCATGGAGCGCCCGGTCGTGATGATCTGCTCGATCGCCTCACCGACCGACGGGCCGACCTTGGGGATCTCCTTGAGGCGCTTCTCCTGCGCGAGCTTCGCGAGCGGCTCGCGCAGATCACGGATCGATCGTGCGGCGGCGCGGTAGGTGACCGCGCGAAAGACGTTCTCGCCCTTGAGCTCGAGCAGGTCGGCGATCTCGTCGAGGACCTTCGCGATGGCGTCGTTGTCGAAGGTCAGCGCTTCCCGGGGCACGCCTCCGATGCTACGGCGGCGTTAGGACGCGGGCTTGGCCGCCGGATCGCGTGCCAGCTCGAGGTACGCGAAGGCCGACTCGAGGTCGCCTCGCGCGCGCAGCTTCTGCGCGTACTCGGCCGCGAACGCCGAGAGGTCGGGGTGGTCGTCGATCGAGGCGAGCAGCTCGATCGCGCGCCGGTACGCGGTGTCCGACGCGGCGTGCGCGGCGAGCGCGTGATGCGCGGCGCCGCTGACCCGAAGCGCATCCGCCTCCTGCCGGCAGTCGCCCATTTCGGCGAGGCGCAGCTCCGCGGCCTTCGCGAGGCGGAGCGCGCCCTCGGGGTCGCCCTCCTGAAGGGTGATCCGCGCGCGCAGGACGTCGATGATCGCGCCGACGCGGACGTCGCCCGCGAATGCCGCTCGCTCGCCGCAGCGCTCGACGGTCTCGCGGGCAGCGGCCATGTCGCCGCGCTCGAACTGAACGGTGGCGAGCGACTGGAGCACCGAGAGCTCGAGCGAGGTGTCCGAGACACGCTCGAACAGCCCGAGCGCCCGCTGGTAGTTGGCGACCGCGCCGTCGAGCTCGCCCGCGTCGTACAGCGCGACGGCGACACCCATGTAGCTCTGCGCCGCCAGGCTGAGCTCGCTCGATCGGGATGCGACCGCGAGAGCAAGCTCGTAGGTCTGCAACGCCTTCGCGGTGCGCTGCAGCCGCCGGTACACCGTGCCGAGAGTGACGAGGGTTCGCGCGCGGAGGCGGGGCTCGGTGATCTCGCGCTGCTCGATAACGTCGCGCGCCGCCTCGAGCGACTCGGCGGCGGCGGCGAGCTGGCCGTGCTCGATGTACAGCACGCCGCGCGCGTGGAGCAGGTGCGCGAGCTCGCTCGCGTCGCTGTTGGGGTCGACGAGTGCCATCGCCTCGGCGACGCGCTCGAACGCCTGTTCCCGGTGTCCTTCGCCCATGTCTGCCAGCGCGAGGTAACGCAGCAGCGTGGCACGCTCGTTCCCCTGCGGCTGCTCCGCGAGGCCCGACATCGCCGCGTGCCGGGCCGTGGCCCAGTCGCGGCGCTCGACGGCTGACTGCGCGGCGAGCCGATGGAAGACCCTGCGCTTCGCGCCGGCGAGCGATTCGTCGCCGATGAAGTAGTCGAGGCTCCGCCCGAGCCGGGACGCGATGATCTGAAGCGATCGCAACGACGGGCGAACGAGACCCGCTTCGACCTGGCTGATGAAGCCCTTGGTCAGCTCCTCGCCGGCTAGCTGCGCTTGGCTCAATCCGAGCTCGCGGCGTGCGACCCGCACACGCTCGCCCAATGTCGCCGGCTTTTGAACGACTTCAGGCAGACTCGCCACCGACGCTCCCCTGTTTTGGAGACCGAACTGACAGGACTTGTCTCGGTCCTCTCAACCCGGCGGTCCTAGACTTGCCGCAGGATACTGACCGCTGTCGGCGCGGACAATCCGGGGAGGCCAAGGTGAGACCGTTCCGCTTGCGGCTACGGCTACGTACTGCGCTCCTGACCGCGGTCATGCTCCTGGGTCTCATCGGGAGCAGCGCGAGTGCCGACGAACCGCCGGTTCTGCCGGGCTTCGTTCCCGAGGACCCTCCGCCGGTGCTTCCGGTCGGCATCGACCTGCCAAGCGCCCCGTCCCTCCCGCCCGACTCGGTCCCGGAGGATCCGCCGCCGGTTCCGTACTAGCGAGTCGCCCATACTCGGGGCGTGCCGGCCACGTCGACCAGTCACCGCCAGCTTGCTGAGATCGGCGGGAAGACCTTCGTTTTCCAGCATGGCTACCGCTTCGGGAAAGTCACCTACATCACCCGTCTTCCGCTCGGCAAGAGCATGACCGTCTTCACGCCCGGCCACCTCTCCGCCTCGGAGGTGGAGGCGGTCGTGCGGGGCGACAATCCGTGGATGTTGGAATGAGGTCATGGGAGTGAGCGGCTAGCTGCGCGCGATCGTCCAGCGGGTCCGCTCCGCGGCCGTGCACGTCGACGACGAGCGCGTCGCCGACATCTCCGCCGGCGTGGTGGTGCTCTTGGGCGTCGGCACGAACGATCGCCCGGAGGATGGGGAGCGCCTCGCGGCCAAGATCGCCGGCCTGCGCATCTTCGAGGACGGCGGGCGCATGCAGCGCGCGCTCGGTGACATCGGTGGGATGGTCCTCGTGGTCCCGCAGTTCACCTTGTACGGCGACGCGCGGCACGGCCGACGGCCCGATTTCACCGCCGCCGCGCCGCCGGACGTCGGGCGCCGGCTCTTCGACGCGTTCTGCGGCGTGCTCCGCGGCAAGGGACTCGAGGTGCGGCAGGGCCGCTTCGGCGCGGCGATGCGGGTGACGATCGAGGCCGACGGTCCGGTCACCATCGCGCTCTCGACCGACGGTTGGCGCGAGAGCGAGATCTGATGCTGGACCGGCCCGTGCGTCGGCATGTCGCCTGAGCATGGAGCACGCCGATCACGTGCGGCTCCTCGCGTCGGGCGTGCCTCAGGGCGAAGGCGGCGCGTGGGCGGACCTCGGCGCGGGCGCGGGCGCGTTCACCCTGGCGCTCGCCGACCTCATCGGGCCGCACGGCCTCATCCACGCCGTCGATCGCGACCGCGGCGCGCTCACCGAGCTGCACGCAGCGGCGGTGTCGGCGATCCCGACGGCGGAGATCCGAACGACGGTCGGCGACTTCACGCGCCGGCTCGACCTGGCCGACCTCGACGGCGTCGTGATGGCGAACTCGCTCCATTTCATCGAGGACAAGCTGCCGGTCCTCGCGCTCGTGCGGGAGTACCTGCGGCCCGGTGGCCGGCTGCTGCTGGTCGAGTACGACAGCGATCGCGGAAATCCCTGGGTGCCGCACCCGATCACGTTCGAGACGTGGCGGCAGACGGCGACCGCGGCCGGCTTCGTCGAGACACGCAAACTTGCGACCGTTCCGAGCCGCTTCCTGGGCCGTATCTATTCCGCTTTGAGCCTTGCGGCATGATCGCGCTCGCTAGCGTCGGGCGGGATGCGTCGCCTCCGCAGCATCCGGGTCTGGGCGTCGATCGGCCTGCTGACCCTCGCCGCGGGGATGCCCTATTGCGCGGCCGCGCTGGGTTGGGCGGCGATCCAGGACGAGACGTCGATCACTGTCCGCGCTGATGTCGCGGTCGGCGTGGTGATCTCGTGGATCGGCTGGGCGATCCTCGTTGTGGTGGGCGCGGTCCGGCTCTGGAAGAGCGTGCGGCGCCGGCAGGCCGTTCGCGCCTAGCGCGCGAGCTCGAGCGCGGTCGCGAGCGTCAGCTTCGCGGCCTTCAGCCAGAGACGCGTGTTGGTGACTTTGTCCGGGGTGTCGTTGACCGTGTGGAAGCTGTAGTTGCCGGGGAAGGTCGCATCCTCCACGCCGTAGCGCTGCACGAGCGCGACCGACGGGATCCCGTCCAGGCCGAACGGTGCCGCGTCGAGGATCGTCTCGCCGCTCGTCGCGAGCTGCGAGACGAGCGGGGCCACGCCGATCTGGTAGCGCTCGTTCGCCCCGATCACGCGGTCGCGAAGGCCGGCGGAGCCACTCGTGTACCAGATCAGGTCGAGCCTGTCGGCGATCGGGTTGAAGCCGACCATGTCGATGTTGATCACGGCGGCGTACGGACGCGGGTTCGGAAGCGAGTTGAGGTATTCCAGGCTTCCCTTGAAGAAGAGCTCCTCGCCGTCGAAGAACGCGAGCACGATGCGCTGTTTGAGAGACGCGCGCTCCTGAGCGAGAACGCGCGCGTACTCGAGCAATGCGGCAGTCCCGGTGCCGTTGTCGTCCGCCCCCGGTGCCGCGCTGAGGGTCGGGTTCCAGTTCGGACTGCGGTTCGAGATGGAGTCGTAGTGCGCGCAGATCATCACCCAGCCCTGGTTCGGGACCGCGCCCATCGGATCGATGAACGCGAGGATGTTCTCGAGCGGGATCGATCGATAGGCGGCCTGATGTGACCGGACCGTGACGCCGGGGATCGCGCCGAGCTGCTCCTTGAGATAGGCGACCGCCTTCGCGTGGTTGGGGTGGCGAACGTCGCGCGAGCCGAACAAAGCGAGCGCGACCATGTGATCGTTGAGCTTCGCGGGGTCGATCCGCTCGAGGACCGCGCTGACTGGCCTCGGGGTCGGTGAGGGTGACGGCGTCGCCGCGGCGGTGGGAGCCGCGCTCGCGCTCGGCGTCGCGGCGGACGTGGCGGTCGCGGCGACGGGCGCGGACGAGGCCGGCGTGCTGGCGCCGCCGCACGAGGCGGCACAGAGCGCGATGACGACAAAAAGGCGCCCCACCACATCGGTATATCGCGGGAGCGGCAAAATCAGTGCGTCGGCGTGGGCCGAGCGGTCGGCGCTGGGCGAACGGTCAGCGGGTGTTCCGGGACGGTCTCTAGTTCATCCTTCGCCCGCGCCCGCCCGCGCCCGCGGGCTCGCGCTCGGCTTCGTCGGCCTTCGCCTGCGCGTACTGCTCGCTCCAGAAGACGACCTTGCCTTCCTGGGCATCCACGAAGACCGTGTCGCCTTCCTTGAACTCGCCCGAGAGGACCTTCTGCGCGAGCGGATCGATGATGAGCCGCTGGATCGTCCTCTTGATCGGCCGCGCGCCGTACACGGGATCGAAGCCCTCCTTCGCGATGAGCGCCTTGGCGTTGCCGGAGAGCTCGAGCTTGATCTTCCGCTCGAGGAGACGTCTCGCCAGGATCTTCGTCTCCTTCTCGACGATCTCCAGCAGCTGACCCGTGACGAGGTTGTGGAAGATCACGATCTCGTCGACCCGGTTTAGGAACTCCGGACGGAACTGGCCACGAAGCGCGTCCATGACGCGCTTGCGCATGACCTCCGGCTGATCCACGAGCTCCGTGATGAACGTGGAGCCGACGTTGCTGGTCATGATGACCACGACGTTCTTGAAGTCGACCGTCCGGCCCTTGCCGTCGGTCAGGCGGCCCTCGTCGAGGATCTGGAGGAGGACGTTGAACACGTCCGGGTGCGCCTTCTCGATCTCGTCGAGCAGCAGGACGGAGTACGGCCGGCGGCGGACCGCTTCGGTGAGCTGGCCACCTTCCTCGAATCCGATGTAGCCCGGAGGCGCTCCGATGAGCCGCGCGACGGTGTGCTTCTCCATGTACTCGGACATGTCGAGGCGCACCATCGCCTTTTCGTCGTCAAAGAGGAACTCGGCCAGCGCCTTGGCAAGCAGCGTCTTGCCGACACCGGTCGGACCGAGGAACAGGAACGAGCCGAGCGGCCGGTTCGGGTCCTGCATCCCGGCGCGCGCGCGGCGCACCGCGTTCGCGACGGCCGTGACCGCCTCGTCCTGGCCGACCACGCGCTGGTGAAGGTTCTCCTCCATGCGCAGTAGCTTCGCGACCTCGCCCTCGAGGAGCTTCGTGACCGGGATGCCCGTCCACTTCGCGACGACGTCGGCAATGTCCTCGGGCGTGACCTCCTCGGTCAGCATCTTGCGGCCCTTCTGCAGATCGGCAAGGCGCTTATCGGCGCGCGCGATCTCACGCTCGAGGTTGGCCGCGACGCTGTACTTGAGCTCGGCGGCTTTCGCGTAGTCCGCGGCCCGCTCGGCTCGCTCGATGTCCGCGCGGACGGCCTCGAGCTGCTTCCGCTTCTCGCGGATCTCCGTGATCGCCGCCTTCTCCTGCTGCCAGTGAGCGCGCAGCTCGCTCGCCTCTTCCTTGGCGTGGGCGAGCTCGCGCTCCAGCTTGGCGAGACGCTCCTTCGAGGCCGGGTCGCTCTCCTTCTTCAGCGCTTCGCGCTCGATCTCGAGACGCGCGATGGCGCGCTCGACCTCGTCGAGCTCCGCGGGCATGGAGTCGATCTCCATCCGGAGCTTCGACGCGGCCTCGTCGACGAGGTCGATCGCCTTGTCCGGAAGGAACCGATCGGTGATGTAGCGCGCGGACAGCGTCGCGGCGGCGACCAGCGCCGCGTCCTGGATCCGAACGCCGTGGTGGATCTCGTAGCGCTCGCGTAGCCCGCGGAGGATCGAGATGGTGTCCTCGACCGACGGCTCACCGACGTAGACCGGCTGGAAGCGCCGCTCGAGCGCCGCGTCCTTCTCGACGTGCTTGCGGTACTCGTCGAGCGTGGTCGCGCCGATGGTGTGCAGCTCGCCGCGCGCGAGCATCGGCTTGAGCATGTTCGCCGCGTCGACGGCACCCTCAGCCGCCCCCGCGCCGACCACGGTGTGCAGCTCGTCGATGAACAGGATGATCTGGCCCTCGCTCTTGGCGATCTCCTGGAGGACGGCCTTGAGCCGCTCCTCGAACTCGCCGCGGTACTTCGCGCCCGCGAGCAGCGACCCGATGTCGAGCGCGAAGACCCGCTTGTCCTTGAGGCCCTCGGGAACGTCGCCGCGCACGATGCGCTGGGCGAGGCCCTCGACGATCGCGGTCTTGCCCACACCCGGCTCGCCGATGAGCACCGGGTTGTTCTTCGTGCGGCGCGAGAGGACCTGTATGACGCGGCGGATCTCCTCGTCGCGGCCGATGACCGGATCGATCCTGTTCTTCCGCGCCAGCTCGGTCAGGTCGCGACCGTACTTGTCGAGCGCCTGGTATTTGCCCTCGGGGTTCTGATCGGTCACGCGCTGGTTGCCGCGGACGTCCTTGAGCGCGTTCAGCACGCGCTCGTGCGTCACGCCAAGGCGCTTCAGCGCCTGACCGGTGTACCCCTGGTCCTCGGTCATCGCGAGGAGCAGGTGCTCCGTGGACACGAATGCGTCGCCGAGCTGCTGCGCTTCCTTCTGCGCCTGCTGCAGGACGCGGCCGAGCCGCGCCGACGCGGAGAGCTGCACGTTCCCGCTCACCTTGGGTTGCCGCTGTAATTCGGTCGCGAGCGCGCTCGAGAGCTGCGCCGGCTGAACGCCCAGCGCGGTCAGGACGCTGGGCACGATGCCCCCGGGCTGCTCCACCAGCGCGGCGGCGAGGTGCTCGACGTCGAGCTGGGCGTGGCCTTCGTCGCGCGCCTTCTGCTGCGCGGCGACGAGCGCTTCCTGCGATTTCTCGGTGAGCCTATTTGGGTCGATCACAGCAGATGACTCCTTACGTTCTCCCCGCTGCGTGACCCGGCTATCTCCCGAGCGAGCTCACGCTCTCTTTCGCTGAGCTTCGTCGGCAGCACGACCCTGACAGTCGCGTAGAGGTCGCCGAAGCCGCCTCCCGGTCGCGGCATGCCCTGGCCCGCGAGGCGAATAACGCGCCCGTTCTGCGTCTCCGGCGGGATCCGCAGCGAGACACGGCCCTTGAGGGTGGGCACGGTCACCTCCCCGCCGAGCATGGCCTCGTGCAGCGCGACGGGGAGCTCGATGCGAAGGTCATCGCCGTCACGCGTGAAGAGCGGGTGCGGCTTCACCCGCACGCGCAGGTACGCGTCCCCAGGCGGTCCGCTCCCGGTACCAGGACTTCCCTGCCCTGCAAGACGGATGCGCTGCCCTTCACGAACACCGGGCGGGATCTTCACCGTTAAGCGTCTTGGCGACCCACCGTTCTCGCGGGAGATCTGGACCACGTGCTCGGTCCCGCGGTAGGCCTCGGGGAGGCTGATCTCCACCTCGCCCTCGACGTCCTCACCTTGCCTGGCGCGAGATCGAGTTCGCGTACGTACGCGACCGAACAGATCGTCCGCGTTCGCGAAGCCGCCGTTCCCCGCCTCGCCGAAGAGCGTGCGGAAGAAGTCCGAGAACCCGCCGGCCTCCGTCCCGAATGGGCTCTCTCCGGGCTGTCCGGTGTAGACGTACTCGAAGCCGCCGGGCCCGGGAGGCCGGCCCGCGCCGCGTTGCGCGAACTGCTCCCACTCGGGCCCGACCGTGTCGTACCGCTTGCGCTTCTCCGGGTCAGAGAGGACCTCGTGGGCCTCGTTGACTTCTTTGAACTTCTTCTCCGACTCGGGCTTCTTGTTGACGTCAGGGTGGTACTGGCGCGCGAGCTTGCGGAAGGCCTTCTTGATGTCGGCGGTCGAGGCGGTCTTCGGAACGCCAAGGATCTTGTAGTAATCCTTGTACTCGACCGGCATCGCGTCGGCCTCCTGGGCTTAGTGCGCGGGCGGCGTTGAGACGGATGGTCGCGCCGCCTCGATCTGCGCCGGCGTGACGCTCGGTCCCGGCAGCAGCGCCGCCTTCAGCACCTCGTCGATGTTCTCCATGAACTTGATGTCGACCGTGTCGACGACCTCCTGCGGCACGTCGACAAGATCCTTCTTGTTCTTCTTGGGCATGAGGAAGGTCTTGATCCCGGCGCGGTGCGCCGCGAGCAGCTTCTCCTTGACTCCGCCGATCGGTAGGACGAGTCCACGCAGGGTGATCTCGCCGGTCATCGCGACATCCTTGCGGACTTTCCGTCCGGTGAGCGACGACACGATGGCCGTGGCCATGGTCACGCCGGCCGAGGGGCCGTCCTTGGGGATGGCGCCCGCGGGAACGTGGATGTGCATGGCGTGGTCCTTGAAGAAGCCCTTCGGCACGCCGAGCTCGGCGTAGTGCGCTCGCACGTAGCTGAGCGCCGCGATCGCCGACTCCTCCATGACCTTCTGGATCTGGCCGGTGAGGACGAACTCCTCCTGCTTCGACCCCTGATCCATGATCGTGGCCTCCACGGTGAGGACGTCGCCGCCGTGCTCGGACACCGACACACCGGTTGCCGCGCCGACCTGGTCCTCCTTCTCGGCGAGTCCGTACTCGAACCGCTCGGGACCGAGGTACGTGTTGAGGTCCTCGGGCTTGACCTCGACGGTCTCGGCCTTGCCCTCGGCGATCGCGCGCGCGACCTTGCGGTTGATCGTGCCGATCTCCCGCTCGAGGTTCCGCACGCCGGCCTCCCGCGTGTACTCGCGGATGAGCTTGCGCAGCGTTTCGTCGGCCAGGATGAGCTTGCCGTCCTCGAGGCCGTGCTGCTTCAGCTGCTTCGGCATCAGGAAGCCGGTGGCGATGTGCATTTTCTCGTCCTCGGTGTAGCCGGGGAGGCGGATGATCTCCATGCGGTCACGGAGCGGCGGGATGATGGTGTCCTCGATGTTCGCGGTGGTGATGAAGATCACCTTCGAGAGGTCGTAGGGCACCTCGAGGTAGTGGTCGCTGAACGAGTTGTTCTGCTCGGGGTCGAGCACCTCGAGGAGCGCCGAGCTCGGGTCGCCGCGGAAGTCCGCGCCGACCTTGTCGATCTCGTCGAGCATGAACACCGGGTTGACCTCGCCGGCCGTCTTCATGTTCTGGAGGATGCGGCCGGGCAGGGCGCCCACGTAGGTGCGCCGGTGGCCGCGGATCTCCGCCTCATCGCGGATGCCGCCGAGCGACATGCGGATGAACTTGCGGCCCATCGCGCGCGCGATGGACTTGCCGAGTGAGGTCTTGCCCACGCCGGGCGGGCCGACGAAGCACAGGATCGGCGCGCGCAGGTTCTGGGAGAGCTTGCGCACGGCCATGTACTCGATGATCCGGTCCTTGACCTTGGGCAGACCGTAGTGGTCCTCGTCGAGGATCTTCGCGGCCTGCGCGATGTCCCAGTCGTCGCTCGCCGCCTTCGTCCATGGGAGCGACACGAGCCAGTCGACGTAGGTGCGGATCACGCCGGTCTCCGGTGAGGCCTGCGGGATCTTCTCGAGACGGCCGACCTCTTTGAGCGCCTTCTCTTTCACGGCGTCGGGCATGCCGGCCTGCTCGATCTTCTCCTTGAGCTCGCGCAGCTCCGCGCCGCCCTCATCCTCGCCGAGCTCCTTCTGGATGGCCTTCATCTGCTCGCGCAGGATGTACTCGCGCTGGGTCTTGTCGAGGGTCTGCTGGACCTCGCTCTGGATCTTGGCCTTCAGCTCGAGGATCTCGTTCTGCTTGGCCAGGAACACCGAGAGGAACTTGAGCCGCTCGACGAGGGAGCGCGTCTCGAGCAGCTGCTGGCGCTGCTCGAGCGTGAGGTCCGGGCTCGAGGCGACGAGGTCCGCGAAGTGCGCGGGGTCCTCGGTGTTCTTGGCGGTCATCGCGAGCTCGGGGAGGATCGAGCCGCCGTTGTCGACGTACTTGTCGAAGAGACCGCGGACGCTTCGCAAAAGAGCCTCGCGCTCGACCGCGTTCCCGCTGTCGTCGGGGATCGGCTCGAACCGCACGCGGAAGTAGCGCTGCTCCGGCAGGTACTCGCTGATGCGGACCCGCTGGATGCCCTGGACGATGATCTGCGCGCTTCCATCGGGGATGCGCAGCAGGCGGACGATCTCGGCGACGGTGCCGACCGAGTAGATCTGCTCGGGGTTGACGTCATCGACCTCCGCGTCCCGCTGTGCGGCGAGGACGATGTAGTGCTTCTCTTCGGCCATCGCCGCGTTGATCGCGGCGACGCTCTTCTCGCGACCGACCCCGAGCGGGACCACCAGCTTCGGGAACACGACCGCCTCGCGCAACGGCACGAGCGGAAGATCCTTCGGGAACTGGGTCGCCTGCGGGTCGCTCGTCGTGGTCGTCGTCTCGGGGTCGGTCACTTCTTCTTCCTTCTAGCTACTTGGGTCTACTTGGCCGAAGCGTTGATCTTGATCGTGCGCGGCTTGACGTTCTCGGCCTTCGGCAGGACGAGCTCGAGCACGCCGTTCTGGAACTTCGCCTCGACCTTGGTCGGGTCGATCTGCGTCGGGAGCGTGAACGAACGGGTGAACTTGCCCGCGCGGCGCTCCTGGCGGAGCCGGGCCGCGCTGGTGACGTCGGTGCTCGGCTTGATCTCGCCGGCGATGGTCAGGGTGTCCGCGGTCGCGTTGATCTCGATGTCCTCGGGCGCGAGACCCGGCAGGTCGGCCCGGAGGTGATAGGCGTCCTTGGTCTCCCAGAGGTCCACCGGCACCGCGAGCTGGCCGATCGGCCAGGTGTTCGGCCGGATGAAGCTGTCCTCGAAGAGACGATCCACGGCCTCACGCAGGGAAACGACGTCGCCGAGCGAGGTGAAACGTGCGATGGTCATGAATGGCCTCCTCCTTAGAGCCGAGCGCCCTTCGGGCGCTGGCGATTCCGTGGCCTCGGCGCAGCGTCTTCGTTGGTCACCGGCCCGAGGCTGTCCTCGTCCGCGGCTTCCGCGTCCTCTCGCGCGAGCTCGCTGGCGATCTCCTCGAGCAGGTCGGCTGCGTCGCGGAGCTGGAGCAGCAGCTTGACGCCCGCGAGGTTCACCCCGCGGGTTTGCGTGAGATAGCGGATCGCCCGCACGCGCTCCAGGTCCTGGTCGGAGTACAGGCGGATGTTCGTGTCCGTGCGCACCGGATCGATCAGGCCCTCCTCCTCGTAGATGCGGAGCGTGCGCGGATGGCAGCCGGCGAGGCTCGCCGCGATGCTGATGACGTAGACGGGTCGGCGGCCGATTGCCACAAGGAATATCTAAAAGGCTGACAATGCCATTGTCAAGACTCCTCCGTGGGCGCCGTCATGACCGCTCGCCGGCCGGTCTAGCCACCGGCCAAGCAGGCGCCGAAACCCTCTCAGCGCGCTCGGGTCCCCCCGGCCTGGGGGCCGGCACCCCGTCGCGCGGGGGCCCTCGGCGCCTGCTCGGGCCTACCCTTTCGTTTCCCATGCGCTTCGGACTCGATTTCGGCACTTCCAACACATCGCTCGCGGTCAGCGACGGCACGTCGACCCGTCTGCTTCCTCTGGATCCCATCTCGGGAGAGACGATGCCGACGATCCTGTATGTGCGACGGGATGGGTCGGCGCTCGTCGGCCGGCCGGCCATCGACGCGTACCTCGAGGACAACCGCACTCGCGGGCCGCTCACGCGGGAGTTCCAGTCGCTCGGGATCCTGATGCCGTCGTCGAACCCGGACCATCCGATCGTCGAGGCCCACATCTACACCGACGTTCACGCGCCGGGACGGCTGTTCCAAGCCCTCAAGACGTTCCTCGGCGATCCGCTCGACACCCAGACGAACGTCTTCGGCACCGCGAAGGGGCTCGAGGAGCTCATCGCGCTCGTCCTCGTTCACGTTCGCACACGCGCCGAGGAGCTCACCGCGAAGGCGCCCGAGTCGATCACCCTGGGGCGTCCCGTGCGCTTCATCGGAGCTGCCGGCGCGGACGAGCGCGCGACCGGCCGGCTGCGGTCCGCGGCCGCGCTTGCCGGCTTCCGCGACGTGCGCTTCGTCGCCGAGCCGATCGCGGCCGCCCACGCGGCCGACGTCGCGCACGGCATCAGCCTCGTCTTCGACTTCGGAGGCGGCACGCTCGATCTCTGCGTCGTCCGGCGCGACGGGAGCGGCCTCGCCGTGCTCGCGACCGCCGGTGGCCCGATCGGCGGCGATCGCGCGACCGAGCTGCTCATCGACGACCTCGTGGCCCCACGCCTCGGCTCGCGGGCGGAATGGGGCCCGAAGCGGCTGCGCCTTCCGCGCTACATCGTGAACGCGCTGCGCGACTGGCACGCCCTGTCGGCGCTGAACGAGAAGCCGCTGCTCGACGCTCTCGACGACCTCGTGCGTGCGGGTGCGCCGCGCCGTGAGCTCGCCGCGCTGCGGAGCGCGATCGAGCTGCAGCTCGGGTTCGAGATCTTCCAGGCCGCGGACGCGACGAAGATCGCGCTATCGACGGCGGCCTCCGCGATCCTCGCCTATCACCGCGCGCAGGTGGACGTGGACGCACGCGCGACCCGCGGACGCTTCGAGCGGCTGATCGATCCGATGCTCGGTGAGATCGAAGCCCTCGTCACCGCCGCGCTGCGCGACGCCGAACTGCGCCCGAACGAGATCGTCGAGGTCGTCTACACCGGCGGCTCGAGCGCGATCCCGGCGGTCCGTGCTCTCGTGCGGCGACTGCTGCCCGGGGCTGCCACGCGCGACACCGCGGCGTTCACGAGCGTCGCGGCGGGGCTCGCGATGCCGGGCGCGAGCGAGGTCGTGGCCGCGGGCTAGGTGGACAATCTTGGTTTGATGCGGCGTCTCCTTCCGTACGTCGCCGCGGCGGGCGCCGTCGCGATCATCACCGCCCTGATCGGTTTCCTCGCGGGACGCGCTCCGATCGCGAACATCTCGATGCTCTATCTCGTCGCCGTCCTCGTGATCGCCGTGGCTTTCGGGCGGAGCGCGGCGATCGTCGCGAGCGTCCTCGCCTTCCTCGCCTTCGACTGGTTCTTCGTGCCGCCGACGCACCAGCTCGTCGTCGCCGACCCTGAGGAGCTGTTCTCGCTCGCGCTCTTCCTGATCACGGCCGTGGTGACGGGAACGCTCGCGGCGCGCGAGCGAGCCCGCGCGCGGGAGGCCGAGCACCGCGAGCACGACGCGAAGGTGCTCTACGAGGCGGCCTTCCTCATGGGAGAGCCCGACCTGGAGCGTGCGCTGTCGGCGGTCGCCGAGCACATCCGCGCCGCACTCGACCTCGATGCGGTCTCGATCGAGGCCGATGCGGAGATCCTGCCGCGCGCGGCCGTCGCGGCGCGCGACGCGACGGCGCGCGAGTCGCTGCGCGAGACCGGCACCGAGCTGCGGCTCGCGGACCCACACGCCCCGTCGCGCCGCATCCGGCTCGTCGGCCCCCGGCTTCCGGGGGCCGCACACGAGCGACGGGCACGCGTTCTGCCGATCTCCGCCGCGGGTCTCCGGGTCGGCCGCCTCCGCGTCCTGCCGCGCGCGGGCGTCCCCGAGCTCGGACCCGCGGACGAGCGGCTGCTCGCGATCGCGGCCGCCCAGCTTGGCCTGACGATCGAGCGCGCGCGCTTCCGCAAGGAGGCCACGGAGGCCGAAGTGCTGCGCCAGGCGGACGACCTCAAGACCGAGCTGCTGCACGCGGTCTCGCATGAGCTCCGGACGCCCCTCGCGTCGATCCTCGCGTCGGCGGGCAGCCTGCGCCAGCGCGATGTCGCCTGGACCGATCGCGAGCGCGACGAGTTCGCGAGCGCCATCGCCGACGAGGCCGTGCGTCTGGATCGAGTCGTCGGCAATCTCCTCGATCTCTCGCGGATCGAGAACGGCACGCTGGTACCGCACAAGGCGTGGCACGACGTCGGAGCCCTCGTCGAGGACCTCGCGGGCCGGCTCCGGCCGGTGACCGCGGGACACCCCGTGAGGCTCGATCTGCCCGAGGACCTGCCTCCTGTCGAGCTCGACTACGTGGAAATACAGCAGGTCCTTTCCAACCTCGTCGAGAACGCGGCGAAGTTCTCGCCCGCCGGAGCGGAGATCGGGATCAGCGTCGCTCGGAACAACGGCGACGTTCGGTTCGAGGTGCGCGACCACGGCCCCGGGATCGCCGCGGGTGACGCGGAGCGCGTCTTCGAGCCCTTCGTGCGCCTGTCGCGCGCCGGGCACGCCCCGCGCGGCGTCGGGCTCGGACTGGCCATCGCGAAGCGCCTCGTCGAAGCGCACGCCGGCGCCATCTGGATCGATCGCGACGTGACGGATGGCACTCGCATCGTGTTCACGCTGCCGGGACGCGCCGGTGTCGCTTAGCCTCCCACGCCCCGAGTCCGGCGCGCGGCTCCTGGTCGTCGACGACGAGCCCTCGATGATCCGCACACTGCGCACGAATCTCCGTGGCCACGGGTTCCAAGTGGAGACCGCGGAGACGGCAGGCGACGCGTTCGCGAGCTACGAGCGGCGCCAGCCTGACCTCGTCGTTCTCGACCTCAACCTGCCGGATGGAGACGGGTTCGACATCGTGCGCCGGATCCGCGAGCGCTCGGCCGTTCCGATCATCGTGGTCTCCGCGCGGGGCGGCGAGCGCGACAAGGTGAACGCGCTCGATCTCGGAGCGGACGACTACATCACCAAGCCCTTTGGCATCGACGAGCTGCTCGCGCGGATCCGCGTCGCGCTGCGGCACGTCGCGCGTCCAAGCGCAGGCACCGCGCCTCGGATACGCAGCGGCGATCTCGTGGTCGACCTCGAGCGGCGTGAAGTGACGGTCGGCGGGCGCGACGTACACCTCACACCGACCGAGTACGACCTTCTCAAGGTCTTCCTGACGAACCCGAACAAGGTCCTCACCGACCGGATGCTCCTGCAGCAGGTGTGGGGACCGGATTACGGCGACGAATCGCACTACCTGCACGTCTACGTCGCCCGGCTGCGCAGGAAGATCGAGGACGACCCGCAAGAGCCGAAGCACCTTACGACCGAGCCGGGCGTCGGCTACCGGTTCCGTTCGGAGGAGCTCTGACCCGCTCGCGTTGAGCGGATTTTTAGCGCCGCGACCGTTGCGTTGACACGGCGTTGAGCGTCCGAGGCCAGCCTTTGAGGCCATGCCGGCTGTTCGGCCCGACGAGATGGCTCTTTGCAGCCACCCTTCAGAACCGCACGTGGTCGTTGTGCTCCGCGACATCGACCGCGCCGCGGTCCGCGCGCTCGCGTACGCCGAGTCGCTCGACTCGGCTCTGACCGTGCTTCAGCTGGCAAGCGGTGAGGAGGGCCGGCGAGCGCGTCGACTACTTCGCCGTCTTGGGCTCGCGCGGGACGCCGAGTTCCTCGAGCTGGATGCTTCCAAGGATCCCGTCGAGCAGGTCGTCGATTATGTCGAAGCGACCGCTCGCGAACGTCCGAACGGGACCATCGCCGTGGTGCTCTCGGAGGTCGTCCCAGGCTGGCCGTGGTTGCTGCCCCTGCACGACCAGACCCCCCGGCGCCTGAAGCAACGTCTGAGAGAACGCGAGAAGCTCGTCGTGATCGACGTCCCGTATCACGTGTAGCGCCTAGCCGAAGAGGGCCTTGCGCACCTCGCTCTCGGACGCGGTCGGTGCGAACACGATGATCCGGTCGCCAACCTGGAGCTTGGTGTCGTCGTCGGCGTGCAGGATTTTTCCTTGGCGGACGACGCCGCCCACGATCGCGCCGCTCGGGAGGCGCAGGGTGCTGATGGCCTTGCCCGCGCCTGGTGTTCCAGCGGCGATCTCCGCCTCGATGAGCTCGAGGAGCGAGCCGGTGAGCGGCATGAGCGGAATGAACCCGCCGGTCGGTAGCTCCTGCTCGATCACGCTCATGAGCACGCGCGTCGACGAGATCGTCTCGTCGATGCCGAGCGTCTTGAAGACGATCTCGTTCTTCGGGTTGTTCACACGCGCGATCACGCGCGGCGTGTGGCACTGGTACTTGGCGAGCTGGCAGATGACGAGGTTCTTCGCGTCGTCTCCCGTGACCGCGATGAGCGCGTCTGCGCGGCTGCATCCGGCTTCGATCTGCGCTCGTCCCTCGTCCGCCGCGGCGTTCATGACGATCGAGCCGAGTCGTTCCTGCACGAAGTTCGCGCGGCGCCGGTCCGCCTCGATGACCGTCACCTCGTGCCCGGCCTCGAGCAGGGCCTGCGAAAGATGGAAGCCCACCTCGCCCGCGCCCGCGACGACGAAGTACATCTCTAGCGGACCTTGACCGGCTCGCCGACCAGGTCGGCCTCGTGCGCGAGCGCCTTGCGCACGAGCACCTCGCCGACCTCCTTGTCGTCCTGGAGCATCGCGTGCAGCAGCGTGCCGAGGATCGTCGTCCGAGAGAACGTGTCGATCCCCATCTTCCGGTAGGTCTGCGCGCGCACCGGATCGTTCACCTTCGCGATCACGCGCTTCACGCGGAAGATCTCGTGGGCGATCTGTGCCGCCATGAGGTTCCGGTTATCGCCTTCGGTGAGCGCGAGCAGCGCGTCGGCGCGTTCGACGCCCGCCTGGCGGAGCACGTCCAGGTCGGTGCCGTCGCCGAGGATCGTCTCGCCCTTGAACGAGGACGGCAGGTGCTGGAACCACGCCCGCTCCGCGCGCGCGGGACTGGTCGAGGCGATGTCCACCACGCTGACGCGATGCCCCTCGGCGTCGAGCAACCCCGCGAGGAATCCGCCTACCCGGCCGCAGCCGACGATGACGACGTTCACCTGGTCTCTTCCTGACGATACGCGAGCACCGCGCACGGTGCGTTCACGTACACGTTCTGGACGGTTCGTCCCACGTACACCCGTCCTAAACGCTTGCGGAAGGGCATTGCAACGACGATGAGGTCGCACTTGCGCTCGACGGCCGTATCCACGATCGCCGCGGCGGCGTCGCGGGCCTGGAGAAGCTCGGTCTCGAGCTCGAGGCCGGCCTGAGCGCCCACTTTCTTGGCGCTCTCGAGCAACTCCTCTCCGCGATCGAGCTCCGCTTCCATCATCGCGTCGAGCGGGAGGTTCCAGCGCACCTCGATGACGTGGATGCCGATCGCCTCAGCCTTCGCCGGCTTGGCGATCGAGGCGACGAGACGGATCACGTCGGGGTCCGCGCTCGTCCCCGCGAGCGCCACGAGGATGCGCTTCGGCTGCATGAGTGCGCGAGTCTACGTCAGGTCCGCTGACTCACCCGAGCGTCCGGCCAGGTCGGCGGTGTCCCGGTAGTGGTAGGGCACGTCGATGACGATCGTGTTCGGCCTGAAGAGCAGCGCGGCCTTCAGCCGGAACGCCGTCTGGCTGTGCAGCAGCCATTCCCACCAGTGCCGCGGGACGAACTCCGAGACCACGACGGTGATCGGCCGGTCGTCGGACTTGTCGATCGCGTCGATGTAGCGCAGGAGGGGCTGCACGAGCGAGCGGAAGGGCGATTCGAGCACGTCGAGCGGGACGTCGGTGGCGACGCGCGCCCAGCGCTTGCGGAACTCGTCGGCGCTGGCGCGGGACGTCGACACGTGTACGGCCTTGACGCTCGGCGATACCGATCGCGCGAACGCGAGGGCCTGCAGCGCCGCGCGGTCGAGGCGCGCGATCGGCACGATGACCACGGGGGCGGCCAGCACCGGGACGC
The DNA here is from genome assembly GCA_036002305.1 of Candidatus Limnocylindria bacterium. Taxonomy (GTDB): domain Bacteria; phylum Chloroflexota; class Limnocylindria; order P2-11E; family P2-11E; genus 3-1-20CM-2-70-9. Next base: position 102,789 of record DASYTL010000039.1, read on the forward strand.
GCTGCTCGCCGGGGATCAGAAGCGCGTCCTGCACGGTCCGGTAGTGGCGGTGGATGCCGTAGAGGAGCGCGACGATCAGCGGGATGAGCACGAGGACCATCCACGCGCCGAACGCGAACTTCGTGACCGCGACCACCACGAGGACCGTCCCTGTCACGAGGGTGCCGAAGCTGTTGATGAGGACCGAAAGGCGCCAGCCTGGGTTGCGCAGCCGGCGCCACCGGCGCACCAGGCCCGATTGCGAGAGGGTGAACGCCAGGAACACGCCGATTGTGTAGAGGGGCACGAGGTTTGTGACGCTGCCCCCGAACGCGGCGAGGATCGCGCCGGCGAGCACCGCGAGCGAGGCGATCCCGGTGTTGAACGCGAGGCGGGAGCCGACGTCGGCGAAGTGGCGCGGCATGAAGCGATCGTTCGCGAGGACGGAGGCGAGCCGCGGAAACCCGGTGAACCCGGTGTTCGCCGCGAGCAGCAGGATGACCGCCGTCGTCACCTGCACCACGTAATAGAAGGGCGTTCCCGCGCCCACGACGGCGCGGGTGATCATGCTGTTCACCGTCTCGCTCTCGATCTCGTCGGGGCGTATCCCGATCGTGGTCGCGAGGTACGTGATGCCGAGGAAGACGACGGCGAAGATCGTGCCCATCAGGACAAGGGTGATCACGGCATTGCGTGTCTCGGGACGGCGGAAGCTCGGCACGCCATTGGCGACAGCCTCGCTTCCGGTGAGCGCGACCGACCCCGAGGCGAACGCTCGAAGGACGAGCAGGAGGGACAGCGCGGCGGTGCCTTCCGCGGGGAACGGCTGCGGCGGCGTGACCGGGGGCGGTACGTCGCCGGTGGCGACCCGGAAGAATCCGACCGCGAGCAGCCCGAACATGGCAAGCATGTACGCGTAGGTCGGCGCGGCGAAAAGGAGGCCGGCCTCGCGCACGCCGCGAAGGTTTCCGATCGTCAGCAGAGCGATCAGCACGACGCCGGCGAGGACGCGATGCTCGTGCAGCTCCGGCATGAAGCTCGAGATCGCGGCCACGCCCGCGGCCGTCGACACCGCGACGGTGAGCACATAGTCGATGAGCAAGGCCGACGCGGCGACGAGCCCCGCGATGACGCCGTGGTTCTCGCGGGCGACGAGGTAGCTCCCGCCGCCGTTCGGGTAGGCGCGGATGACACGCGATTCGGAAAGGATGACGATCGCGAGCACGAACACGACCGCGATCGCAATCGGCATCGTGAGCGTGAGCGCGGCGGCACCGGCGATCGCCAGGACGCGCATGGCCTCTTCGGTCGCGTATGCGGACGAGGAGATGTTGTCCGACGCGAGGATCGGCAATCCCGTCGCTACGCCGACACGCTCCTCACCTTCAGCCTCGGTGTGAAGGCGCCTGCCGATGAGGAATCGGAGCGTCGCGGCGATCGCGCGGCCGAACCGCCCGGCCGGCTCCATGGTCTGCTCCGTCGCGACGTACCGGCCGCCGTGTCCACGCAAGCCGCTGCCGATCGGCCTGACGATGCGCACGTAACGGTCGCCGACGTGGCGCCCGGGCTGGGTGACCCGTCGCTCGAGCGACGGCGCCTCGGACTTCTCCTCCTCGCCGCTCATGTGACCTCGTCCGGTTCTGGTTCGCGCTCTTCGTCGAAGTGGTAGGGCACGTCGATGACGATCGTGTTCGGGCGGAACAGGAGACTGGCCTTCATGCGGAGCGCCGTCTGGCTGTGCAGGAGCCACTCCCACCAGCTGCGCGGAACGAACTCGGAGATCACCACGGTGACAGGCCGATCCTCTCGCTTGCCGATCTCGTCGATATAGCGAAGAAGCGGTGGCACGAGAGAACGGTACGGCGACTCGATCACGTCGAGCGGGACCTTTCCCGCCCAGTGGTCCCAGCGCTTGCGGAACTCCTTCGCGCTCTCCGCGCTCGTCGCGACGTGGACCGCCTTCACGGCGGGGGAGATCGACCGTGCGAAACCGATCGCCCGCGCGGTCGCGCGGTCGAGGCGTCCCACCGGCACGATCACCACCGGTGGCCGCGGAGCCGGCGGAGGCTGGTCAAGCCGCTCGATGACGAGCGCGTCCTGCACCGCCATGTAGTGCCTGTGTATGGCGAGGAGCAACGAGACCAGGGCGGGGATGATCAGCACGATGAGCCAGGCACCCTCGGGCGCCTTCGCGACCAGGACGACGACGAGAACGAGACCCGTGACCAGCGCACCCAGCAGGTTGACGCCGGCGCGCCACTGCCAGCCCCGCTCCCGCAGACGCCGCCAGCGACGGGCAAGGCCGGCCTGCGCGAGCGTGATCGCGAGGAATACGCCGATCGTGTAGAAGGGGATGAGCTTCGTGACACTTCCCTCGTTGACGAACAGGACGAAACCGGACGCCACCGCGAGCGCCACGATCCCAAACGAGAACGCGAGCCGCTCACCCCGATACGCGAACTGGCGGGGCATGAACCGATCGTTCGCGAGCACCGAGGCGAGACGCGGAAAACCGGTGAAACCGGTGTTCGCCGCCAAGGCGAGGATGACCGCCGTCGACCCCTGCACCAGGTAATAGAACGGCGAGGTCCCGACCAGCGAGCGCGTCACCAGGCTGTTCAGCGACTCCGCTTCCAGGCGGTCCGGGATCGTTCCGATCGTCTGCGCCAGAAAGGTCAGGCCGAGAAAAAGCGCGCTGAAGGTTGCGCCCATGAGGACCAGCGTGATCGTCGCGTTGCGTCGCTCGTCCTTCTCCATGCTCGGAACGCCGTTCGCGATCGCTTCGCTCCCGGTGAGGCCCACCGAGCCGGACGCGAATGCGCGGAGGATGAGCAACGCGCCGGCGAGACCGGCGAGCTGGACCTCGCCCTGCGGGTCGAACGGCGTCGGCGGCGTGGCGGCCGGCGGGATGTCGCCGATCGCGACCCGGAAGACGCCGTAGAGGATCAGGGCTCCAAGAGATGCGACGTAGAGGTAGGTCGGCCCGGCGAAAATGAGCCCCGCTTCGCGCACGCCACGGAGGTTTCCGACCATCAGGATGCCGATGAACACGAGCCCGATCGCGACGGCGTCCGGGCGCAGCGCCGGCACGAAGCTGGTGATCGCGTAGACGCCCGCGGCGGTCGAGGTCGCGACCGTCAGCACGTAGTCGATGAGCAGGGCAGACGCGGCGACGAGACCTGGAAGGGTGCCAAGGTTGTCGCTCGCGACCACGTAGCTGCCGCCGCCGTTGGGATACGCCTGGATGACCTGCGACTGGGAGAGGATCACGATCGCGAGGACGCCGACGATGGCGATCGCGATCGGCGTGAGAAGGACGAATGCCGCGACGCCGGCCAGCGCGAGCACGCGCATCGCTTCTTCCGTCGCGTATGCCGATGAGGAGATGTTGTCCGAGCCGAGGATCGCGAGGCCCGTGACGACCGAGAGCCGCTCGGTCTCCTCCGCCTCCATGGCGAGTCGCCTGCCGAAGAGAAAGCGCCGGAGCGCATCGTACGCGCGGCCGGCGGCGCCCTCGGGACGCAGCGTCTCTTCGCCGGCGATATAGCGATCGCCTCGGCGGCGGAAGGCCCCTGAACGGTGGAGCTTGACGTAGCGATCGCCCGGGAGGCGACCGGTCTTCGTGGTGCGCTCTTCGAGTGACGGCGTCTCCGGTGTCTGGTCGCTCGCCTCGTCGTCGGTCACGTCAGGTTCGCGATTGTGGCACGGGCCCTCGGGCGCGCTCCGCCCCGGACTGATCGAGGAGCACGACCTCGCTCACGCCGGAGGCGCTCTGCCTGTCGATCGAGATGAGCCGCGCCGGCGACGTCAGCACCTGGATGGTGAGCGCGCCGGGCGGGGGCGCGGCGAAGGTGGCGCGAACGACGACACGGGCCCTATCGCGTTCGACGCGCTCGACACGGACGGCATACCCGCCGGTCCGCTGCTCGCCCTGGAAGACGCCGATGTAGAGACGCGCGGGGTCGGCGCTGGTTGCCAGCTCACCGAGCCCGGTCCCCGCGGGATCGGTCGCGACGACGATGGCCGGTCCCCCGTCGTGGCGCGACTGCTGGGTCTGTCCATGGTCGGTGAAGGGAGTGCTCTGCGGGCTCACGCGGCCGGCGCTCCCCGCGCCCGCACACGCGCTCGCGAGCGCCGCCACGAGGGCGAGCTCAAAGGCCGAACGCCAAACGCTCGGCGAAGATCGGCGGAAGCCCGCGCTCCCGGATACGTCGCTGCGTCTCATCGACTCGATAGGGCGAACGATGGAAGGTCACGGTGCCCGCCGCAAGGTCCAGGATGGCGTAGGCCGCGCGCGGGTCTCCGTCCCGGGGCTGCCCCACGCTGCCGGGGTTCAGGAAGGCCCGGGGCTCGAGTGGGTATGGCGTCTCGTAGCGGACGCGGCCGGGCTGCTTTGCGTCCGATCGGAACAGCGCCGGGACGTGCGTGTGACCGGCGCAGCAGTGGGAGGTCTTGGCGAGAGCGAGCGACGCGGCCGCGCTGCGGGGATTCGTCACGTACTCCCACAGCGGGTCGCGCAGGCTTCCGTGGCAGAGTGTCACGTCATCCGTCTCGATGGTGCGCGGAAGCGCCGCGAGGGCGTCGCGCTCGGCCGCCGAGAGCCATTTCTGATGCGTGCGCGCCGCGACCGCGGCGGGGGGATTGAAGAGCTCGAGATCCGCACCGGTCGCGACGGCGCGGTCGTGATTTCCGGCGACGATCACCGCCTTGCGCTCGAGGAGGAGAGCGAGGACGTCGGACGGGTCCGGCCCATATCCGACGCTGTCGCCGCACACCCAGAGCTCGTCCACCTGACCGATCTGCTCGAGCACGGCCTCGAGCGCCACGAGATTCGCGTGGATGTCGCTCAGGATGCCGATCCTCACGCCGCGGCTTCCTGCGCGGCGCGGATCGAGAACCTGCGCTCCGCGAACGCGCGGCCGATGACCACCGACGCCACGCCGCGCGAGGCCAGCGCGCGCACGTCGTCGAGGTCCCGCACACCGCCGCCCGCGTGGAGCGCGATGCGCGGACCGACCACGGCGCGAACGGCGTCCAGGAGCCCGAGCGGCGGTCCGCCGAGCCGTCCTTCGGCACTCACGTCGATCACATAGAGCGCATGGACACCCGCGACGAGCGCGGCCCGGGCCGAGGCAAGGACACCTCGGCCGGTGGCGACGGCGACGAGCTCCGGGTCCCCGCCCCGTGGCGCGAGGAATCCATCGCGTGCCTCGATCTCCACGATCGCGCGACCGCCGAGCGGCGCGACATCGCGCAACCGGTCGTCGTCGCCGAACACCGCGCTCGAGAAGAGCACGCCCGCGAATCCGAGCTCGATCGCCCGGCGCGCCGCGGTGAGGCTCGATACACCGCCGGCGAGTCGGCAGGGGACGCCTGAGACGCGCGCGGCCTCCGCCAGAATGTCCAGGTTCGCGAAGGCTCCGGTCTCAGCCCCGTCGAGGTCGACGAGATGCAGCTCGCGCGCGCCCTCGGCGACGAGCTCCTGGGCGCGAGCCACGATCGTCGTCCGCGAGCCATCGGCGACCCGGCGCCCGCGCGCGTCGAGAGAGGGGACGATCACCACGGGCGCCGCTTCGCTTCGGCGGCGGAGCGCGGGTAGCGCGGCGGCGTCGGTCGGATCTTGCGGATGACGACGATCGATCGACCCGGCAGCACCGCGTCCAGCCCCAGCCGGGACGTTGGCGTGATCGACACGATCTCCCCGCCGATCGCGGCGCACGCCTTCCGCCCGCCCGGGAGCTCGTCTTCGAGCCGGCCCTTCCACGCGATCGCGTCGCCGCCGACACGCAGGAACGGGAGCAGGTACTCGATGACCGCGCCGAGCGTTCCAACCGCGCGCGCGGTGCCGATGTCGTATCGATCGCGGCGTTCGCGCGCGAGCGCTTCGGCGCGCTCGTTGCGGATCTCGACGCCATCCATCCCGAGCGTGCCCGTCACCTCTTCGAGGAAGCGAGCCTTCTTGCCCATCGACTCGACGAGCGTCACGCGCAGCTCCGGTAGCGCGAGGCGAAGCGCAAGCGCGGGAAAGCCCGCGCCGCTGCCGATGTCGACCATGGTCTCGCGCCCGGTCCACCTGCGAACGGCAAGCGCGGTCAGCGAGTCGAGGAAGTGCTTGGTCGCGATGTCGCGTGGTGCCGTGATCGCGGTGAGGTTCGTGGTCGTATTCCGTTCGATGAGGAGGGCGGCGTATCGCGCGCAACGCTCGATCGTTCTGGGATCGAGATGGACGCCGATGCGCTCGGCATCGCGGGCAAGCGCCGCGAACGGCGCGTCAGCGGAGACGAGCGGCACGACTCGTAAAGTATGGCCGTGAGGAGGGCCGCGGTCGCCTGGATCGCGGCCGTGGTCGTTTCCTGCGCCCTGCTGGCGCTACCGCTCGCCGTGTTCGCCGCGAGCTTCTCGGTCAACATCCAGAATTTCGCGTACTCGCCCAATCCCATCACCGTCCGCGTCGGCGACACGGTGACCTGGACGAATCGCGACGCGGTCGGTCACAGCGCACGCTTCGCGCAGATGGGAACGCCGATCCTCGCGCAGGGTCAGAGCGGCTCTCTCCCCTTCAATTCCGCCGGGACCTTCGCCTACGACTGCGCCGTCCATGGACAGGCGATGACCGGCACGGTCGTCGTGCAGGCGGTGGCGACTCCGCCGCCCACCGCGCCGCCACCACTACCGCCGCCGACCGCGCCGCCACCACCACCGCCCACCCCGCCGCCGACTCCCGTCCGTACGGCTCCGCCCACGCCTCAACCGACCGCGGCGCCGACGCCCGAGCCGACCCCGGCGGCGACGACCGCCGCGCCGACGGCCCCCGCGGTCCAGACGCTCGCGATCTCGCCATCGCCGAGCCCGGTCGCCGTCGCGCTCACGCCCGCGCCCGCGCCGACCGAGGGCCCGGGCGTCGCGCTCATCGGCATCGCCGCCATCGCCGTGGCGGCGCTGATCGCGGTCGCGCTCGTCCTCGCCCGCCGCACGTAACCGCACGCTCGTCCGCTGACTCGGCGGACGCAGGACCCCACCTGCGACAATCGACGTTGATGGCCGTCGTGGCACGCGCCCAGCCGGCTGACGACGTGGCCGAAATCCTGGTCACCGCCGAACAGATCGCGGCGAAAGTGGGCGAGCTCGGCCGCCGCATCGCCGCCGACTACCAGGGGAAGGACGTGGTCCTCGTCAGCATCCTGAAGGGCGCGCTGCCGTTCCTCGCGGACCTCATGCGCGCGATCCCGATCCCCCTGGCGCTCGACTTTCTCGAGGTCTCGTCGTACGGGAACGCGACCGAATCGAGTGGAGCGGTGCGGATCCTCAAGGACCTCGCGCATCCGATCGAGGGCCGGCACGTCCTCGTGGTCGAGGACATCCTCGACACCGGGCACACGCTCTCGTACGTCTTCGACCATCTCCGCGCGCAGCGGCCGGAATCCGTTCGGCTGTGCGTGCTGCTGGACAAGCCGGCGCGCCGCGCGGTCCCGATCGAGATCGATTACCGCGGTTTCGAGATCCCCGACAAGTTCGTCGTGGGTTACGGGCTTGACTACGCCGAGCGGTACCGGAACCTGCCGTTCGTCGGCGTACTCAAGCCGGAGGTATACGCGAGGCCGACGTGAAGTCCTGTATGGCGCGGGCGCTGATCCTCGTGCTCGTCATCTCGGCGATGCCGATGCCGGCGGTTGCCGCCGCTCCCCTGGCCGCCCTGCCCGCGACGATCCGGGTGAACATCTCCGGCCTCGGTGTCCTCTACGCCCGGATCGGCTCACTCTCCGGGCTCCTGGCGGTCACCGGTGCGGACGGTGGCCGCATCTACGAGGGCTATCTCGCGACGAACATCCGGCTCGGGGTGAAGCGGCTCGCGGATCCGAGCCAGGCCGCGGCGAAGGTACCCGAGGGGGTCCCCTCAGACGAGCGCCGCGAGCTGGTGCGCGAGGTACGCGAGGCTCGGCGGCGTGCGCTGATCGACGAGGTCCCGATCGTCACCGTGCCCTTCGAGTTCTCCGTCGAGCAGCCCGGGTGGGATCCGCTGTCGCCGCCGCTCATCTCGGCGCAGAGGATGGTGCCGATGCATTTCGAGGCGAGCGACGGGCAGCTCATGTACAACGGCCGGATCTTCCGCGGGACCTTCGATCTCACGCAGGACGACGAGGGCGACATGATCCTGGTCAACGAGGTCGACACGGCGAGCTACCTCGCGTCCGTGGTGGGTTCGGAGGAGCCGACGACCTGGATGCCCGAGGCGCTCGCCGCGCAGGCGATCGCCGCGCGCACCTACCTCGCCACTCACCTGCGGCGTCACCGGACCTACGACCTCGAGGGTGATACGCGCGATCAGGAGTACGCGGGCTTCACCGGCGAAGCGACATCGACGGTCCGCGCGGTCGAGCGGACCGCGGGCATCATCGCCACCTATCGCGGAGCGCCCATCGAGGCGCTGTACTCGGCGAACGCCGGCGGCCACACCGAGAACAGCGAGAACGTGTATGTGAACGCGCTCCCCTATCTGCGTGCGGTGCCCTCGCCCGCGGACGAGGAGGCCGACCGCACGACCTGGGCCCGGACCAGCTGGCAGTGGCGGCAGGAGTACACAGCGCCGGAGCTGCGCGCCTATCTCTGGGCTCGCGGCATCGACGTCGGGGAGCTGCGGAACATCGAGGTAACACGGGTGAGCGGCACCGGCAGGGTGCTCGGGTCGCGCATCATCGGATCCACAGGGACCCGCGAGGTCGGCAAGGACGCCGCGCGCTTCTTCTTCGGCCTGCGCAGCACGCTCTTCACCGTCTCCGTCCGCGGAGAGGAGAGCGAATTCCTCGGGACGGCCGACGTCACCCGTATCCGAGAGCTCGAGCTCCTCGGCGCGACACGCGAACGGACCTTCTACGGCGTGCGTGACCCGGACCGCCAGCGCTTTCGGCCGACCGGTTGGAGCTACCGCCTTCCCGCGCGCTTCGTCTTCGAAGGCCGCGGCTACGGGCACGGCGTTGGCATGTCGCAGTGGGGCGCGCAGGGCATGGCCCTCGCCGGCGCGTCAGCCGAGGAGATCCTCAAGCACTATTACCAGGGGATCGCTCTCACCAACATCGGCGGGCCGTAGTCCGCTTGTCCTCTGGGTCGTCGGGCCGCGGCGGCCTCACGAGCGAGCGGGTCGCCTCGTTGTCTATCCCACGCTCGCTTCGCTCGCTGTCAGGGGCCCCTGCCCCTTCGACCCGAGCGAGTGAGGCCGACGCGGCCCCGCCAACAAGCTACTCGCCCTTGAACTTCTGAGAGTTCCCCATGTGCGGCCAGGCGCGCTCCTGGGCGATGGCGAGGAGCTGCTTGGTGTGATTGCGGTCGTGATGCACCCACTCGTGCAATAGATCGCGCACCGTGAGATGACCGGCCATCGGGTGCTCGATCCCCCTCCCGAGGGCTTCCGTCTTGAGGGAGCGCACGAGCTTGATGCTGTCGTTGCGGATGCCCATGAACTCCATCCAGAGGCTCTGCCCGAGGCGCTCGCAATCCCGGCGGTCCCGCGCGACCTGCTGCTGATCCCACGACTTCGTACGCGTCTTGCCCTCGAGGATCTCCCGGATCCGGCCGGCGAAGCCACGTTTCTCGGCCTCCACCAGGTGTCCGATCACCTGATTCGCGCACCACTCGTTGGGGTCGAAGTGCCAGGAGCTGTCCTCGCCGAGGGCCTCGAGCTCGGCCTCGATGAGCGCGCACGTCGCCTCGAGATAGTCCGCGACCTGGCCCGTCGTGAGCTCGGACGTGGTCACGTGACGAGCTGGGGTGCGCTCCGGATGGGGACCTTCACCTTGAGCATGACCGTGCCGTCAGCGCGCGTCTCGTGCGTCGACTCCCCCCGCAGCAGCTCGAGCCGCTCGCTCCGGCGGATGCCGGACTGGAGCTCGCCGTCAGGCGGGAGCTCCTTGCCGTCGCTTTGGAGGTTGATGTCGAGCGTGTCTTCCTTCCAGGTCATCGCCAGCACGAGATCCTTCGCCTGCGCCTTGTCGATGCGCTCGACCAGCGAGTCCTGGATGAGGCGGAAGATGGCCACCTCGTCGTCGGAGGGCAGACGGCGGTCCCGGCCTGTGCTGGAGAAGTCGATGCGCACGCCGTGCTTGTCGATGAGCGTCTGCACGTACCGGCGGAGCGTCGGGACGAGCCCGAGGTCGTCGAGGATCATCGGCCGGAGCTCGAAGATGAAGCCGCGGAGCTCCTGGAGAGTCTTGTTCACCATCTGGCGGAGCGACGCCAGCTCCCCGCGCGACTTCTGCGCGTCCACCTCGAAGAGGCGCTCGCTGATCTCCGACTGCAGCACCACGTTGGCCATGGCCTGGGCGGGACCGTCGTGGACCTGACGCGCGATGCGCTTGCGCTCCTCCTCCTGCGTGTCCACCACCGCCTGCAGAAGCCGGCTCTCGTCGATCAGCGGCGCGGCGTCGGCGGGGATCGGCGGAGCGGAGTACTCGGCGATCTGACGCTGCGCCGACGCGAGGATCTGCGCGCTGCGGTCGATGAGCTTGCGCTTCGCCTGTAGCGCGCCGAGCTGGCCTTCCATGGTCATGCGGCGGCCCATCGCCGTCGAATGCTCATCGGTCGCGCCGAAGATCTCCTCGCGCTGGAAGTTGCCGGGGTTCTTCCGAACCTCCTCGACTCTGGCCTTCATCTGGTCCTCGCGAGACTTGAGGCGGTTCACCTCGGTCTGCGTCGACTCGATGAGGAGGTCGAGCTCGCGGATCTCGGCCGTGACCTTCTGTTGCTCGGTCGCGATCTCCGCGAGGACGCTGGGCGCTTCCGTGGTCAATTACCCATCTCCGGTCCCTTGATCCAGCCCTGCCGTATCGCGTACACGACAGCCTGCGTCCGGTCGTTCACCGAGAGCTTCCGCAGGATGCTCGACATGTGATTCTTCACCGTTTGCTCCGAGATGGCGAGAGCGTAGGCGACTTCCTTGTTGGTCATGCCCTGGGCGATGTTGTCGAGGATCTGCACCTCGCGCGGCGACAGTGGCGCAAAGACGTGTGTGGACCCGGGCCCGTAGACGGACAGCTCGCGGAACTCGGCGAGCACCTTCGACGCGACGGCGGGACGGCTGAAGATCTTCTCGTTGATGATGAACTGCCCGGTGCGGACTTTCCGAATGGCGTCGACCAGCTCGGTCGGCTCGCAGTCCTTGTGGAGGTAGGCGGCGGCGCCCGCGCGGATCGCCTCGAAGAGGATCTGCTCCTGGTCCTGCGCGGTGAGGATCACGACCCCGACCGCCGGCAGCTCGCGGCGCACGCGCTGCGTCGCCTTGATGCCGGACAGGCGTGGTAGGTCGACCTCGATCACCAACACGTCGGGCTCGAGGTCGTTCGTCTTCGCGACCGCCTCCTCCCCGTCGGATGCGACACCGACGATCTCCATGTCCGGCTCCTTCTCGATGACCTGCCGGATGCCCATGGTCGTGATGCGGCTCGCGTCCGCGAGAAGGATCCGGATCGCGCGATCGGGCCGTTCGCTCATGAATGCTCCTCACGAGCTCGCTCCGAGCGACGTGCGCGGAGCGGCTCAACCTTCTTTTCCGTGGGCAGGAGCAGCGTCACCGCGGTGCCCTTGCCCGGTGTGGACTGGATCTGGAGCGTGCCGCCGATGAGCTCGGCGCGCTCCCGCATCGAGAGAAGACCGACGGACTTCTTGTGCCGCGCCGCCTTCACCAGGTCGAATCCCATGCCGTCGTCGGTCACGTGCAACACCCGGCTGTCGTTCGATCTGGACCACGCGATGCCTACCGCGCTGGCATGCGCGTGCTTGTGCACGTTCTGCAGCGCCTCCTGCATGACGCGATAGATGGCCAGCTCCTGCATCGGGCTGAGGCCGGTGTCCGTCGTGTCGAGCTGGCTTCCGACCTTGATGCCGCAACGGGCTTCCCACTCGGCCGCGTAGTTCCGGATCGCCTCGGCCAGCCCGAGCTCGGTGAGCTCGGGCGGGCGCAGGTCGTAGATCATGCCGCGGACCGCGTCGAGCGAGCCGCGGAACTGGCCTTTCAGGTTCGCCAGCTCGCTTCGGAGGGTCTGGCGGACCTCCCCGGGGGCGCGCTCGGCGATCCGTTCGAGGTACTCCACCTCGAAGATCGCGTTCGCCAGGACCTGAGCCGGGCCGTCGTGCACGTCGCGGTAGAGCCGCTCGCGTTCGGCCTCGAGGCTCTCGAGGACGCGCTGCGCCACCTCGACCGACTCCTCTTCGTGCTCCTCCGACGAGGGATCGATGCCCGAACCGAGCAGGTACGCGGCGCTGGACTCGATGTGCTGCACGACCAGCTGCAGCTGCTTCAGGTGCCGGTAGCCGCGCTGCGTGGATTCGTCCAGCTCGCCGTCGGTCGAGCGACGCGACCGCTCCTCGGCGTGCTTTTGATAGGTGCGGCTGAACCGATCGACCTGCTGGCGCAGCTGACGGACGTCACGCCGAAGGGCGTCGACGATGCCATCGAATTGCGCGTCGAGGTCGTCGGTATCACGAGCAAGGCGTGCCGGCTCTGTCGTGCGACGAAGTATCTATCAGGGGACTCGCAGCAGGACAAAGCCAGGCGTGCGCACGAGCACGGTCCAACCCGATTCGATACCGCGGACCGCGAGTTGATCCTCCGGCCGCACCAGAACGGCACGTATGCCCCGCCGCGCGAGGGTCTCGGACCACCCCGGGCCGGCCGAAATGACGGTCCGATAGTCGTCGAGCACGCCGCAGCACCGGTAGGGGGTGAAGCGACCGTCGATGAATACCGGCGTCGCCGGTGCGCGCCAGATGAGCCATCCGCCCCAGTCGTAGTGATTGAAGAGACCGGGCCCGGGCGGAAGCACCGCGAGCGCCGCGACGGGATAGCTCGTTTCGTCCGGTTCGGCGGGCGCGATCGCGATCGCGATGACGGCGAGCATCGCCGCGGCCGCGAGCGAGAAGATGCTGAACACGCGGGCCGTTGGACGTTCCGTCTCGCGCGGACGCAACCGAACGCCGAACCGCCGGAGCGCGGCAACCAGGGCATCCGGGCCGCGTGACGCGAGATACGCGGACGCGGCGATCGCGAAGAGCGGTGTGTGCCGCACCGCCGTCGCCGCGAGGAGCGCGACCGGGACGAGGATCAGCGCTTCACGCGCGGGCAGCGATCGCGTGATCAGCGCGGTCGCGGCCACCAGGGCGAGGGTGACCGCGAAGAGCGCGCCGACACCGGTGCGCACGTCGGGACGCGCCCATTCCTGGATCTCGCGCGGCGGGAACAGGAGATGAAACCCCGGAGCCGTCCACGAGCCCACGCCCGCGGGGGTCAGCAGCGTCGCGCCGAGACTCGCGACGACCATGACCGCGTACATCCGCCGGCGCGCCGGCTCGCGCCAAGCGCCTTCCGCCGCGACGAGGGCGACCAGGACCACGCCAAGCGCGAACGAGCCGTGCAGGTTCGCCCAGAGGGCGAGCAGCGGGACGACGAGCGCGAGAGCGCGATCCGAGCCGGAGCGCCCGACGCGCAGCAGCAGGAGCAACGCGGCGAAGCACGCGACGCCCAGAAGGAGTGGACGCTCCGACCACACGTACTGCGACATGAAGATCGCGGGCAGCATGGCCACGAGCGCGGTGATCGGCCGCACGCCCGGTAGCGCGGCGGCGTTCGCGAAGATGAGGGCGACGAGGATCGCGATCGCGGCGCCGCGAAGCAGCACCACTCCGCTCCAGCCGTCGACGAGATAGGCGGCGTAGTAGAGGAGCTGCCCGAGCCACTGATCGGTCGAGACCTGGGCGCCGCGGACGGTCCAGCTGAAGACATCTTGGCGAACGAGGCCGTGCGCGAGCGTCTCCCTCGCGGTCGCGAGATGCCAGTAGATATCGGAGTCGCCGGCGGGGCGGCTCGCGGATGCGGCGCCAAGGGCCGCGCCGACGAGGACCGCGATGGACCGCGCGCCACGCATCACGGCCGGGCGAGCAGGACGTATCCGGTTGATGAGGAAACGACGCGCCAGCCCAGCTCTCGCGCGCGGACGGCGACCGGCGCGGCCGGGCGCAGCAGCAGCGCGCGGACGTCGCGGCGCGCGATCACCGATTGCCACTCCGGACGAAGTCCCACGATCGCGCGATAGTCGTCGAGCACGCCCGGCAGATAGGGAAAGAGCCGGCCATCGACGAACACCGGCGTCGCCGGCGCGTACCAGATGAGGAATCCGCCCCAGTCGTACTCGTTGAGCAGGCCGGTTCCCTTCGGGAGCGACTCGAGGGCCGCGACGGGATACGACCGCAGATCGGGCTCCGCGCGCGCGAGGGCGGCCGCCGCGATCACCGCCACGATCCCGAGGATCCCGGTGGCCAGGTCGATGCGCATGCCGGGGACCGCGGTCGGCAGGCCGAGGCTCGGCAGCGGGACCCGAAGCCGTCGCGCGATGGCCGCGATCGCGTCAGGTGCATGCGCCGCGAGGTACGGCGCCGATGCCACCGCGAAGAACGGCGTGTGCCGCGCCGCGGTGAGCGACACGAAGAACAGCGGGATGAGGAGGGCCGCCTCACGGAGGGGCGCTGGGCGAGAGAGCAGCGACGTCACCAGCACGGCGGCGATGACGAACGCGAAGACCAGTCCGTATGGCTCGGTCACGTCCGGAACGCCCTCCTCCTGGATCACGCGGGGAGGCGCGAGGAAATGACCGCCCGCCGAGGTCCAGATGGCAGGACCGGAGGGCGTGACCAGCGTGGCCACGACGGACGCGAAGACGACCCCCAGCGCGAGCGCTCGCGCGTCCCCGCGCCGAAGCGCGAGCTCTCCGCAGACGATCGCTACCACCACGAGCCCTAGCGCGAAAGAGCCGTGGAGGTTCGCCCAGAGCAATAGGAGGAACGGCGCGCCGAGCAGAACGCGCGGCCGCTCCTCGGCGAGGCGGACGATCAGGAGCAGCGCCGCGAAGCAGGCGAGCCCCATGAGCTCGGGCCGCTCCGTCCAGGAGAAGCGCGTGAGCGCGATCGCGGGGAGCGCCGCGAGCACCGCGACGAACGGGCGCGCGTGCACCGAGAGCGCTGCCGCGACGACGAGCGCGACGATGGCCATGACGAGCACCGCGCGCAGCAGGACGATCCCGTGCCATCCCCAGGCGGCATACGCGCCGTACCACGCGACCTGCCCGAGCCATTGATCGGTGAGCACCGGCGCTCCGTTCACGGTCCACGAGAAGCGGTCGAGACGAGCGAGACCCTCGGCGAGGGTCTGACGTCCTTGCGCGAGGTGCCAGTAGAGGTCGCTGTCGCCCACCGTGGCGAGGGTCGACAGCGCACCGAACGTCGCCCCGACGAGGAGCGGGGCCGACCACGACATGCGGCGGCTCATGGGCGGCGCAGCACGATCCATTTCCCGGCGGCGTCCTGCGCCCCGACGCGCCAGCCATCCTCGCGCAGCGCCACGACCAACGGACGCTGCGGCGCGAGCAGTATCTCCGCGACCTTGTAGCGCTCGAGGAGGTCGCGCCAACCCGGTCGCAGGCCGACGAGCGAGCGATAGTCGTCGAGCACGCCGGCCAGGTACGGCACGTACCGGCCATCGATGAACACCGGGCGCTCCGGCAGTCCGAAGATGAGGAAGCCGCCCCAGTCGTATTCGTTGAGGAGCACGCCGCTCCCGCCGCGCAGCGCGGCGAGCGCGCCTTTCGGATACGCCCGCTCGTCGGGAACGGCCGGCGCGCCGGCGGCGCTCAGGACGGCGGCGATCAGCAGCGCGAGCGCGGTCGGCACTCGCAGACGTGCCGGGAGCTCCGCGACGCGGGCGGGAGCAGGAACCAGCGAAAGGAGACGCGGCCCGAGGAACGCGGCCGCCGCGAAGCAGAAGAAGATCATGTGGCGCTGCGCGGTGAGCGCCAGGTACAGGAGTGGGGTGAGCAGCATCGCCTCGAGCAGAGTGCCGCCGCGCAGGAGCGCGCTGCCGACGACGGCGAGCACGAACGCGGCGAAGAGCGCGCCCGCGGGCGTCAGGACGTCCGGCGGCAGGAACTCGGTGAGGAAGCGCGGCGGATGGAGCACGTCCTCTCGTGCGGCACCGGCGAGCTCGACCGGCGCCGGGTTGAGGAACGTGAGCGCGACCGCGGCGGCTGCCGCGACGGCGAGCGGCAACCCGCGGCGGCCGTCAGCGATAAGGGCATGCGCCGCGAACGCAGCGAGCACGGCGAGCCCGAGCAGATAGCCGCCGTGAAGGTTCGCCCAGAGGAGAAAGAGCGGCGGGAGCGCGAGGAGCCGCCGCGACGGTCCCGGCGGGAGCGGGAGGAGGAGGTCGAGGAGCAGGGGCAGGAACGCGAGGGTGAAGAGGTGCGGCCGGTCGGTCCAGGTGATCTTCGACACGAGCAGCGCCGCGGCGATCATGGGCAGCGAGATCCACCACGGTGTGCCGCCTCGACGAGCGAGGCGCGCGAGGAAGAAGCTCCCGACGGCGATGAGCGAAGCGCGCAGGATCGCGATCCCGGCCCAGCCGCCGGTCGCGAAAGCCGCGGCGAACGCGAGCTGGCCCAACCACTCGCCAATGCCGAAGTGAGTGCCCGCGACCGTGCTGGAGAAGATGTCCTGCCGCAGCAGCTCGCGGTGCTCGAGCATCCAGCGGCCGGTGGCAAGGTGCCAGTACGTGTCTGAATCGGTCGAGGGAAGGCCGACCGCGAGGATGAAAACGGCGCTCGCGATGGCGAGCGGATAGGCGTTGGTCGCGAGCGCCGCCGTCAGCGCCCGCGACGCAGGAGCCATCCGATGGTGAACGCGGTGACGTCGCGGAGCGCGAAGAACGTGGCGGTGGGGGTGACGCCTTTCGCCTTGCCCGCGATGCGTGGCCGGTGCGGGATGTCGACCTCGCGCACGACGCGCTTCCGGGCGCAGAGGGCGATCAGGATCTCGGCCTCGAAGAAGTTCGAGTCGCTCCGCGGTGGCACCGCGCGGAGCTCGTCCGCCCGATAGAGCTTCACGCTGTCGATGTCCCTGACCGGCAGGCGGAAGATCGTGCGGAGCATCGCGGAGTAGAGCTGCGCGATGAGGACGCGGCTCGCGGGGTCGCGCCGCGGCACGCGGCGGCCTACGACGAGCGCGGCACCGTCGCGGATATTCCACATCGGCTCGAGCGCCGCCGCGGGAACCTGCCCGTCGGCCGGAGTGAAGTAGATCCATTCGCCGCGAGCCTCCGCGTAGAGGCGCTTCATGGTGAACGGGATCCCAGCCCGCGCCGGATTTCGCAGGAGACGTAGCTCGCACACGCTCGCGCGGGTCCCCTCGAGCGCGGCCCACGTGCCGTCGGTGCTCCCGTCGTCGCACACGATGATCTCGAAGTCCGGGGCCAGAGCGCGCGCGAGGTCGCGATGACCGTTGACGACGCCGGCCACCGTGACCTCCTCGTTGTGGGCGGGGATCACGATCGAGAGCTCGATGCGCTCACCCTAGGGCATGCTCGCGCCGACGACGGTGTCCGCATAGACGCGACGCGGAGTGCACACGACCTCGCCGCGGACGGGGTAGATGCGGATACCGCCGCGGTCGATCGGTGGGCCCAGCCACGGCACGCCGGCGCTCCCCTGGTAGAGCTGGTCGTACGCGCTGAAATGCGCCGGCTCGAGGACAACCGCGCGCGCGCCGTACGAACCCACCGCGCAGGCCGCGGCCTCTAGACCGTCCGCCGGTGTCACCACGACAGGCCGGTCCGCGATCCAGCGCCAGGCGGAGGCGTCGATCGCGAGGAACGGCCCCGCGGGGACGGCGTCGAGCGCGGCGCGGCGCGCGCGCTCCGTCGCACCGTACGTCGCATCGAACTGGACGAGCGCGGCTATCGACATCGCGAGGCACCCGGCGAGCGCGGCCGCCAACGCCAGGGTCCGGACCCCGATCGCGCGGCGGTCGAGCAGCGCCTGCCCGCCCGCGGCAGCGAGCGCGAATCCGAACGGCAGGAACGCCGCGAGCGAGTGGACGTACGAGCCGCGGGTCGAGTGCAGCGTCCACACCAGCGACTGCGCGAGGAAGACGAGGAGCGCGAGCGCGACGTAGGCGCGCACCTCCGCCTTTGGCCAGAGCGCCCGCGCTCCGGTGACCATGCCGACGACCGGCAGGAGCGCGAAGGCGAAGAGGAACGTGATCGCGTTGGCACCGAGCGCGCCGGCCCTCGCGGCGACAACCGCGGGGCCCGCCGCGAGGAACGCGTCGAGAGTGGGTTCGCGCTGCGCGAAGAGGTCCTCGTATCGGACGAGCAGCGCGCTACGCGCGAGCAGGTCGCTCGGTCCCAGCGCGGCATTCCGCGCGAGCCACGCGATCCCGATGGCGAGCGCGAGCGCGCTGCCGGCGACGCCTGCTGCGCGCGTCCTCGCGCCGGCGGCGAGCGCGAGCGGCGCGAGGCCGAGCAGCGCCGCCTCCGCGCGCGCCAGGAAAAGGAGACCGATGGCGAGGCCGGCGAGCGCGCCGGCCCGCGCGTCTCCGGTTGCCGCGGCGCGCGCGAAGGACAGGAAGAAGAGGGTGCCGAGCAGCGCGGCGAGGCCGTACGAGTCGAGGGTCACCCAGGCGGGTGCGAAGAGCCCGCCCATCCCGGAGAAGAAGGCGGCGAGCAGCGCCCCGCGCTCCGCCACGCCGAGCGACCTCGCCGCCAGGTACGTCGCGAGCGGCACGAGCCCCGCGAACAGGATGACGACGAGCTGCGCCGCGTGGAACGGCCCGAGCTGCGCCCCGAGGAGCGCGATGCCCGCGGCCTGGACGATCGAGGCGAGGGGCATCCAGAAGCGGTTGCTCGGGACCGGCAGCGGGGCGAGGCCCGGCGCCTCGAGCGGGGCCCAGACGAAGTCGGCGACGAGTCCGTGTCCTGCCGCGACGTTCCGCGCGATGTCGATGTAGTAGTAGGCGTCCGTGTAGCCGGGCGTCGTGACCAGACCGGCGGAGAAGATCCGGACCGCGACGAAGACCAGTGAGAGGACGGCGATCCGGAGCGCCGCAGACTGCGCGATCGGCCGAGTCTAGGGCGCGCTCGCGCCAGAGCGGTCGTTCGGGCGGGGACGCGCGCGCTCCGCGAGGGCCACCAGAGGAAAGAAAAGGAGCACCACGAGCGCGGTCCACTCCTCCCCCGCGCGGCGGAAGGCGACGGCGTAGGCCGCCCACGGCAGCGCCACGGCGATCACGGCGAGCGCGGCGAGCCACGCGATCCGCCGCGCGTTCGAGAGGTGCTGCATCCCCGCGAGGACCACGGCGATGGTGGCGAGCAGGGCGCTCGCGTCGTAGCTCCAGGCGTGCGGCGCGGCGAAGATGGACACCGGGAGCGCGGCCGCCGTGAGCGCCGGAAGCCGCGGTCGACGCAGCAGCCACCACCCAAGAAACGCGGCGACCGCGAGCGAGACCGCGAGCGGCCCGGTCCAGCGCGGGCCGCCGAACGCGCGGTCGATGGTCCACCCGCTGGCGTTGCTCCCCGTGGTCGCTTGCAGAGCGACGACGTTGCGCCACCAGTCGGGGAACCACGACGCATCGGCCGCGAACGCGCTCGCGCCGAGCGCGCCGCCGACGACGGCGAGCGCGACGAGCGCGCGCCTGCGCGACGCCGCGTCAAGAGCGATGAGCAGCACGACGGCGGCGAGCGCGACGACCTGAGGCTTGACGAGACACGCGCCGAGGAGGGCACCCGCGAGCCGAGCGCGCCCGGCGAGCGCCGCGGCGAACGCGCCGCCGAAGGCGGCCGTGACGAGAGCGGCGATGTTGCCGCCCACCACGAGCAGCCACACCGGCTGGAACGCGAGGGCGATGGCCAGGAAGAGGACCGTCTCGCGGCGCGGGATGGCAACGAAGAGACGCCGCGCGAGCGCGCCGAGCGCGAACGAGAGAGCGGCGACCTGCGCGACGAGGAACGCCGCGGCGGCGGCGGCGAAGGGAAGAACGCCGATCGGGATCAGAACGACGAAGACCCAGAGCGGATACGGCGTGGTGAGCCCGGTCTTGGAGACCGTCCCGTATGCGGACGCGAAGAGCGCGCGACTGCCGAGCGAATCGAGGATTGACCAGAACGCGTCGCCGTACGGCGACCCGCCCGCCGCGACCGCGCGCGCGCCGGCGTAGTACTGGGCGAAGTCGTTGTGGCGGTACGCGACCGCGGGCAGCTCGAGGATGGCGAGGGCCGCGATGGCGGCGAGAGCCGCCCCGCTCCCGATCGCGAGCAGCCGGAACCGCCGGCCGGGGCTAGCCGTCGCCACGCCGTGCGAGGTCGGAGCGAGACCGCCAGTAGATCGGCGCGCCGATGACGATCACCGAGAACACACTCACCGCGCGGTCGATGACCGCGACCGCGACGGCCGCGTTCTGCGGCAGCCCGAATCCCTCGGTCAGGACGTACACCATCGCGATCTCGACGAAGCCGAAGCCCGCGGGTGTCAGCGGAACTGTGGTGAGCAACGACGACGCCACCGCCACGAAGACGACTTGCGAGACCGGTAGGTAGAGCCCGAGCGCGCCGAGCACGAACATGAGGCGTCCCGCCTCGAAGAACCAGACAAGGAGCGTCATCGGGCCCGCTACCGGGAGCGCGCGGAAGCTGTGGAGCACGCCCTCGCGGAAGAGGCCGCTGATCCGTCTAACTTCGCCCGGGAAAAAGCGCGCGATGCGCGGGGCGATCGCGTAGAGCGCGACCAGACCCACGACGATCAGGACGCCGAGGCCAGCACCGGTGAGGTACAGGACGTTGAGGTCGGGACTCACCGTGCGTCCGAACGCGACATACCCGCCGACCACGAGAAGACCGAAGACGACGAAGAGGTCGAGGAGCCGCTCCGCGACGACGACGCCCACCGTCCGCGACAGCGAGATGCCGAAGCGGCGCTTCACCAGATAGCTCCGATAGAGGTCGCCGAGCTTCGCCGGGACCAGGCAGTTCACGAACCAGCCGAGAAAGAGGATCTGCAGGAGGTCGCGGCCGTGGATCGCGACTCCGCCCTCGCGCAGCAGCCGCGCCCAGCGGATCGCGCGCACCGGGAACGAGAGGTAATAGACCCCCAGCGCCGCGATCAGGTAGAGCGGGTCCGCGCCGCCGAGCGTCGCGACCGCCTGGCCCCAATCGACATTTCGCGCGAAGTACGCGATGAGCAGGAGAGGGATGGCGGTGGAGACGAGCTCGCGCCAGCCAAAGAGCTGGCGGCGGACGGCGAGCTCGTCGGTATGCCCGGCCTCTTCGGCGAGCTGCTCGATCGTGGGGTCCTCGGCGTGAGCCGGAACCCGCTCTCTCAGCGGGCGGCGGTCGAGCTCTTCCGTCCGAGCCACTTCCGGAAGCGGTCGTACCGGGTAAACAGGTGCACCGCCGTCCCGCTGAGACGACCGTGCGCGACGCCCTCGCGCAGCGCGTCCATGAAGTCCTCGCGTCCGGCGAAGTCGGGCATGTCGACGAACGCTCGGCCGATCTCCGACGCGCGATGCGCGTCGCTGCCGGCGGTCCCGACGATGCCGTGGGTCCGGGCGTAGGCGGCGGCCGCGCGGTTGTTCAGAAAGATCGCCTCGCGCGCGTTGAAGACCTCGAGCGCGTCGATCTCGGTGCGGAGGCGGTCGAGTGCCGCGCGCCGCATGTGATAGCGGCGGTTCACGCTGAACGGGTGCGGGATGACGACCAAGCCGCCCTGGTCATGGATCCGCGCGATCGTTTCCTCGCCTCCGAGATCGCGCGGGACCGCGCGCTCGAGGAACAAGCCGATGATCTCGCCGTCGCGCGAGCTGATCTCCTCGCCAACGATGACACGGAAGCCGTCCGCGAGCTCTCGCAAGCGAAGCGCACCGTCGATGGTGTTGTGGTCGGTGGCGCAGACGATGTCCAGACCCGCAGCGCGGATCGCGCGCGCCTGCTCAGCGACGGGCGTACGGCTGTCGGGCGAGGCCTCGCTGTGCGTGTGCATGTCGACGCGGACGCGTCGCTGATCGGTCAAGCCCTTCCCTTGGCGTACGCATCATCGACGATCTCGCGTACGCGCTCTCGGAATCGTGACACATCGAACCTGCGCGCCGAGTCGCGAAGCGCTTTCGGTTCGAAGCGCGTGCGCTCCGCCCGAAGGACACCTTCCGCGAAGGCACGCGGCTCCGGCACATCGACCAGCACGCCGTCTTCGCCATCGCGAACGATGTCGAACACTCCGCCGGCGGCGAGCGCGACGACCGGCGCCCCGGCGGCGAGCGCCTCGACGCAGACCATCCCGAAGTCGTCCTCCGCCGGGAAGACCAGGCCGCGCGCCGACGCCAGCAGCTCGCGAAGCGTCGCGTCGTCGGCTCGACCGGCGAACACCACGTTCTCCCCGGCGATGCGCTCGAGGGCGGCGCGCTCGCGGCCGGTCCCAACGACCAGGAGCCGCATGCCGAGGTCGTTGAACGCGCGCACCGCCACGTCGGCGCGCTTGTAGGTCGACAGCCGCCCGACGAAGAGCCAGAAGTCGCCGCGCTCCTCGTTGACCGTGAACGACTCGACGTCGATCGCGGGATGGACGATGTCGACGCTCTCCGGCTGGGCGCCGTAGTACTCCGCGATGCGTCCGCGCACCGCGGTCGAGTTCGCGATCCAGCGATCGACTCGCGCGGCGGCTTGCCGGTCCACGTCGCGCAACCGCTCCTGCAGCTCGCGAACGAATCGATGAAGCGGCGCCGGAACCTCTTCCTGCAGATAACGGTCTCGCCAGTCCCAGAGGTAGCGCGTCGGCGAGTGGCAGTACGCGACCTCGACGGTCCGGTCCGCCAGGCCGATGCCCTTGATGAAGGCGCTCGTCGAGACGAGCGCGACGTCGATCTCCGGCGGGACACGCAGCGCCCGCGCCGCGTTCGGATAGAGCGGCAGGAGCAGCCGGTGACTCTCGCCGAGAAGGAAACGCTGCAGATAGCTCGTTCGCAGGTTCCATCCCCGCAGCTCGCCGTAGCGCCGACGGTCATGGAAGAACGTGTAGACCGGTGCCTCGGGCCACATCGCGTGGAAGGTCTCGACGACGCCCTCGGCCCCACCGCGCGCGACGAAGTACTCGTGCGCGAGCGCGAGCTTCACCGGCCGAAGAGGCGCTGCCGCATGACCAGCGCGGCGAACAGCGGGAGCACTCGCTGCCGGCGCCAGCGTCGCGGCTCGAACGCGAGCCGCCACAGCCACTCGAATCCGAGGGCGTGAACGATCCGCGGCGGGAGGCGCACGCGTCCGGCGAGCTGGTCGAATACCCCGCCGACCCCGATCGCGGTCCGCACCGAGGGAAGCAGCGACATGTTGCGGGCGATCCAGCGCTCCTGCGCGGGCATTCCGTACGCGACGAGGAGCACGCGCGCGCCGGCTTCGCGGATGCGATCGCGTATCTCCTCGTCGCTTTCCGGCACGGGCGATCCCGAGTAGGTCCCGGCGATCTCCATGGAGGGACTGCGGCGGCGGAGCGCATCGGCGGCCCGCTCGGCGACGCCGGGCGCCGCCCCGAGCAGGAAGACGGGGCCGCTGAGCAGCTGCAGGACGGCGGGAACGAGGAGTCGACCCGGCACGCGTCCAGGAAGCGGATCGTCGAGAACGCGGGACGCGAGGAGAACACCGGTGCCGTCCGCGACCACGAGATCGGCACCACGAGCGATCGAGCGGAGCTCGTCGTCGCGCCGAGCGAGCATCACGAACTCGGGATTCGCCGTGATGACGAACGTACGCTGGCCGGCCGCGTGGCGCTCGATGATGCGTTCCGCCGCGGCGCTCAGATCGACGTGGTCGAAGCCGATCCCAAGTATGTGGACGCGCTGACGCGCGTCTCCCGGATTCACCCTGCTCACTCCGCTGCCTTCGGCTGCTTCGATCGCGGGGGCCCAGCCCGGTTTCCGCGGAGCAGACCCGCCGCTCGGTCGGGCGAAGCCCTCCCTCGCACCCCAGAAGCTAGTGGACGGCGACGAGGCTTCTGCGGAAGAAGTCGAGGTGCTCGAGCGCGAGGCCGGTGCCCTTCGCGACGCAGTAGAGCGGATTCTCGGCGACGTAGCAGGCGACCCCGGTCACCTGGGTCAGGAGCTTGTCCATGTTGCGGAGCAGCGCGCCGCCGCCCGACAGGACCATGCCCTTGTCGATGACATCGGAGGCGAGCTCCGGCGGTGTCTCTTCGAGAACGGCCTTCACCGCCGCGATGATCTGCTGCAGCACCGGGTCCATCGCTTCGGTGATCTCGTTGGAGCCGATGGTGATCGTACGCGGCAATCCCGCGATGAGGTCGCGGCCGCGGACCTCCATGGTGAGCTCGGGGTCCATCGGCAACGCCGATCCGATCTGGATCTTCACGTCCTCCGCGGTCCGCTCGCCGATCATCAGGTTGTAGCGCTTGCGGACGAAGTTCGCGATCGCCTCGTCGAGCTTGTTGCCCGCGGCGCGGACGCTCCGCGACACGACGATCCCGCCGAGGGAGATGACCGCGATCTCCGCGGTGCCGCCGCCGATGTCGATGATGAGATTGCCCGACGGACCCGAGATCGGAATGTTCGCGCCGATCGCCGCGGCAAGGGGCTCCTCGATGAGGTGTGCGTCGCGTGCGCCCGCCCGCACCGCCGCGTCCTTCACCGCGCGCCGCTCGACACTCGTCACGCCCGAGGGCACGCAGATCATCAGCTCCGGATGGAAGATACGGACACGGCCGCAGGTCTTGTCGATGAAGTACTTGAGCATGTACTCGGTGATGACGTAATCGGCGATAACGCCATCGCGCATCGGGCGGAGCGCCGTGATCGTCCCGGGCGTGCGCCCAAGCATGAGACGCGCCTCCTCGCCGACCGCGACGATCCGGGGCCGGTTCGAGCCGTCCTCTTTCGCCAGCGCGACGACCGACGGCTCGGTGAGGACGATCCCCTTGCCGCGGACGTAGACGATGACGTTGGCCGTGCCGAGATCAATGCCGATCTGACGTGAGAACACTCATCCCTCTCTCATGGCGCGTAACGCGCGGGAGAGGCGAGTGTATCGGCTGAGGGCGACGTTAGGCGGCGCGCGAGGCCTTTGCCGTTATCGGAGCGGTCGCCATTCTCGTCCGCGACAGGAGCCACACCCCGACGAAATAGCCCAGGTAAGTCAAGACCTCGATGACCGTCGGCTCGTCCTGATAGCCGAACAATGCTCGCAGGATCGAGCCCAGTCCCTGGTCGTCAGGGAGCCAGCTCCTCGTGCTCCAGAGCTTGGGACCTTCGACGGCGGCGAGGATGCCCGCTTCGGCGAACTCGTGGGCCGCGTGCGCCACGAGCCCCGCCGCGAAGAGGACCAGGAGGATGCTCGTTACGCGGAAGAACGTCCGAAGATCGATGCGGCGGCCGAACGCGTAGATGAGGACACCAACACCGACGGCTGCCGCAAGGCCAACAATGCTTCCGACGAGCTTGCCTTCACCCGGGGCCGCGAAGAGGAGGAGCGCGAGCTCCACACCTTCACGGACGACGGCGAAGAAGGCCAGGAAGAACAGGCCCCACGCCATGCCGCCACGATCGAGAACCGCCTGCACCGAGCGCTGTAATTCGACCTTCAGATAGCGGGAGTTCCGCAGCATCCAGAAGATCATCCAGGTGAGGAAGACCGCGGCCAGGACCATCGTGACGCCCTCAAAGATCTGCTCGGTCGCCCCTTCGAATTCAGCATTGAGCGCGTTGAGGACGCCCAGGAAACCGAGGCTGACGCCTGTGGCAAGAGCGACCCCGAGCCATACCCAGCGGTGAGCGCCGCGCGCGCCGACCTGCGTGAGGTAGGCGAGGAGGATGCCCACCACCAGCGCGATCTCGATGCCCTCGCGCAGTGCGATGACGAGCGCTGAAAGATCGGCGGCGGACATGCGACCTCCGGTGCGATACTTCGAGTCTCGGGAGCCTCTGTTAGGCGCCCCTTAAGCGAGCCTAATAAATTCCGACCGGCGAGGTCAAGAATTGGCTGTTCTGGGCAGCACCGCCGCCTCTGAGGAGTACCTCCAGGCCATCTACACGCTGGCCGACGAAGGCGGGAACGTGATCGGCGCGCGGCTCGCCGCTTTCCTCGGCGTGTCGGCGGCGGCCGTGTCGGAAATGCTCCACCGTCTCCAGCGCGAAGGGATGGTCGAGCTCGACGGCCGTAAAGAAGTGCACTTTACCAAACGGGGCGCGGACGTCGCGGCGCACGTCGTGCGCCGTCACCGCCTCGCGGAGAGGATGCTCGTCGACCTTCTCGGCTACGAATGGTGGAAGACGCACGAGGAAGCCGAGCGCATCGAGCACGCGATGTCGGGCGAGATGGAGGAGCGGCTGATCCGGGTGTTGGGCGACCCGCAGACCTGTCCGCACGGCAATCCGATGCCGGGCACCACGCCGCGCCCGACGAAGCCGCTCGCCGAGCTGGGCGACGGCGCGACCGGCACGATCGAGCGTATTCCCGATCAGTTCGAGCACGAGCCCGGCTTTCTCCGGTACCTCGACTCACAGGGGCTCCGGCCAGGCGTCGCGCTGCGCGTGCTCGAGGCGCGGCCGGGCGAGGCGATCCGCATCGAGGTCGACGGCCGGCAGCGGACCATCCGCGCCGACTGCGGTCAGAAGGTCTGGATGCGCGCGTGAGCCAACCCCCCGCGATCTATGTCACGGGCGAGGGCTCGTATTGGCTTGCGCACGTTCCGGTGCTCCGTGGGTGCATCGCTTCGGGAACGACCCGCGATGAGGCGATCGCGAACGCGCGCCGCGCGTTCCGCGCGTATCTCGAGCTGCTCGACACCCGCGGCGTATCGATCGAGCACTGGAAGGACCTCGACCCGGACACCTTCGAGGTTCGCGACCTGCCGCCAGACCGCATCGTGCCCGAGGACGTGGGACCGCTACAGGAGCACGAGCTTCGCGATTTCCTGCATCAGTTCGAGGCCTCGCGATCCGCGCTCCTGTCCCTGCTGCGCGGCCTCTCGCCGCAGGAGCTCGAGCGGAAGCCGACCGAGACGATGTGGAGCGTCCGCGAGGCGCTGGAGCACGTCATGCTCACGGAGGCCGACCTCCTGTCGCGACTCGAGAAGTGGCCGGACGATCCCTTCCCCACGCTCCAGGCCGTGCACCGCATGGCATTCCAGCGCTTCACGGTCATGGAGCCGCGAGACACCGCGCTGGACCATTTCGTCATGGGCCGCCGCTGGACGACGCGCAAGGTGATGCGCCGGATCCTCGAGCACGAGTTCGAGCATTTCGGTCACATCAAAGAGATCATCGGGGCGCTTGGAGCGAACCGCCCGCCGGAATGATCAGCGGAGCGCAGGCCGAGCCCACTCCAGGGCGCGAGCCGCATGACGCTCGATGATCCCGCGCTGGTCGGCCCGAACCTCTGGGAGGTCGGCGGCGTCGAAACCGCGGAGCTCGATGACCTCCTCGGACAGGCGCTGCGTCCCGCCCATGGTTCGGTACGCGTAGACGAGCTCGATCCGCTGCCAGCGGTAGCCGGGGTTCGCCTCGAGAAGCGGGCCAATCTCGATCTCGAGCCCGGTCTCCTCGTGAACCTCGCGCACCAGCGCGTCCTCCAGCCGTTCGCCAGGCGCGAGAAAACCGCCAAGGAAACGCCACTGCGGGGCGCCGAAGCGATGACGGGCCAGAAGCACGTGCCCCCTCTCATCGATGCCAAGCCCGACGACCCCGACGAGAAAACGATGCTGCGTCCGGTCGAGCAACCGCCGCTGCCACCGAACCGGAAGCCGGTTGTAGAGGAGCGCGAGCAGGCGGAAGAGCACGAAAACAGACTAAGGACGAAGGCACGTACTGCGAAAGCGAAAAGAGGAGGGAGCTTGGCCCGCTAGGGGCCAGCGACCGCGACCGGCACCGCGCCGATCCCGTGCGGCTTGGGCACGGAAACCTTCTGCACCACGGCGCGAGTCTTCACGTCGATCACGTTGACCATCCCGTCGACGTTCGTCGTCGTGAGCAGACGATCCCCCTCCGGGTCATATGTCGTGTGGAAGGGCTGCTGGCCGAGCCTCGTCTCGGCGACGATGCGCCGCTCGCGCCAGTCGACCCACAGGAGGCCGGGGCCGATGTGGTCCGACAGCACCATCAACGACTTGTCGGCCATGAAGTAGACCCCGTCCTGATTGACCTTCTCCGTGTGAAACGGATAGTGGCCGGCGAAGCGGACTTCCTTCTTCACGGTCTTGGTGACTGGGTCGTAGATCACCATGCGGTCCGAGGGCTTGTTGAGGAAGCCCGACGAGCTCGACCAGACCTCGGTCTCGTCGGGCGTGAAGTACGCGTCGTGGACGTCATCGACCCTGATCGGTGTGACCTTGCTCGTCCCGAGGTCGTAGACGCGCAGTACGTCGCCCTGCGAGGTGTTCGTGAGCGTGAACCACACCTCGTTCGGCCGGCTGGGGGCGATCGTGAGGACATGCTGCGGGACGCCAACCATGAGCGGCGGGAGATGCTTCCAGCTCCCGGACTCGTACCGCGCGATGTACGTGTCGCGCTCGTGGCCGACGAAGAGCGTCTTCGCGTCGGACGACCAGGCGATCCCGTGCGGCTGCTTTCCCACCATCAGCCGCGTGACCTCCTTCATCGAGATCGGGTCGATGATCGAGGTCGAGTTCGCCATCCGGTTGTTCACCGCGACCCACTTCCCGTCGGGTGACACGGCGAGCTGATGCGGAAGCCGTCCGACCGGGATCTTCGCGACGACCGCGTACGGATGACCGGGCGCGCCGTCGAGCACCCACACCTGATCGGTGCTCTCGGACGCGACGAAGATGCGGAGCTTCGCGTAGAGCGCCGGCGCCGGAGACGGTGCCGGTACGGGCGTCGGTGTCGATGTCGGCGTGGCCCCGGCGAGCTGATCCTCGTGGTGCTCGTCGTTATCGCTCTCCGGGCCGGCAACGGTGGGCGCCGCGCACGCCGCGGCGATCGCGCCTGCCAGAGTGAGTGCAACGACCCGGAAGTGTCTGTTCACCGCTCCACCCACGCGTCCCCCCGTGGGCGCAGAGCCTAGCGGGTCGGCGAGCGGTCGTGCCTATCGCCTGCGGCGTCGGCTCTCGCTTACCCGCAGCCGGACGAGCGCGCGCTGCAGGGCGGCGCGGGCCCGGAGCTCGTCGGCCGCCGACGTGCTCGCGGCCGCCACGAGGGCCTCCTGAGCACGCTGGCGGGCCTCGCGCGCCTGCTCGGCATCGATCTCCTCGGCGTGCTCGGCCGCGTCCGTCAGCACGACCACGCGATCGCCGCGGACGTCCATGAACCCACCGAAGACGGCGAGGACTTCCTCCACGCCGCCTTTCTTCACCCGGAACTCGCCCGGCCCGAGCGTGGTGAAGAGCGGGGCGTGATGCGGAAGGATCCCGAGGTACCCCTCGCTACCGGGCGCCACGACCATATCCACGTCGTCCTCGTAGACGCGACGCTCCGGCGTGATGACCTCGAGGTGAAGGGGCACTTAGGTCTCGCCCCCGATGGTCTTCGCCTTCTCGCGAGCGTCCTCGATCGTGCCGACCATGTGGAAGGCCTGCTCGGGCAGATCGTCATGCTTGCCGTCGAGCACCTCTCGGAAGCTGCGGACCGTGTCCTTCACCTTCACGTACTTCGGTGTGATTCCGGTGAACTTCTCCGCAACGAACATCGGCTGCGAGAGGAACTTCTGGAGCTTGCGGGCGCGCGCGACGAGAAGCTTGTCCTCGTCCGAGAGCTCGTCGACACCGAGGATCGCGATGATGTCCTGCAGGTCCTTGTAGCGCTGAAGCACCCGCTGGACCTCACGCGTCGTGTCGTAGTGCTCCTGACTGACGATGCCGGGGTCGATGGCGCGGCTCGTCGAGGTGAGCGGGTCGACCGCCGGATAGATGCCGATCTCGGTGAGGTAGCGCTCGAGGCGGATCGTGGAGTCGAGGTGCGCGAACGTCGTGGCTGGAGCAGGATCGGTGTAGTCGTCCGCCGGGACGAACACCGCCTGCATGGATGTGATCGAGCCCTTCTTCGTGGACGTGATGCGCTCCTGCAGCTCGCCCATTTCGGTCGCCAGCGTCGGCTGGTAACCCACGGCCGACGGCATGCGGCCGAGGAGCGCCGAGACCTCCGACCCGGCCTGCGAGAACCGGAAGATGTTGTCGATGAACACGAGGAGATCTTTGCCCTCGTCGTCCCGGAAATACTCAGCTAGCGTGAGCCCGGTGAGGGCGACCCGGAGTCGCACGCCGGGCGGCTCGTTCATCTGGCCGAAGACCATCGCGACCTTGTCGATGATCTTGAACTCGTGCATCTCGCCCAGGAGCTGCGTCCCCTCGCGGCTCCGCTCGCCGACCCCGCAGAACACCGAGTACCCCGAGTGCTCGTAGCCGATGTTCCGGATGAGCTCCATGATCACGAAGGTCTTCCCGACGCCCGCGCCGCCGAAGATCGCGGACTTTCCGCCCTTGAAGAACGGACAGATCAGGTCGATGACCTTGATGCCGGTCTCGAGGATCTCCGCCGAGGTCGACTGATCCACGAATGGCGGCGGCTCGCGGTGGATGGGATCGCGGCGTAAGCCCTTCACCGGACCCTTTCCGTCGATCGGCTCCCCGATGACGTTGAAGAGGCGTCCAAGCGTGTCGGGGCCCACGGGCACCGAGATGGGACCGCCGGTGTCGAGCACCTTCATGCCGCGCCGGAGACCATCGGTCGAGTCCATGGCGACGGCGCGGACCCAGTTGTTCCCCAGATGCTGCTGCACTTCAGCAACGACCTCGCCCGCATCCTTCCCCTCGCGCTTCACCTTGAGGGCGTAGTAGATCTCGGGGAGGTTGCCTTCTTCGAAGGCCACGTCGAGGACCGGCCCGATGATCTGCACGATCTGACCGTAGTTAGGAGAGCTCTCGCCCTTGGTCGCTTTCGTCGTCTCTCTCGCCTCGACAGCCATTTCGGTCACCCCTTGGAGAGCGCTTCGGCGCCCGAAGCGATCTCAAGCATTTCCTTCGTGATGCGGCCCTGCCTGGCCTTGTTCGCGGCGAGCGTCAGGTCCGACAGGAGCTCGGAGGCGTTGTCCGTCGCGCTCCGCATCGAGACCATCCGCGCCGACTGCTCCGACGCGGAGTTGTCCAGCGCCGCCTGATAGACGGTGAGCTCCACGAGACGTGGCAGCACCGCGTCGAGGACGCTCTCCGCGTCGGGCTCGAACAGGTACTGGAGCGGCATCACCTGGCCGAGGTCCTCCTCCTCGGGAACGAGTGGCAGGATCCGGCGGATGGTCGGGATCTGACGGAGCGTGTTGATGAACTTCGTGTACACGATGAAGACTTCGTCGACGCGCGCGCTCGTGAACTCCTCCATCGCGACGCGGGCGATGATGCTCGTGTCGTGAGTTCTCGGTCGCTCGCTGATGCCGGAGAACTCGGCGGCGAGCGGCTGGCGCAGCCGCCGAAGCTGTCCGATGGCCTTACGGCCGACCGCGATGTAGGTCGCCGCTGGGAGCGTCTCGGCGTGGCGCAGCGCGGCACGGATGACGTTCGTGTTCAACGCGCCGACGAGGCCGCGGTCGGTGCTGATGAGGACGATCGCGGCGCGTTGCACCTCGCGCCGCGCGAGCAGCGCATGCAGGTCCGGATCGGTGTGCGGGGCGAGGTCGTTCAGGATGCCGCGTAGTCGTTCCTCGTACGGGCGAGAGGCCAGCACGGACTGCTGCGCGCGGCGCATCCGCGACGCGGCGACCGTCTGCATCGCCCTGGTCACCTGCTGGATGTTCCGCACGCTTCGGATCCGGCGGCGGATCTCACGCTCTGAGGGCATCTACGCCTTGCTCGCCGCGGCGGCCGGTTGCCTTTCGGCGGGCTTCTCGCGTGCCGGGGCCTTTTGGGGCTCGGCCGGCTTCTGCTCGCCGTAGGCGTGCGCCTTCTTGAACTCCTCGATCATCGCGCGGACGTCCTTCTCGATCTCGGGCGTCCACTTCTTCTCCTTGAGGATCCGCTCCGCGACCTTCTTGCCGACCGAGTCCATGTATCGGTAGAGATCCTTCTCGAACTGCTGGACCTTCTCCTTCGGCACGTCATCGAGGTATCCCGCGGTGCCGCAGAAGATGATCACGATCTCTTTCTCGACCGGGACCGGCTGGTACTGCGGCTGCTTCAGCATCTCGACCAGCCGCTCACCGCGCCGGAGCTGCTGCTGTGTCGCCTTGTCGAGGTCGCTTCCGAACTGCGCGAACGCCGCGAGCTCGCGGTACTGGCCAAGGTCGAGCTTGAGGCTTCCGGTCACCTTGCTCATCGCCTTGATCTGAGCGTCCCCGCCCACGCGTGACACCGAAAGCCCTGAGTTGATGGCTGGTCGCACGCCGGCGTTGAACAGGTCCGTCTCGAGATAGATCTGCCCGTCGGTAATCGAGATGACGTTCGTCGGGATGTACGCCGAGATGTCGTTCGCCTTGGTCTCGATGATCGGGAGCGCGGTCAGCGAGCCGCCGCCGTGCTCGTCGTTCATTCGAGCGGCGCGCTCCAGCAGACGCGAGTGGAGATAGAACACGTCACCGGGGTACGCCTCGCGGCCCGGTGGACGGCGGACCAGGAGCGACACCTCTCGATAGGCCTCGGCGTGTTTGGTCAGGTCGTCGTAGACGATCAGCGCGTCCTTCTTGTTGTCGCGGAAGTACTCGCCCATCGCGCACCCGGCGAACGGCGCGATGTACTGCATCGTCGCCGGATCCGATGCCCCGGCGAGAACGACGATGGTGTGGTCCATCGCGCCGTGCTCCTCGAGCGTCGCCACGATCTTGGCGACGGAGGACTCCTTCTGGCCCACCGCGACGTAGATGCAGGTGAGGTTCTGTCCCTTCTGGTTGATGATCGTGTCGATCGCGATCGCGGTCTTGCCGGTCTGGCGGTCACCGATGATCAGCTCGCGCTGGCCGCGGCCGATCGGAGTCAGAGAGTCGATGGCCTTGATGCCGGTCTGCACTGGTGTATCGACGTTCTTGCGGGTGATGACCCGCGGCGCGACGACGTCGATCTTGCGCTGCTCCTTGGTGACGAGAGGGCCCTTGCCGTCGATCGGCCTTCCGAGCGCATCGACCACTCGGCCGACGAGCGCGTCCCCGACCGGAACCTCGGCGATCCGGCCGGTCGTCTTGACCTCGTCGCCTTCCTTGATGTGCTCGTACTCGCCGAGCACGATCGCGCTCACCGTGTCCTCTTCGAGGTTGAAGGCGAGCCCGAAGACGTCGTGACCGAAGTCGACAAGCTCGCTGGCCATGCAGCCCGCGAGCCCATGAATACGCGCGATGCCGTCGCCGACCTCTACGACCGTTCCCACGTCGACCGGCTCGGCTTCGCCTCGGAAGCCGCGGATCTTCGCTTTGATGATCTCGTTGATGTCGTCTGAGCCGGCCATCTGATCCTCCCTAGGAAGCGAGCTGCCGCCCCAGCTCGGCGAGCCTGGCGTAGAGCGACGAGTCGATGAGGTGGTCGCCGAGCTGGACCTTCGCGCCGCCGATGAGCGTCGGGTCTACGGCGAATGTCGCACGGACCTTTCGTCCGGACGCCCGCTCGAGGCGGCGAACGACGTCGGCGCGCTCCCCGTCGTCGAGCGGAACCGCGGTGGTGACGCGCGCCTTCGCGATTCCCTCGCGCTGATCCACGAGATCGCCGAACGCGCGCGCGATCTGTGGGACGAGCAGGAGACGGTCGCGCTCGAGCAGGAGGAGCACGAGCGAACGGATCTCGGCGGGCTCGTCCTTCAGCGCCGCGGCGATCGCCTCCTGCCGCTGCTTGAGGGGGACGGCCGGGTTGCGCAGGCCCGCGATCGTCATCCGGTCGAATACCGGCGCGAGCTGCTCGAGCGACGCGCGGTACCGGCTCACCGCCCGCTCGTCTGGCGCGAGGCTGAGGAGAGCCTCGGCGTAGCGGCGCGCGACCGAGCCCGAGACCGGCATCAGCTCGACCCGTCCGCCAGCTGCGCACCCGCCTCTTCGAGCGATCGCTCGATGAGCGTGCGATGCGTCTGGGCGTCCACCTCTCGGCCGAGGACGCGGCTCGCAGCGAGCACGACCATGCCGGCCAGCTCGGCGCGAAGCTGCGCGAGCATCTGGTCGTGCATCTGTTTCGCGTCCTCGAGGGCGCGCGCGCGTATCCGGTCGGCCTCGGCCTTGGCCTGCGCGCGGATGTCGGCGGCCGCGGCCTCCGCCGCCCTGGTGGTCCGGTCGGCGATCGCGAGCGCCTCCTGCCGCGCCTCGGCAAGGATGCGCTCGGCCTCTTCCTTGAGGCGCGCGCGCTCGGCACGCGCCTCCTCCGCCATGGCGAGGCCTTCGCGGATCTTTTCCGCGCGGTCGGCCAGCACTTTCAGGATCGGGCCCCAGAGGTAGCGCCGCAGAAGAAACAGGAGCACGAGGAAGTTCACGATCGAGACGAGCACCCAGAACGGGTGGACGACAAGGCCGGCGGGCGCTTCCTCCGCGAGCAATGGACCGAAGCGCACTTAGAGGCCCTTGCCCTGGAGTAGGAACGCGATCACGAACGAGAAGATACCGAGCGACTCCGCGAAGACCACGATGATGATGCCGTTCGTACGGATCGCGTTCGCCGCGTCCGGGTTCCGGCCGGTCGCCTCAGCGACCTTCGAGCCCGCTATGCCGATGCCGAGTCCGGCGCCGAGGGCGCCGAATCCGATCGCGATGCCAGCGCCAAGCCAGGCCAGGTTCATGCGTTGTACCTCCTCGCGATTTAAGCCGCCGCGCGTGCCGCTTCGACGTGGCTTTCGGGCGCTTCGTGCTCTTCGTGCTCCTCAACGTGCGACTCCAGCGCCAGCACGATGTAGAGGAGAACGAGGAACGCGAAGACGAACGCCTGAATGAAGCCGATGAAAAGCTCGAGCCCGATGAACGGCAGCACCAGGCTCGGCACGAACAGGAGCGCCGAGAGAACAGCGAGCACGATCTCGCCGCCCCAGATGTTGCCCCACAGCCGGAGGGTGAGTGTCAGGATGCGGAAGAGCTCGCTGAAGAGCTCGATGATCCCGACGAAGACCATCACGGAGCCGACGAGGATTCCTTCGCGGAACGCCGTGAAGTTCAACCAACGGGTGAAGTAGCCGAGACCGTTCATCCGGATGCCGGCGGCCTGATACCAGACGAAGCCCGTCAGGGCCATCCCGAGGTTGGTGTGGTAGTCGGCCGTTGGCGTGTGCAACAGCTCGATCTGGCCGACGAAGGGGAAGATGAACAGCCAGTTGCTGAAGAGCGCGAACAGGAAGAGCGTGCCGAACAGCGGAAGATAGCGAACGACCCGGTCGCCTCCGGCCTGTCGCATGAAATCCATCAGCTGTTGCACGACGATTTCGAAGAGGTTCTGCAGGCGGCCGGGCTGCTCGCTCAGCTTGCTCGTCGCCACGATCGAAAGGAGCAGGAGCGCGCCCATCACGAGCCAGGCAGTGAAGATGGAGCTCGAGATCGAGATGTCGTTCCAGACGGTGATCGGCCCGCCGGATGAGACGTTCTCGTGTCCAGTTACCGTGAGGATCGCGACGCCGGTTTGCTCGGCGACGTGGATGTCCTGCTGCTCGGGAGGCCAGTGAGGGAGAAGACCGGTGAGCGCCGCGACGACGACCGCGAGGAGGTTGAGTCCGAGCACAAAGGCGAGGACGCCGCGCGTCGGGAGCTCGAAAAGTCGCGTCGCCAAGCTCGCGGTGCTCACTCGTCCTCCTCCCCTGCTTCGCGCTTGCGTTCCCGCTCTTCGATCTCACGTTCCCACGCCCGCCCCGCCTGCCGCGCCTTCTCGCTGACCGGCTCGTCCGCGTTGGCCGCCAGATAGCGCCGCAGGACGAAGAACGTCCCGAGGCCCGCGACTCCCAGACCCGCGAGGATCGAGATCAGTCCGAGGATGGGCGCCGTGCCCAGCTGGCGATCGAGCGCGTCCCCGATGAACGCCGTGGCGAGCAAGGGAATGCCCACCACGATCGCTATCTGGAACCCGATGGATAGGAGATCGCCGCCGAAGCTGCGCGGAGCCCGCTCGGGCAATGCGCGACAAGCCTAGCAGCGGAACGCGACGCGCTCAAAGCCGCTGCTAGAGCCAGCCGCGGCGCCGGAAGTACATCGCGAGGCCGACCGCGATGATCCCGGTCAGGCCTATCGAGAGCCAGAAGAGCGTGAGCGAGTGGTACGGGATGAAGGCCCAGTTCTGGCCGAAAAAGCCCGTCACGACGGTGAGGACGAGGAGCACCGTGGCCAGGCTCGTCAGCACCTTCATGACCTCGTTCAGGCGGTTGGACGCCGCCGCGAGGTACGCGTCGATGACGTTGGAGCTGAGCTCGCGGAAGGTGTCGATCTCGTCTGTGACGCGAATGATGTGGTCGTACACGTCCTGGAAGTACGCGCGCCGGCCGGTCTCGCGCAGCTCGCGGATGTCGCCGCGGACAAGGACCTGGAGCACGTCGCGCTCCGGCGCGATGGTCTTTCGAAGCTGGAGCAGATCCCGTTTCACGAGGAAGAGCTCCCTGAGCGGCGTGTGCGGGTCGCGCTCCTCGTGGCTGGTCTCGGCGGCGATGAACTCCTCGAGCAGCTCGATCCGTTCGCCGAACTGGTCGACGACCTCGAAGTACTGGTCGACCATCGTGTCGAGGAGAGCGTGCAGCAGAAGCCCCGTCGTCTGCAGGCGCCCCTCGACAAAGCGCTTCTCGACGATCCGTCGGGCCGTGAAGTCACCGTTGTGGACGGTCACGATCGCGTTCTGCGCAACGAAGATCGCGACCTCGTGGTAGACGACTACGCCGGGAGACGGTGCCTCAACGGCATAGAAGACGATGAAGTAGTGGTTCTCGTACTGATCGATCTTCGGACGCTGATGTCCGTGCTGAGCGTCTTCGACGGCGAGCGGGTGGAGGTCGAGCTCCTTGGCGACGAGCGTGAACTCCTCGCTCCCGGGATCCGAGATGTCCAGCCAACAGGGATGCTCCCCCCGAAGCTCCGAAAGCTGATCGGCCGGACGGTCGACGACGGTGTTCCGCTCCTTGACGAGGAGACGCGCGGGCATGGCCGAAGGATATGCGCGGCGATCAGGCCGCGAAGCGGCGAACGACGCTCACCAGCTGCTGCGCGTCGAAGGGTTTCGCGAGATAGGCCTCGGCGTTGCAGCGATCGGCCTCGCGGCGCGGATCCGGAACGCCGGTGAGGATCACCAGCGGCACGCGCCGCAGAGCCATGCGCAGCTCGCGGGCGAACGAGGGACCGTCCATGCCCGGCATCTGCACGTCCAGGACGACCACCGCCGGCGGGTCCTTCTGTACGGCGCGCAGCGCCTCCTCGCCGTCGCGGGCTTCGACCACGCGAAAGCCGCTCTCCGCGAGGAGCTGGCGCTCCGCAGCGAGCGTCTCGACGTCGTCGTCTACGATGAGCACCGGTCGCGGTCGGGGATCCAAGCCAAATGCCATGCCAGGCATCCGTGCAATCGGCGTTCCGTAGACTCGCCCGCCGGTGAAAACACCCCACGGGATGCGCGCGGCCATCGAGGTGGTCCCGAAATTGGGCGCCAAACAGGGCATGCCGGCCCTGCGTATCGGCGGCGTGTCGATCTACGACCGGCCTCTCGAGCACCTCGCTGGCGACCTCGATGTGATCGAGCTGAAGCTTCCGCTGCGCGCGAAGGACGCACGCTACGGACTGGTGCTCTGCTTCGCGCTCGCGGACATCGCGCTCGGCCGGCTCGGCCGCGAGCTCATTCGGGTCGCGCATCCGGACGGTGCGGTCTGGGTGGTCGTGTGGAAGAAGGACTTCCTCGCCGATGGCGCGCCGAGCTGGGAGGCGGCGCAGGAGGCCGTCCTCGACACGGGCTGGGTGGACAACAAGGTCCTCTCGCTCGGCGCCGAGGTGTACGCGACGCGTTATGTGCGGCGGCGCCGGCCCGGTCAGCGGGAACTCACGGGCGCCGTCCGGCGTCAGTAGGCCATGGGCGTCTGTGCGCTCGTGGTGCTGGCTGCCGTCCTCGCCGCCTGCGGCGGTGGCGGGTCCGGGGCGTCGCCGACGCCGAGCGCCGCTCCGACAACGCTCGGCCAGGCCGAGCTCAAGTACCGGATCGT
Source organism: Candidatus Limnocylindria bacterium (assembly GCA_036002305.1). Classification (GTDB taxonomy): domain Bacteria; phylum Chloroflexota; class Limnocylindria; order P2-11E; family P2-11E; genus 3-1-20CM-2-70-9. The sequence continues at coordinate 140,673 of DASYTL010000039.1, forward strand.
CGATCAGTTCGGGCGTCCGATCTTCTGCGACCCGGACTTCTACCCGGTCGCGCGCTTCGACGAGCAGCAGCGCGCGCACGAGCGGCTCCCCGAGATGCAGAAGGATCCGGAGACGTTCGCGGCAATCGCGACGCACCTCGGGGTCGCGGCGTCGGGAACGTACACGGCGGCACAGGAGCTCGCGATCTACCGCGACTGGAAGATGCTCAACGCGCTAGAGCTCGCGCCGGCGCTCGTCGGGTTCCGCTTCTCGGTCCGCGTCACCGCCGCGGCCACGGCCGTGGAGCAGGTCGAGGGCACGATCGACGCCAAAGGCGCGCTCTCCGGCGTCAGCCGAACGCCGTCCGGCCCACCGCCCTGTCCGATCTGTCTTGCGCGCGGCACGCGCATCGCGACGCCGAACGGCGATATAGCGGTGGAGGCGCTGCACGTCGGCGACGTCGTGTGGACGCGTGACGCATCGGGCGCCCGCGTTGCGGCGCCGCTCGTCGCCGTCGGCACCACGAGGGTGCCGCCCACGCATCGCGTGGTGCGGCTGGTCCTATCGGATGGTCGCGCGGTCGACGTGTCGCCGGGGCATCCGACCGCGGACGGGAGACGAGTCGGCGATCTCGCGGCGAGCGACGCTTACGAAGGCGCTTTCGTCGTAAGCGCGGCGCGAGTGCCGTACGCGGGCGGCGCGACGTTCGACATCCTGCCGGCCGGCGCGACCGGCGCGTACTGGGCGAACGGCGTGCTCATCGGCAGCACGCTGCGTTAGTCATCGCGTGCGAGTCTTCGGAAGCCTCGTTCTGACGCTATCGCTCGCGACGTCTTGTGCGGGACAGACGTTCAGCAACACCGCGGCGAGGGCCGACGCGTGCCGCCCCGCTCCGACGATGGGCTGGCAGAGCCTGCCGCCGATGATCGACCGGGCCACGCTCGTCGTGCGCGCCGACGTGATCCGCATCGGCTCGATCGACCTCGGCGGAACGGCGGTGCGGACACTTACCCTGCGGCCGAACGAGGTACTCAAAGGAACGGCCGGGGCGCAGATCACCGTCCTTGAGAACCCGTGCCCGTTCTTCGATGTGCGCGCGGGCGACGACTGGATCGCGTTCCTGGCGCCGTACTCGTCGACCTTCGCGGCTCCCTATGGGCCCGTGCGGACCGCAGCCGTCGGCGATGCGTACGTGACCCTCGGCGGCCCCGAGGCGGTATTCGCGGTCCGGAACGGAACGGTGGCCAGGGCCGGGCCGCTCGAAGGGATGGCCGCTCAGGTCGTCCGGTCGTACGAGGGCAGCGCCGCGTCGCGGCTGCTCGCGGACATCCGGCGCATCCGGCCGGCGGACGGCGACGTCCGCGCGCTGTTCGCGCGCTACGGTTGGGCGCCGCACGCGACCTGGAACGCTCACGACCTCACGCTGCCGCCGGCGATCGGCTTTCAAAACCTCGGACTCCTCGCGCCGGGCACACCGACGAAGGTGAACCACAACTTCGATGAATTCGCGAAAGTGTCGGCCGAGGCCGGTCTCGACTTCCGACCGCACGCGAGCAAGCCGGGCGAGCTCATCCAGATCCTGCTGGAGCGCGACTGGGACGGAACGGGCCGTTTCCCGCCGCTCGGGCACGCCGTGCTCGTTGACCGGCGCATCGTCGGCGCCTGGGTGCACGTCGCTCCGCAGGGCGATCTCTACGCGATCACCCAGCGCGAGGCCGCGCTGGCGGCGCCGCCCCACGATCCGCCCGCGGCGACAGCGACGCCGAACTTCTTCCCGCAGGGCATCAACATCGCGCGCGACCACGCGCTCGCGAACACATGGGCCCTCTCGGTTAAGAGGCCTGACTTGAGCGGCGGCCAGACCCAGGACCGCGCGGTCATCAAGCCGATCGTGGAAGCGCTTGACGTGAAGCTCCCCACTCAAGAGGTGCCGGTCATGACCGGCACGCGGGTGACGATCGTCCTCATTTGGGTCGACGATCGCTTCCTGACGTTCGAGTATTGGTCCGAGCAGGAGCTGCTAGCCAACCGGAGCTTCGGCTACGCGGTGCACCCGCCGCGTCGCGCGATCGAGCTTCTCGAGGCGATTCGCTAGACCGCGAGCTCACTCGTGAGGAAGTCCACGATCCGTCCATAAGCGTCCTCGGCGCTCTCGCGTTTCGTGAAGCCGTGGCCCTCGTCGGGATAGACGACGTACTCGACGTGGCGGCCGAGCGCGCGGAGGCGTTCCACCACCTGATCGGATTCCTCCTTCGGCACACGCGGGTCGTTCTCTCCCTGGAGAACGAGCATCGGGCAGCGCACGTTCTCGATGTGCGTCACGGGCGAGCGCTCGACCAGCTTTGCACGATCCTTCTCGAGATCACCGATCCAGCGCGCGAGGAACCGCCGCCAGTTCGGCTGAGCGTTCTCCAGCATCGTCACCAGGTTCGCGACGCCAAAGACGTCGACCGCGCAGCGCCACACGTCGGGGATGCGCGTCACGCAGAGGAGCGTGGCGAAGCCGCCGTACGAGCCGCCGTAGACGGCGAGCCGGGAGCGGTCGAAGGCCTTCTGTTTCGTCATCCACTCGGTCACCGCGCGTAGGTCGCGCAGGTCGATGCCGCCCCAGTCCTTGTGGATCGCGGCCTGCCACGAGCGGCCGTACCCGGTCGATCCATGGATGTTCGGCACAACGAGCGCGATGCCGCGGTGCACCAGCGCGGCGAGGTGCGTCAGGTGCGGGCCGAACGCGGGACGCGACTGGCCCTCCGGGCCGCCATGCGGGTAGAGCACCGCCGGCACCGGACCGCGCGCGTTTCGGGGCCGATACACGAAACACGGGATCTCGCCCTCGGCCGCTGGAATGCGCACGAGCTCAGGCTCGACGAGCTCCTCGCGGGGTATCGCGATGGTCGACGTGAGCGCGACACGCGCGTGGCCGGTCGCGGTATCGAGCGTCCAGACCTGCCACGGCTCGGTCGACGAAAGGCGCACGAACCCGGCCCGCGAGCCGTCCGGCGAGACGATCAGGTCTTCGCAGACGCCTCCGTCGAGGGACCGTTCATGGACGACACCGTCATCGCCGCGCCAGCGCAGCCGCGAATAGCCGTCCTCGTTGATCGACCAGATCTGGGTACGGCCGTCCGCCGACGATGCGGCGAGCTCGACGTCCCATTCGGGGGAGTCGATCGGCTCGTAGACGCCGCTCGCGATGTCGAGCGCTCCCAGCCAGAGGTGCTCACGTCCCTCGTCGGTGATCACGAGCGCGCGCCCGTCGGCGAGCCATCCCGCCCCGATGTGGGACACGTCCTCGGCGAGCACGGTGATCTCGCGGGCTTCGCCGATCCGCGGATCGACGGCGCTGAGCACCTGAGTGGTGTTGTCCAGGACGCGCATGACCAGGAGCCGAGAGCCGTCCGGTGACCAGCCACACACGACATGCCAGGCCGCGCCCGTCAGCAGCGGCCGCTCCGTCCGGGTCACCAGATCGGCGAGCGCCACGTCCATATCGGTCGACGCCCGCGCGTTGCTGGAGAACGCCACGAGCCGTCCATCGGGCGACGCGGCGTTCCACGAGAGGAGCCTCTGGACCCGGCCCGCCGCGTCGGTCGAGAGCGGGAGCACCGGTCCATCGGGATGACGCACATGCAGCTGATGCAGCTCCGTGCCGCCGCGATCGGACGCCGCGATGAGCTCGCCGCTCGCGCTCCAGCAGAGGCTGCGCACGGCGTGATGCTCGATCGCGATCGCGCGCTGCGGCTTCCCGCCGGTCGCGGGCACCGTCCACGCTTGGTACGTCCCGGCCCCCTGATCCGAGACGGCCGCAAGCGTGCGCCCGTCCGGTGAGATCGCGAGCGCCGAGCGGCAGGCGAACCGGCGCGTGGTATGCGGCACCCCCGCGATCCGCTCCCGCGGATGGAAGTCGGCGAGCGGACGGTGTGGCACGCCTCGGATGGTACCGACGGCTCAGGCGAGCATGGCGCCGAGCTGGGCGGCGTTGTTCACCGCCTTGTCTCCGTAGCAGTTGTTCATGAGGAGCTGGACCTCCCTGGCCTCGGCGGCCATCTCGCGGATCTTCGGCAGCCACTCCTGGAGCTCCTTCTTCGAATAGGAGTAGTCGAATCGCTCGGCCGCGGTAAGGCCGGGCTTCTTCCAGTTCTCGGCGTTGCGGCCGTGGAAGCGCACGATCGCGAGCTCGGGGCTCGTGACCGCGGCCACCGGCGGGATGCTCGAGGGGAAGCCCTGCGGCTCGTCGACCGAGACGTACGTGAGACCATGCTCTTCGAGGAAGGCGAGCGTCTCGGCGCGATTCCGTTCGCTCATCCAGGTGGCGTTGCGGAACTCGACGGCAAGCCGGTCATCGGGCAGCAGCTCACGGGCATGGAGGATCTCCTCCTTGTTCGCCCTCGAGATCGCGAACCATTCCGGGTACTGGAGCAGGATCGCGCCGAGCTTCGCCGCCTTGCGGAGCGGCTCGAGGCCGACCCAGTACCGCGCGAAGAGCTCCTCTCGCGCGTCCTTGGGAAAGTCCTTCGGGTAAACGCGCCGCTTCGCGGCCGCCTCCTTCGGGAGCGCCTCACGGATGTCCTTGGGCAGGCGCTTCGGATCGGTGTGGTGCGTGGTGAGCGTGGCGAACGCCTTGAAGTTCATGACGAACTCGTCGGGCGTCCGTTCCGCCCAGAGCTGCGCCTGCTTCTGCGACGGGAGTGCGTAGAACGCGGCGTCGTTCTCGACGATGGGAAAGCGCTCGGCGTAGTAGCGCAGGCGCTTCTCCGCGTCGTCCTTCACGCGCTCGGGGTACCACCCCGATTCGATGAGCGTCGGGTCGGTCCACGAGCACGTCCCAACGAGGAGCCTCGCGTTCTCCTTCTTCGCCATGCCCTAAAAGCGATCGGCTTCCTCTCGATAGAGGCCGGGGTCGAGCTCCTCGGCCTTGGAGCTGCGCTGCGCGAGTGCCATCACAGCCACCCCCAGCAGCACCGCGAGGCCTACGAACGTCGCGATCTGAGCGCGGCCGCTGGTGACGAACGCGAGCGTTCCGAGCAGCGCGGTCATGGCGTAGATGAGGAGGACGGCCTGCTGGTGCGTCAGCCCGACGTCGAGCAGCCGGTGGTGGAAGTGCCCGCGGTCGGGCGCGAACGGTGGCTGCCCGGCCAGCATCCGCCGGACGAGCACATAGAAGGTGTCGATGATCGGCACGCCGAGAACGAGCAGCGCCGCCGCGACCTTCGCCGTTCCGAAGATCGAGAGGACCGCGAGCATCGTGCCGACGAACGCGACGCCGGTCGTCCCGAGGAAGAGCCGGGCGGGATGGAAGTTGAACAGCAGGAAGCCCGCGATCGCGCCGGCGAGCGAGAAGGACATCCACGCGACGAACGGTTCGGACACCTGCGGCAGGAGCGCGAGGCCGCCGAGGGTCAGCGCCGCGATCGCGGCGACACCGGCGGCGAGACCGTCCAGACCGTCGATGAAGTTGAGCGCGACGTTCATGCCGACGATCCAGAACATCGTGAACGCGACGGCGATCGGGTACGCGAGCTGGACCACGCGCTCCGAGAGCGGGTCGTTCACGAAGTCGATGTGGATCCCGGCGAACACGATGATCGCGGCGACGATCACGAGACCGAGGAACTGCCACCGCGCGCGGAGCTCGAGCATGTCGTCGATCAACCCGATGGCCATCCCGAGGAACGCGGCGAGCGCGGTCAGCGTGAAGCGCGGCGTGCGGACCTCTTCGGGGATCAGGAACGGATGACCGGCGAGGCGATCGATGAGCCAGAACGCGAAGATCGCCAACCCGAACGCGACCGCGATGGCGAGCCCGCCGGGTCGCGGGATCGGCCGCGGGTGGACGCGACGCCCGCCGGGCACGTCGAGCATCCCGAGTCGGCGCGCGAGCACCGCGACGAGCGGCGTCGCCGCGGCGGCGAGCGCGAACGCGAGCACGGTGGAACCGACCAGGAGGACGGCTGTGGAGGACACCCCTGCGGGCACGATACCGAAACCAAGGCATTCGGCATTCCAAACCGCACCCGCTTCTTAGACTCCCCGCAATGGCCCTGCGGGTGAGGCTCCTAGGGCGGCCGGGCCTCGAGTACGACGGCGCGGCGCGCCGCCTCGAGGGCCACAAGACGTGGGCCCTGCTCAGCTACCTCCTGCTCGAGTCCCGCGCGCCCACACGCCGGGAGCTCGCGGACCTGCTCTGGTCCGAGACGGACGATCCACTCGGCGCGGTGCGCTGGTCGTTGAGCCAGGTGCGGAAGGCCATCAATCCACCCGCGGAGATCGGCGAGCGCGACGGCCGCATCAAGATCGACGCCGAGGTCCTGGTCGTGGACGCCGACGAGCTCCTGCGCGGCGAGTGGGACGAGGCCTCGATCGACGACCTCGTGCGCGGAGAGCTGCTCGAGGGCATGAGCTTCGGGGACGCGCCCTCTTATGACACCTGGTTGCAGGTACAGCGGGCACGCGTCGCGACAGCCGCGACCGACGCGCTCCGCTGGGCGGCGACACACCTCGCGCACCGCGAGCCCGATCGCGCGCTCGCGCTGGCCGAGCGGGCGCTCCGCAGCGAGCCCTTCGACGACGCGCTCCATGAGCTCATCGTGGAGATCCACGCCGAACGGGGCGAGCGCGAACACGCTCGGGACTACCTCGCGCGGGTCACGCGCCGGTACCGAGAAGAGCTCTCGATCGAACCTCCGCCGTCGATCGCGCGCGCGCTGGAGCGCGCGCCGCGTTCGGCCGCCGAGCCACTCCTGCGTCTCGACGTGCAGGCCCGCGCGCTGCTGGACATCGCCCGGGTGCGTTTCCTCGCCGGGGACTTCGAGAGCGCGCGCGACATCTCGCTGCGCGCGGCGCGGCAGGCAGGCGAGAGCGGCGACCGCGCGCTGGAGGCCCGCGCGCTCATCGTCGGGTCGACGACCTACACCGAGGGCGGCCTAGGGACCGCACGCGAATGGCTCAGCCACCTGCAAAGAGCGCTCCGTCTCGCGAACGAGCTCGGCGACCGAACAACGATCGCCCAGATCGAATGCGAGCGCGGCCGCATCGCGGCAATCGAAGGTCGGTACGGTTCGGCGGAGGCCTCCTTCCGCAGGGCACGCCGGCTCGCCGAGGCCGTCGGCGACACGAGGGAAGCCGGATGGGCACGAGCGATGCTCGCGGTGTGTCACGCCGACCGTGGCGAGTTCCAGGCCGCGGAAGACGACCTGCGCGCGGCGCTCCCCGCTGTCGGCTGGGCGCCCTATCCGATGGCCGTGCTCGCCCGCGTCCGGACTCGCTGTGGCGACATCGAGGAAGGAAAGGCCTTCGCGGACGCCGCGGTGACGCGGGCGGAGCGCGACGGATTGCTTCCGCCGCTCCCGTGGGCGCTCGTCCAAGCGGGGGAGGCCCGTCTCGCCGAAGGCGACCTCGACGGCGCGACCGAGCGTTTCACGCGCGCCCTGACGATCGCGCAGGAGACCCGGAGCCCGAGCCCTCAAGCGCTGGCGCTGCGCGGGCTTGGCCTCGTGGCACGGTCGCGGAACGACAGCGAGCGCGCCGTCACCCTCCTGCGCGAGGCGCTCGCTCGTGAGGAGCGTGGCCGTGGGCACCGCTCGATCCTCGCCACGATCCTTGCGGATCTGGTGGACGCTGAAGGCGGGCGCGACAAGGAGCTCGTGGAGAAGGGGCTGCGGATCGCGATGGCGGGCCCGATGCCCCACCTCGCCGAGCGGTTCCGGCGCTTCGGGCCCTCCCACACGGTTGGCCACACGGTCGGCACCTAGAAGGGACCAGAGAAGACCGACGGACGGGAGACACGAGTCATGCCTCTGTTCATGGACGTCCACCGCAAGGCGCCCGAAGGCACGAAAGCCAGGGACGTGGCTGACGCGCACATGGCCGACGTGAAGACGCAGGGAAAGTACGGCGTGCAGTACCTCCGCTACTGGTTCGACGAGAAGAACGGGAAGATCTTCTGCCTGGTCGAGGCGCCGAACCCCGAGGCCGCGAACCGCGTGCACCGCGAAGCGCACGGCCTCGTCGCGGACGAGATCTACCCGGTCGTGGAAGGCATGTAGCGCACGACCGGCGTCGGCGCGGTAAGGCGACCGCCCTCGCTCGAGGGCGGTCGCTTTCTTTTCTGAGACCGCCCTCACTCGCGAACCCGTTCCACACGCTTCTCCACACGCTCCCGCACACGGGCCGGCACACGGCCCGTCTGTACAAAAGCTCTCGCCGGCAACGCGCGCGGCATGAGCCGCGAAGGAAGGGAGACGCGATGGCACTGTTCATGGACTTGCACCGCAAGGCCCCCGAAGGGACGAAGGCGAAGGACGTCGCCGACGCGCACATGGCCGACGTGAAGACCCAAGGCAAGTACGGCGTGCAGTACCTCCGGTACTGGTTCGACGAGAAGAACGGGAAGATCTTCTGCCTGGTGGACGCGCCCAACGCCGACGCGGCGAACCGCGTGCACCGTGAGGCGCACGGCCTCGTGGCGGATGAGATCTACCCGGTCGTGGAAGGCATGTAGATGTTCCGCAATCAGAGAAAGACACTCATCGCCGCGGTGGCGCTCGCCACCCTGCTGCTATCGGCACCCGCCAACGCGGGGGCCGAGCAGCTCAGCACGGCACGCGCGGCCACGGCGCAGTTCCACACACTGGAGACGGCAGTCGCCGCGGGCTACGGCCTGTTCACGGACGCGGCGGGGATCGCCTGCATCGATAAGCCCGGCACCGGTGTGATGGGCATCCACTACGTCAAAGGCGCGCTCGTCGGGGACGCCGCGGTGAACGCCGCGACACCGGAAGCGCTCGTGTACTGGCAGAAGCCGAATGGGGAGCTCAAGCTGGCGGCCGTCGAGTACGTCGTCTTCAAGGACGCCTGGGACGCCGTGCACAGCTCGCCGCCATCGCTGTTCGGTCAGCAATTCACGTTGCTGGCCAGCCCCAACCGCTATGGCCTTCCCGCGTTCTACGAGCTCCACGCCTGGATCTGGAAGAACAACCCGAGCGGCATGTTCGAGGACTGGAACCCCCGCGCAAGCTGCGACGACTTCTCGGCGAGCTAACCCGTCCCGAACTGACGGTCGCCGGCGTCGCCGAGGCCGGGGACGATATAGCCCTTGTCGTTGAGGCGCTCGTCGAGCGCCGCGACATGGATCGGCACATCGGGGTGCGCGCTCGAGAGGGCGCGCACCCCTTCGGGCGCCGCGATGATGCCGACGTACTTCATTCGCTTCGCGCCCCACTTCTTGAGGATGTCGACGGTCGCCGTCGCCGACCCACCGGTCGCTAGCATCGGATCGAGCACGAGGCACACCTGCACGGTCGCCAGCGACGGCAGCTTGTTGTAGTACTCGATCGGCCGCAGCGTGTGCTCGTCACGGAAGAGCCCGATGTGCCAAACCTGCGCCTCGGGCATGAGCTCGAGCGCGGCCTCGACCATGCCGATGCCCGCGCGGAGTACCGGCACGAGCCCGACCTTGTCCTTGAGTCGCGCGCCGGCATAGGGCGCGAGCGGCGTCTTCACCTCGCGCGGTTCGGTCGGCAGGTCCGCGGTCGCCTCGTAGAGGAGGAGCGTCGCGATCTCAGCGACGAGCTCGCGGAAGATCTTCGGCGGCGTGGCCTCGTCGCGGAGCCGCGTCACCTTCTCGCGCACGAGGGGGTGGGTCGAGACGTGAAGTTTCGGCGTCAGCTGGCGACGCGCTCCGGCGTGATGCCCGGGACCGGGTAGCGGCGCGTCAGGTCGAGCACCTCGGCCGCCACGTCCTTCGCGACGGTCTCGTCGCCCTTCGCCTGCAGGATGCGGCCGATGAGCGCGCCGATGCGCTCCATCTCCGCCTCCTTCATGCCGCGCGTCGTGATCGCCGGCGTGCCGATGCGGATCCCCGACGCGATCGCGGGTTTGTTTGGGTCATAGGGGATGGTGTTCTTGTTCACGGTGATTCCCACCGCGTCGAGCGCCTTCTCGGCCTGCTTTCCGGTGAGACCAAGCGGGCGGACGTCGACGAGCATGAGGTGGTTGTCGGTCCCTCCCGATACCAGGCGCAGCCCCGCCTTCGCGAGCGACGCCGCCAGCGTGCGCGCGTTGGTGCGGATCTGCTTCGCGTAGACCTTGAACTCGGCGGTCGCGGCTTCTTTGAGCATGACCGCCTTCCCGGCGATGACGTGCATGAGCGGTCCGCCCTGCACATTGGGGAAGACCGCGCTGTCGATCGCCTTGGCGTACTCGGCGTCGGAGAGGATCATCCCGCCCCTGGGACCCCGCAGGGTCTTGTGCGTCGTCGTGGTCACGATCTGCGCGAACCCGACCGGCGTTGGGTGCTCGCCCGCCGCGACGAGGCCGGCGAAGTGCGCCATGTCGACGAGAAGGATCGCCTCGACCGCATCGGCGATCTCGCGAAGCCGCGGGAAATCGAAGATGCGCGGGTACGCGGTGGCGCCCGCGACGATCATCTTCGGGCGGTGCTCCTTCGCGAGCCGCTCGAGATCCTCGTAGTCGAGCATCTCATCGTCCTTGCGCACACCGTACGCGGTGAAGTGGTAGAGCTTGCCCGAGAAGTTCACCGGCGATCCGTGCGTCAGGTGTCCACCCTGGTCGAGCGCCAATCCGAGCACGGCGTCGCCCGGCTTCAGCACCGCCGCGTATGCGGCCATGTTCGCCTGAGCGCCGGCGTGCGGCTGAACGTTCGCGTGCGCGGCACCAAAGAGCGCCTTCGCGCGCTCGATCGCGAGCGTCTCGGCGACATCGACCCACTCGCAGCCACCGTAGTAGCGGCGCCCGGGATAGCCCTCGGCGTACTTGTTCGTGAGAACGCTCCCGACGGCCTCCATGACAGCGGCGCTCGTGTAGTTCTCCGAGGCGATGAGCTCGATCTTCTCGACCTGGCGCCTCCGCTCGTTCTCGATCGCCGCGTAGACCTCGGGATCGATGCGTTCGACGAAGCTCATCTCGCCCGCCTTTCTAACCCTTTCATCGCGACAGCGTCCGTCGTTCGGTCGCCGCGCTCCAGGTCCTGTATTTGCTCGCGACGTCGTTTGTGGCGACCCCCCTGAACGCTGGCCGACAGGTACGCGTCGACGATGCTCTTGGCGAGCTCCTCGCCGATCACGCGCTCGCCCAGCGTCAGCAGGTTCACGTCCACATGCTCGACGCCGTCCCGCGCGGACCACTCGTTCTCGACGACCGCGGCCCGCACCCCCGCGATCTTGTTCGCGGCCACCGCGGGGCCGATCCCGGAGCCGCAGCAGAAGATCCCGCGATCCACATCGCCGCGCGCGACCGCTTCGGCGAGGGAACGCACGATGAGCGGATAGTCGTCGTCGGGCGTGGGCTCCGGCCCGTAGGCGACGACCGCGTGAGCCGACGAGCGCAGATGCTCCGTGACCGCGGCCTTGAGGCGCTGGCCGGCGTGGTCCGCCGCGATCCCGATCTTCATGCCACGCCCGCGAGCGCGTGGCCGATCTCGCGCTCGCTGATCGCCCCCTGGCGGAGGATCTTCACCTGGTCGGTGGTGCAGTCCACGATCGTCGACGAGACATCGCCCGGGGTGGGACCGCCGTCGAGCACGAGGGCGATGCGGCCCTCGAGCTGCGCGAGGACCTCCTCCGCGGTCCGCGCGTTCGCCTCGCCGGAGCGATTCGCGCTGGTCACCGGCAGCCCGCCGCCGCTCGCGGCGATGAGCCGGCGCGCGAGCGCGTGGTTTGGGACGCGGAACGCGAGCGTCCCGCGACGCGGCGCAACGAGGACGATGGTGAGCGGCCCCGGCCAGAAACGCTGCGCGAGCGCGCGGGCGGCGGGTGTCACGATCGCGCTCGCCTCGAGGTTGCTGGTGTCCGCCAGGAGCACCGGAATTCGCTTCTCCTTGGGCCGGTCCTTCGCGCTGTAGAGCTTTCGCACGTGCTCTTGGCCGGCGGAGAGCCCGTAGACCGTATCGGTGGGGAACGCGACGAGCTCGCCTCGTGCGAGCGCGGCCGCCGCCTCCTCCACCGCCCCCGGCGAATCCGCCGCGAGGAGGCGCGTCTTCACCTGGCGGATGATAAAGACATGACACAGCCTCTCTCGGAGGTTGCGATCTTCCGCCCGCTGCCAGACGAAGCGCTCGACGCCCTGGCGGCCCGCGGCCAGCGTCGGACGTTCACCGCCGGGAGCGTCCTGATGCGTGAAGGCGAGCCGAGCACAACGCTCCACGTCGTGCTGACGGGGCGGGTGCGGGTCGAACGATCCGGCGACAGCAGCGAACCGGTGACTCTCGCCGAACTCGGTCCCAACGAGGTCGTCGGCGAGATGGGCGTGCTGGATCACGCGCCGCGCTCGGCCACGGTCACCGCGATCAAAGAGACCGAGACTCTCGAGCTGCACGCGACGGCGCTCGCGATCGCGATCATCCAAAACCCGGCGGTCGCGGCGGGACTGCTGCGAATGCTCAGTAGGAGGCTTCGGAATACGGGCGAGCTCGTCGAGCAGCTCGCGCGCGAGTCTCACTAGATCGCGATCGCCCGCGTTAGCGCGTAACCGCGACGACGCGCGCATCGCCGGACAGGTCGCTGATGACCCGGATTTCGCCGCCCAACGCGTACTGGAGCAGGTGGGCGACCTGGTCGGCCTCGGGCGGATCGATCTCGAAGAGCGCCGCGCCGTGCGGCGCGAGGACCCGTGGGAGGTCCGAGGCCGCGCGCCAGATGAGCTCGAGCCCGTCCTTGCCGGCCGTCACCGCCAGGCGCGGCTCGAACGCGAGGGACGTGCGCTCCCCGACGAGCTGCTCGAGCGCGTCGTCCCGCAGGTACGGGAGGTTCGCCACGACGACGTCCACTTGATCGGCGATCGGCGCGAGGAGATCGCCCTCGCGGATCTCGACGCGGTCGGCGACGCCATTCCGGAGCGTGTTCTCGCGCGCGACAGCCAGAGCATCGGCGCTGATGTCGGTCGCGATGACGTGGACGGTTCGCTCGTGCGCGGCGATGGCGACCGCGACCGCGCCGGAACCGGTGCCGACGTCGGCGATCGTCAACGGCCGGCCCGCGATGATGCCGCGCGCCGCGTCCACGAGCGTCTCGGTCTCGGGACGCGGGATGAGGACGCGCCGATCGACGGTGAAGCGCAGACCGTAGAACTCCTTGAATCCGCGCAGGTATGCGACCGGCTCGCCCCTCGCACGGCGCTCGATCAGCTCGCGATAGCGCCGCATCGCGCCATGCGTCATCTCCGTGTCGGGATGCGCGTAGAGCATCTCCTTGGCGACACCGAGGACGTGCGCGAGAAGCACATCCGCGTCGAGCGCGGCGGTTACGACCCCGGCCCTCCGCAGGAGCGCGGCGCCGGCGTCGCGTTCCTCTCCCCAGGTGCGCACGGGCGAAAGTATCGTCGCCCGCGCGCTCCGGGCGGTTAGGCGGGCGTGACCTTCTCGGCGTTTTCCTTGTTGCGCCGCGGGTCCATCGCCTTCTCGTAGGTGACTGACTGGCCCTCGCCGAGGTCATCGAAGCTCGCGCCGGTCACCGCCGACCGATGGAAGAACAGGTCTGTTCCATCCGTCTGCTGAATGAACCCAAAACCACGCTCGCCGACTAGCTTCTTGATCGTTCCGGTTGCCACGTGTGTTCTCCTCGTCACCGACTCTACGCCGGCGACCTCATACGGGGGTGGGTCTTGCTTTTGGGCGGTAGCTGGTGCGGCGGGGCGCCTCGGGCAGGCGCTGGTGCCGGTACGCGTGGACCGTCTCCTCGTGTTCCGTTCGCTGGGCGCTCGCGGCCAGTAGAGACGCCATCGCCTTCGGGTCCACGACGTGCCACGTCTCGTAGCAACCGCCAAACCTGCATGGGAAACCGCCCGACTTCATGGGACGCTCCTCTCATCGCTGCGCGCTGCGGATCGACTCCGCGCGTCTGGAGAAGAGCCGTAGACATTCACTGTATCACCCGATGTTCGGCTCGGAAGTATCGTCGCGGGATGGAGCGCGAGCCGACCGTCGCGGATGTCGTCGCGGCGCGTCGCGTGGTGGACAGCTTCCTCCCGCGAGCTCCGCTCGAGCGATCGCCGCTCCTGTCCGACGAGTTGGACGCGGACATCCACCTCAAGATCGAGACGTTCAAGCCCACTCGCACCTTCAAGGTCAGAGGCGCGCTCAACAAGATCGCCTCCCTTGACCACGATGCGCGGCGGCGCGGTGTGGTTGCCGCATCGGCCGGTAGCCACGCGCAGGGGGTGGCGTACGCGGCGTCGGCACTCGGCGCACCCGCGACGGTGGTCATGCCGCGCGGCGTATCCGACACGATCGTGCGCGTCTGCCGCGCGTACGGCGCCCTGGTCCTGCTCGAAGGAGAGGTGTACGACGACACGCTCGCGCTGGCACATCGCATCGAGCGAGAGCAGGGCAAGACCTTCGTGCACCCGTACGCCGACCCGCTGATCGTCGCCGGCCAGGGGACCATCGGTCTCGAGATCCTCGACGATCTGCCCGATGTCGAGCTGGTCGTCGTGGCGGTGGGCGGGGGTGGATTGATCACCGGGATCGCCCTCGCCCTCCGGTCGGCGCGACCCGGTGTACGGGTGGTCGGGGTCGAGCCCGAGGGCGCCGACGCGGTCGGACGATCGGTTCGCGCGGGCCACCCGATCGTCCTCGAGCACCCGCACAGCATCGCGGACAAGCTCGTCGCCAAGAGCACGCACGCCCTGAACATCGCCCTGGCGGCTCGATATGTCGACGATTTCGTCACCGTGAGCGACGGTGATCTCGAGCGCGCGGCGTACGATTACCTCGAGGGCCTCTCGCTTCTCGTCGAGCCCTCCGGCGCGGCGCCGCTGGCGGCCCTCCGCGCCGGCAAGGTCGATCCGCGAGGCCTCCGAACGGTCCTGGTGGTGAGCGGAGGGAACGCGAGCCCCGAGGTTCTCGCGCGGATGGCGGCCGGCCGCGACCTGGCGACGGTGCGAGCGTGACCGTCCGGCACGAGCAGATCGCCGTCGAGTCTCGAAAGCGCGAGGAGACGATCGACATCACGCCGCGCGTCCGCGCGGCGGTCACGCGGGCGAAGGTCAGCGAGGGGGTCGTGGCCGTGAGCGTGGCGCACACGACCGCGGCGGTCTTCGTCAATGAGAACGCCGACCCCGACGTGCAGAAAGATCTGCTCGCCGCCCTCGAGCGCGCCGTTCCGCGTGACGCGAAGTACGCGCACGCCGAGGGAAACGCACCCGCGCACATCAAGTCGATCCTCATCGGCAACTCGGTGACGCTCGCGGTGCGCGATGGCGAGGTCGCGCTCGGTACATGGCAAGGGATCTACTTCGCCGAGCTCGATGGACCACGTGAGCGCAGCGCGACCATAACTGTCATCGGCGACTGAACGTCGTACCATCGCTGACCTTCGGGGAGCGGAGGTCAGGACATCGCCAGCACACTGACGAAACAGCCTTCGATCAGCGCGCGCGAAGCGGCACACGGGCTCCGCACCGCGCTCTCGCGAGGGGGCGATTGGGCTGAGCTCTTCTGGGAACGTCACGAGACATTGCAGCTGATCCTCGACGACAACCGCATCGAGGACGCGATCAGCGGAGTGGACCAAGGCGCCGGGATCCGCGTGACGAGCGGCGAGCGCACCACCTACGCGAACGGGAACGTCGCGGACGTGGACGACCTCATCGCGCTCGCCGGACGGGCGGCGCGCGGCGTCGCCGACGGCGGGGAGCTCCACGAGGCCGCCGAGCCGCACCCTGACGAGCTTCCGCGCCATTCGACGGTCGCCATCGATCCGCGCTCGGTTGCGGTCGAGCGGAAGGTGGGCCTGCTCCGGCGGGCCAACGAGGTCGCCCGCGTCCTCGACCCGCGCGTCCAGCAGGTCACCGTGAGCTACGGCGAGAGCGTCCAGGAGGTCCTCATCGCCAATAGCGAGGGCCTGCACCGTACGGACACCCGGGTGCGACTGAATCTGGCCGTCCATGTGGTCGCCAAGCAGGGAGACGTCCTCGAGTCGGGGTTCGAGGCGCTCCGCGGGACCGCCGGATTCGAGATGCTCACCGACGAAGCGGTCGAGCAGGCGGCCACGGACGCCGCTCGGCGCGCGGTATTGAACGTCGGTGCCGATCCGGCGCCGGCAGGCACCTACACGGTCGTCCTCTCGAGCCAGGCCGGCGGCACGCTCATCCACGAGTCGGTGGGCCACGGTCTCGAGGCCGACCTCAACCTCAAGGGCCTGTCGGTGTACTCCGCCCGCATCGGTCAGAAGGTGGCGAGCGATCTCATCACGGTCATCGACGATGGCACCGACCCGGACAAGCGCGGAACGGCCGCGATGGACGACGAGGGCACACCGACGAGCCGCACCGTCCTCATCGAGAACGGCGTGCTCCGCACCTACCTCTCCGACCGCAAGCACGCGGAGAAGCTCGAGATCGGGCAGAGCGGGAACGCGCGGCGAGAGTCGTTCCGCTATCTGCCGATCTGCCGGATGACAAACACCATGATCGCGCCCGGATCGTCGGACCCGAACGAGATCCTGCGGTCGGTCAAGGACGGGATCTTCGTGAAGAAGATGGGCGGCGGTCAGGTCGACGTGGTCTCCGGAAACTTCGCGTTCGAGATCACCGAGTGCTATCGCATCCGCGATGGCAAGCTCGCCGAGCCCCTGCGCGGCGCGACGCTGGTCGGCCAGGGGCCCAAGCTCATGAGCGAGATCGATATGGTGGGAAGCGATCTCGGCTATTCGACCGGCACGTGCGCCAAGGACGGCCAGGGCGCGCCGGTCGCCGATGCGCAGCCGACGATCCGGATTCCCACCGTCGTGGTGGGCGGCAAGCTCAAGTGAGCGACAACGGCGGGCGGGTTGCACGGGCGAGCGCGTTGTGCGCGAGACGCGAGTGCCCCGGGGACATTACCCGACCGCCGCGTCGGTATCTCGATTGAGCGAGCGCCTGACGAACGACGCGACGGTCGACATCGGCCTCGCCGCGCTTCGCTCGCTCGCCGTCGCGACCGGCGAGGTCTTCCTCCGCGAAGCACGGTCCGGCTCGGTGGAGATCAAGGACGGTGCGATCGAGAGCGTCATCGTGCGTGGAGAGCGCGGCATCGGCATCCGCGTGCTGGACGAGAAACGGCTTGGCTTCGCGTTTACGAGCGACCTCTCCGCGGATGGCATCCGCGCGTGCGCGGACACGGCGCGGCGCATGTCGGGGGTCACCGAGCCGGACGACGACCTGCTCCTCGCCTCGCGGGCGGTCGACGACGCGGACCTCGACATCTACCAGGCGGGCATCGTGGACCGGCCGCTCGCCGAACGCGGCGGCGTGGCGCTCGCGGTCGAGGAGGCCGCGCGCGCTGTGGATCCGCGCGTCAAGCAATTCCGCAAGACGACGTACAGCGACTCCGATTCGACGACCATGATCGCGACCACGACCGGGGTGCGCGCTTCGTACCGCGAGTCGTACTGCGGGGTCATGACGTCCGCGGTCGCGTCCGAGAATGGCGACCGGCAGATCGGGTACCACGGAGAAGCCGCGCGCCGTTTCGCCGAGCTCGAGCCGGTCCGTGTCGGGCAGCGCGCCGCGCAGCGAGCGATCGAAAAGCTCGGGGCGAGGCCGCTCGTGACTCAGAAGCTCCCCGTCGTCCTCGATCCGTGGATGGCGATGGAGCTCCTGCGCGCGATCGGCCCGCTCTTCTCAGCCGACAACGTCCTGAAGGGGCGCAGCCTCTTCGCCGGGAAGGTCGGAGAGCGTGTCGCGAGCGAAAAGGTGACAGTGGTGGACGACGCGCGAAAGCCGCGCGGCCTGCGCAGCGCGCCGTTCGACGGCGAGGGCGTCGCCACGACGACCCGCACGCTCATCGACCGCGGTGTCCTCCGGGGCTACCTGACGTCACTCAAGACAGCGCGCAAGCTCCAGGTCGCCGCGACCGGCAACGCGCGCCGTGGTGGCTACGGCTCGCCGTCGCGCATCGGTCCATCGAACCTTTTTGTCGCCGCTGGGACCGACGACGCGCCGGCTGTCGTGCGCGGTCTCGACCGCGCGCTCGCGGTCACGTCGCTCCTCAACCTCCACACGATCGATCCCGTGTCGGGGGAGTTCTCGCTCGGCGCGACCGGCAACTATCTCGAGCGAGGCGGCCGCGTCCATCCCGCGCAGGGCATCACCATCGCGGGCAACCTGACCCATCTGCTGAATGCCGTGGTCGGCGTCGGCACGGATCTGCTGTTCGGCCCGGCCGGGTTCGGCAGCCCCACCCTGGTGATCTCCGAGCTGTCCATCGGAGGGGCCTAGGTGCCCTGGCACTCGCTCCTCAAGGGCGACCCCGTCCCGTGGCTCCTCGAACGGAGCGAACCCGCCGTGCGCGCGCTCACGCTTCGCTCCCTGCTGGACCGTGGGCCGCGCGATCCCGAGCTTCGCGACGCGCAGCAGCGCGCGATGAACACTCCGCCGATCTCGACGATCCTGCGCCGGCAGCGTTCGGACGCCAGCTGGCCGGGGCCAAACCTGTACGGGCCGAAGTACGAGAGCACCCATTGGTCGAACCTGCTCCTCGTCGAGTACGGCGTGGACCCGAGTGACCCGCGCGTGCGCCGCGCCGCGCGATACGTGCTGGAGCAGCTCGGCGAGCCCGGACGCGGCGGGATGGACTGGGTCTTCGAGCGCGACCACGGCGCCTCGTGCTTTACCGGGAACGTCGTCCGCTACGTCGCGCTCGCGGGCTACGGCAGCGATGAGCGTCTCGAGCCGCTGGTGCAGCGTCTCGTGCGCGACTCGAAGAAATTCGACGCCGCGTGCTGGATCAACGGCGAGCAACCGTGCGCGTGGGGCTACGCGAGGCTCGTTTGGGGTCTCGCCGCGCTTCCCGAGAGCGCGCGCACGCGCGAGGTGCAACGGACGCTGCGCCGCGGTGTCGAGTTCCTGCTCTCCTATCGCGTCGAGCGCGGCAAATATCCGACAGCCACGTCGCCGAGCTACCTGTGGCGGCAGCTCTCGTTCCCGCTCTTCTATCAGGCCGATGTCCTCTTCGTGCTGCGCGCGCTCGATGCGGCCGGCGCGATCGCCGACGACCGCGCCCAGCCGGCGATCGCCTGGCTCCTCGCGCGACAGGACTCGCGCGGTCGAT
The DNA here is from genome assembly GCA_036002305.1 of Candidatus Limnocylindria bacterium. Classification (GTDB taxonomy): domain Bacteria; phylum Chloroflexota; class Limnocylindria; order P2-11E; family P2-11E; genus 3-1-20CM-2-70-9. The sequence continues at coordinate 159,698 of DASYTL010000039.1, forward strand.
GGGCTGGACGGGCGCCCTACACGGCCCGCATGCCGTCGCGTGTCGACGCGAGCAAGTGGGTGACCCTGCAGGTCTGCACGCTGCTCAAGCACGCCTTTGGTGGGACCTCCGCCTGACCAAGCGGCGCATCCTCAAGGACATCGGCCCCCTCCGGTTCGGTGAGGGACACGACACCACCTTCCCGTACGCGCTCGCGGTGGCGGCGAAGGCGGACTACGACTGGCTCATGGGAAGCTCTGGCGCCGCTTTTACAGCGACGATCGATGAGGCGGGTTGGGACCCGCTCGCCGCGACGCCGCGCGACAGCGAGACACTGACACGCGCGGCGCGCGCCGCCGGCGTGCGTCTCGATCCAGAGCCCCCACCCTACGACGACGTGATGCGCGAGCTCGTGCTCGACCGCGTGATCGAAGCGGTCGATGCGCACCTTCCACCGCTCGTGTTCGGGCTCGGGGGCGCGCCCGAGTACGGGCTGCTCATCGGATACGACGTGGAGGGGCCGACATTCTTCGCGCGAACGTTCTTCGACAAGGGTGACGATCCGCGGCGCGAGGACTGGTCCGCCTTCGAGAGCGAAGGTCGGGGTGGCCTCATCTTCCTCGACAAGGGTTCGCCGCCGGATCGGCCGAGCGCCGTACGCGAGGGGATCGACGCGGCACTCGCCGCGGGGGACGCAAGCGACCGCGCTTTGGCGTCTTGGTCGGCGGCATTGCGCGACGACGCGCGGTGGAGTGATGCGAAGCACGCGGGCGCCGCCGCGTTCGCCGATCACGCGATGCGCGCCGTCCTCGCCGACAAACGCCGAGCGGCGGCGCGCTTCCTCCGCTCGGCGCGGGTCCTCTTCCCCAACGCGCCCGGGGCCGACCTGCTCCGCGCCGCCGAGTCGTATGGCTACGCCGCGGACGCCGCCGCAAAGGGCGGGATCGGCGGGTTCGACGCCGGCGTGGCGATGCGCTTCATCGACGTTGGCCACCGCCGCGCCTGGGCGAAGAACCTCGACGTCGTACGCGAGCACGACGCGGAGGCGCGCGGCGCGCTCGCGTCAGCGCGGGATGGCATGCGCTGAGCGATCTCGCCGCGGCAGCTCTCCTCGGTGTGGTCCAGGGACTCACCGAGTTCCTTCCGGTGAGCTCGACAGCGCACCTCATCCTCGTGTCCGATGTCTTGAAGCTCGATCCCGAGCAGTTTGGGCTCTCGTTCGATGTGGCGCTGCACTTCGGCACGGCGCTCGCCGTGCTCCTCTCCTTCGCGCGCACCTGGTGGTCGCTGCTCGTCGACCTGTTGCGCGGCCGCTGGCGCATGCCTCTGCTCATCGCCGTTGGTACGCTCCCCGCCGCGGTGGCTGGGGTGCTCCTCGAATCGACGGTTGAGCGAACGCTGCGTTCTCCCACCTATATCGTCGTCGGGCTGGTCGCCGGCTCGATCGCGTTCGTGGTCGCCGAACGTCTCGCGGGGCAGCGAAGGTCGATCGGGGAGCTCAGATTGTTCGACGCGATCTTCATGGGCGCCGCCCAAGCGATCGCGCTGCTCCCGGGGATATCGCGGTCGGGCATCACCATCTCCTCGGGCCTTCTGCGGGACCTGCACCGCGACGAGGCGACGCGTTTTTCGTTCCTCCTCGCGACGCCGGTCATCCTGGGCGCGAGTGCCAAGACTCTGCTCGACGCGCGGCGGGCCGCGGAGCTCTTTGCGGCGCCGGACGTGCTCGCGACGGGCTTCGCGATCTCATTCGTCTCCGGCCTGGCCGCGGTCGCGTTCATGGTCCGCTTCCTGCGCGCGCATTCGCTCAACTGGTTCGTGGCATACCGCCTGGCACTCGCCGCGCTGATAGTGAGCGCCCTGATGACGGGCCTTCTCGCGGGTTGACCCGTGCCCTCCGAGGTACTTCTGCCTCTCATGGTCGGCTGTACGGTCCGCTCCATGCGGTGCGCCGGCGGTTCCTACAGCGACGAGGAACACGCGTTGGTCAACGTCACTCGCCGAGCGGTGGCACGATAGCGCCGTGGATCTCGGTCTACAGGGCAAGTCGGTCCTGGTCGCCGCGGCGAGCAAGGGCCTCGGTCGGGCGATCGCCGAAGAATTCGCGCGCGAAGGCGCTCACGTCGCGATGTGCAGCCGCGAGGAAGCGGCGATCGCCGCGGCCGCCAAGGAGATCGAGCGCAAGACGGGGAGCAAAGACATCGTTCCCATCGCCGCGGACGTTTCGACGAACGAAGGGTGCGAGTCGTTCGTGCAGAAGGCGCTCGGCGCGTTGGGCGCGATCGACATCCTCATCGTGAACGCCGGCGGCCCGCCACCAGGGCGGTTCGACGATCTCGACGACGCGGCCTGGCACAAGGCCGTCGACCTCACGCTCTTCTCCGCCGTGAGGCTCACGCGCCTGGTCCTTCCGCAGATGCGCAAGCAAGGCGGCGGATCGATCGTCTACTCGACCTCGACGAGCGTGCGCCAGCCGACGCAGTACCTGAACCTCATCCTCTCGAACGCCATTCGGGCGTCCGTGCACGGCATGCTGAAGACGCTCTCGTCCGACCTCGCGAAGGACGGCATCCGCGTGAACGCGGTGCAGCCCGGCCGCATCGCGACGGACCGCCTCATCCAGCTCGACACCGACACCGCGAAACGCCAGAACACGACCCCCGACGAAGTGCGGAAGCGATACGAGTCGTCGGTGATCCCGATGGGTCGCTACGGCAAGCCCGAGGAGTACGCCGCGGCCGTCGTGTTCCTGGCGTCGCCGAAGGCGTCGTACATCACCGGTGTCTCGCTGCAGGTCGACGGTGGCATGCTCATGAGCATGTTCTGAGCCGTTGATCGTCACCGAGCGCCTCAAGCCGCACGTCTTCCGCCTACCGATCGAGAAGATCCGCGCCGGGTACAAGAGCGACATCTACTTCGGGCGGACCAAGCTCATCCTCGAACGCGACAACCGGCGCGACCACGTGACGATGCAGGTCTTCCAGAAGCATGCCGGTGCCGTGATCGTGGGCACCGACCTGACCCTCGCCATCCTGCACATCGGCACCGGCTACTACCGTGACCGCGCGCGCGCCGAGGCCCTCTTCGAGCGATATCTCGAGGCCGAGCGCCGGCTGTACGCGGCGTGGCTCGGGCTCCCTTCACTCGACTGGTCGGCGTACGAACCCGTCGCGCGGGAGGTCTTCGAGATCTCGCGCGAGCTCGCCGGGCTCTGGGAGCCCGCGTGGCGCGCGCTCAAGGTGTCGTCGCTCTACGACGGCGAGATCGCGTCGCCACACGAGCCGGTCATGCACATCGAGGGCGAGTACGCGGCATTCGCCCACCTCGAGACGCTCTACCTCGGCGCGCTCTCCGAAGGGACGCGCGTCGCGTCGAACACGCGCGAGGTCGTCGCGGCCGCGATCGGCAAGCCGGTGATAATGTTCGGCGCCCGTCATCAGGTGCACGAGGCGCAGGCCGGCTCCGGTTACGCGGCGTACGTGGGCGGCGCGACCGGCGTGTCGACCGACGAGCAGGGCGAATGGTGGGGCTCGACCGGCCTCGGCACCATCCCGCACGCGCTCATCGCGGTCTACGGCGGCGACACGACCGTCGCGACACTCAAGTTCGACGAGTACATCAACCGCGCCCCCGACGCGATCGGCCACCTCACGGCGAAAGGCACGCCGGAGGGGCACGTGAACGTCACGAGCCTCGTCGACTTCAACAACGACGTCGTGAACACCTCGCTCGGGGTCGCCCACGCGCTCGGCGCGCGCCTCTGGGGCGTGCGCGTCGACACGAGCGAGTCGCTCGTCGACCGCGCGATCCTGCGCGAGCTCGAGGAGAAGCGCGGCGTCGCCAGTGGCGAGCCGCGCGGCGTCACGCCGCGTCTGGTCGAGCTGCTTCGCGAGGCGCTCGATCGCCACGGCTACCCTCACGTCCGCATCGTGGCCTCGGGCGGGTTCGACGCGGAGAAGATCCGCCGCTTCGAGGAGCTCGGCGTCCCGGTCGATGTCTACGGCGTCGGCTCGGCGCTCGTCCACGGCGCGGGGTTCGACCACACCGCCGACATCGTCCGCGTCGAGGGTCGTCCGCTCGCGAAAGTCGGTCGCCACTACATCGAGAGCGACCGTCTGCATCCGGTTGACTGGAGGTCTCTCGTCGGCGAGAGGGATTGGGCGCGCTCCAGCTCCTGACCCTGATCGTCGGACTGGGGATCGCCGGGCTGGCAAAGGGCGCGACGGCCATGGGCCTCCCACTCATCGCGACGCCGATCCTCGCGTCGGTCTTCGGCCCGAAGCAGGCGGTCGTGATCATCACGATCCCGATCGTCGTCGCGAACACGATGCTCGTGGTGCAGTCGTGGCGCGTTCTCCCCTTCGTCCGCACGCTGGTGCCGCTCATCGTGGCGAACGCCGCCGGTACCGTGCTCGGTGCGTTGCTCCTCGCCGGCCTCGATCAGCGAACGTTCGCGATCCTCATCACCGCGATGGTCGTGCTCTTTCTCGCGCGCGGCGAACGGCTCGTGGGCGATCCGGGAGCGCGCCGCGCTCGCGTGCTCACGCCCGTGGTCGGCTTCGTCGGCGGCGTCATGCAGGGCACGACCTCGATCTCGAGCCCTGTGATCGGCTCTTTCTTCCACGCGCTCCATCTGCCGCCGCGTGAGTACGTGATGACGCTCGCCACGGTCTTCCAGCTCTCCTCGGCCGTGCAGCTCCTTTCCTACGCCGCACTCGGCCTCTTCACGCCGGAGCTCATCACGCTCGGCGTGATCGCCTGCATCCCGATGCTCCTCGCGCTCATGGCCGGGATCGCGATCCGCGGCCGGCTCGATCAGGAGCGCTTCCGGCAGCTCATCGTCGTCCTGCTCGTGGCGAGCGTCGCGAACCTGCTCTGGCGCACGTTCGTCGCGTAGGGAACTAGGCGAGCTCGGCGCGCCGCCTCGCGACGGCGAGCCACCGCCGCCGGATTAACCCGGAGAACGGGCCGACCGCGAGCCAGTAGAGACGAAATCCCCGCCGCGCGGAGGCGTCGCGCGCTCGGACGCGCGTCTCGGTCGCCAGGCGAGATCGACCGGGGCCGAGCGGATCGGCCCAGAGCCCGAACGCGATGCGCACGCCGGATACCTCGCCAATCCCGACCACCGCACGCTCGGTCGCGATCGCGGGTCGGAAGCCCATGCCTCGAATGAACTCTCCGAGGGGCAGCTCGCCCCCAGGTATCCGTCGCAGCCAGAACAGCGCAGCCACGACCGGATCGCTCGCCGCGGGCATGGCGAGCGCCGCCATGAGAGCGGCCTCCGGGCTCGCTGAGACCATCGTCTCGTGGTACTCGCGCACCTCGTAACGAGGCAGGATCGAGTCGAGCACCCGTGTAGCATCTCGCGCAGGTTCATCGTGCCCAGCATCCGCACGGGGAGGTGCCACCATGCCGAGGCTGCTCATCGTCACCAGCGCGGGACCCGACAACCCCACGACGGCCAGCGTTCCGTTCCACATCGCGGCGAACGGCGCGGGCGCATCTGGCGTCGAGTGCGGCATCGCGCTCGCGGGCGAAGGCGTCGAGCTCATGAAGCCCGACGTGCAGGCGCGCGTGCGAGGCGTCGGCATCCCGCCCCTGGCGGATCTCGTAAAGAGCGCCACGGAGCGCGGGATCACGTTCTTCGTCTGAAAGGGATGCGCTGAGGCCCGTGGGGTCTCGCCCGAGATGACACCGAAGGCTACGTTCATCACACCGCCCGACCTCGTGCGTCTCACGATGGAGGCGGAGCGCGTCCTGAGTTTCTAACGCGAACCACGTCGTGAAGCCGACGTTGCCGAGGTGACCACGACCTAGCATTCGGCGGGTTGGAAGTCCTACCAAACGTCCATGCGGTGCGGCTCATCGGCGCTCAGGCCTACCTGCTCCTCGACGGCGACGAGATCACCCTCGTCGACGCCGGTCACGCGGGCTCCTCTCGGCAGCTGCGCGCGTACCTGGCGCGGATCGGCCGCTCCATGGAGCACATCACGCGGATCGTCTGCACGCACGGCCACCCCGATCACATCGGCGGCGTTCACGAGGTCTCGGCGCTCTCCGGCGCCGACGTCCTGCTCCATCCCGCCGACAGCGAGCGCCTGCGCATACGGTTTCGCGAAGTGATCGCGAACTTCTCGCCTGGCCCGATCGTCGCGCTGTTGACGCGCGCGCCGTCGCACGCGAGCCCGATCGAGGACGGGGCCGAGCTGCCGGTCTTCGGCGGCCTCCGGGTCCTTCACACGCCCGGGCACACGCCGGGGAGCGTGTCGCTGTACTCGCCGGAGCGCCGATTCGTGATCGTCGGCGACATGCTGCAGCGCATCAAGGGAAAGGTCACGCTGCCGAACTACTTCTTCACCGACGACATGGCCGAGGCCCGCCGGTCCATCGGCCGGCTTGCGGACCTTGACGTGGAGACCATCCTGTTCTCTCACTACCCTCCGTACCGGGAGGGGGCGCGGGACGCGCTGCGGGCGCTCGTGAGCTAGGGGGGAAGAAGGGTGGAGACGCTCAACGACATCCTCGCGGAGTCGGCCGCGAAGTTCGGCGACAAGGACGCGCTCATCATCAAGCCGGGCTTTCGCACGCGGAGCTGGAGCTATCGGGACCTCGAGGACGTCGTCCCGCGCATCGCGCGCCACCTCGGCGACCTCGGCGTGCGGAAGGGCGACCGCGTGATCACGCTCGGGGTGAACCGCCCTGAGTACGGGATCGCGATGCTGGCCGCACTCCGCCTTGGCGCCATCCTCGTGCCGCTCGACGTGAACTCGCCCGCCGACTTCGTCCAGAAGATCGCGTCGCGCACCCGCGCGAGCGGGGTCATCGTCTCCCAACAGACCCGGGAACGCGCCGCATCGCTCGGCCTGCCGCTCTTCGAAATGGAGCGCCTGCCCGATCTCGCGCGTGGCAAGGAGCCCCTCGCGGCCGCCGACTTGCGGCCCGACGACATCGCCGAGGTCGTGTTCACCTCGGGGACCACCGGAGACCCGAAAGGCACGATGCTCACCCACCGCAACGTCCTCTCGAACGCGATCGCCGCCACGCAGATCTTCCCGATCGGTCCCCAGCAGCGACTGCTCTCGTTCATCCCTCTCTCGCACATGTTCGAGCAGCTCGCGGGATTCTGGTGCCTGCTCATCGCCGGCGCGTCGGTCGTCTACCCGACCAGCCGGCAGCCGTCGGTGGTGCGGCGCACCTTCCGCGAGCGGAAGGTCTCGATGATCCTCATCACGCCCGCCGCGGTGCGCTCGCTCTTCATCGCGATCGAGCGGCGCGCGCAGCAGGAAGGGAAAGGCGAGCTCTTCGCGAAGCTGCGCCGGATCGCGCGCCGCCTGCCGATGGCGCTGCGGCGCCTCCTCTTCTTCAGCGTGCACCGCCAGTTCGGCGGACGTTTCCGCTACATCGTCTCCGGCGGGGCCGCGCTCGATCCCGCGCTCGGCGAGGCCTGGCGCGAGCTCGGGGTCACCGTGCTCCAGGGCTACGGTCTCACGGAGACCTCACCGGCACTCACGTTCAATCGCCTCGACCGCAATCGCCTCGGCTCCGTCGGCGTCCCGTTGCCCGGCGTCGAGGTCAAGATCGCCGAGGACGGCGAGGTGATCGCGCGCGGGCCGAACATCTTCAAGGGCTACTGGGAGAACGAGGAGGCGACGCGCGCCGCGATCGATCCGCAGGGCTGGTTCCACACCGGCGACCTCGGGAAGTTCGACGCCAATGGGTACCTCTGGCTGCACGGTCGGAAGAAGGACATGATCGCGCTCCCCGACGGTCTCAAGGTCTACCCCGAGGACATCGAGAACATCATCGCGCTCGATCCGCGCATCCAGGAGCTCTCGACGCCTCAGCGGCCCGTCCTCGCCACGGTCGTCGGTCTCGAGCGTCCCGGTGAGACGCTGCAAGTGCACGCGGTTTTCCTCGAGCCGAAGGACCGCGCCACCGTCGAGTCGATCGTTCGCGACGCGAACGCCAAGCTCTCGAGCAGCCAGCAGATCCGCGGCTGGACGATATGGCCGGACAAGGAGTTCCCGACGACGCCAAAGCAGAGCGTGAAGAAGCGCGAGGTCGTCGACCGGCTGCTCGCGATGGGGCGCGGCGAGCCGGAGCGCGCGGCCGCCACGGAGGGACCCACGCGCGAGCTCAGTGACGTGGAGCGGATCGTCATGCAGGTCGCCAACGTGCCGGCCGAGCGGGTGAATGCCGGGGCACAGCTCTCGCAGGACATCGGGCTCGACTCGCTCGGGCGCGTGGACCTCCTGGGCGTCATCGAGGAGGAGCTCGGCACGTACATCGACGACGAAGCGGTCGCGGCCGACGCGACCGTGGGGGATCTCGAGAAGATGGTCGCCGCCTCGCGCGACACGCGGAAGGAGACCGGCATCTTCGGTTGGCCATTGCATCCGCTGGTGCGGAGCTTCGGCATCCTCCTTCAGGAGACATTGCTCTACCCGCTCGTGCACCTCTTCTACAAGGTCAAGGTCACCGGCATCGAGAAGTTACAGGGGCTTCCCGGTCCGGTGTTGTTCACGCCGAACCACTGCCTGCACTGGGACAACGGGATCATCCTCATGGCCATCCCGCTCCGTTGGCGCTGGCAGCTCGCCGTCGCCGCCGCCGCCGATGACGTGTTCGGCAACCGGCTGAATGGACTCTTCAGCGCGATCCTCGCCAACGCGTTCCCGCTCGCGCGCGAGGGCGCGATCCGCCGAAGCCTCGAGCTCCTCGGCGCGCGCCTCGACCGGCAGTTCTCCGTCCTGATCTACCCGGAGGGAAAGCTCACGGTCGGTGGCCCAACGCAACCATTCAAGTCGGGCGCGGGACTCATCGCCGTCGAGGGTGGCAGCCCGGTCGTCCCCATGAAGCTCAAGATCAACAAGGTCTCCATCCTCGATCACGGGGACCGTAAGTGGGAGCGCGGCCGCTCGAACGGCTGGCGGGGCGACGTCGAGGTGGTCTTCGGCGACCCCATGTACTTCGCATCGGGCACGAACGTGAACGAGGCCACCGCGAAGCTGCAGGCGGCGGTCGCGGCCCTCTAGTGCGTCGTTGACGAGAGAGGACGGGCGGCCGCCGCTCGACCGCTGGTGGCCGACGTACGTCCTCGTCGGCGTCGGCGCGTTCGTCATGGTGCTGGTCGCGCTCCGCCTCGTCGCGGAGCTGATCGCGCCCCTTGCGCACGTCCTCCTCCTGGTGCTGTTCGGCGTGGTGGTCGCGTTCGTGCTCGCACCGTTGGTCGAGCTGATCCGGCGGTATGTCCGGCGGCGGGGGTTGGCCGTGGCCGCCGCGGCGGTGATCGCGCTGACGTTCGTCGCGACCGCGGTCGCGCTCCTGGCGGTGCCGCTGGTGCGCGAGACGCGAGACCTGGCGGACGACGTCCCTCGTTACGTCGCTACGTTCTCCAGCGACGAGCCGATCATGATCCTCGGCTTCGAGATCTCCGGTGAGCTGCGCCAGCGCGTCGGTCAGGAGATCGGCGCTCGCGCGGCGGAGTGGTCCGCACAGGCCGCGGTGATCGCGCTCCGCATCGGGTCATGGATCGTCGACCTGCTGTTCGTCTTCGTGCTCGGGATCTACCTACTCGCGAGTGGGCCGCGTGTCCAGGCATGGGTCCTCTCGCTCGTTCCAAAACAGCACCGGCGCGAAGCTCAGCGCATCGAGGCCGAGGCCCGCCGCCTGTTCGGCGCGTACGTGCGTGGCCAGCTGCTCCTCGGCTTGATCATCGGGACCGTATCCGGCGTCGCCTACGCCATCCTCGGCGTCCCGTACGCGGTGTTCCTCGGTGTGCTCGCCGGGATCCTCGAGCTCGTGCCGATCATCGGACCGATCGTCGCGGGCGCGGTCGCCGCGCTGGTCGCGCTGACCCAGTCGCTGCCGCTCGTCGTGAAGGTCGTGATCGCCGCGATCGCCATCCAGCAGCTCGAGAACAACCTCCTTGTGCCCCGCATCGCCGGGCCCGCCGTGGGGCTGCATCCGCTCGCCGCGCTGCTCGCGGTCCTCGTCGGCGTCGAGATCGCCGGCGTCGTCGGTGCGCTTTTCGCCGTGCCGTTCACCGGGCTCGCGTGGAGCGTCTACCGCGCCCGCGCGAAAGCTGTGGCCGCCAACTGACCCCGCGGAGCGACCGCGAAGTCGCGATCCTGGTCCAGCGCGATGATCGGCTCCTGCTGCTGCACCGAGCCATCGAGCGCTACTGGCACGTCGTCGCCGGGGTCGTCGAGGGTGGCGAGAGCTTCGGCGAGGCTGCGGTGCGCGAGCTGCGCGAAGAGACCGGCCTCGCCACGATGCCCATCGACCTCGCGCTCCCACAGCGCTACCGGATACCACCTGAGCTCCTCAGCGAATATCCGCCCGAGGTGACGCTGGTCAGCGTCCAGAACTTCTGGGTGACGGCGCCGACCGGCTGGGAACCCGTCCTCAACGAGGAGCACGACGTCTACCGCTGGTGCTCGCTCACCGCCGCGGTCGCCCTCGCGCACTGGCCCGAGACGAAGGCTGCGATCGCCGCGCTCGCGCGCCTGGTGAGGGCGCCCGGACCAGGGCCCGCGGGGCGATGACCGGCTCGGTCATATCGGGGGTCATCCACGCATAGCGACGGCCCTCGCGGTTCGTAGCGGCCGCGTGCGCACCGCGGGCGCCGAGCACGACGATGTTGAATGCGGCGTCATCGAGTGTGTTCGCGTCGACGATCGCGGCGCGAGCCACGGCTTCGGCGGACAGGCCGGAAGCGAGGCGATCGACCGCTGTCTTCGCGGTGACGCTCCGGATCGCGAGCTCCCCGTATCCGGTGCACGCGGCAGCGCCGTATCGCGAGTCGCAGTAATTGCCCGCGCCAATCACCGGCGAGTCACCGACGCGGCCCGGATATTTGTAGGCCCAGCCGCTGGTCGTCACGGCGGAGGCAACGTCGCCACTGCGGTCGAGCGCGAGGAAGTTCACCGTGCCGCGCTCCTCACGCGTCGTCAGGCGGACGACCGGAAGGAGCTTCGCGCGCCGGCGGATGCCGGCGGGCGTCTCGCCCGCTCGACGAAGCCGTTCGATCCAGAGCTCGCGTGTCGATGCCGTGAGGTTCCGCGCTCGGGCGGCGCCGATCTCGCGCGCGAACCGCGCCGCGCCCTCGCCGACGATGAACACATGTGGCGTTCGCTCCATGACCGCGCGGGCGACGCTGATCGGATGGAAGTACCCATGGAGCGCCGCCACCGCGCCGGTGCGATGCGTGGTGCCGTCCATGATCGAAGCATCGAGCTCGACCTCGCCGAGGACGTTCGGCTTTCCGCCGCGCCCGACACTCGTGTCGGTCGGATCCGCCTCGATGATCTTGGCGCACGCTTCGACGGCATCGAGCGCCGAGCCGCCGCGTGCGAGGACGAGCATGCCCGCCGCCATCGCGGACGCGCCGTTGCCGCTCGCGACGATGATGGGAACGCGGCGCCGCACTAGCGGCCGGTCATGCCGCGGACGAGCCGAAATCCGACGCCGCGCAGATCGTCGCCCGCGAAGATCCGCGCCGCGGGGTCTTTGCCGCTCCGGAGAACGCGACCGCCGTCGAGCCAGCTGTTCGTCCACTCGCGCAGGCCGAGACCCTCGAGCGTCCCCTCGAGCCGGGCGGCCTTCTCCCACTCACGCTCGTCGGGGAGCCGGTAGATGCGGCCGGCCTGGACGGTGAGGGCGCGGCAGTACGCGACGGCGTCGGCCCACGAAACTTCCTGCACGGCGCGGTCACGATGCGCTCGCTGTGTGCCCCAGGTGACAGGCGGAGCGTGTCCGGCTGCATCGAGGAACTCGCCGTACTCGGCCACGCTCACCGGATGCCGCGCGATCGCGAAGACGTTGACGTGTTGGGTCCGCGGAGGGTCTCCGAGGAGAGCGTCCCCGGCCGGGACGACGACGACCTCGGGCTCGACCACGGGCGTACGGTAGCGGCTGCGCTCCCCGCTCACCCGCGCGGGGGAGTACGACGGCGGGGGAGTACGCGATCGGGAGACGGGCTCACTCGCGCGGCCGATGTTGCGGAACGCCGGCGATGCGATCTTCTCGCCATGTACAGCGGTTATCCGGCGGTCTGGAGCGCGAAGCTCGTGCGGCCGCACATGCAGGTGCCGGCGATCGAGCCGGTGAACGTGGTGGTCCGCATCGTCTACAACACGCTCGACGGCATCATCAACGACTACTTTGTCATCACCGCCAGCGTCGCCGTCCGCTAGCAGCTAAGGCGTCCCCGGGATCTTCTGCGCCGGCGCGGGCAGACGGAAGTCCGCGTCGGTCGGCACGCCGAAGCTCGTCGCCTCCATCGTGAAAGACAACCCCGACGAGTCGAATTGATAGAGCAGCGGCACGCCCGAGCTCGTGTAGCAGATCGTCCCCTGGCTGAATCCCGCCGCGGTACCGGCGATGCCGTAACACGAGGCGCTCGTCCCGGCGATCGTCCGCGTGTCGCGGTAGGTCGCGCCGAACGCATCCGGATTCGCGCGGATCTCCGCGTCGAGCGCCGCACCCGGGCTCTGGGCGTACGCCTGCGCCTGGGGCATGCCAAAGCATTGCGTGCCAGAAGCACCCGCCGCGGTGACGCAGCTGTACGTCCCGTCGGGGATCACGAAGACCGAGAACGATCCGGAGCCGCCGGCTGAGGCGACGCCGAGATCCATTCGGAAATTCCTTCCGCTCACATACCAGGTCTGCGTCGCGCTCACCGCCTGGCCACCCGCGCTCGACGAGACGCGATAGGTGACCCGGTACGGGCTGGCGCTCGCGGCGCCCGCGAGCTCGCGGAAAGGTCGCGCCGCCGTGCCGGGGGTGGTCGCCACGATCGCTCCGCCGGACGCCGGAGCGGTCTCGGTCGCGGCGGGAACAACAGGGCCCCCGCATGCCGCGGCGATGCCAAGCCCCAGAGCGGCCAAGCCCCACCTCACCCGGCGGCGAGGATACGCGATGCGTTGCGGCGGGCAAGGGCCATGATCGTAAGCATCGGGTTCACCCCCGATGCGGTGGGGAAAGCGGAGGCATCCGCGACCACGAGACCCTGAACACCCCGGACGCGACCATCAGGATCGGCGACGCTCGTGCGCGCGTCCGCGCCCACGCGGGCGGTGCTCATCTGGTGCGCGCTGAAGACGGCCGCCCGGTTCGGCGCGATGCCGCGGCGCTCGACCTCGCGTGCGAACGCCTCGGTGTCCTCGCCAGGACGAAGCCGCAACGGGTCGGTGTGCAGCGTCAGCACCTCGCGCGCGCCGGCGGCGAGGTGGACGCGCGCGGCCTCCACGATCGCGCGGATCGCGTGGCGCTCGGCGAGGCCGCGCACGCGGTAGTGGACGAGCGGTCGGCCGGCCCGATCGATCGAGACGCGGCCTGACTCACGGTCGCGGACGATCGGGATGATCACCGAGAGGCGCTCCGCGCGATCGATCAGCGCGCGATGCTGCGTGGCAGACCGCCACGGTAGCGCAGCGGCCAGCACGCCGATGAGCGTCGAGGGGATCTCGAGGCGGAAGCCGTAAGCGCCATCGAGATGGGCGAACGCCTCGGACACGACGGACTGGGGCACGCCCGACCAGATGCGCACGGGCTCGTCATAGAAGGCCGGGACGGGTGGCACCGGGTGCAGGTGCAGCTCGTGGCCCACGGTCGGTCCGCCGAGACCGGAGCGCAGGAGCAGAGCCGGCGTTCCGATGGCACCGCCGGCGAGCACGACGATGCGAGCCCGGACGTGGAGCGGCGCGCCACCCGCGGTCGCCTCGACCCCGGTCACGTGTCCGCGCTCGATCACGACTCGCTCGGCCTGGCATGCCGCGATGACCTCGGCGCCACGCGCGCACGCGTCCGCGAGGTACGTGACCAGCGTCGAACGCTTGGCCCCGCGACGGCAGCCGTACCCGCAGTGCCCGCAGTCGCCGCAGCCCTTCACGTTGCGCGGAATGCAGCTCCAACCGAGGCCCAGCGCATCGAGGCCGCGCGCGAGCAGGCCGTTCGCGACGTTTGGCGCGCTCTCGTCAACGTCGACGTCGATGCGCCGCTCGATCGCGTCGTAGTGTCCATCGAGCTCGGCATCCATGCCGTCGAGACCGAGGGCCGTCCACTCGTCGCGGACCTCGGGCGGCAGGCGGAGCGACGTGTTCCAGTTCACGACGGTCCCGCCGCCAACGGTCCGTCCGGCGAAGATCGAGAGCGCGAGGTCCTCGGTCGTGAGGAGCTGTCGGTCCCAGAAGAGCCGCGCCGCGCCGCGCGCCTCGTCGCCGTCGAAGTCCGGTTCGCGGAGGAGCGCGCCCTGCTCGAGGACGATCACCTTGCGGCCCGCGGCCGCGAGCTCGGCCGCCACGACGCCGCCTCCGGCACCCGAGCCGACGACGACGGCGTCGGCGTCGACCGTCTCACCCGCGCGGACGGTGCGCGAGCTGATGTGGGTCGGAGCGGCTGGCGGCGCGAGCGGCGGACGGCGGTAACCGGTGCGCTCCCAGAGAGGGTTCGAGCCGCCAGCGGCGCGCGAGTACGCGACGAAGAGCGCGAGACGCTTCACCGCCTGGAACGCCGTGCGGCGGAGCGGCAGCGCGGCATCCGCCCAGCGCAGCAGGTAACGCTCGCGGTCCTGCGCGGAGAGCTCGCTGAAGCGCGAGAGCCGTCCGGTCAGGGCGAGGTTCGCGAGCCGCTGCTCGATGATCCGGAGGAACAGGACGAGGTCGCTCACGAGCTTGGGCCGCCCGACCGCGTCGAGCTCGGCGACGATCCCTTCCGCGACGGCGCGCGCAGGCGCGTCGGGGAGGAACGTCTCGACGACGCGCGCGAGCGTGAGTCGCTCGCGCTCGCTGACGCTCACGCGGGGACGGCGGTCTTGCGCTTTGCCTTGTCCTCCTGCGCGAGCTGGCGGCGCAGCGTCTTGCCGATGAGCGTCTTCGGAAGCGAGTCGCGGAACTCGATCTCGCGCGGCCGCTTGAACGGCGCGAGATGGTGTTCGCAGTGCGCCCTGATGTCGTCCGCGGTCGCGGTCGCACCGGGTTTCAGGACGACGAAGGCTTTCACCTCTTCACCTTTGACCGGATGGGGCACGCCGACCGCCGCCGCATCCATGATCGCCGGGTGCTTCGCCAGAGCCTCCTCGACCTCGCGCGGGTACACCTTGAAGCCGGAGACGATGATCATCTCCTTCTTCCGGTCGACGATGGAGACGTAGCCGTCGGCATCGACCGTGGCGATGTCGCCGGTGTACAGCCAGCCATTGCGCAGGGTCTGCGCGGTCTCCTCGGGACGCTTGTAGTAGCCGTCCATGAGCTGCGGGCCGCGGACGATGAGCTCGCCCGGCTCACCCGGCGGCATCTCGCGCTCACCCGTCTCGAGATCGACGATCTTGGACTCGACGTCCGGAAACGGCACGCCGATCGAGCCGACCTTCTGCTTGCCCTCTCCGAACAGCGGGTTGCAGTGCGTGACCGGAGCGGCTTCGGTGAGGCCGTAGCCCTCGACGAGCCGCGCGCCGGTCAGCTCGACGAACGTCCGGTGCGTCTCGATGAGCAGCGGCGCGGAGCCCGAGATGCACGCCTCGATGGAGCGCAGGTCGTACTTCTTCGCCAGCGGCGAGTTGTTGATCGCGTTGTAGATGCGCGGTGCGCCGGAGAACATCCCCGGGCGATGGCGCTGCACGTCCTTGAGCACGTGCTCGAGATCGAACTGCGGCTCGAGGATCATCGCCGCGCCGGACTGCACGGCGAGGCTCATGACGACGGTGAGCCCATAGACATGAAAGAACGGCATGACCGCCATCGTCGCGCCCTGCCCGTCGCGAAGGTTCGTGAACCACGCGCGCGACTGGAGGGTGTTGGCCACCAGCGCGCGGTGCGAGAGCATCGCGCCCTTCGAGACGCCCGTCGTGCCGCCGGTGTACTGGAGCACCGCGATGTCGTCGCGACCGGTCCCGGCGTCGAACCGATCGGCGGGCGCCGCGAGGACTTGCGAGAAGGCGATCGCGCCGGGATCGCCGGCGAACGGCTGCCTGTGCCCGTCCTTCTTCTCCTTCGCGAGCGTGAAGAGCACGCGCAGCATGGGCGGCATCTCTTCCTTGATGTTCGTCACGACGACGTGCTCGACCGCGGTTCCGGCGCGCGCGGCCTTCACCACTGGGTAGAGGCGCGACAGCACGACCACGACGGTCGCCCCGGAGTCCTCGAGCTGATGCTGGAGCTCGGGTGCCGTGTAGAGCGGGTTGCAGGGAACGACGACGGCGCCCGCGCGCAGCGCGCCGTAGAACGCGATGACGAACTGCGGCGTGTTGGGCAGGACGAGCGCGACCCGGTCGCCTTTCTTCACGCCAAGCCGGCGCAGCCCGTTCGCGAAGCGCCACGCGTCGTCCGAGATGCTCCGGTAGGTGCGCTTGCGGTTGAAGAAGATCGTCGCGGTCGCGTTCGGGTGGCTCTCCGCGGCGTCGTCGAGCATCGCCTGCAAGGGCACGCTCGGGTACACCAGGGAGGCCGGAACATCGGGATCGTAGTGCCGCGTCCACGGTCGACCGGTGACGGGAGCGCGTTCTTTGACCTCGACCTTGATCTTGTTCGCCATCCCCCTACCTTCTAGCTCTTCAGCAGCTCTTCCGCGATGATCATCGGCTGCACCTGCTCAATCTCTCGGCTTCGCCGAGGAGACCACGCTCAAGGCTGGTTGGCTCGCTCCTCGCGGCAAAGCCGCTCGTCGCTCGGTCTTTCATTACTTCAGAAGCTCCTCCGCGATGATCATCCGCTGCACTTCGCTCGTCCCCTCATAGATACGCAGGATCCGGGCGTCGCGGTACGCGCGCTCGACGGGAGACTCCTTCATGTAGCCCATGCCGCCGTGGATCTGCAGCACGCGATCGGCGACGCGGTTCGCCATCTCCGATGCGTAGACCTTCACCATCGCGGCCTCCAGCGAGGCGCGCTTGCCCTGGTCCAGCTTCCAGGCGGCGTCGTACACCATCAGCCGCGCCGCGTGGATCTCGACCGCGGAGTCCGCGAGCATCCACTGGATTGCTTGGTTCACGGCGATCGGTTTCCCGAACTGCTGGCGCCGCTTGCTGTGGGCGATCGCAAGCTCGAGGAGGTGCTGGCTCGAACCAACCGCGCCGGCCGCGAGCGAGATACGGCCGATGTCGAGCGCGCCGAGCGCGGTGCGGAAACCGGTCCCCGGCTGTCCGCCGAGGACGTTCGCCTCCGGCACCTCGCAATCCTCGAAGACGAGCTCGCCGGTGTACGAGCCGCGCAGGCCCATCTTGTCGTCGACCTTGCCGACCCGGAATCCCCTGAACCCCTTCTCGACGATGAAGCCGGTGATGCCCCCGCGCGCGCCCTTCGCGCGATCGTTCGCCGCGTAGACCACGACGACGTCGGCGATGGGTCCGTTGGTGACCCAGATCTTCGTCCCGTTCAGGATCCAGCAGCCGTTCCGGAACGTCGCCGTTGTCTGGATCGATGCCGCGTCGGAGCCGCTCGAGGGCTCGGTGAGCGAGAACGCCGCGATCCTCTTCCCTGCCGCGAGGTCCGGCAGGTACCGGCGCTTCTGCTCCTCGGTCCCGCCGAGAAAGATCGACATCGAGCCGATCGAGGTGTGCGCGCCGATGACGTTCGAGAACGCGGCGCTCGTGCGGCCGAACTGCTCGAGAGCGAGGCAATACCCCAGGTCGCCCGCGCCGACGCCGCCGTACTCCTCCGGGAACGGGAGACCGAAGAAGCCGAGCGAGGCCATCTCCTTCAGGACGTCGTCGGGGATCTTGTCCGAGTCCTCGACCTGTTCCTCGATCGGCTGCAGGCGCGTCTCCACGAAGTCGCGGACCGTGCGCGCCAGGAGCTGCAGCTCCTCAGGGATATCGAAGTCCACGGCCCTTCCCTTCCGTTCGAACGATACGACTACGTTTCGCCGACGTGGATCGTCGCGACGCCGAAGGTGAGCCGCTCGTAGCGCACGCGCTCGAATCCGGCATCGCGGAGCGCCGTCGCCAGCCGCTCCGGATCGAGGAACGCCTCGATCGACGCGGGGAGGTACCGGTAGGCCTCGGGGCTCGAGCCGAGAAGCCTCGCGAGGACCGGCGAGAGCCGGTGCAGATAGAAGAGGTGCCACGCGCGGAGCGCCGGGTTCGGCGGTTGCGAGAGCTCGAGGACCACCGCGCGCCCGCCCGGCTGCAGCACGCGACGCATCTCCGCGAGGCCGCGATCGAGGCGCCCGAAGTTGCGCACCGCGAACCCGGCCATGACCCGCGAGAAGACGCCGTCGGCGAACGGGAGCGCCTCCGCGCTCGCGACGACGAGCCCGACCGAAACGCCGGCGCGCGCCCGCCCGCGGGCCAGCATCCGCGGCGCGAGGTCCACCGCGATCACGCGCCCGCTCGGCCCGGCCTTCGCGAGCCCGAGCGAGAGATCGCCGGTCCCCGCGCCGACGTCGAGTGCGCGGTCTCCCGCGCCGAGCCCGGCCAGCGCGATGGCGCGGCGGCGCCAGGCGAGGTCGCGGCCGAACGACAGGACACGGTTCAGGAGGTCATAGCGGGGCGCGATGCCGTCGAACATCGCGGCGACGCGACGGTCGTGCTCGTTTGAGCCGGTCACTCGGCCACGTTAGCGTGACCCGGGTAGATGGCGATCGCGACGCTGCCGATCGTGCTCTCCGTCGTGCTCACCGAGCTCGCCGTCGGCGGCTCCTTCCTGATGTGGTTCGTCGATCGAGCCGGCCGCGCCCCTTCGGGCTTCCTGAAGCTCGTCGCGTTCGTCGACGCGGGCGCCATCGCGGCCGCGCTCGCCCTCGTGCCCACGCTTCCGCGCGGCGACGTCGCCGAGACCGCGGGGATCGACACGGGACCACTCGGCGCCTACGGGCAGCTCCTCGTCGTCGTCACGATCCTCGTGATCATCCAGCTCGTCACGGTGTTCCTGCCGGTGCGCGGCCTGCGCATCGCGGCGGGCATCCTCGCGTCCCTCGCGGGCCTCGCGACGCTCGGCGTCATCGCCCTTGCGCGGCCCGCGACGTTCGCATCCGACCCGCTCGCGACGGCGCTCGCGATCGGCGCGTTACCGCTCGGTGCCGTGGCCCTCGGCGGAGCGAATGCGGCGATGCTGCTCGGCCACTGGTACCTGGTGACCCCGAAGCTCTCGCCGGGGCCGCTCAGGCGCGCGGCTCTCGTCGTCGTGACCGGCGTCGCGCTGCAGATGGTGGTGGTTGGGATCGTGGCGCTCCGCGGCGACTTCTCGGGCACCTGGGAGACCGGACTCGCGGTCGCGCTCGCCCTCCGGATCGGCGTCGGGCTGCTGATGACCTTCGTCGTCGCGCTTGCGGCGTGGTGGACGGCCGGGATGAATACGCAGTCGTCGACGGGACTGCTCTACGTCGCGTTGGGCTGCGTGTTCGCGGGCGAGGTCTCGGCGCGCGTGATCTTCTTCCTCACGGGCGTGCCGATCTAGCGGTTCCGCTCCGCGCGGACGAACAGGAACGTCCCCACGACCATGAAAGCCACGAACATCGCGCCGATGATGGCGAGATTCGTCGGCGCGTCGAACAGCTGGACCTGCTGGGATAGCGGCAGACCGCCGTAGTACGCGTCGCGCATGAGGTCCACCGCGTAGCGCATCGGCGCGACCTTCGAGAGGATGTCGAGCGGGAGCGGCAGGTTCTGGATTGGGTTGAAGATGCCCGCCAGGAAGAACTGCGGCAGCAGCACGAAGGGGAAGATCTGGTTCGCGGCGCGCTGGCTCGAGAGGTTCGCGAGCACGATCACCCCGAACGCGCCGCCGAACAGCGCGACGACGCCGAGTGCCAGGGCCATGCGCCACAGCTGCTCGGGCGACATGTGGATCTGCAGGATGAACCCGAAGACGATGATGGCGAGCGCCTGCGGCAGCGCGACGAGAGACTCGCCAAGGATCTTTCCGAGGATGATCGAGTAGCGCGAGATCGGCGAGACGAAGATCTCTTGGCTGAAATCCTGCTCCCGGTCCGCGAGGAGCGAGATGAGCCCGAGCGCCGCCGATTGCCACACCGTCTGGGCGAGCACCCCGGTGAAGACGTAGTCCATGAGGTTGATGCCGGCGCGCTCGCCGAAGCCGGCCTGCAGGGTCGTCCCGAGGATACCGATGAAGATGAGCGGGAACGCGAAGTCCGCGACGATGCGCTGCCGGTCGCGCAGCAGCTTGATGAAGTCGCGATGCGCGAGCGCCAGGATCGCCGAGGCTTCACTCATTGGTCTTGCCAACGATCTCGAGGTACGCGTCCTCGAGGCTGGGCGTGTGGGTCTTCACGACGGTGAGCGGGGTGTCGATCGAGCGGAGGATCGAGTGGACGCTATGGCCATCGAGCTGCAGCTTGAACGGCGGACCCGCGGTGGTCACATAGCCGAGGCGCGCGAGCTCGTCGCGGAGGCCGGTGCGATCCTCGGCGTCGACGAGCACGTAGTCCTCGACGAGGTCGCGCTTGATGTCGTCGGGCGTGCCGAACGAGACGACGCGACCCTTGTCGATGATGCAGATCCGGTCGGCCTCCTCGGCCTCTTCCAGGTAGTGGGTGGTCAGAAAGATCGTGGTGCCGCTCGTGCGGCGCACCTCGGCGAGATGCTCCCAGAGCGTTCTTCGGCTCGGCACGTCGAGGCCGGCGGTCGGCTCGTCGAGGAAGAGGACCTTCGGGTCGTGCAGAAGGCTGCGCATGATCTCGAGCTTGCGCCGCATCCCGCCCGAGAACGTCCGTACCGGCTTGTGGATGTCTCGAGCGATCCCGAGGAGCTTCGCGAGCTCTTCCACCTGCGCGCGATAGTCGCGATGCATGAGGCCGTACGTCGGCGCGTAGGGATAGAGGCCGTACAGGACCGCATGGAAGCGGACGTTCTCTTCGGCCGTGAGGTTCTGGTCGAGGCTCGGCCGCTGGAAGATGATCCCGACCTTCCGGCGCACGGCGCTGGCCTCGCGGACGACGTCGCTGCCGTCGATCGTCGCGCGACCGCCGGTCGGAGCGAGCGTTGTCGTGAGGATCGAGATCGTCGTGGTCTTCCCGGCTCCATTCGGACCGAGCAGGACGAAGAACTCGCCGGCCTTCACCTCGAACGAGATGCCGTCGACCGCGTTCCTGTCCGCCTTCTTGTAGCGCTTCACGAGATCCTCGACGCGGATCACGCCGAGAGCATATGAGCGAGCTTCGGATCGGCACCTCGGGCTGGCACTACAAGCACTGGAAAGGACGCTTCTACCCGATGGCGCTGCCGACGGCGAGGTGGCTCGACTACTACGCGCGCTATTTCGACACGGTCGAGCTCAACAACCCGTTCTACCGGCAGCCCGAGAAGAGGACGTTCGAGAGATGGCGGCGCGCGGTGCCGGACGACTTCGTCTACGCCGTGAAGATCAATCGGTTCATCACGCACATCAAGCGGCTCAAAGTCGATCGCCAGAGCATCGAGCGCTCCTACGGGACGATGGCGGGGCTCGGCCCGAAGCTCGCCGTCGTCCTCGTGCAGCTCCCGCCGCGGATGAAGTACGACGAGGCGCGCGCCGACCGATTCTTCCGCATGGTCGCGCCTCGCCGGCGGCGCCACGCGCTCGAGCCGAGAGACGCCTCGTGGTTCACCGAGGAGGCGCTCGCGTTCATGCGGCGCCGCAAGATCGCGCTCGTGACTGGCGACACGCCGCACTGGCCCACGCAGCTGGCCGTCACCGCCGACTTCGTTTACCTGCGCTTTCACGGGCCGACGCGCCGCTACGGCTCGAGCTACGACGACGAAACCTTGCGCGCGTGGGCCGAGCGGATCAAAAGCTGGCGGGCCGAGGGACGTGACGTGTTCGCCTACTTCAACAACGACGAGATGGCCTACGCGCCCAAGAACGCACTCCGCCTCCGCGAGCTCGCGTCGGCCTGAACTGTCGCCGAGGAAACATCCCGCGCGTTTGGTGTCTTCTGGTCGAAGGTGCGGGCTGATGCGAGCGTCGTCGCTCATCACCTCACGGGAGGACGCCGATGCGAAAGCTCACACGCGTGGTCGAGGCCGCCATGAATGACGCCTCGAGGGCGGAAGCCCTGATGCGCGACGCGGGCGCGCGCCGGGCGCTGCGTGAGGATCCGGAGCGAGTGCTCGCCGCGTTCGAGCTCCGCGGACGGCCGACGACTGAGGCGACAGACGTCGGCGAAGCGAGATCCGAGCGGGGTCGGCGGGGGGCGCGCGCTCTTCGCCGGGACCCCGCGACCGGCTAGCGACCGGCGGCACGCCTCCGCTGGCGGCGCTCGCGCATCGGCTCTTCCTCGAGCTCCTCCCACTCGCGCGCGCTGTAGAGATTCGCCGCGACCGCCGCGTCGACGAGCGTGACGATCAGGCCCGCGACGGCGAGCAGGAACGGCGCGGGCGGCGTCGCCGCCGCGCCGGTGTCGAGGCCGCGGAGGAAGGCCGAGGCGCCGTAGAGCAGGAACGCGACGATCGTGGCGAGCAGGTCCAGCCTCGCGATCCCGCGGTCGTCCTCGGGCGCGTCGAGATACTCGGCGAGCGAGGTGAGGATCCCGACGCCGAGCACCACGGTCGCGGTAAGGGCGAGCCAGTCGGCGACGACGACGAACCCGTTCGTCTGCCGCGAGCCCCACGCGAACCACGCCATGAGGTCGCTGAGGGTCAGCGCGATCCCGATCCCGACGGCGATGAACGCGACGGCCGGCCGCGGCGCGAAGCCGAAACGACGGCCCTGGAGAAGCTCTTTCACCGGCGGGCCAATGCTAGCGGCGGCGCGGAGGACCCTCCGGCTCGGCAGTCACTCAGCAGCCCGGCTCGCCGTCGTGGCCGCAGCAGGGCCTTCGCAGCGCCACGCGCCGCGTGATGTTGCGCGCCGTGACCAGCAGACGCCGGGGAAGGGGGATCTCGCTCGTTCGGAAATTCTCGACGAAGACCGCGAGCCAGTCGCGGCCCGGCTGACGCACGTTCGTACTATCACGCGATGAGCGAGGAGTCGCAGGGCCCGGCCTCCACGAGGGCGCTGACGCTCGAGCAGATCGCGGAGCTGCTACCCGGGACGGGCGAGATCATGCAGTCGGTTGGGAGCGCGTGGTGGAAGTGCGCGTACGCGGCCCGCGGCGGGAACTGGGACCTCGCCTCCTACTTCGCGCGGCGGGTGCGCGGGCTCCAGGGCAAGCTCATGCAGACGCGGCCGAAGTACGCGGAGGACCTCGCGGCGTACGAGAGGGAACATCTCGCCCCAGTGCTGGCCGCGCTCGATCGGCGCGACGGGCCCTCCTTCGAGCGGCTCTACGCCGCGGCGACCGACCGCGCGAACGAGCTCCACCTGAAGTGGGCAAAGCCCTACATCCGCTGGGTGCTGCCCGACGAGCCGCCGAAGGACCTGGATCTCGGACCGGCGCGCTAGTCAGCGCAGGGGCGAGGTGTCCAGCCAGCCGTAGCCGACTTCGACGTGATCCTGAGCGCCGGGGAACTCCTCGAGGGGCTTCTCCCGCACGACGCGCCCTCCGAGTCGCTCATAGAACCGGCGACCGATCGCGTTCTCGCGAAGCACCCAGATGAGCAGCGAGGTCATGCCGCGATCGGCGAGCTCGCGCGCCGACTCGCGGATGAGGGCGCGCCCGAGGCCCCGCCCCTGGCGCGCGGGAAGCACGTAGATCGCGTAGACCTCGCCGTGGAACTCCGGATCCTTGAATCGTTCGGGGCCGCCGAAGGCATAGCCGGCCACGTCGCCGCCTTCCTCCGCGACAAGGCCAAACTGATCAGACGGCTGCCGGCGCAGCCGCTCGCGGCGCTGCTCGGCGTCCACCCGCAGACCATCGATGAGGCCATCTGGGAGGAGCCCGCGGTACGTCGCACGCCACGTTTCGACACGGATGCGCTCGATCGCTTCGGCATCGTCGAGCGTCGCGGGCCGCACCGCGAGGTCAAGCGTGCGCATCGAACCAGTCCGCGATCCGGCGGCAGTGCTCGACGCGGCTCTTCGGCTTGCCGCCGCGCGTGAGGTCGTGGTTGTCCTCGCCGAAGCGCACGAACACGGCCTCCTTCCCGAGCACTTTGAGCGCCACGAAGAGCTGTTCCGCCTGCTCGATGGGGCAGCGCAGGTCGCGCTCGGCGTGGAGGATGAGGAGCGGCGTCTTGATGTTCGTGACGTAGGTGAGGGGCGAGCGCTCCACGAGCTTTTCGCCGCCGCGCCATGGCGTCGCGTCGCCCATCTCGTGCTCCCAGAAGTGCCAGCCGATGTCGCTCGTGCCGAAGGCCGAGATGTTGTTCGAGACGCTCCGCTGCGTGACCGCGGCGCGGAAGCGGTCGGTGTGCCCGACGATCCAGTTCGTCATGAAGCCGCCGTAGCTTCCGCCGGTCACGTAGAGCCGCTTCGGGTCGACCCAGCCCCAGCCGAGCGCGTGGTCCACCCCGGCCATGAGGTCCTCGTAGTCCTTCCCGCCCCAGTCGCCGACGCACGCGGTCACGAAGCGCTCGCCGTACGCGTGGCTGCCGCGCGGATTCGTGAACAGCACGGCGTAGCCCCGCCCCGCGAGCACGTGGAACTCGTGGAAGAACGAGTGTCCGTACGCGGTATGCGGGCCGCCGTGGACCTCGAGCACCAGCGGCCAGCGCTTCGCGGGATCGAACCCGCGCGGCTTGAGGAGCCAGCCCTCGATCCTCCACCCGTCCGCGCCGGTGAACTCGACGCGCTCAGGGGAGCGGACGAAGCGCGCGCCAAGGAGGTCGTCGTTCAGGCAGCTCGCCTTCCTCATCGCGCCACCGATCTCGCCGGTGAACAGGTTCCCCGGATCGGTCGCGGTCGCGACGATCGCCGCGAACCGGCGGCGCGACCCGTCGAGCGACCACGAGACGATCTGGTGGCTGCCCATGGTCTCGGCTCGGACATCCCCGCCGTCCGCCGCGCACGAGTAGGCGTTCGCGGTGCCCTGGTCCGAGCCAAGGAACAGGATGCGGCCGTCCTCCGTCCACGCGGGCGGCAGGGTCTGCGCATGGCCGCGCATGTCGCTGATGACCGACGAGCCGACCGTGCGGTCCCATCCATCGAGCAGATCCTGGCCGGGGGGTCCGAGGGGCAGGGGGAGGGGCCCCTGGGCGCGAAGCGACGAGCCCCCATCGGCTGGGAACGCCCAGAGGTGGATGTTGCGCGCGGCGGAGCCCACCGCGCGGTCGGTGCCATACGCGGTCAGGGCCGTGCCGTCCGGCGACCACGAGGGATTTCCGAAGCTTCCCTCGCCATCGGTGACGCGGCGAGTCTTCCCCGCGAGGTCTGTGACGTGGATGTCCGCGACCGTGTTCAGGTCACGCGCGTCGGTGCGATTGGAGACGAAGGCGATCTCGCGACCGTCGGGCGAGAACTCGGGCTGCCCATCGTCCCAGTCGCCGTTCGTCAGCTGCCGCGGGGGAGAGCCGTCGAGGGAGGCCAGCCAGATGTGTTCGCGACGCCCATCGAAGAGCCCGCCCTCGTCCGACTTGTAGCGGGCCCGGTCGTACACGCGGATGCCGTCGTCGGTCTCGCTCTCCGGGGGCGGATCCTTGACCACGAACGCGAGCGACTTCGAGTCAGGCGACCAGGCGAGGTCGGTGCAGTCGTCGGCGAAGCGGGTGATCGTGCGCGCCTCCCCTCCGCCCAGGTCGAGAGCGTAAACGTTCCGCGGCGGACGCTTCCGACCCTTCGGAGCTTCCCCGCGATCCGACAGGAAGGCGATCCGCCGTCCATCAGGCGACCACCGTGGCGACGAATCGAGCGATTCGCCGGCGGTGAGACGCACGGCCGCGGCAGTGCTGTCGAAGGGGAGCAGCCAGATCGAGCCGCGGTAGCCGTCGCGCTTCTCGTTCACGGCCTTGACCGCGTACGCGACGCGCTCGCCGTCGGGCGAGATCTGGGCATCCGTGAGGAAGCGGAAGTCGTACAGATCGTCGGGAGTCAATGGAGGAAGCGACGAAGACAACGCGGCGTATCGTGCCATACGTGAGCCGGTTCGACCGGCGTGCGCGCACGGGGATGCTCGTTGGAGCGCTCGCGATGTTCTTTGCCCTCGACGTCGCGTTCCTTCTCAGCCTCGCCGGAATGCCCTTCGTGGCCGACAGCCTGGGTCAGGCGATCATCGACGTACTGCCGGGCGCGATCTCGGTCCCGCTGATCGATGTTCTCCACCAGTGGGCGAAGATCCTGCTGGTCGCCGGCGTGATCGCGCTCTTCTTCATCGACGGCGCCGCGACCGGATACCTCGCGGTCTCGCCGCGACGCCGCACCGCCGCGGTCGTCGCGCTCGGCCTGCTGCCGTGGGTCGCGGCGTTCGCTCTCGCCCGAGTGTTCTCTTCGCAGCGGATCGAGCCGGTCACCAGCCTCATCGACGCCGCGGCGGGCGCGGCCGTCTTCCTGATCGCCCTCGCGTTCGTCCTGCCCGGCGCGGAGGAGCGCTCGACCGCCGCGGAGCCGGCGTCGCCCGGTCGCAGACGAGCGCTGATCGGCACCGCGACCGTCGCGACGCTCGTCGCGCTCGCCGCGCTGCCGCTCTCGCGTTTCGCGAGCATCGGCGCGGCGGGCCTCGGCAACGTGCCCATGGCGGCGCGCCGGCTCCGTGCCCGCGCCGCGATCGCGCCCGCCGACCCCGCGGTCGAGGCCCTGGCCGGCATCACCCCGCGGATCACGCCGAACGAAGCCCACTACACGGTGGACACCACGCTCGTGAAGCCGCGCGTCAACGTCGAGGACTGGCGCCTCGAGATCAAGGGGGAGGTCCGGTCACCGTTCTCGCTCACGTATGAACAGCTTCTCGACCTCGAGGCCGTCGAGCAGGCCCACACCCTCGAGTGCATCTCCAACTACGTCGGCGGCGAGCTCATCTCGACGGCGGTGTGGACGGGCGTACCGCTCCGCGATCTCCTCGACCGCGCGGGTGTGAAGACGGGCGCGTATGACGTGGTCTTCACCTCCGTCGACGGCTACACCGACTCGATCCCGATCGCGAAAGCGATGGAGGAGCGGACGCTCGTCGCATACCTGATGAACGGAAACACGCTGCCGCAGGACCACGGATACCCGGCCCGGATGCTCATCCCGAACATCTACGGGATGAAGAACGTGAAGTGGGTCCAGACGATCGAGGTCGTGAACTACGACTTCATCGGCTACTGGCAGCAGCGAGGCTGGTCGGACAGCGCCGCCGTGAACACGAATGCCCGGATCGACACACCGGGACGCGCCGTGCGCTGGGCGGGCGGCGCCATCACCGTCGGGGGCATCGCGTACGCGGGGAGCCGGGGCATCAGCAAGGTCGAGCTCTCGACCGACGGCGGGACGATCTGGAACGTGGCGACGCTCGAGGCCCCGGCGGGGCCGCTCACGTGGCGCCGTTGGACGTATGCGTGGACGCCCGCCGGCGCCGGGAAGGCGAGGCTCGTCGTGCGCGCTACCGACGGCACCGGGAACACCGAGACTCCGGTCCGTCGCGATCCAATTCCGGACGGCGCGACGGGATATGACTCGGTCGACGTGGACGTGCAGCGGAGCTGACCCGCGGGGCGATCAGCCGGAGGGTCTGCGCGCGCTGGCGACAAGCGTTCGCGGCCGTGGGAATCTCGAGCGCAGATCGGTCGCGCGGACCTGGAAGAGGGCCTCCGGCTCGGGAAGCCCTGCCAGCCCGAATCGGCCGAGGCTCCGGAAGGCGATGCCCTCACCCTGACGTCCATCCAGAGCGCCATGCGCCGCGGCCGAAAGCAGGATCTGCCCGCCATGGCCCGCCGAGCAGACGCGGGCGGCGGTGTGCACCGCGATGCCGACGTAACCCGTTTCGGTCAGCGTCGGGCGGCCGGTGTGGATCCCGATGCGGACGCAGACCTCGAGGTCCATCGGCCAGGATCGTTTCCGCAGGCCCCGCTGGATCTCGAGCGCGGCCGCGAGCGCGCCCGCGGGCTCGGAGAAGACAGCGAAAAATTCGTCGGCGCGGGCATCCACCTCGTGGCCGCGGGCGCGTCGCACGCTGGTCCGGATGATCGATCGCACCTCGCGCAGCAGCGCCGCGTACGCGTCGCCGAGCCGCCGGAGAAGGCGCGTCGACCCCTCGATGTCGGTGAGGAGGAAGGTCACCGTGCCTCGCGGCAGGCGCGCGACCTGTGTCGCCCGCGCCCTGATCTCGCCCTGCTGCCGCTCTTTGCGGAGCTGCCCGTCGAAGAATCCGAGCGGGACGATGCCGTACTTCTTGGCCGCCCGAAGGAGCCGTTGCCGCGCACGCTCTCGCGCGGCGTCGTCCTCGAAACCAACCTGCTCGAACCGCGCCAGAGCGTTCCGGACGTGGGATGCGTCGTGGATCGGCAGGCGCCGACCGCCCCGCGAGTCGATGTAGGCGAACGAGCTGTCGGGCAAGCGCGCGCGGGCGCTCTCGGTCAGCGGTGGCACGGTTCTTTGCTCTCCCTGAAGATCGAATGATAAGCAAGGGCGCTGGGCGGGAAGCGCCGCGGCATGGCGGCGGCGCGCTGGCGGGGGGAGGGGTGATTCGCGAGCGAGCGGGTCGCCTCGTTGTCTATCGCGAACGACCCGAGCGAGCGAAGCACCCCGACTATACCGCTGGCGCGCCGCGGACCCTGCCGCTAGCGGTGCGCTTCAACGCGCAGCGCACGCCCGAGCGCTACCCTCCGCCTTAAGTGGCGAAGCGCCGGTTCACATTCAGCGCCATGCTGCCGCCGTACGCGGCACCCCGAAACGAGTGGCGCAGGCGCGTGCATGCGGCGGTGCTCGAGGCGCAGGCCGGTCGCGGCGTCGGCTACAGCGAGAGCGATCGGTTGGAAGTGCGGATCGAGCTCTTCCTCGGAAGCCGGCCGCTCGCGATGCTCGACATCGACGATCGCGTGAACGACGTCATCGACGCGCTCGGCGGCTATATCGCCGGCCCGCGCAGCGTCCGGCGGATCGCCCCGATCGTGCCGAACGCCGATCAGATCCGGCGGATCGTTCTCGAGAAATCCACTCGCGTACCGCGCGGCCGTCCGCTCGGGCAGATCACGCTCGCGCGGTATCGCCGGCGGCGGAGGTCGTGACCGAGCTGGGCACCGGCGCGCTCGTGTGGGCGGGGTTCGACGGCGAGCGCGCGCCCGGAGCGCTTCTCGACGCGATCCGTGACGGCCGGATCGGTGGCCTGCTCCTGTTCGCGTTCCGTGGGAACGTCCGCTCGAAGGAGCAGGTCCGCGCGATGATCCACGAGGTCCAGGAGGCCGCGCGGCGTGGCGGCCTGCCGCCCATACCGGTGGCCGTCGACCAGGAAGGCGGGTCCGTCGTTCGCGTGGGGTATCGCGCGGTGTTCCCGAGCGCCATGGCGATCGGCGCGACCGGCGAGCCGAGCTACGCGGAGCGCGCGGCTCGGGCGGTCGCGCTCGGACTGCTCGCCGACGGGATCACCGTGAACCACGCGCCCGTGTGCGACGTCAACGTCGAGCCGCGAAATCCGGTGATCGGGACGCGGTCCTTCGGTGACGACCCCGAGCGGGTGGCCGAGCTCGCCGCCGCATGGGTGCGCGGGTCCGAGGGCGCGGGCGTCGCGACGAGCCCGAAGCACTTCGCGGGACACGGCGACACGTCGCTCGACTCGCACTTCACGCGGCCCGACATCACCGCCGACCGCGCGACGCTCGACCGTCGGGAGCTCCGGCCGTTCAGGGCGGCGTTCGCGGCGGGCGCGTCGATGGTGATGACAGCCCATGTGCGCTACACCGCCCTCGATCCGGCCGCGCCCGCGACGATCTCGCGACCGATCCTCACGGACCTCCTGCGCGGCGAGCTCGGTTTCGAAGGGCTCTGCGTGACGGACTCGCTCGACATGACCGGCATCGCCGACGCGATCTCGGCGGAGGAGGTCATCACGACCGGGCTCGAAGCGGGGGTGGACGCGATGATGGTGACGAGCGGCCTCACCCGGCAGCTCGCGGCGGCTGGGTGGATCGCCGAGCGCGTGCGACCCGAGCGCATCCGTGAGGCGCTGAGCCGCGCATCGCGCTTCCGCGAACGCTTCGGCCGCGAGGTCCCCGACACCGACATCGACAATCGGCCCGCCCGAGAGCTCGCGAGCGAGATCGCGAGCGCTTCGATCACGCACATCGGCCCACCGATGCCGCACCTCGGCGGAAAGGTCCGAGTCGTGTACTTCACACCGAAGCAGGTCTCGCCGGTCGAGGAGCTCGCCACGCCGGGCGCGACGTTCGAAGCTGCGCTCCGGCGTCACCTCGGCGCGCGTGTCGCGTTCGCAACGGACGGCGCCGCCCCTGAGGGTGACGGCCCGCTCGTCGTCTGCTCCACGAACGCGTCGTTCGAGCCCGAGCAGGCCGAGCGCGTCCGAGCGCTCGTCGCCGGAGGCGGCGTGCTCTGCGCGCTCCGCAGCCCCTACGACGCGGCGCTGGTGCCCGACCGCCCGACCCTCCTTTCTTATGGCGACGTGCCCGCCTCGCTCGAGGCGCTCGCCGCGGTGCTTGCCGGCGAGCGGCTGCCGCTGGGACGGCTCCCGGTCCGGCTGCCGAACCGACGCGCGTTCGCGCACGACTTCGCGTGACCGGAGCGATCTCCCTCGATCCCGCGAAGCCGATCGTCGACGCCGCCATCGGCGCGCTCTGCACCGCGGCGGTGGTGCGTGTCGAGCGGGGCGGCGCGGCCGGCACCTACGCGGCGGGGACGCTCTGCCCTGACCCGACCGCGGGCCCCGACGGCCCGTGCACCGCGGGCTCGCTCTTCGATCTCGCCTCCCTGACCAAGCTCGCGACCACCGCCCTCCTCCTCTCGTTCGTGCGCGAGCGCGAGATCACGCTCGACACCCCGCTGCGGGAGCTCGTGCCCGACTTCCGCGGCGGCGACAAGGAGCGCGTCACGCTGAAGCACGTGCTCACCCACACCGCGGGCCTGACCTGGTGGAAGCCGCTCTGGAAAGAGGCGAACTCGCTCGATGAGGCCGTCTGGCTCGCCGCGAAGGAGCCCTTGTCGCAGGAGGTCGGCGAGTTCAAGTACAGCGACCTCGGCTACATCATGCTCACCGCCGGTCTCGCCGCCGTCGGGAATGCCCCGTTCGCGGATCTCGTGCGCGAGCGGGTGCTCGAGATCGTCGAGGCCGAGCGCGCCGCGTTTGGTCCACGGCCCCCGGAGGAATGCGTGGCGACCGAGGAAGACCGCGAGTGGCGTCAGAAACGCCTGCGCGGTGAGGTCCACGACGAGAACTCCTTCGCGGTGGGCGGCGTCGCCGGGCACGCCGGCCTGTTCGGAACCGCGGCGGACGTGTCCGGGCTCGCGCGCGTCTTCCGCGAGGGCGCGGTCATCGGGAACGATCTCGCGCGGCTCGCGCGCACCGAGCACGCCAAAGGCGAGAACGCGCGGCGGGGGCTCGGCCTGACGCTCCGCGCACCGGACGGCCCGATGTGTGGCCGCCACTTCTCAGCGGACTCGTACGGCCACACCGGTTTCACGGGCACGAGCCTCTGGATCGATCCCGCGCTCGACCTCACGGTGATCGTGCTGACCAACCGCGTGTACTTCGGCCGCGCGAACGACGATGCCCTGTACCGCTTCCGGATCGCGGTGCACGAGGCGCTCTCCGCTCCGTGACTCAGGGATGTGAGCCTGGTGCTCCTCGCTACCAATACCGGACGGCGGGGGCAGAATCAGCGCGTGATCGCGATCGGCATCATGTCGGGGACCTCGCTCGATGGCATCGATCTCGCCGCGATCGAGATCGACGACGCGGCGCGACCGCACGTCCGTTTGCTCGCGAGCATGCATCAGGACTACGAGGCCGAGCTTCGCGCCATCGCGCTGCGCGCGGCGTCGGGCGAATCCGACACCTACGAGCTCGCTGAGCTTCACGGCCGGCTCGGCGACGCGTACGCAGACGCGGCGAGCGCGTTCATCGAAACGCTCGACGCGCGCCCGGATGTCATCGCGTTGCACGGTCAGACCGTCGCGCATCTTCCGCCGCGCTTCACCCTTCAGCTGGGCGACGCCTCGCGCGTCGCCGTGCGCACCGGGATCGTCACGATCTCGGACTTCCGGAGCGCCGACATGGCCGCGGGTGGCGAGGGCGCGCCGCTGGTCCCGTTCGCGGACCACGTCCTCTTCGCCGACCGCGCGCCGATCGCGCTGCTCAACCTCGGCGGGATCGCCAATCTGACGCTCATCCCGACCCCGCGGGCCGACGATGTGGTCGCCTTCGACACCGGCCCGGCGAACATCGTGAGCGACCAGATCGCGCTCCGCGGTCGGAAGCGATTCGACGAGGGCGGCGCCGGCGCCGCTCGCGGCTCCGTGAGAGAGGACGCCTTGCGCTGGGCGCTGGCGCATCCGTACTTCGCTCGGCGCGCCCCGAAGAGCACCGGCCGCGAGGAGTTCGATGGAAAGTTCGCCGACGAGCTGTTCGAGCGCGCGGGGAGATCGGTGGACGACGCCCTGGCCACCTCGGTGGCGCTCAGCGCGCGCACCGTCGCCGATGGGCTCGCGCGCGAGACACCTCTAGGAGTGCGCTGGCGGGATCTCGTCGTGGGCGGTGGCGGCGCGCGCAACCCGACGCTCCTCGCCCGCTTGCGGGAGGCCGTCGCGCCGCTCCCGGTGCGGACGATCGACGAGCTGGGTATACCGGCCTCTTCGCGCGAGGCGGTCGCCTTCGCGATCCTCGGCGCCTACCGGCTGCGAGGGCTTCCAAATACGCTGCCGAGCGCGACGGGCGCGAGACGCGCCGTGTCCGGCGGCGCCATCCACAAGCCCTGATGGCCGGACCGGTCGTGGTCGGGATCGACGCGGGCGGGTCGAAGACACGCGCGTTCGCCGTCGACCGCGACGGTGCGGTGATCGGCCGCGGCGCGGGCGGCGGCGCGAACCTGCTCTCATCGCCGGATCCCGCGGGTTCGATCGGGGCGGCGCTCGCTGAATCGCTCGGCGGCGCGCGGCCCGAGGCGGTCGTGCTCTCGTGTTCGGGGGGCGATCGTCCGGCGGACCGCGAGAAGGGCCGCACGATCCTGAGGCAGCTCGTAGGCCCGGAGGTCCGCCTCGAGGTGACCCACGACGCGATCGCCGCGCTGTACGCGGGCAACCCGGTGGGCTGTGGCGTGGTGCTCATCGCCGGCACGGGATCCATCGCGTTCGGACGCAACGACGAGGGCGAAGAGCTCCGCGCCGGCGGCTGGGGCCACCTCATCGGCGACGAAGGCTCCGGCGTGTGGCTCGGACTCGAGGGCCTGCGGGCCGCGGCCCATCACACGGACGGCCGCGGCGCGCCCACGGCGATCACCGCGCATCTGCTCCGCGAGCTCCACGTGCAGTCGTTCATGGACGTCATCCCGCAGGTCTATGGCCGGCCGCACCCCGCGCCGGCGATCATCGGCGCGGTCTGGGCGGTCGGGCGGGCCGCCGCGGAGATGGACGCGATCGCCGTGTCGATCGTTCAACGCGGCGCGCACGCGCTCGCGCGGGCCACCTCGACCGTGGCGTCCGGCCTGCGGTTGACCGACGGACCCATCTATCTCGCCGGCGGGGCCTTCGAGTCAGTCCCCTCTCTCGAGCGCGCGGTCCGCAGCGAGCTTCTCGCGATGCTGCCGCGCGCGACCGTGGAGCCGGTGCGCGAGGAGCCGGCGATGGGTGCGGCACGCCTCGCGATGCGCCTCGCGTGGGGCGCGTGATGAGCAGACCCACCGAAGAACGCAATCCGCGCGCACGAATGCTTTCGTCGCTTTCGTCGCGCCGGCTGCTCGAGCTCATGAACGACGAGGACGCGACGGTCCCGGCCGCGGTTCGCCAGGCGCTGCCCGAGATCGAGCACGCCGTCGAGGTGGTGGTCGACGCGCTTCGCGCCGGGGGGCGGCTCCGGTATGCCGGTGCCGGCACGAGCGGACGCCTCGGGGTGCTCGACGCGAGCGAGGCGCCGCCGACGTTCGGCGTCGAACCGGAGATGGTCCACGGGATCATCGCCGGTGGCGACCGGGCGCTGCGGCGTGCCATCGAGGGCGCGGAGGATGACGCGGACGCCGGCAGGCGCGAGACGCGCGAAGTCGTGCGCGAAGGCGACGTCCTCGTCGGCATCTCGGCGAGCGGCCGCGCGCGCTACGTGCTCGCGTCGCTCGCGGCGGCGAAGGAGCTCCATGCGCGCGCGATCGGGATCACCTGCGACCCGGCGTCCCCGCTCGCGGCCGAGGCCGAGTTCGCGATCGTCCTCCGGGTCGGGCCGGAGATCCTCGCCGGCTCGAGCCGCCTCAAGGCGGGCACCGCTACGAAGCTGGCGCTGAACATGATCTCGACCGCGGCGATGGTGAAGCTCGGCCGCACCAAGGGTGATCTCATGGTCGACATGCGGCCCGCGAGCGCGAAGCTGCGCGAACGCGCGATCCGCATCGTGCGCGACGAAGCCGGCGTCGACGATGAGGAAGCGCGGCGGCGTCTCGAGGCGACCGGCTGGGACGTGCGCGCCGCTCTCCAGTCGACGCCGCGGTGGTGAAGCGGCTCATCGTGAACGCGGACGACTTCGGCCGTTCCGCGGGCGTCGATCGAGGCATCGTCCGGGCTCACCGCGAGGGGATCGTGACCAGCGCGACGCTCATGACGAACGCGCCCGGCGCCCCCCACGCGGCCTCGCTCGCGCGCGCGCTCCCGACACTCGACGTCGGGGTGCACCTCGTGCTGACGTACGCTCGGCCTCTCACCGATCCCGCGCGGATCCGCACGCTCGTACGCCAGGACGGGTCGTTCCGGCGGCCGTCCGAGCTCCTCACCCGGACCATCGACCGGGATGAGGCGCTGATCGAGTATCGGGAGCAGTTCGCCCGCGGGCGCGAGCTCATCGATCGCGAGCCCACGCACGTCGACACGCACCACTGGGTGCACGACCATCCCGCGCTCTCGTGGGCGGTCCGCGAGCTGGCGCGCGAGACCGGCGCGGCGGCACGGACGCACACGCCGGCACAGCGCGACGAGTACCGTGCGAAAGGCGTGCGCACGCCGGATCACTTCACCCGCGACTTCCAGCACCCGGGCCACATCGGCGTGGACGACCTCGTCGCGCTCCTCGCGCAGCTCGAGGACGGAGTGACCGAGCTCATGTGCCATCCCGGCGAGCCCGATCCCGAGCTCCTCGCGACCTCGACGTACGCGCGCGAGCGGCCTATCGAGCTTGCCGCCCTCACCGATCCGCGCGTGCGCGCGGCGCTCGAGGGCGCCCGCGTCACGCTGACCACGTTCGCCGCGTTGTGAACCCACGCGAGCGCGTCACCCGCGCACTCGACGGTCACACGGTCGACCGCGTGCCGTTCGCGGTGTGGCGGCACTTCTACCCGGACGAGAGCGAGGGGGCCGCGAAGCTCGCCGAGACGACGATCTCGCTCGCAAAGCGTCATCAGCTCGATCTCGTGAAATACAACCCGAGGGCGCACTACCACGCCGAGCCCTGGGGCACGCGCTATCGCTACGGGCGTGACGGCCGCCCGGTGCTCGAGCGGTACGCGGTCCGCAAACCCGAAGACTGGTCGCGCATCGGCCGGAGGTCGGTGCGCGAGCCGGCGTTCCAGGAGCTCCTCTACGGCATGCGCCTCGTGCGCGAGGTGCTTCCGGACACCCCGATCCTCGCCACGATCTTCACGCCGCTCAGCGTCCTCGAGCGTCTCGCCGGGCGAGAGCGGGTGCTCGTGGATCTGCGCACACGCACCGACGTCGTCGCGGCCGCGCTCGACGCGGTCGCCGATACGTTGGCCGAGCTCGCCGCCGACGCGTGCGAGGTCGCCGACGGGATCTTCCTCGCGACGACGACGTGGGCGCGCCGCGACGCCCTCACGGACGGCGAGTACAGCCGCTTCGGGACGCCGTACGACCTGCGCGTGCTCGCGGGCGCGCGGGGCGCTGCGCTCAACGTGCTGCACGTGTGCGGCCCCGACGCGCGCGTCGTCGAGCTGGCGCGATATCCCGTAGCGGCCGTCTCGTGGAACCCACGGCTGCCGGGCAATCCCGACCTCGCGGCGTTCCTCGCCGCCGTGCCCGGCCGCGGCGCCATCGGCGGGCTCTCCGACGAGGCCTTCACGTCGACGACGACCGCGGCGGCGAAGCACGAAGCCCGGCAGGGTCTCGCGCAGACCGGATCTGGACGGTGGCTCGCGGCGGGCGGCTGCACGATCCCGGTCGAGTCGCGCCCGGAGAACATCGACGCCGCACGTGACGCCCTTCGTGGATAAGGCGCTCTGGGTCGTACGCGACAAGATCGAAGCGAAGGGCGCGATCGACGACCTCATGGCGGACGCCACGACCCGCGGCATCCACGACGTCGTCGTCCAGGTCCGCGGCCGCGGGGACGCGTATTACGCCTCGAGCCTCGAGCCGCGCGCCGAGACGCTCACCGAAAACGGCTTCGACCCGCTCGCACATCTGGTGCGCGCCGGCGCGGCCGTCGGGGTGCGGGTCCATGCGTGGGGCAACGTGTTCTTCGTCTGGTCCAGCGCCCAGGGCGCGCTGCCGCGTTCGCGCGAGCACCTCGTCCACCGGCATCCCGAGTGGCTCCTGCGGCCGGGCGGCGTGAAATACCTCGACCCGGTCGGCGGCGCCGACTGGGAGGGCATCTACACCGACCCGCGGAACGCCGTGGCGCGCGAGCACACCCTCGGCGTGTTCGCCGAGATCGTCCGGCGCTACCGGGTCGAAGGCTTCCACTACGACTACGTGCGCTATCCGCAGGTGACCTACGCGCAGTCTCCCAAGGACCACGCGGCCGTGACGGCGCTCGTGCGCGAGGGCGCGAAACGCCTGCGCGGTGAGCGGCCCGGGCTCGTCATCTCGGCCGCGGTCTTTCCCGACCCCGACGTCGCGCGCGAGCGCGTGCTGCAGTTGTGGCCAGACTGGGCACGTGAGGGGCTCGTCGATCTGCTGTGCCCGATGGCGTACCGCCGCGCCACCGCGGAGGTGACGCGGCTCCTCACCAAGGCACGCGCGGCCGCGCCCCAGACCCGCATGTGGGGCGGGCTCATGGGGTACGCCGGTGAGCGGGCTCTCATCCGCGATCAGGTGCGCGCCGCGCGTGACGCCGGCTGCGAGGGGGCGATCCTGTTCGCCTACGACCCCACGCAGCGCGATCTCCTCGACGCCTTTTCCGCGTCCTGACCGCGCGGGACGCCAGCCGCCCGCTCGCAGGCACTCCGACGGTCGGGATGCCGTCGCGCCGACCGCGGAGGGCCCCTTCAGCTCACGAGTCGAGAACGATCTGGACTAGGGACAGTTCAGCTTGAAGAACTCGTTCACCGTGCCTTGCGGCGTCACGTTGAAGTGCGCGACCACGCCTTGATGGAAGTTGGATCCGTCCGACCCATGTCCTGACACGTTGAAGGTGAAGGTGCCATTCGCGCTCTGGTCGTTGAGGTTGGCGCCGAACCAGATGGCGAAGTGTCCGGTGAAGGTCGGTCCGGTGCCGGAGACCGGCGTCGCCGTGAAGCTGCCGGCCTGGGTGCCCGTGACGTGCATGGTGTCGTCCTTTGTGGTGATGTGGAAGACGGCGTTGTACGTGATGGTGATGCTGTGGGGCGCGCCGCCACACGGGAGCGTGTCGATGAAGCTCTCGGTCACCCCTTGCACCGTTTCGGTAAACGTGGTCGCCGGCGCGGCGGACACCGGAATCGCGATCAGCAGCATCATCGCCACGGTGGCGGCCATGACGAATGAACGTCTCATGAGATCCTCCCCCGTCGTTTCGCGAGCGGGCGGAACGCTAGCACG
Source organism: Candidatus Limnocylindria bacterium (assembly GCA_036002305.1). Lineage (GTDB taxonomy): Bacteria > Chloroflexota > Limnocylindria > P2-11E > P2-11E > 3-1-20CM-2-70-9. The sequence continues at coordinate 197,299 of DASYTL010000039.1, forward strand.
GTCCACAAGGCCCGTCGATGGAGAATCGCGAGAGCGGTCAGGGATCTTCGGTTCGTGACCGCAGGTTTTCGGGCGTTTCGCGGCGGATGAGGTCGCGTCTTAGGATGTGCGCTCCATGCCTGAGCAGCCGACACCAACCCCGGTAGCACCGCCCGCCGAAGAGGCCCAGCGCCCCGATCCGCTGGCCTCCGCGGTCGCCGAGGCGGTCGGCAAGCTCCGGCGCTCGGCGGGCCTTTCGGAGCGCGCCGCGGCGCGCAGGCTGGGCACGTCTCAGACGCAGCTCCGCCGCATGGAGGACCCGCGCTACCTTCCCTCGCTCCGCTCGCTGGCGCGCGTGGCGGCCGCGTACGGCTATCGCCTCTCGGTCGAGTTCCTTCCCCAGGACGCGCCCAAGCCGAAGCCGCCGGCCCGGACGCCCAAGCGCGCGGCGGTCAGCAGGTCCGCGTCACCTTCGCGAGGCCGGCGGGCCGCTCCGGGTCGCGTCCGTGGCGGCGCGCGAGGGCGACGGCGAGCTGCTGTCCCGCGACGACGAAGCTGATCGGGACGAGCGTCTCCGAGAGCGGAGCCCGGAGCAGCACCGCGCCGCGGACCCGACTCGCGAGGCGTTCGTCGTTCGTGATCGCGTAGACGCGCGCCCCCTTTTTCGCGAGCGAGGTGGCGAGCGAACGCGTCTCCGACTCGGTGGTGCCGCGTGAGCTGAGGAGTAGCACGGGGGTGCGCGGCCGGAGCAGCGTCCGAGGCCCGTGGGCGAAGTCGGCGCTCGAGTAGGGCTCGGCCCAGACGCGCGCGAGCTCCTTCACCTTGAGCGCCGTCTCAAGCGCCGCGGGATAGAGGTATCCGCGGCCCAGCACGATGACCGTCGGCGCGCGTCCGATCGCCGCGGCGAGCCTTGCGGTGTCTCGCTCTGCGGCGACCGCCTCCTCGACGGCTTCCGCCAGGCCCGCGAGCGAGAGCGCGCTCCGCCCGCGCGCCTCGGCGGCCGTTGCGGCGAGAAGCGCGAGCCCGACACAGGTGGCGGTGAAGGTCTTCGTCGCGGCGACCTCGCGCTCGCGGCCCGCGCGCAGGGCGAAGACGTGCTCGGCGCTTCGGCCGAGCCGCGACCGCGGCTGGTTGGTGAACGCGATCGTCACGGCACCCTGACGGCGGCCCTCGGCGACGACCGCCGCGACGTCCGGCGACGCGCCCGACTGCGAGATGCCGATCACCGCCCCGTGCGCGAACGAGGGCGGCGCCTGATAGCGCGTTACGAGCGACGGCGCCGCGAGCGCCGTGACGACACCGGCGATGCTCTCGAGGAGGTATTTGCCGTAGGTCGCCGCGTTGTCCGACGAACCACGCGCGACGAGCGTCACGTGCTCGACCCGCGTCAGTGCGCGCCCCAGCGCGCGCGCCTCGGGCCAGCCCTCGTCCAGGAGCCTGCGCACGACGCGCGTCTGTTCGGCGATCTCCGCGCGCAGTGACATCGGGGCGATGATGCCCGAGCGGTACTAGTGGGTCAGGGAACACGGTCCTATGGACGTGTAACCCCAGCCCGGCGAGCCTGCTGCTGCGCTTGTGAGGATGTTGGGGAGCGTGCCACCGGTCCGGCGGCGCTGGCGCCGCTCGCTCCGCGCTGGCCTCTTCTGGACGGCGCTCGGCCTCGGCGCCGCGACGATCTCGTACGCGCTCAACCTCGACGTAGCGGCGCGCTCGCTCGGCTTCGACCGGACGCCCGCCACGCTGTTCCTCGCGCTCATCCCCATCCCCGCCCTCGCGCTCGGCGTGCACGGCATGGCGCTCGCCCTGCGCCTGCGCGCCGTGTCCGAGCTCGTCGACCGCACGGCCGCCTACCTCAGCGAGCATCTGCCCGACGGGTACGTCGTGGTCCCTCACTACGGCCCGCGGGACGGGCGCGACGACGAGGTGCCGATGGTCGTCATCGGCCCGCCGGGCGTGATCGTGATCGAGCCGCGCGACGAGCCCGGCGAGATCCTCTGCTATCAGGACCACTGGTACATGAGACGGAAGTTCGGGGTCGGCCGACGGATCCCCGGCAGCTCACCGTCGCAGCGCGCGCGGTGGAACGCGGCGCGCGTCCGGAGCGACATCGCGACCGGCGGTCTGATCCGCACGCAGGTCGATGCGCTCGTCGTGTTCACGAGCGCGCGGCTCGCCGACGTCACGAGCTCGTCCGCGCCCGTGGTCCAGGGAATGGACGGGGTCGTCGACCGGCTCGTGCACGGACGCCTCGACGCCCCCGCGGCGCGCACGCGCGCGATCGCCGACGCCCTCGTCGAGCCCATTCGACTCGCGGCGATCTAGCGCAGCGCCGCGAAGAGGTCAGTCTCGAGGGGCGGACCGCCGCGATCGGGGTACTCCCGGGTGAAGACCTCCTCGCCGAAGAGCCACGGGACCTTGTCGCGCGCGCGGAACCACTCGCGGTAGTCCGGCTCCTGCGTCTCGTGGGCCTTCATCGCCTCGATCTTGCGATCGGCGATGTCGGCGATGTCGATCGCCGCACCGAGCCGGTCGCGCGTCCACCGCTGCGGCTTGACGGCGAGCGTGTCCACGTACGCCGCGAACTGCGTGTTGATCTGGCGGAGCCCGTCGACGAACTCCGCCGACGCGACGAAGCGGTAGCACCGGCTCACGCGATGCGGTGAGCCCAGGCCAAGCTCGTGCCGCTCGATGCCCGCGAGCTCGAGCGCGACCAGCGCGCGTTCGCCGGCAGCGATGTGGTCGGGATGACCGTAGCCCCCGTCGGGACCCCACGTGATCACGACGGTCGGCCGCACCTGACGGACCCAGCGGACGATGTCGCGCACCACGCGATCTTCGGCGACACCCGCGAGGTCTCCATCGGGGTATGTGAGGCACGTGGTGGACACGACACCCATGCGCCTTCCGGCCTCGGCCAGCTCGGCCGCGCGTTTCGCGCCGAGCTGCTCCTGGGGGACGACCGGGTGCTCGGGATCGCCGTTCCAGCCCTTTTCGCCCTGGGTGAGGCAAAGGCTGTGGACGCGGACACCCTCGTCCGCATATTTGATGAGTGTCCCGCCGACTCCGAACGTCTCGTCGTCGGGATGCGCGAGGATCGTGCCCAGAACGAACGGATCTTTCACAGGTGCGGGACGGTATCACGCTTAGCATTTCGGCCATGACCGCCCGCATCGTGGTCGTCGAAGACGACCCGTCGGTGGCCGAGCTGGTCACGCTCTACCTCCGCAATGCGGACTTCATCGTGGCCCACGCGCGCACTGCGGCGGAAGCGCGAACGAAGCTCAGCGAAGAGAAGCCCGCGCTGGTCGTCCTCGATCTCGGCCTGCCCGACGCGAACGGCCTCGAGCTGCTGCGGGAGATCCGCGCCCACGCCGACACGCCGGTGCTGGCATTGACCGCGCGCGCGGAGGACGTCCAGAAGGTCGAGGCGCTCGAGTCGGGCATGGACGACTACATGACGAAGCCGTTCAATCCCAAAGAGCTCGTCGCGCGGGTCCGCGCGGTGCTGCGCCGGACGGCGGGGATGCCCGGCGGCGGTCGGGCACTCGTGGTGGGAAACCTGCGCATCGATCCCGCGCGTCACGAAGTCCACGTCGGCGAACGCGCGGTGAGCCTGCGGGCGAAGGAGTTCGAGCTGCTCGAGGCCTTCTGCCGGCAGCCGGGGATCGTGCTCACCCGCGACCGGCTCCTCGAGGATGTCTGGGGCTTCGCCTATCCGGGCGAGACGCGCACCGTGGACGTGCACGTGAAGCAGCTCCGCGACAAGCTCACCGGCGCCGACGCGAGGATCGAGACCATCTGGGGCGTCGGGTACAAGCTCGTGGCTCCGAGCTAGCCATGCCGCGAAGCATCGCGACCCGGCTCTTTCTTTCGTACCTGGCCGTCGTCGTCGTCGGCCTCGCGGCGGCCGCGGTGGCGATCTCGGGCCTCCTGCTCCGCTACGAGGACACGCAAACGCGGCTCCGGCTCGAGGAGCTCTCTGCACCCTTCCTCACGGCCATCCAGACAGGAGTGCGCGCAGGTCAACAGCCGCGCGAGATCGTCGACGCGCTCACCGAGCAGGCGCACGCGGCGGATGCGAGGCTGCTGATCACGACGCCACAGCGGCGCGTGGTCGTCGATAGCGAGGGCAGGCTCCTCAACGTCCAGCTGCCGCAGCCACAGACCACGAACACGATCGGGGAGTTCACCGAAGGCTCCGAACGGTGGATCTTCGTGCGCCAGCAGCTCCGTCAGGCGGTGGTCGGTGCGGGCGGTCTCGGGTTCATCGTCGTCGCGCGTCCGCGCGCGGTCTTCGCCGATACGCTTCGCGCGCTTCTGCCGACGCTCGCGATCAGCGGGCTCGCGGCGCTCGGGTTCGCGCTCATCGTGGCGGGGCTCCTTTCGCGCACGATCACGCGGCCGCTCCGCGATCTCGTCGGCGGCGTCCGGCGCTTCGCGGGCGGCGACTACGGCACGCGCGTGCCCGTGGCCGGGCCGAGCGAGGTCGCGGAGATGGGGACAGCCTTCAACGAGATGGCGACCGAGATCCAGCGCGCGCGCGGGAGCGAGCACGCCTTCCTCGCGGACATCTCTCACGAGCTGCGGACGCCGCTGACATCGATCCAGGGCTTCGCGCAGGCGATCGTCGACGGCGAGGCCCGCGCCGAGGCGGTCCCGCATGTCGCCGAGATCATCCATCGCGAAGCTCGCCGTCTCGCGCGGATGGTCGAGGGGCTCCTGCAGGTCGCCCGGCTCGAGTCCGGTGCGCAGGCCGTGGGCCGCGAAGAGGTCCCGACCGCGCGGCTGCTGGACGGCGCCGTGGCCGCGCTGGACGTGCAGGCGAGGAACGCCGGCGTCGGCTTCGCCCTCGAGGGGACCGAGGGCCTGCCGGCGGTACGCGGCGATCCGGACAAGCTCGCGCAGCTCTTCCTGAACGTGCTGGACAACGCGGTGAAGCATTCGCCGCGTGGCGCGACGGTGCACGTGCGCGGGGAACGCGAGGACGGCGCGGTGATCGTGCGCGTGCGCGACGCGGGCTCGGGGCTCCCCGAAGGCGCCGAGGTCCGCCTGTTCCAGCGCTTTTATCGCGGCGAGAACGCGCAGAGCAACGGCACGGGCCTGGGGCTGGCCATCGCTCAGGCGATCGCGCAGGCGCACGGCGGGAACATCACCGCGCGCAACGTCGACGGCGGCGGCGCGGAGTTCGCGGTGCGTCTTCCGATCACGCGGTAACCGAACGGGCGGCTGGCACCGCGCCTGCAGCCTGCTCCGCCGACTGGAGGCAGGGTGCCGTTCAAGAGTCGCGCGCAGCGCCGCAAGTTCGCGGAGCTCCTGGTCAACGGCAAGATCACCGACGAGGCCTACGAGAGATGGAATCGGGAGACCGGCCGAAAGGAGCTTCCCGAGCGCATCCATCCGAAACCGGTATCCAAGGGGAAAGCAAGACCGGCATCTCGGAGCGGGCGCGTGAAGGCGTCCGCCAGAAAGGCCAGGTCCCGAAAGAGGGCGCGCTGAACCCACCGCATACTCGAAGCGATGGCCCTTGGCGGAACGATTCGCGGGAAGAAGACGACGCTGCGCCTGCCGGTCGAGGCGGACCTCGAGACCTACAACCGCTGGATGGCCGATCTGCGCGTGCGCCGCGCGCATCCGGTGTGGCACGAGCCGGCCATGCCGGTCACATGGAAGGAGCGCATCAAACAGACCGCCGGTGACAAATGGGCGGTGCTCTGGTCGATCGAGACGGAGAAGCGCCTCATCGGACTCGCGGCCGGTAGCTTCTGGTCGCTGACCGAGCCCGGATTCACGGTGCGGCAGTTCCTGATCGATCCCGACGAGTGGCGGAAGGGCTATGGCTCGGACGCCGCGATCGCCCTGCACCGCTATCTCTTCGATTATCTGGACCTGCGCCGTTCCGCCGTGGAGATCCACTCCGACAACGCCGCCGCGCTGCGCATCGCCGAGCGGATCGGGTACGCCGAATACGCGCGCGGCCACGACGTTCACTACCGGGATGGCGCGTACGTGGACGAGGTTCAGCTCGTCATGCCGAAAGAGACCTGGCACGAGCGATGGAACGCCGAGCGCGAATACGCGCCAGTCGCGCCGGATGCCACGCGCTGATGCTCGGGCCGAAGCTCGTCGGACGGAACGGCGTGTCCCTCGTCCCCCCGACGCTCGATCACTACAAGCTACACGGGGTTTGGATGCTCGCGCCGGAAGTCGGCCGGTTCTGGGGACCGCGCCATGGCGAGATAACCGACGAGAGGGCCGAGAAGCGCTTCAAGGACTCGGCGGACGCCACGAACGAGGTCAACTGGACGATCGCCTATCACGACGAGCCGGTGGGCTTCACCGGCATCTTCGGCATCGATTGGACGCGCCGCGATGGCGAGAGCGGAATCTTCATCGGCCGCCACGATCTCTACGGCCGCGGGATCGCCAGCGAAGCGATCCGGTTACGGACTGGTTTCGCGTGGAATGAACTCCGGATGCGCCGTGTGCACAACTGGATCGCGCACGCGAATCGCGGATCGCGCCGCGCGAACGAGAAGGTCGGCTACCGGCAGATGGGCCTCTTCAAGCGCTCATGGTTCCGTTCGGGCGAGTGGTACGACGAGTGGCTCGGCGAGGCGTTCCCACACACCTTCCCCGAGAAGGGCTGAACTGTTAGGCTTGATGTGCCCCAAAGGGGCAGCGGCGACGAGAGTCACCACGCGGGTCGAGTGAGGCACTTCCTCCCGAATCCCAAGCGAGGCTCAAGGCGGCGCAACAACAAAAGGGAGGAAGCTTCAAAGTGAGCTTCTCTGACAAGACCCTGACCTGCAAGGACTGCGGTCAGGAATTCGTATGGACGGCCGGGGAGCAGGAGTTCTACGCCTCGCGCGGTCTCATGAACGAGCCGGGACGTTGTCCCTCCTGCCGTGCGGCGCGTCGCGCCTCCGGCGGCATGGGCGGCGGCCAGTACGGCGGCCGTGGCATGAGTGGCCCGCGTGAGTTCTTCACGGCCACCTGCAGCAACTGCGGCGGCGAGGCACGCGTGCCATTCCAGCCGCGCGGCGACAAGCCGGTCTACTGCAGCTCCTGCTTCGAGCAGGTGCGTCCATCGGCCTCGCGTAGTCGTTACGCCTAGATAGCGTTTCGAGCGCGACGAGAGAGGCCCGCCGAAAGGCGGGCCTCTTCCATTTCCTAGGATCTTTCACCGAACGTTGACCGGGGAGGGCTCGCTCGCACGCTCGCCGGCGTTGCGTCAGCCCGCTTGTCCTACGTACGATGCCCGCGCCTGGCGACGTGAGAAGGGGAGCCAAGCCAGAGCCTCTGGGTTGGTGACGGAGGTACGGAGTGCTCCCCGCTCGCGCGCTGGCACTCGCACTCGCGATCTTCACGTTCCTCCTCGTGGCCCCGCCCGCTCCCGCCCGCGCCGCAGCGCCGGTCCCGTGCTCGACGTCGGGCACATGGACACCCGGTGAGCTGAACCTCTACTGGCTCGACGTCGAGCAAGGCGACGGTCAGCTCATCATCGGCCCGACCGGTAAGACTCTGCTCATCGATCTCGGCGAGACGGCCTGGAACTCGACCGGCGCGAACACGAATGCCACGCGCATCGGCGCCGCGATCCGCGCGATCTGCGGCACCGGCACGAGTCCGGTCGCGCTGGACTACGTCATGGCATCCCATCACCACCTCGACCACATCGGCTACGCCTGGAACCCGCAGGACGCTCCCGGCGCCGTCGGCAACGGCCTGTACCAGCTCCTTACGCCTGGCGGCCTGGGCTTCTCGGTCGGCACGCTTTTCGACCACGACGGAGGCGCGTGGACCGACGCGAATGGCGACGGCCAGTGCACCGTCGGCACGTCGGCGAACCCCTCGAGCGAGATCGCGTGGCACAACGTGGGCACGACCTCGCAGACCGCGCGGCGCTGGATCTGCTGGCTGCACGGGCCCGCCACGCAGGCCGATCGCGCGACCATCAACGGGCACATCGTGACGCTCACGAACGCAGTCCCCTGGCCGAGCATCGACCTCGGGGCGGGCGTCACGGCGACGATCCTGAACGCCAACGGCAAGGACACCATGCAGGCGGACGGTGTGACCCCGGTCAGCGGGGACCACTCGGCGCAAGCGACGCCGCCCTCGGAGAACGACTACTCGATCGCTCTGAAGGTGAGCTACGGCGTCTGGATATACGCGACCGCCGGCGACTCGGACGGCGAATACAACACCAGCCCGAACGGGTACACCTACAACAACATCGAAGCGAAGATCGGACCGCTCTTCGGCAACGTGGACACCATGCGGGCGAACCACCACGGAAGCGACCACTCCTCGGGTCAGAGCTACATCAACGCGCTCAGGCCCGAGACGGTCTTCTTCCCGTGCGGCACGAACAGCTACGGCCATCCCTCGAACCGCGCGATGGACGCGCTTCGCTCGCTCGTGACCGACCAGGGCGTTGGCGCCGACATGTACATCGCCAACAACCCGTGTGACCCGGTGCAGTCGGACGGCGTGACGCCGACGAATTACAGCGGGGTGCTGAACGCCAACGGCAACGTCTGGCTCCGCACGACGGGGGCCGGCACCGGCTACGTCATCACCTACGACGCGGGATCGCGGACCTACACCGCGTACGGCAACGCCGGCGGCGGAGCGTCCGGCGATCCCGCGCTCGTCCGCATCAACGAGTTCCTCATGGCCCCGAATCCGACAAGCGACGGCGAGTGGGTCGAGCTCTTCAACCCGCAGAGCGTCGCGGTCGACGTGAGCGGCCTCTATGTCGACGACGTCGCCGCCGGCGGGGGCGCGCCCAAGCAGATCCCCGCGGGTACGGTCATCCCGCCTGGCGGGCTCTGGGTCATGACCGTCGCTTCGGGCTTCTTCAACAACACCGGCCCGGACGACGTCCGCTACCTGCGGATCGCGGGATCAGAAACCGTCTACGACAGCTACCACTACGACCTCGGGACGACGCAGTACAACAAGGTCTTCCATCGGATCGGGAACGGCGGCGCGTGGTGCAACACGATCTCCACGAACGTCACCAAGGGAACGGCCAACCCGACGGCGTGCCCGTAGCGCCCCGGCTCGCGTTCCTCGTCGCGGCCGCCGGCCTTCTGGCCGGCGGCTGCGCCGCCTCTACGCCCAGCCAGTCCATCGTCATGGTGAGCGGGCGCGACGACCACGGCCTCCTCGAACGACCGGCGATCGCGCTCCAGCGCTCGCCAACCGACCAGACGGTGGTTGGGAGCGCGCAGGACGGGACCTTCGTTCGCGTTGTCCGCGAGGAAGGCTCGTGGCTGCTGATACGGACGTTCGTCTCGCCGATCGGAGAGGGCTGGGTGAACGACCACGATCTTCGCGCCGTTGCCGTGCTCGACGGTCGCACGCGGGTGCGCTTTCGGGACGCGCGCCTCCGGGACGACGGCGTCGTCGAAGTGCTCATCGTTCCCGTCGATGGTGGCGCAGAGGTGTGGGTGAGCGGGCGGCGCCTGCGGGAGGTCGGCGCCGGTTAGAAGCCCTGCGCGTATACGCGCCCGATCGGCACGCGATAGGTGATCCGGTGCTGCTTGCTGAAGTTGTTTCGCATGGCCTCATCGGCCTTCCGCTCGTCGCCGTAGTAGCGGTCGGCGAGCCGGCGGATGTCGGCATGGGCCCTAGCCTGGTCGTGGTCGATCTTCGCGCGGCCATCGATCCGCACGAACCGGTAGCCCTCGGGGACCATCACGCTGATGCGGGGATCGGCGGCGAGATTCCGGTCCTTGAGACGACCCTGCGCGCTATTGAGGACGATCTCGTCCCCGTCGAGCACGTACCACATGACCGCGAGATGGGGAGAGCCGTCCGGGTTCCGCGTTCCGACGACGGCGAACCGCTTCTCATCCAGGAACTTGCGCTGCTCCGGTGTGAGCTCCGAGCGCGCCATCAGCGGAACATATCCCGCGCGGCCGGCCGGACGTACTTGCGCGCAGTCTCGTCGCTCGGGTCGAAGGTCAGGCCTCGGACGATCGCGACCGGGCAACGGTCAAGTTTGCCCATCACGAGCTCGGCGGCGGCGGCGATCTCGTCGGCGACGGCGATCTCGGTGACCCGCAGCTCATAGCCCTGGGGGTCGCGCTGCCCGACGTAGCGCTTCAACGCCGGCAGCCCGGCGATGCCGATGGCGACGTTCGTGTGCCCTTCTCGCCACGCCCGGCCGAAGGTATCGGTGATCACCACGCCCACCTTGGCGCCCGCGCGCTCCCCGAGCTGGTCGCGGATGCGCGCCGCGGACGCGTCGGGGTCGACCGGGAGCAGCACCACGCTGTCCGGTGCGCCGGCGTTCGAGCGATCGACGCCGGCGTTCGCGCACACGAAGCCGTGCCGGGTCTCGCTGATCAGAACCCCGCGCTCCCAGCGCACGATCTTCGTGGTCTCGGAAAGCACGACCTCGAGCTGGCGGGGATCCTTGCCGGATTCCTCCGCCATGCGCAGCGCCCGCTCCCCCGGGACGACGTCGGCGAGCCGAACGACGCGGCCCTCGCTCTTCGAGACGACTTTTTGGGCGGCCACCACGACGTCGCCATCCACCAGCCGCTCCTGCGCGGCTGCGAGCGAGGTGAGGAGGAGGCCGACGAGATCGTCGCCCGGTCGCACCTCGGGCATCCCGTGGACCGCGATGATCGAGAGCGTCACGGAGCCGTAGTCTTCACGACGCTAAGTGTTAACGCTCGGCTGGAAAGCGTCCGCGGAGCAGTTCGACCCCAAGCGGCTTCTCGACTACGCGGTGCTCGCGGAGGAGCTTGGCTTCGACAGCATCGCCGTGAGTGACCACTTCCATCCATGGCGCGACACCGGCGGCCATGCACCGTTCGCGTTCGCGTGGCTGGGTGCGGCCGCCGCGCGCACCACCCGAGCGCGGCTCGGCACGAGCGTGGTCACGCCGTCCTTCCGCTACCACCCCGCGATCGTCGCGCAGGCCATGGGGACCATCGCGTGCCTCGCGCCTGGACGCGCCTTCCTCGGGGTCGGCAGCGGCGAGTCGCTGAACGAGACCCCGCTCACCGTGAGCGAATGGCCTGAGCCAGGCGAGCGACTGCGCCGCCTGCGCGAGGCGGTGCGGCTGATCAAGACGCTCTGGTCCGACGACTACGTGACCTTCGAGGGGAAGTACTTTCGCACCAGAGACGCGAAGATCTTCGACAAGCCGGCGTCACCTGTTCCGCTGCTCATCGCGGCGGGCGGGCCGCAGGCGGCAACACTCGCCGGCCGCGATGGCGACGGCATCATCGTGACGAGCGGAAAGGGCACCGAGCTCTACCGCGACACACTCCTTCCCGCGATGGATAAGGGCGCGCGCGAGGCGGGCAAGGACCTCGCGAAGCTCGAGCGGATGATCGAGATGAAGGTCAGCTACGACCACGATCGCGCCCGCGCGCTCGAGGACACGAGGGAGTGGGCGGCGCTCGCGCTCCCGGCCGAGGACAAGGTCGGCGTCGACGATCCGCGCGAGATGGAGCGGCGCGCGAAGGCCGCGGAGGACCGCGCGCACACGCGCTTCATCGTGTCGGCCGATCCGGATGAGCACCTGTCCACGATTCAGCCGTACCTCGACTGGGGCTTCAGACACCTCGTCTTCCATTTCCCGGGGCAGGATCAGGCGCGCGCCATGCGCCTCTACGCGCAGGAGATCCTTCCCAGGCTGCGCGCGAAGGCGTGAAGCTCGGGGCGCGCTCGCGAAAGCTCCTCGTGGAGGGTCGTGTCGCGCACCTCGCGACCGCGGACCAGTACGCGCGCCCGCACATCGTGCCGATCGTCTTCGCGTGGCAGGATGTCTACGTCTTCACGCCGATCGACCGGAAGCCAAAGTCCGTGAGCGACTGGCGCGACCTGCATCGCGTACGGAACATCGAGGCGAACGGCCGCGTGAGCGTCGAGGTCGACGAGTACAACGAGGACTGGACGCGACTCGTCTGGGTCCGTGTGGACGGCACCGCCGAGATCCTCACGAGCGGCGCGGCACATGACCTGGGCATCCAGCTCCTCGAGGCGAAGTACCCGCAGTACGAGCGGCTCCCGCTCGAGGACGCGCCCGTCGTGAGGATCACGATCGAGCACGTCTCCGAGTGGCACGGCTGACCTAACATCCGCGTCTCATGGAGTTCGGGTTCACCCTGAAGCCGGACCACTCGCTCGAGCGGGTCGCGTCGCTCACCCGCCTCGCGGAGTCCGCGGGCTTCGCGTACGGCTGGCTCTTCGACAGCCACGTCTTGTGGAAGGAACCGTACGTCCTGCTCACGCTGATGGCTCAGAACACCAAGCGGATGCGTCTCGGCACGTGCGTCACGAACCCGGCGACACGCGAGCCGTCCGTCACCGCGAGCGTGCTCGCCGTGCTTCAGGAGCTCTCCGGCGGCCGGATGGACCTCGGGATCGGCCGCGGCGACTCGGCGCGGCGGGTCCTCGGCAAGAAACCCACGGACCTCGCGATGCTCGAGGAAGCGACCAACGTCATTCGCGATCTCTGCGAGGGCCGCGAGGTCACCTATGAGGGGACGAAGCTGCGTTTCGACTGGGCGCCGAAGCACCGCCTGCCGGTCTGGATCGCGGGCTACGGGCCGAAGGCGCTCGAGGTCACCGGGCGGGTCGCCGACGGCGCGATCATCCAGCTCGCCGACCCGAGTCTCGTCGCCTGGTGTATCGGGCTGCTCCGCGACGGCGCCCGGAAGTCAGGGCGCGATCCGTCCGCGCTCGCCGTGATGGTCGCGGCGCCGGCGCACATCGGGCCGCGCGACAAGGTGCGCGATCGCGTTCGCTGGTTCCCCGCCCTGGTGTCGAATCACGTCGTCGATCTCGTCAAGCGCTACGGCGAGAAGGGACTGCCCCCCGACCTCACCGCCTACGTGCGCAACCGGCCGGGCTACGACTATCAGCATCACGCCGAGTCCGGATCGTCGAACGCCGCGTTCGTCGACGACGAATCGGTCGACCGCTTCTGCGTCACCGGCGAGGTCGACGAGCACATCGCGAAGCTCCGCCAGCTCGCGGCGATCGGCGTCCGTCAGTTCAACATCTACCTCATGAGCGGCGAGGAGGAGCGGATCCTCGAGGTCTACGGCGAGCGCATCATCCCCGCGCTCGCGCGGGTCGCGGCCTAGCTGAGGTCTCCCCAGACCTGAGTCACAAATAGAGCCCCCCGACTAGGGTGGAGGTGTTCGGCCAACACCAAAGTCGGAGGGGCTTCTATGTACCGTACCGCACGCCTGTCCCCGCGGACCCGAGCGTTCCTCGTCGACGAGGCCTCGCGAATCGGTCCATCGCGCACGGCCCACAACAACGGCACGAGCCGACGCACGGTGTACCGCTGGCGCCGTCGTCAGGGTGCGTACGACGATCGCAGCTCGCGGCCGCACCGCTCGCCGCGGCGCACACCCGATCCCATCGAAGCGGCGGTGCTTGGGCTGCGCCTGGAGCTGCGCTGGGGTCCGGATCTGCTTGGACCGTACCTCGATCTGCACCCGAGCACCGTCCATCGGATCCTGCGGCGTCATACCGCCAACCGTCCGGTGCGGCTCTTTCCCAAAGCGCCGCGCAGCTTCGGCCGTTTCGACATACGCCAGCCCGGCGAGCTGGTGGCTATGGACATCAAGAGCATGGGCCGACTCGAGCGTGGCGGCGGTCGCCGGCCGGGCCGGCCCGGCGCAGGACAGCTCAAGGTCGGCTGGCAACACCTGCACGTCGCGATCGACCTCGCCAGTCGCGTGGTCTACGCCGAGCTGCGTGCCGGGATGGGCAAGGCCGACACGATGGCCTTCCTCGCGCAGGCGCTCGCCTTCTTCTTCGACGCCAAGGGCATCCGCGTGCGCCGCGTGCTCACCGACAACGGCTCCGGGTACAAGCGCAGCTTGAGCGAGCGCTGCCAGACGCTCGGGCTACGGCAAACCCGCACGAAGCCCTACCACCCCTGGACGAACGGGCGGGTCGAGCGCTTCATCGGCACGATCCAGCGCGAGTGCCTGTACGCGGGTGAGCTCCACAGCGACGAGGAGCGCGCGCTTGTCATCGCCCTCTACCTGGCCTACTGCAACTCCGAACGACCCCACACCCGACTCGGTGGACTGCCGCCGCTCGAATGGCTAGGTCAGTGACGGGGGTGACCGATGTCTGGGGAGACCTCAACTAGCGCGTCTCACGAAGGCGCCTCGGCGCGTGTTCTCCTCGCGTGACCTTTGCCACCGGCGGCTCGCCTTCGCTCCTGGAACCGGCGGGCCTTCGCCCGATTCCCGCAGTCGCTCATGTCACACCACCGTCGCGAATGATTGCGGCTGCGGTCGAGGAAAACCCACTCGCATGTCTCCGACGCGCACTCCTTCACCCGTTCACGATCGGCCGAGGTGAGGAGCTCCGCCGCCGACCGAGCGATCGCCCAGAGGGGACGCTCCAGGTCGGCGCTGTCCGACGGCAGCGACCAGCCCACGCCGTCGCGGTCGTACACCAGCCGGGAGCGTGCCGCACCGGCGGCCGCGGCATCGCCGATCAGGGCGAGGTCGGCCTCGCGTGGCGCCTCGCCCGACGCCAGCGCGGAGAACACGGCCCAGATCGCCTCGCGCAGCGCGATGCCGAGCTCGAACACGGCACTCGCTCGCGTCGGTTCGTGGCCCGCCCTAGTGACGAGGCGCTTCGCCACGTCTGGCCGAAGGCTGCCCGCGAGGACCGCGAAATCGACCATATCCCCGTACCCCTGCAGGTGGTCGTGGCTCGGCCAGACGTGGCTCCCGCCGATGGTGTTGGCGAAGTCGAGCGCCAGCGCTCCGCCGAAAAGCTCGATGGGGTGATCGGCCGGGGGAATGTCGCGCATCTAACGCTCTAACCTCTGTTGACAGGTTAGTGGGCAGCGGTAGTCTCGTCAACGTAACCTACGTTTAATCTAAGAGTGGTTGGAGGCGTTTATGATGGAGGTTCTGATCGTCGTCGGAGCGCTCGTGGCGCTGGATATCGCGGCCTACTTCTTTGGCGCGGACAGCCGTGAGCTGGTCGCCCCCGACCAGCACGACCGCGCGATGGTCGCGCGACGGCGCGGCGACCTCGGTTACCGGGCCGAGCTCACGGACTTCGAGCGCCACGTCCGCCGGACCAGCGCCATCCGCCTCTAGCCGCTCACCCGCCCTGAACGCGCGAGGGTCGCCAGACGCCACCCGTAGTAGGAGAGCCAGAGGAAGGCGGGGACGTTCGCGTAGATGAAGGGCTCGAGGAAGAAGAGTCCCGTCGCTGAGCCGATGCCCCTCACGAGAAAGAGCGGCTCGCCGAGCCAGCCGTACCCGAGGAGCAGATCGTCGAACACCCGATAGATCAGGGAACCCTGAGGCGTTCCCACCTCGTTGCTGAGCGCGTGCATCACGTAGCCGTTGATGAGCGCTACGCCGGTGAAGAACAGGATGCCGACGGTCAGGCTGCCCCACGCGAGGGCCGACTGCCAGCGGCGCGTGAGGACGCCCCCACCCCCTCGCGGCGGAGACCGCCCATGAAACAGAGCACGAACCCGAGCGCGATCGTGACATCGATAGGGCCCCACAGCGGAGTCGTCGACAGAACGCTCGGCTTCTCCTCGAGCCCGCCCGACGGCACCGGATGCAGGACGAGGCCTTCGGCGACCATGATCCCCGCAAGGACGAGCGCGTAGCCCGCGGCGCGCGCCGCTCCGGTCTCCCGGAGTGTGGGGGCCTCTTCAGAGCTCGCCGCGTAGCGCCCGATTAGAGCTTTCCGGTCTCCGCGTAGCGGTCGGCGATCGCAAGCACCTCGTCGATCGCCTTGATGCCGATCGCGAGCTCCTCGTCGGTCACGACCAGGGGCGGCGCGACGAAGAGCATGTTCCACCGGCAGAAGACGTACACGTCACGCTGCATGAGCGCGCCGCGCAGCGCGTTGGCGAGCGCGCTCGTGGGACCGTTCCAGCGCTCGAGCATCTCCTTGGTGCGCCGGTCCTTCACCAGCTCGATCCCGGCGAAGAGTCCGCGACCCCGAACGTCCCCGATCGACGGATGACGATCGCCAAGCTTGCGGAGCCCCGCCAGCAGCTTGTCGCCCATGCGCGCCGAGCGCTCGACGAGCCCTTCGTCGCGGTACGCCTCGATCGAGGCCGCACCGGCCGCGCAGGCGAGGGGGTGACCGCTGTACGTCGATCCGACCCAGAGCACGTGATCTGCGAAGTGCTGCGCGATCTTGGCGCTGACGATCGCTCCGCCCAGCGGCACGTAGCCGGAGGTGACCCCCTTCGCGAACGTCATGATGTCGGGCGCGACGCGCTCGTGATCGGCGCCGAACCACGTCCCGGTCCGGCCGAACCCGGTCATCACCTCGTCGAACACCAGCAGGATGCCGTAGCGGTCGCAGAGCGCGCGCAGCCCGCTGAGGTAGCCGTCGGGCGGGACGAGCACGCCCGATGTGCCCGGGATCGGCTCCACGAGGATCGCCGCGAGGTATTCGGGCCCTTCGTACCAGATGACCTCTTCGACGTGAGCGAGCGCCTTCTGGACGTCGGCTCCGAACACCGACCGATACGGGTCGGGATTGAGGAAGTGCACGACACCGGTGATCCCGGGCTCGGCCGCCCAGCGGCGGTTGTCGCCGCCGAGTGTCATCGCGCCCTGCGACTGCCCGTGGAACGACCGCCACTGCGTCAGGATCTTGTGCCGCTTGGTGTACAGACGGGCGATCTTGATCGCGTGCTCGTTCGCCTCGCTGCCGCCGGTCGTGAAGATCGTCTTCGCGAGATCGCCCGGCGTGACGTCGGCCAGGAGGCGCGCGAGCTTCGCCCGGCTCTCCTCGCCGAACGACGGCGTCACGTAGCAGACGCGCTCCGCCTGCTCCTGGATCGCGCGCACGACCTTCGGATGCCCGTGACCGAGATTCACGTTGATGAGGCCCGACGAGAAGTCGAGGATCCGCCTGTCGCCCGCGTGTAGCCAGGATCCGTGTGCACCGGTGATGACCACTTGCTTGATGCCGGCCTGCGCGGACCAGGAGACGAGGACATGCTCGGCGGTGTCCTGCGCGACTCGCGCGGGGTCGGGCACCGGTGGCCGCGATGCGACCTTCATTGGAGGTCGGTAGTGTGTCACCGCATGCGCCTCGGCATCAACCTGTGGCCTCAGAACACCACCTGGCCCGCGCTCCGCGAGCACGCGCTGCTCGCGGATCGCCTCCGCTTCGATTCGCTCTGGGTGTGGGACCACTTCTACTCGATCGCCGGCGATCCGCACCGCCCGAACTTCGAGGGCTGGCAATTACAGCCGGCGTACGCCGCGATCACGCAGCACGTAAAGATCGGCTGCCTCGTCTCCTCCATCACGCATCGTCACCCCGCGGTGCTCGCGAACATGGCCAGCACCCTGGATCACATCTCGAACGGCCGCGCGATCCTCGGCATCGGCGCGGGATGGAATGCCCTCGAGCACAACGCCTACGGGATCGACCTCGGGACGCCGCGCGAGCGGTCCGACCGCTTTGCCGAAGGGGCGAAGATCATCCGCGCGCTCGTCGACGGGAAGCGGGTGACGCACTCGGGCCGGTACTACGAGCTGGTCAACGCGGAGGTGCTCACCCGTCCGCTGCAGAGTCCGCTGCCGATACTCGTCGGCGGCGGCGGTGAGCGGCGCACGCTCCGCACCGCGGCGCGCTATGCGCAGATGTGGCACGCGTTCGAGAGTCCCGAGGTCATGAAGCACAAGATCGAGGTTCTGCGGAAGCACTGCGAAGACGTCGGCCGCGATCCCGGAGAGATCGACCCGATTGGCGGGGGCTGGGTCGTCGTCCGGGAGGACCCGGCGAAGGCGAAAGCACAGCTGGCGCGGGTCGCCCAGCACCATGGAATGTCGGCGCCGCCCACGGCGATCGTCGGCGGACCCGACGAGATCGCCGAGAGGATCGCGGCCCACTGGAGGGTCGGCGTGAAGGGCTTCATCGTCCGGTTCGCCGAGCCGTTCGACGACGAGTCGATCGAGCGGATCGCGAAAGAGGTGCGCCCTCGCCTGATGGAGCTCGTCTCGGAGACGCCCGCGCCCGTTTCGGGCTAGGCTTTTCAGCGCCCCATGAGGATCGGCGTCGTGCGAGAGACCACGCCCGGCGAGCGCCGCGTGTCGCTCGTGCCCGAGACCGTCGCGAGACTGGCCAAGGCCGGCAACGACATCGTCGTCGAGCGCGGCGCGGGCGAGGCCTCGAGCTTCCCCGACCGCATGTATACGGACGCCGGCGCGAGCATCGGCGAGGCGTGGTCGGCCGATCTCGTGCTCAAGGTCGCGAAGCCATCGGACGACGAGCTCGCCCGCCTGCGCGAGGGCGTGGTGCTCATCGCGTTCCTCCAGCCGCTGGTCAACCATGCTCTGGTGCGCGAGCTCGCGCGCCGGCGCGTCACATCGTTGTCGATGGACGCGATCCCGCGGATCACGCGCGCGCAGCCGATGGACGCCCTCAGCTCCCAGGCGACGGTCGCCGGGTACAAGGCCGTGCTCCTCGCGGCGGTGGCTTTGCCGAAGTTCTTCCCGATGCTCACCACCGCCGCGGGGACCATCGCGCCGGCGAAGGCGTTCGTCATCGGCGCGGGCGTCGCCGGGCTGCAGGCCATCGCCACGGCGCGCCGGCTCGGCGCGGTCGTCGAGGCCTTCGACACGCGGCCGGTGGTGAAGGAGCAGGTGCAGTCGCTCGGGGCGAAGTTCCTCGAGGTGGACCTCGGCGAGACCGGCGAGGGTACCGGTGGCTATGCCAAAGAGCTCTCCGAGGAGGCGCACCGCAAGGAGGTCGAGCTCCTCGCGAAGGCGGTCAAGGAGAACGACATCGTCATCACCACGGCGGCCATACCGGGACGTCCCGCCCCCAAGCTCATAACCGCGGACATGGTCCGTTCGATGAAGCCGGGGTCGGTGATCGTCGACCTCGCGGCCGAGACTGGCGGGAACGCGGAGCTGACGCAGCCCGGCAAGGTGATCGAGGTGGACGGGGTGCGCATCGACGGGACGACGAATCTCCCTTCCACCATGCCCTATCACGCGAGCCAGATGTACTCGCGCAACATCGCGAGCCTGCTCGCGCTCATGCTCACGAAGGAGGGGAAGCTCAACCTCGACATGAGCGACGACGTCATCAAGGGAACGGTCATCACGAAGGACGGCGAGGTCGTCCACGAGCAGACGAAGAAGGCGGTCGCGGTCGAGGGGACTCCGCCCCCTCGGACCCCCGCAGCCGCGACATGAGCGCCGCGTTCATCGTCATCGCGTACGTCTTCATCCTCGCCGTCTTCGTCGGCTTCGAGGTGATCTCGAAGGTCCCGTCCACGCTGCACACGCCGCTGATGAGCGGTGCGAACGCGATCCACGGCATCGTGATCGTCGGCGCGATGCTGGTCGCGAGCGCGATCCCCGGCCCGCTCGGCACGGTCCTCGGCTTCCTCGCGGTCGTGCTCGGCACCGCGAACGTGGTCGGCGGATTCGTCGTGACCGACCGGATGCTCGCGATGTTCAAACAGCGTCCGACCCGGAAGAGCGAATGAGCGAGGCGTTCATCCAGCTCGCCTACCTGATCGCGGCCGTGACGTTCATCCTCGGCCTGAAGGGGCTCTCGTCCCCGACCACCGCGGTGTTCGGCAATCGGATCGCGGCCGTGGGGATGCTCATCGCGGTCGTCGCGACCTTCTTCGCCCGTGAGGTGGCCGGAGGCTTTCCGGTGATCCTCGCCGGCATCGCGGTCGGCGGCGCGGCGGGGTTCTACGGCGCGCGCGTCGTGAAGATGACCGCGATGCCGCAGATGGTCGCGCTGTTCAACGGCGCCGGCGGCGGCGCCGCCGCGCTGGTGGCGATCCTGGAGTTCCTACACGCGACCTCGCCCGAGACCGGCCAGGGTTTCCCCGACATCGGCGAGCCGATCGCCATCCTGCTCGCGCTCATGATCGGCGCCGTTTCCTTCTCCGGAAGCCTCATCGCGTTCGGGAAGCTCCAAGGCATCGTCACGCCGCGCGCGTTCAAGTACTCGGGACAGCAGATCGTCACGATCGGCGTGTTCGCCGCGATGGTCCTCTTCGCGCTCGCGGTCGTGGCCGGCGTGTTCTTCGGGATGCCGGTCCTCCCGGGGCCGCTGTTGATCGCCCTGGTCGGCCTCCTCGCGCTCGCGTTCGGCGTCGCGCTCGTGATGCCGATCGGTGGCGCGGACATGCCGGTGGTCATCTCGCTCCTGAACGCCTACACCGGCCTGGCCGTCGCCATGGCCGGCTTCACGCTCGGGAACCAGCTGCTCATCGTCGCCGGCACGCTCGTCGGGGCCTCGGGCACGATCCTCACCCGGCTCATGTCGAAGGCCATGAACCGCTCGCTCGGCAACGTTCTCTTCGGCGCGTTTGGCGCCGCGCCGAGCGCCGGCGCGGCCTCGGTGGCGGCCGGCGGCGATGGGCGCACGATCCGGTCGATCGGCCCGGAGGACGCGGCGATCCTCCTCTCGTACGCGCAGAACGTGATCGTCGTGCCGGGGTACGGGCTCGCGGTCGCGCAGGCCCAGCACAGCGTGCGCGAGCTCGCCGACCTCCTCGAATCGAAAGGCATCAGCGTGAAGTACGCGATCCACCCGGTCGCGGGCCGGATGCCGGGGCACATGAACGTGCTCCTCGCCGAGGCCAACGTCCCGTACGACAAGCTCTTCGACATGGATCAGATCAACCCGGAGTTCCAGCGCGCCGACGTGGCGCTCGTGATCGGCGCGAACGACGTCACGAATCCCGCGGCGCGCTCGAACCCCGGCTCGCCGATCTACGGCATGCCCATCCTCGACGTCGACAAGGCGCAGAACATCATCGTGATCAAGCGTTCGATGAAGCCCGGGTTCGCGGGCATCGACAACGACCTCTACCTCGACCCGAAGACCGCGATGCTGTTCGGCGACGCGAAGGAAGCCGTCGGCAAGGTCGTGCAGGAGCTCAAGAGGGCGGCCTAGCCGGGGGGGCCGGCGGGATGACGATCCCGTCATGCCGCGGCAAGCGACGGTTTCGTAATCTCTCGCCCGACTCTCGTACCAATCCCGCGCACCGTGGGCGTCGAGACCCAAAACCTTGGTGACGATGCCGAACAACGATCCGCCCGAGCTGCTCCGATATGCCCTTCGACACGGCGGCTACCTCCGCCGAACCGCGGCATCGGTGGACGACGCACGCCGCATCATCAAGGAGTGGAATCCGCACCTGCTCCTGCTTGACATCGATGTCGAGGGCGGCCAAGGCATCCAGCTGATCGACGAGGGCCACCGGCAGCAGGAGATCGCGATCATCGCGCTCACGCGAAGGGCGGATCTGCGCGGCAAGCTCGATGCGTTCGAGCGAGGCGCCGACGTGTACATCACGGTGCCCTTGGTACCCGACGATCTCGTCGCGCGCACCCGCGCGGTCCTCCGCCGGACGCACGGGCACGCCGGGCACATCGTGCCGCGACTGCGGATCGGGGACCTCGAGATCGACGTCCTCAACCGAAGGGTCATCTCGGGAAACCACGAGCTTCATCTCACGTCCCTCGAGCAGGCCCTGCTCTATCTCCTGGCCGCGAACGCCGGAAGCGTGCTCACGCGAGAGCAGATCCTCAATGCACTCTGGGGCCCGGACCTCGCGATCGAAAGCAACGTCGTCGACCGGCATGTCCGCGCGCTCCGCGCGAAGCTACAGAACGACTGGCACGAGCCGCGGTACATCGAGACCGTCCAAGGCGCGGGGTAGCGTTTCGTCCCCGCCGCCGACCAGGAGTAGCCGCTCAAGCCGACGGCGGCGCATTCTGGCAGCTCGGCCAGTACCAGCTCTTGCGGAACTCACTCGGATGGTGCCTTGACGTCGACAAGGCGCAGAAGATCATCCTCGTCAAGCGCTGGATGGCGCGAGGGACGCCGTCGGCAAGGTCGTGCAGGAGCTAGAGAGAGCGGCCTCGACGGCCCTCAAAAAAAGAAGCCCCCGATAGGTCGGGGGCTTCTCCTGTCACTTCACCGTGAGGTCTATCCGTTCCCTTTGTTTCGCCCGCCCGTTGCGAAGTAGCTCACGCAGTCACCTTGATTCTTGAACGGACCGGGCGCAGTCGTGAAGTTCCTCCATCCGCCGTTCTTGCACTTCTGCTTGTCGCCCGGGCTCACCTCGGCCTCAAACGTGTAGGTGGTCGCGTTGATCTTCACGTTGTCCACCTGGACGGTCTGGGTGCCACCGGTGACGGCCCAGCCGCCGTCCGTCACGAGCTGGATGCCGCTGACCGCGAAGCCTGCGTATCGCGCCTGGGCCTCGCCCCACGTGTCGTAGAAGCGGCCCCCCGGCAACTGGCTCGTGTCCACGAAGCTGATCGGAGTGAGGAGGTCGTCGGTGCTGCGCCAGACGTTCGCGGGGCATCCGACGTAGTTGGGCGGCGGCCCGATGTAGACGAAGATGTTCTTCGTGCCGACCGGCGTGCCGACGTTGATTTGGAAACGCGGGGCCCCACCACCGCAGCTGCCGGCCGTGAACATGTAGTCGGTCTGCAGATTGTCCAGGTCCCTGACGGTCATGGGCGGCGTGTCGAAGTCGATGCCGCCATGCGTCGCGGCCTGCGGCGCCGTCATGACCGACCGCAGCTGCACCGCGGTGTCGGAGTTGTGCCCAGGGTGAACGAGTTGCGCGTCGCCAAAGAGCGTGTAGGTGGCCGCGGCAACGGCCGTCGAGCCTTGGAACATCGCGAAGGACACGACGATGAGTGAGGCGAGTGCGACCTTCAGGAAGCTTATGGAGACCATTCCGAACACCCCCGCCGCTAGGCTAACTTCGCCAGATCTAGAGAGCGCTGGTGCGTAGCCCGAACGTCAGGCTCCGCGCGAGGATACGGGCGATCGACAGACGGCTCGCCTCTCCGGCGACCGACCACGGTCGCGAAGCGGAGGCGAGCGCTCACACCGGCTGTGGGGCCTTCTGGCAGCTCGGGCAGTACCAGCTTTTCCGGAACTCATTGCGATGGTGGCCGCGCTCGATCGGCGTCCCGCACTCGTAGCAGGGCAAGCCCGTCCGCTCCTGAACCCAGACGAGCTGCCGCCGATCGAGAGCGAAGCGGGTGCGACGCGGGCCACCGCCGCGGTTGCGCCGCAGGAGGTCGCGCGAGACGCCCACGATCCGCCGGAGGGTCGCGTCGTCGAGGTCGCCGATTTTCGCCCACGGCCACATCCGCGCGAGGAAGAGCGCCTCGTTCTTGATCTCGTTCCCGATCCCGGAGAGCGTGCGCTGGTCGAGGAGCGCGGTCGCGATGTCGCGCTCGGGCTCCGCACGAAGCCGGCGCATCCCCTCGTCGAGGTCGAAATCGTCGGCGATGACGTCGGGCCCGAGCTCGGGAATCACCGGATGCATCGCGATCTCGCTCGCCGTCATGAGCTCGACCACCGGAGGCCTCTCGCACGGCGCGACGTATTTCTCCGTGCGGATCACGACGCGCGCCTTCGACGGCGCGAACCACCACCGCTCGCCGGGGCGGTATACGTGCCACTGCCCGGTCATGCGCATGTGGGTGTGGAGGACGACGTCCTCGCCGTCCGTGGTGAACGTGATCATCAGGTGCTTGCCGTTCGACTCGACCGCCTTGACCGTGCCGCCGACCACCTGCCGCCGCGCCGCGGCCGCTGTGACCTTCGGCGCGACGAGCTCGAAGCCGGTGACGACGCGGCCCGCGAGCGCGCGACGCAGCACGGTCGCCGTGCGGAAGATCGTGTCGCCCTCGGGCACCTCCCGACGCCGCTCTAGGCGCGGGCGACGCGCTTGAGGTAGCCGCGTGGCGTGCGCGCGAAGCCGGCCTCGCGCAGCGCGTCCGCCAGCGGAGTCTCGTCCACTGGGGTGCCGTCGACGGTTTCGATGAACAGGGTCGACCTGCGGTCGGGCCCGACCTCACCGGCGAGCGCTCGCGCCAGCTCGATCCCGGTCCGCTCCGCGTCGGCCTCGTCGGAGATGAACGTGAGGAGCTGCTCCTCTCCGCGCCCGAGCCAGCCCGCGAGCCGTCCGTCGACCAGGATCACGAGCGAGCCGGCGGTGCGCATCGGCCTGCGTCCCTCGGGGCGCTCCGGCCACGGCAGCGCGGCGCCGTACAGATTCGCGGGGTCCGTCGCGGCAAGGACGGCGGACTGCGCCTCGGCGGCGCGCTCTCGCGCCGAGCGCAGCCGGTCCACCGCGCCGGGGAGCGCGAACTGCGCGGCGCCAAGCCCGGCCACGAAATACCCGCGCCGAATGCGCCCCGCGTCCTCCATCGCCTTCAGGACCCCGTACGCGGCGGCGAAGCCACCGCCCATGCCTTCAGAGCGGACGGTCTCGCGGGTCACCACGCCGTGGCGCTCGAGGAGCTGGCTGACGTGAGCGGTCGTGCGCTCCGTCGTTGTGGGCTGCGCGTCTTGGGCGGTGGAGGTGAGCGACCACCGTCCCGCGACGTCGTCGCGGACCGTGAACCGTTGCAGGCTCCGCGCGTGCATCGCCCGGCCGACGGAAGAGGTCCGCGAGCCGCCGCGGCGCGAGCGCCGCAACGGCGCGATCAGAGCGCGCACGGCGTGGAGCGTGTCGTTGGTGACCTCGCCCGCCCAGACCAGGTCCCACAGCGCGTCGCCAAGCTCGGGCGCGAATCCGCCGCGCGCTGCGGCCAGCAGCTGCGGGAAGAACGACGCGCCGCGCTGCGCGAGGATCTCCCGCAGCCGGTCGTGGATCGGACGGTCCGGCCGCGTCTCGGGACTTGGTCGGAGCAGCGGGAAATGCTCGGCGAGGAAAAGCGCGACCTTGCCATCCTTCGGCCCCAGCGCCCCGCCACCCATCCACATGACCTCGCCCGACCCAAGCAGGGCGTCGAGGTCGCGCGGGTCGTACTTCGCGACACGGGCCGGCAGGATCCGCGACTCGAGATCGGATGCGGGCACGAACGCGCCCTCGAGCTTCGCGATCGCGTCGAGCAGCGCGGCCTCCCCGCGCTCGGGTGCGTCGATACCGTGCCAAGCGACCGCGAAACGTCCGAGCGCGTCCTGATCGACCGGCTCGACCTCGCGACGGAGGCGCGCGAGAGAGCGCCCGCGGAGCGTGCGCAACACGCCGGTGTCGGCCCACTCCGCCTCGGAGAAGCCGGGGCGGAACTGCCCCTCGACCACGGTTCCCGCGTCTGCGAGGCGGCGTAACGCTTCGGCGACCGGCGCGTCCGCGAGCCCGAACCGGCGCGCAACATCGCTCGTCGTGAAGGGGCCGTGCGTGCGCGCGTAACGGCGGACGAGCGAGGCCAGCGGATCGCTGTCGCTCTCGAGGAATGCCGCCGGCAGCCCGAGCGGAAGCCCGACGCCGAGCGCGTCGCGATATCGGCCGGCGTCCTCGATCGCGATGAGGCGCCGTTCTCCGGCGATGCGAACTTCGAGCGCGCGCCGCTCGCGTACGAGTTCGCTGATCCAGTCCCCGTACGCCGACTGATCGGCGGCCCGCGCGGCGATTTCTTCCGGAGTGAGGTCGCCGAGCCGAAGGAGCATCTCGTGGGTACCGTCGGGATGCCGCGCCGCGCGCTCTCGGGTCAGGTGCTGCAACGCCAGCTCGAGATCGGTGACCGCGTCCTGGTCGAGGAGCTCGCGCAGCTCGACCTCGCCAAGAAGCGCGCGGAGCTGCGAGGGGTCGACCGTCAGCGCCTGCGCGCGGAGCTCGGCGAGCGGCGCGTCTCCCTCATACATGAAGTTCGCGACGTAGTTGAAGAGGAGCGAGGCCGCGAACGGCGACGGCGCGCGCGTGTCGACCGTGACCACGCGCACCTTCCGCGATCGGATGCCGGCGAGAAGCTCGATGAGCCCGGGCATGTCGAACACGTCCTGAAGGACCTCGCGGTACGTCTCGAGCACGATCGGGAAGGCCTCGTAGCGGCTCGCGACGGCGAGAAGATCGCCGGCGCGCTTGCGCTGCTGCCAGAGCGGTGCGCGCTGACCCGGACGGCGGCGCGGAAGGAGCAGCGCGCGAGCGGCGTTCTCGCGGAAGCGCGCGGCGAAGAGCGCGGTCGTGGGCGCGCCCAGATTCGCGGCGCGCGCGCCGCCCCCGCCGACCGCGAGCGAGGACTGCACGAGGTCGCCGACCGCATCGGGGTCCGGGAGCAGCAGCTCGACGGGCGGAGGCTGATCGGTCGCGGGGAAGCGCACGACGATCCCGTCGTTCGTCCAGAGGATGTCGGGCTCGTCCTCGCTTCGCGCACGGACCATCGCCCCGATGGCCATGGCCCACGGCGCGTGCACCGGCGCGCCGAAGTGGCTCAGGATGCAGACGCGCCAGTCGCCCATGTCGTCGAGGTAGCGCTCGATGACGATCGTGCGATCGTCGGGAACCGCGCCCGTGGCGGCCTCCTGCTCGCGCAGGTACTGGAGGAGGTTGCGCGCCGCGCCCTCGGCGAGCGCGTGCTTCGTCGTCAGCTCGGCGGTCGCCTCGTCCGGGGCCAGTGAGCGCATGCGGCGGGCCAGGGCGCCGATCGCACGCCCGAACTCGAACGGCCGTCCGGGGTTCTCGCCGTGCCAGAAGGGCATGCGTCCCGGGACACCCGGCGCTGGCGAGACGAGGACGCGGTCGTTCGTGATCTCCTCGACGCGCCAGCTCGAAGCGCCCAGCAGGAAAACGTCGCCTTCCTTGATCTCGAAGACCATCTCCTCGTCCAGCTCGCCGACACGGCCCTTGCCCTTCTCAGCGCCCGCGAGGAAGACGCCGTAGAGGCCGCGGTCGGGGATCGTGCCGCCGTTCGAGATCGCCACGACCTTCGCGCCCTCGCGAGAGCGGACGATCCCCGCCGTACGGTCCCAGACGATCCGGGGTCGCAGCTCCGCGAACTCGTCGGATGGGTAGCGGCCGGAGAGCATGTCGAGGACGCCCTCGAACGCGCCGCGCGGCAGCTCGGCGAACGGCGCGGCGCGGCGGACGACGCGCTCGAGATCGTCGACGCGCCACTCGTCCATGCTCGCCATCGCGACGATCTGCTGGGCAAGGATGTCGAGCGGGTTGCGCGGATAGCGGAGAGGCTCGACCGCGCCGGCGATCATCCCCTCGGTGATCGCGGCGCTCGCGAGGAGATCGCCGCGGTACTTCGGCACGATCACGCCCGTGCTCGGCTCGTCGATGCGATGACCGGCGCGGCCGATCCGCTGCATGCCGCTCGCGACGGACGGCGGCGACTCCACCTGGATCACGAGATCGATCGCGCCCATGTCGATGCCGAGCTCTAGCGAGCTCGTCGCGACGAGCGCCGGCAGGCGGCCGGACTTGAGCTCGTCCTCGATCTGGAGGCGCTGCTCGCGCGCGATCGAGCCGTGGTGCGCGCGCACCAGCTCCCTGCCGGCCAGCTCGTTCAGCGCCGCGGCGAGCCGCTCGGCCAGCCGGCGCGAGTTCACGAAGATGAGCGTCGAGCGGTGCGCGCGGATCAGCTCGAGGAGGCGCGGATGGATCGCGGGCCAGATCGACGAGCGCTGCACCGCGGTGACCGGCCCGCTCGGGATCTCGGCCGGCTCGCCGAGACGCGCCATGTCCTCGACCGGCACGTCGACGGTGAGCTGGAGCGCCTTCCTGCGGCCGGCGTCCAGGACCCGGACCGGTCGCGGCACGCCGGCGTCATCGAGGCCGCCGAGGAAGCGGGCGATCTCGTCGAGCGGGCGCTGCGTCGCCGAGAGCCCGATCCGCTGAAGCGGTCGGGGGGCGCTCTGGATGCCCGCCGGCCCCCGAAGCTCCTCCAAGCGCTCGAGTGTCAGCGCGAGGTGCGACCCGCGCTTCGACGGCACGACCGCGTGGATCTCGTCGACGATGACGGACTCGGTTTCGCGCAGCGCGTCCCGCGCGAGGCTGGTCAGCACCAGGTAGAGCGATTCCGGCGTGGTGATGAAGATGTCGGCCGGCCCGCGCTGGAAACGGGCACGCTCGCGGGACGGGGTGTCCCCGGTGCGGATCGCGACCGTCGGCTCGCGATACGGGACGCCGAGGCGCTGCGCCTGCCGCATGATGCCGACGAGCGGCTCGCGCAGGTTCCGCTCGATATCGACCGCAAGCGCCTTGAGCGGCGAGACGTAGACGATCCGCGTGTGTGGCTTGGGGGTCCGAGGGGGCTTCGCCCCCTCGACGCTGAACATGAGGCGGTCGATCGCCGCGAGGAACGCCGCGAGCGTCTTGCCCGAGCCGGTCGGCGCGAGGACGAGAGCGTTCTCTCCCGCGGCGATCGCCGGCCAGGCGAGCTCCTGCGCGCGCGTCGGCGACCTGAAGGTCGTCTCGAACCACGCGCGGGTGGCGGGATTGAAGGACGCGAGCGGATCACTCCCCACGAACACAGGGTAGCGTTCCGAGCATGGAGATCGGCCTCGGCATCGACACGCGCTTCGCGCTCAGCGAGACCGATCAGCGCGCCATCGCGCGTGAGGCGCGGGTGTACGGATACACGAGCCTCTGGACACCGAGCGGGAACACGAGGGAGCCATTCGATCTCTGCGCGCTCTGGCACGCGGCGACCCGCCTCGCGACCGGGATCGCCGTGGTACCGCTATCGGGGTGGTCGATCGACGACCTCGCGTCCGTGGCGAAGGAGACATTCGAACGCTGCGAGGGCCGCTTCACGCTCGGGGTCGGCAGCGGACGCGTGACCGACGCGCCGATCCGCGTCATGCGCGAGGCGATCGCGGCTCTGCGCGATCGCCTGCCCGGCGTGCCGGTCTACCTCGGGGCGCTCGGCCCGCAGATGCTCCGCCTGGCCGGCGAGCGCTACGACGGCGCGGCGCTGAATTGGTGCAGCGCCGAGCAGGTGCGCTGGAGCCGAGAGCGGGTCGCTGCCGGCGCGCGGGAGGCGGGACGCGACCCCGCGCAGGTGCGCATGCACGAGTACATCCGCGTGTGCATCGACCAGGACGAGCAGGCCGCGCGGACCGCGTTCGCGAAGACGGTCCTGAGCTACGCCCTCGCGCGACCCGGCGCCGACAAGACGAAGGGCTACCGCGGCCATTTCGCGCGCATGGGCTTCGACCAGGCGCTCGGCGAGCTCGAGGACCGTCGCGAATGGGGCGCGAGCGAAGACCAGCTCGCCGAACGCCTCCCCGACGAGCTGCTTCGCCTGGTCGGCTACTGGGGCCGCCCGGCCGGCGGGCGCGAGGCGTTCCTGAAGCTCGCCGACGGGCTTGACATCGCGGTCGTCCGGCTCGTGCCCGCGCGACGGAACGACGCGGCCGGCGCGCGGCTGGCGATGGAGGCGTGCGCGCCGAAACGTTAGCGGGCGCGCTCCTCGAACGGGACGTACGCCCTCTCGGCGACCGCGTACGCCCACACGTCCAGCTCGGGAGCTTCGAGCCCATGCACCGTGAGGATCGTGCAGATCTGCGAGCGGTGGTCGGTGCCGTGATGCGCGAACTGCGTGAGCGGCACCCACAGCTGGAGATCGGCCTTGCGGCGCTCGTCGTGGATCCGCTCGTCGAAATCGAACTCGCGCGAGGCGAAGAGCCTCTCGACCGCCTCGCGCACCTTCGCGAAGCGCGAGGCGATGTCGTCGAGCGACGTGCCGTCGGTCACCTCCAGGAACGGCTGCGGGATGAGGCCGTAGGTGTTGAGATAGCCCTCGTTCGCGCGAACGATGTGCGCGAGAGTCTTCCGGATCGTGCCGTACGTTCCTGGCGCGGTGAGCAGGAGCTGATCCTCGGTGAGCGCGCGGCAGCGGTCGATCAGCGACTGCGTCGCCCAGACGTCGTGCCGCATCTGCCGCAGCATCGGCGGAGTGCTCATGCCTCGCGGAGCCGATCGATGTTCTCCTGGAGCTCGGCCTCGATGTCGGCAAGCTCCTGTTGTGCCGCATCGAGGTTCTCCTTGGCGCGCTTGACGTCCTCGCGCTGCTCGAGCGTGCGAGCTGCTCCGCGCGCCGCGGTCGTCCCACGGCCGATCGTCGAGTAGCTGAGCTTCCTGCGGCCGAAGATCGCGGTCAGCACGGTGGCTCCCACCGACACCGCTGTTTGCGCGCCTGCGCTCCGGACCTGGCCCTCCTCGCGCTCGACCACCTGGGCGGCGCGGCGCGCCTTTTCCTCGGCGCGATAGATCTTCGGCGCGTACTTCGCTCGCAGCTCCTCGATGGCCGCATCCCGCTTCTCTCGGGCATGCTGGTCGTCGTCCGCGCGCGCGTTCCGAGTGGCCGGGGCGGCCGCCTTCTGCGGGCGCCGGTCCTTCATCAGGATCTTGATCTGCTCTCGCGTCAGGGGCCCTCGCAGGTACGACATCGCCCAGCGCGATTCGAGCACGACCGGAGCGTCCTCGTGCACGTCGTTCATCAGGAACACCCGGTTGTCGAGGCCCGCGAGCAGCTCCTCCATCGCCTTCCGGTCGAACGACGCGCTCGCGGCCGCCGCGGCGCCCTCGAGGCCCTCGAGCACACGCGCCTTGTCGCGCTCCGTCTGTAGCTGCCGATGAGCCACGTCCCCGTGTTCGCGAGGCCCTTGTAGTCCAGGTCGACCGGGTTCTGCGTCGCCAGCACGATGCCGATACCGAACGCGCGGGCCTGCTTCAGCAGCGTCAGCAACGGGCGCTTCGACGGAGGCTCGGCCACCGGCGGGAAGAAGCCGAAGATCTCGTCCATGTAGACGATCGCGCGCAGGCTGGTCGTCCCACTCTGCGTCCTGACCCACCCGAGGACCTCGTTGAGCAGCAGCGCGACGAAGAACATCCGCTCCGCGTCGCTCAAGTGCGCGATCGAGAAGATCGAGACGCGCGGCTTGCCCGCGGGCGTCCGGTACATCGCCCCGATGTCGAGCGGCTCGCCCTCGAGCCATCCCGCGAAGCCCGGTGACGCGATCAGGCCGTTGATGCGCATCGCGAGCTCGTCCCGATCCTTCTCCGGATAGAACTTTTCGAGATCGAGCGCCCCGATGCGTTGGATCGACGGCTTCTGGATCTCGCCGACGAGCGCCTCGAGATCGACATCGCGACCCTGGGTCCACGCGTTCGCGAGCAGCGTCGCGAGCAGGATGTGCTCGCGGCTCTTGATCGGATCGGCCGCGACGCCGACGAGCGCGAGCAGGCTCGTCGCCGTGGTTGCCACGCGCTCGCGGAAGACCTCGGCGTCCTCGCGGAGCTGCTCGGGCGGCGCCGCGAAGGAGCGGACGATTGACACCGGGATCCCGGCCGTCGACCCAGGCGTGTAGATGGCGAAGTCCGCGGATTCCTTGAGGCGCCGGATCCGCCCGCCGCTCTGACCCCACGATTCGAGGCCTTTCCGCCAGAGCTCAGCCTGCTGCCTCGCGTACTCATCCGGAGAAACGCCCTTCCGGGCGGCGTCCTCCTCGTTGATCCACGGGCGGAAGTCCTCCGGCCGGAGGTCCGGGAACGTGAGCAGGAGGTTGGTGAGGTCGCCCTTCGGGTCGATCGCGATGGCCGGCACGCCGTCGATGGCGGCCTCCTCGATGAGATCGATGCAGAGGCCCGTCTTGCCGCTGCCGGTCATTCCGAGCACGACGGCGTGCGTCACGAGGTCCTTCGAGTCGTACAGCACCAGCTCGGCGCCGGATCTCTGCTTCTCGAGGTCGTATTCGCGACCGAGGTAGAACTGCCCGAGCTGCTCGTAGTCCTTCATCTATGTCTGCAGGATGGGGCTGCCGCGTTTCACGAAGCGGCCACGCCCCTTCTTACCGACGAACTTGTCCTTCTCGACGATGACCTCGCCGCGTGAGATCACGACGGCGGCTTTTCCTTTCACCTTGCGGCCCTCGTAGGGGTTGTAGTCGACGCGCATGTGATGCGTCTTCGCGGAGATCGTGGACGTCGTGCGCGGGTCCCAGACCACGATGTCCGCGTCGCTCCCGACGGCGATCGTCCCTTTCCTCGGGAACATGCCCATGAGCTTGGCGGGCGTTGTCGAGGTCACCTCGACCCAGCGGTTCAGGGTAATGCGCTTCCCGACCACGCCCCCGTCGTAGAGCAGCACCATCCGCGTCTCGACGCCGGGCGCGCCGTTGGGGATCTTCGAGAAGTCGCCGATCCCGAGCTCCTTCTGCTTGGGCAGGCCCTGATACCCCTCGTTCATGCAGAACGGACAGTGGTCCGTGGAGACGACCTGGAGATCGTTGCGCGCGAGACCCTTCCACAGCTCCTCCTGGTGCCACTTCTCGCGCAGCGGCGGGCTCATCACGTACTTGGCACCGTCGAATCCGGGCTCGTCGTAGTTGTCGATCGAGAGGAAGAGGTACTGCGGGCAGGTCTCGGCGTAGGCCGGCAGGCCGCGGTCACGGAAGAGCCTCACCTGCTCGAGCGCGTGCGACGACGAGAGGTGGACGATGTAGAGCGGGATCCCGCCGGCCATCTCGGCCAGCCGGAACGCGCGATACGTCGCCTCGCCCTCGGCCTCCGGCGGACGCGTGAGCGCGTGCCACTTCGGCCCGGTGTTCTTCGCGGCGAGCGCGCGCTTCACGAGGACGTCGATGACGCCCCCGTTCTCGGCGTGCATGCAGATGAGCCCGCCGTTGGAGGCGGTGCGGGAGAGCGCCTTGAAGATCGACGCGTCGTCGACCATGAACACGCCGGGATAGGCCATGAAGAGCTTGAAGGAGGAGACGCCATCCTCGACCATCACGTCCATCTCCCGGAGGACCTTGTCGGTGACGTCGCGCACGATCATGTGGAGCCCGTAATCGATCACCGCTTTGCCACGCGCCTTTTTCAACCAGGCATCGCGCGCGTTCGCGAGCGGCTCACCCATCCCCTGCACCGCAAAGTCGACGATCGTCGTCGTGCCGCCGAACGCGGCCGCGACCGTGCCGGTGTAGAAATCGTCGGACGCGAAGGTGCCGCCGAACGGCAGCTCCATGTGCGTGTGCACGTCGATGCCACCCGGGATCACGTACTTCCCCGTCGCGTCGATGCGCTTCGCGCCCGCCGCCTTGAGGCCCTTGCCGATCATGGCGACCTTCTCGCCGTCGACAAGCACGTCGCCTTTGTACGCGTCCACGGCGGTCACGATGGTCCCGTTGGTGATGAGGATCTTCCCCACGTCGCACTCCCCTTCGCGCTGGCGCGCGGATGCTAGCTGAACATTTCCCCTTGACCGCCCAAGCGGGCTACGGAGCCAGCTTCTTCCGCGCTAGAGCGACCAGACGTTCAGCGAGCTGGACAACGTCCTTCGCCTCCGAGGCATCGACGACATCGACAGCGTCATACGTCACGGTGGTCCGAAGGCTCCGGATGCGGTCCAATCGCGCGCGAACCTCCCGAAATTCTCGCGGTAGGCCGGGAAACTCAAAGCGCGCCTGGTGCGAACCCGTCTTCCCGCGCAGGCGATAGCCGGCGTGCGCCAGAACCGCGTCAGCCGCGTTCACGATGGCATTTTCCGCTTTGGCGAGCGCCTCGTCGTTGTCAGCGGCGACGAGGTTGCCTTGCGCCCGCGCGAGGTTTCGCTGCGCGAGCTTGATCTTTTCTCCTGCGTCTCGGGGACCCACTCGGCCGGTCTGGACCAGCTCGATGTGCTTCTTCGTCCAGGCGCTCAACTCGTCGCGCAAGATCGGCCTCGCTTCCGATGACCCAAAGCTTGGGTTCGGTCATCAACGACTTCAGGAACGCGGACTCCGCTCGAATGGAATTCTTCAGTTGCGCTTGTGTCCATACCACTGCGTTAACTTCGCGTCCGAGCCGCTCATGCAATCGTCGACTGGTCTGCGCGACAGAGTCCCAGCCCGGCTGACCCAGAACGAAGAGGTCGATGTCACTCGTGACATCGTCGTCTCCCCGGGCGTATGAACCGAAGATGAAGGCCAACTCGACTCCGGGCCCCTTTGTTAGCGCCGAACGCAGTTGCGCGGCAACCCCAACGGTACGGGCGGTCAGCTCCCTCAATGACCGGTAGAGAGGATTGGCCCTTTCCATCCGCCACAGCCGCAAGTTTCCCAGACGCCTGCTGCGAACGACGCCTTGTCGCTCGAGGCGCTCCAATGCGACCTGCACCGGCCGTTCACTGGCACCTATTCGGCGGATTACCTCCCGCGTGTGAAACTCCTGCCCTGGCGTCGAGCTCAGTAGCTCGATCACGCCGACCGTGGTTTTTCCGCGGATCAGGGGACTGCGGGTCGGCATGGGATTGACACCCTAACACAATCGTGTTCATTAGGAACACGATTGTGTCAGGTCCTTCGGCATGACCTCCCGGACCGTGCGCGCTCGGGACCGAAGTAGTTCCGCACGGCGAGCATCGGATTCCGCCCGAAGCACGCCAGCTCATAGGCGGGGCCGCCGATCCCCTGCTGGCTGTGGATGTCGTGCGGCGGCTCGCCCCACGACTTGTGGTCGTGGACGGGCGTGGCCGTCTCGTGCGCGAAGCGCACGAGCATGAGCGTGAGCCCGCCGTTGTCGCTCTCGAGGATCGCATTCGCGGCCGTTGTCCCGTGCAGCCCCGGAGGCGACCTGATCGAGAGCGCTGCCGCTCGGACCCACCGCCCTCAGCGCGAGCGGGACGCAGACGACGATCGCGAAGGCGACGAACATGGGAAGGAGGACGATCAGCGCGTGCCCGGCTCCGGCCAGATCAGGATTGGGCGGTCGACCCCCAGATCAGGAGGGCGGCCCCAGATCAGATATGCCGATGGTCGCTCGGCAACGAACGGAACTCTGTTCAGGGGGCGATCCGCCGGGCTGTTGATGAGCATCGTGGTGAACGCCGGCGCGGGCCTGGGTGCCGCCGCGGGAGCCGTCGCGCTCGGACCGTCCCGACCGACGAGGGCGCTCCCGACGGCGAGACAGAGGGCGAACGCGAGCGTGACGGCACCACGTCGGTCGTGACCGGGCGGCGAGGCCGCCTCGCCTTCCACCTCGACGATCGTGCCGCTAGTAACCGACATAGACCACGCGCTCCTCGGTGAAGAAGTCGAACGCGGCGGTTCCGCACTCGCGGTCGCCGAAACCCGAGTCCTTCACACCGCCGAAGGGCACCTGGGCCTCGCCACCGAGGGTTGGGATGTTCACGTGGAGCATTCCCGCCTCCGACTCCTCGGCGTAGCGGAACGCCGCGCGGAGATCGTTGGTGTAGATCGACGACGAGAGCCCGTACCCGACCGCGTTCGCGGCCGCGACCGCCGACTCGAGGTCATCGGCCGGGATGACGCTCACGACCGGCCCGAAGATCTCGTCCTGCGCGAGCGGCATACGCGGGTCGACATCGGAGAAGATCGTCGGCTCGACGAAGTAGCCGGCCTTGAGATCCGGGCGGCTCGGCGCGCCGCCATCGCGCAGCAGTCTTGCTCCCGAGCGCTTGCCTTCGTCGATCTTCGCCCGGACCTTCTTGAGCTGTGTCTCGTCGACGATCGGCCCCATGCGGACGCCCGTCTCGAGCCCGTCGCCGGCGCGCCATGACTCGGCCTTGCCCGTGAGTAGCTTGTTGAACTCGGACAGGACCGAGCGCACGACGACGGCGCGGCTCGTGGCGGTGCAGCGCTGGCCGGTCGCGCCGAACGCGCCGACCGCGACGGACTCGGCGGCCTTCTCGAGGTCGGCGTCCGCCATGACGATCACGGCGTTCTTCCCGCCCATCTCGAGCTGGACCTTGCACAGGCGCTCGGCGGCCTGCGCGTAGAGGCGGCGTCCGACGGCCGACGACCCGGTGAAGGAGATCGCCTTCACGCGCTCGTCGGAGGTCAGCGCGCGCGACAGCGCCTCTCCCGCGCCGAGCACCATGTTGAGCACGCCATCGGGCAGGCCGGCGTCGACGAAGCACTGGACGACCTGCACCGCGCAGAGCGGCGTCAGCGAAGCCGGCTTGAAGACCACGGTGTTCCCGGCGACCAGCGCCGGCGCGATCTTCCACGCCGGGATCGCGATCGGGAAATTCCAAGGTGTCACACACGCGACCACGCCGAGCGGCTCGCGGACCGTATAGATAAAGGTGCGCCGCTGGGCCGAGGGTATGGTCTCGCCGGTCAGGCGTGTCCCCTGAGCCGCCGCGAACCGGACGTTGGCGATCGCCCGGTCGACCTCGGCGAGCGACTCGGCGAGGACCTTGCCCTCTTCCCGCGTGAGGAGGCGCGCGAGCTCCTCGCGGCGGCGCTCCATGATGTCGGCGGCCTTGCGCGCGATGTCGCCGCGCTGCGGCGCCGGTGTCGCGCGCCACTCGCGATAGGCGCCGGCCGCCGCGTCGATCGCGTGGCGGACGTCCTCGGCGGTCGAGAGTGTCGCCTCGGCAAGGACCTCGCCGGCGTGGGCGGGGTTGCGGTCCGCGATCGTCTCGCCCGACGAGGAGCCCACCCAAGCGCCGCCAATGTGGTTGAGGACGGGGAGCGTCGCGGTCGCCACCATCAGGGCTTGACCATGTCGCCGTACATGTCGGGACGGCGGTCCCGATAGAACTGCCAGGTGTTACGGACCTCGCGCACCAGGTCCATCTCGAGGTCGGCGACGATCAGCTGCTCATCCTTCTCGGAGGCTTGCGCGACGATCTTGCCTCGCGGGTCCGCGAAGTAGCTCGAACCGTAGTACTCATTCGGACCGAACTCCTTCTCCTGCCCGACGCGATTGATCGTGCCCACCCAGTAGCCGTTGGCGATGGCGTGGGCGGTCTGCTCGATGAACCAGAGGTGCATCGAAAGCCCGCGTGAGGTCGCCGACGGGATGAACACGAGCTCGGCGCCATGGAGACCGAGCAACCGCGCGCCCTCGGGGAAGTGGCGGTCGTAGCAGATGTACACGCCCACCTTGCCGACCGCGGTGTCGAAGACCGGGTACCCGAGATTCCCCGGGCGGAAGTAGAACTTCTCCCAGAACCCGTTCACATGTGGGATGTGCGTCTTGCGGTACTTGCCGAGGTACTTCCCGTCGGCGTCGAGGACCGCGGCGGTGTTGTAGTAGATCCCGGTCTGCTCCTCCTCGTACATCGGCACGACGAGCACCATCCCGTGCTTGCGGGCCAGCTCCTGCATGAGCTTCGTCGTCGGCCCGTCGGGGATCTTCTCGGTGTAGCTGTAGTGCTTGGTGTCCTGGACCTGGCAGAAGTACGGTCCGTAGAAGAGCTCCTGAAGGCACATCACCTGCGCGCCCTGCTTCGCGGCGTCGGCGATGTGCTTCACGTGCCGCTCGATCATCGAGTCCTTGTCGCCGGTCCACGCGCACTGGACCAGGGCGGCCTTCACCTTCGTCATGTCCGCTCCCCCTTCACGGGAAAGGATGGCGCGAAGCCGGGTTCCGCGCCATACCACGACCCTACGCGCGCGGGGCCCTGCCGAGCTCGCCCATTGTCCGTCCGGTCCAAGGCCAAATGACGCAGTCGGATGCGCCGCAGAACAGACGGCAAGATGTCGCCGGCTGGCAGACTTGGATATCCGAGTCCGCGGTCTGAGCGGAGGTGCAGAATGAGGCCAGGCGCCGGCAGGCTGCGGGCCTCCCGAGGGGGTTCCATGACTCGTCTTCGACGGCTTTTCCTTTCTCTTTCTCTGGTCTCGCTCGTTCTCGGAGCGTGCGCACCGAGCTCGGCCCCACCCGCGGGTGGGACCGCCTCCACCGGCCCGACGCGAGGCGGCACGCTCATCTTTGCGCTCTGGCAAGAGCCGGAGACGCTGAATCCGCTCTACGCGACGCAGACCGTGAACACGCTCGTGAACGAGATCGCGGTCGAAGGACTGACGAGCGTGGACCCTAACGGTGAATACGTTGCCGTGCTGGCCCGCGAGGTGCCGTCCATGCAGAACGGCGGACTCAAGGTCTCCGCGGACGGGAAGCGGATGGACGTGACCTATCGCTTGGTCCAGGGCGTGAAGTGGTCCGATAGCGCGCCATTCACCAGCGCGGACGTGAAGTTCACGTGGGACCTGCGCATGCGCGATCCCAAAGTCACCTCGCGCACGGGCTACGACAAGATCGAGGGAATCGACACCCCCGATGAGCTGACGGTCGTGGTTCGCTACAAGGAGACCTACGCGGCCTTTCCGGAACTGTTCGGGTCGCTCCTCCCCAAGCATCTGCTAGACGGCGTGCCCGACCTCAGCAAGCACGATTACACGCGGCGGCCGCTCGGAACCGGTCCGTTCCGCATCAGCGAGTTCATCGCCGGCGACCACATCACCGCCGAACGAAATTCGAACTACCGCGTGCGGGACCGTCCGTTGCTCGACAAGGTCATCTTCAAAATCGTCCCCTCCCGTGAGGCTGCGATCGCGCAGCTCAAAGCAGGCGAGATTCACGGAATGTGGAACGTCCTCGAAGCGCAGGTCCCCGATCTCGAAAAGGATCCGAGCATCAAGGTGAGCAGCGTGGCCACCGGGCGGCTCGAGCGCCTCGAGTTCAATCTCGCGAAACCCGGGAACCCCGCCGATCCCAAAGTGCCGCATCCGGTACTTGGAGACCTCGCGGTGAGACGAGCGCTGCTCCTCGCGACCCCGAAGCAGCAGATCATCGACAAGCTTCTGTACGGCCAGGCCAAGCCCGGCCGAAGCGCGCTATCGATCGGCTGGGCCGCGTCGAAGGACGTCGATCAGGAGGGCTACGACCCCGCGAAAGCTAAGCAGGTCCTCGATCAGGCCGGCTGGCTGCCCGGCCCGGACGGAGTGCGGGCAAAGGACGGAATCCGGGCCAGCCTTCGGCTGTCCACCACGTCGGGCGACAAGGTCCGCGAGGACGCGGAACAGCTCCTCGTCACCGAGTGGAAGAACATCGGTATCGAGGCGAAGATCCAGAACTCGCCCTCATCGGTGTTCCTCGGGACGTGGGCGCAGAACGCGCCGCGGCCCCGCGGGGACTTCGACATTGCGATGTACGCGTCGACACCGGACCTCGACCCCCAGGTCTACCTGGCCGTGCGCTTCCAGTGCGCGCAGATCCCGCAGACCGCGAACAATGGCGCCGGCCGCAACGTCAATCGTTTCTGTGACCCTCAAGCTGACAAAGCGCTCGATCAAGCGGGCGCGACACTCGATCTGCAGAAACGGAAGGAGTTCTACGCGCAGTTCCTGCGGATCCTGAACGACAGCGTCGCGAACGTCTGGATCTACAACAACAACCGCATCAACGCCTTCCGCGCGAACGTCGGCGGCTATCGGGCAAGCTCGTGGGATGAAATCACGGGGAGCATCGCCGACTGGGACGTGCGCAACTAGCGTGAGCTGATGGGCCGATACGTCGCCCGCCGCCTTCTCCAGGCGGTGCCGCTGTTGCTCGGCATCACCCTGGCGACGTTCCTCATCCTCAAGGCCGTGCCCGGGGGTCCGCTCGCGGCATACGAAGCAGACCCAAGCGTCACGCCAGAGGACCTCGCGCGGCTCGAGCATGCCTTCGGCCTCGACCGTCCCATCCCCGAGCAATACCTCGAGTGGCTGGGAAGATTTCTCACCGGCGACTGGGGCTATTCCCTCGCCACGCACCTTCCCGTCTTGCGCATGATTGGGGATCGTCTTCCGAACACGGTCTACCTCATGGGCACGGTGTACCTGGTCACGCTCCTGATCGCGGTGCCCATCGGCGTGCTCACCGCGGTACGGCAGTACTCGTGGTTCGACCATCTCGTGACGGGCGCGACCTTCATGGCGTTCTCGACGCCGACGTTCTGGCTCGGGCTGCTCCTGATCATCGTATTCGGGCTGAACCTCCGCCTCTTCCCGCTCGGCGGGATGGGCACACTTGGGTCGGCATTCGATGTCGGCGACCGGCTGAGGCACCTGGTGCTCCCCGTCGCGACGCTCTCGCTCGTCGGCATCGGTCACTACGTCCGCTACCTGCGGGCCAGCATGCTCGAGACGATCGGTCAGGACTACATGCGCACCGCCCGGGCCAAGGGCCTCATGGCGCGCATCGTCATCGGTAGACACGCGTTCAAGAACGCCGCCATACCCCTCGTCACCGTCGCCGCGCTTGATCTACCGGAGCTCTTCGTCGGGGCGCTGGTCACGGAGCAGATCTTCGGCTGGCCGGGCATGGGTCGGCTCTTCTGGGACGCGGCGACCAGGTCTGACTATCCGATCCTCATGGGGATTCTCACCGTCGCGAGCACGCTCGTCATCTTCGCCAATCTGCTCGCGGATGTGGTGTACGGCTATCTCGACCCGCGGATCCGATACTCCTGATGGCCGGGCAGGCCACGGCAATCGGCATCGGCCCTGCGCCGCGTACCGCGCAACGCAGTCAGTGGGAGATGGCGCTCGAGCGCTTTCGCGCGCACCGGCCGGCGACCGCCGGCCTCCTGGTGCTCGGCGCACTCGCCCTCCTGTGCGCTGCCGCGCCGCTCGTTTCGCCCTACGACCCCGAGTCGGTGAAGCTCTCGCTCATTCACGAAGGCCCGTCGCTCGCGCATCCGTTCGGGACCGACTCACTGGGGCGTGATCTGGCGACGCGGATCCTCTACGGCGGCCGCGTCTCGTTATCGGTCGGGCTGCTTACGGTGACGGTCGCCATCTCGGTCGGGACGCTCGTCGGCACGATCGCCGGGTATTACGGCCGCTGGCCCGACAGCGTGCTCATGCGGCTCGTCGACATGATGTATTCGTTCCCGCGGCTCTTCCTGCTCATCCTGTTTGGGGTCTTCTTTAAAGGCATGACCCTGGGCGTGATCGTCGTCGTCCTGGGGTTGTTGTCATGGATGACGACCGCGCGCCTCGTCCGTGCGTCTTTCCTCTCGCTCAAGCATCGTGAGTTCGTCGAGGCCGCGCGCTGCGTCGGCGCGCGCGACCGACGAATCATCGTCCGCCATATCCTTCCCAACTCACTGGCCCCCATCATCGTCGCGGCCACTCTGGGCGTCGCATCCGCGATCATCGCCGAGAGCACGCTGTCGTTCCTCGGTCTCGGGATCCAGCCGCCCACGCCGAGCTGGGGGAACATGCTGAAGGACGCGCCCAGCGAGATGAATCTCGCCCCGTGGGTCGCGATCTTCCCCGGTCTTTTCATCTTCCTCGCGGTCGTATCGATCAATTTCATCGGCGACGGTCTTCGTGACGCGCTCGATCCGCGCCACGTCACTAGGCGCGGCTAGTTGCGCAGGCGCGCTCTCCAGAGGTGCCGCTTCATGTCGACGTGCCGTCTCACGGGAAAGGATGGCGCGAAGCCGCGCTTCGCGCCATCCCGCCTTGCTATGCGCGCGCCGGCGCCCGACCCATCTCGCCCATAGCCTCTCCCGTCTGCTCGGCGATGTAGCGCCGGCCGAAGAGGGTCATGAGCACGTAGTAAGAGATGAGCGCCGTCGAGAAGCTCCAGAACCATGATCCGGTCTGAAGCCAGTCCAGCCACGACCCGGCGTAGCCCTCGATGACGAGCTTGTCCGGGGCGATCACGTGGAACCACCCGATGAAGGGCGGCAGGATACCGATGAGGAGCGCGATGATCGCGTACGGGTTGACGCCCCAGGAATTGCGATAACTGTAGACGCCGTTCTCGCGATAGAGATCGAGCAAGTTCAGACGCTGACGGCGGAGCAGCCAGTAGTCGGCGATCATGATGCCGCCGATCGCGCCAAGGAAGCCGCCGTATCCCGAGAGCCACGTGATCGCGTAGGACAGGGCGTTGAAGAACAACACCCACGGCTGGAGCAGCGTGCCGATCGCCGCGGTGATGATCACGCCCCAGGCCCAGTTGAGTCGCTTCGGGGCCACGTTTTGGAAGTCGTTCGCGGGCGCGATGACATTTGCGCCGATGTTCGTCGAGAGCTGCGCGAGTACGACGAAGATCAGCGCGAGCACGATGATGATCGCGCCGAGGTCGTTGTTCAGCTTCGCGAACAGGTTGATCGGGTTCCAGAGGTCGTTCGACGTCCCGAGCTGGTTCGCAGTGTCCTTGAGTGTCTCCGAGTAGGCGGCGATGCCGCCCGCCGTGACGAGGACGCCCATACCGCTGAAGAACGCCATCGTGCCGACGAGGCCGACGGCCTGCCCGATCATCTGACGGGTCTGCTCCTTGGCGAATCGCGTGACGTCGGAGATGTTCAGGGCCATCGTGGCCCAGAAGCCGACGTTGATGTTGAGGAGCAGGAACCAGAAGTACGCTCCGCCGCCGAGAGGCTTATCCGGCGTCAGCTGGAACGTGAACATCTTGTCGAATCCGACGCGTAGCCCCAGGTAGACAAATAGGAAGAGCGTGAACGCGAGCAGGAACGGCGCCGACCAGTCGAACATCGCCTTGATCGCCCGCGATCCCTTCCACGGAGGCGCGATGATCGCGAGCCAGACCTGAACGATCAGAAAGAGCGCGAACATAGACATCTGGAAGGGACCCGGCAGGACGAACCAGTCGACCTTCGTCGGCGGGTCTTTGAATCCTGGGAACAGGATGCCGACGAGGACGTACATCGCGTAGCCGCCGAGCCACGACTCGATGCCGAACCATCCGCACGCGACGATCCCGCGCATCAGGGCCGCGATATTGGCGCCCCATGTCCCGAATGACGCGCGCACGAAGACCGGGAATGGGATCCCGTACTTCGCGCCGA
Organism: Candidatus Limnocylindria bacterium; assembly: GCA_036002305.1. Taxonomy (GTDB): domain Bacteria; phylum Chloroflexota; class Limnocylindria; order P2-11E; family P2-11E; genus 3-1-20CM-2-70-9. Next base: position 239,625 of record DASYTL010000039.1, read on the forward strand.
CATGCGAGTTGAGCAGCAGCGGCACGGTGACGATCGCGTTTCCGAGGATGACGACGAGGATCGATGTGAGCGGATCGAAGCCGAAGACCAGGCCGATGTTCGCGAGGCTCCACGACGGGATGACCACGGAGCATCCGACCCAGAAGGCGAGGAACGAGTAAAGGCCCCAGTTACGCAGCCGCGCCGGGGTGGGCGCGAGGTCCCGGTTGTAGAGCTGCGACCTCGGCAGGTCGCTCGAGAGCTCGTGTTTGCCCTCGGGCGTGATGACGACGCTTGCTGTCATGGCAACCTCCCCCTCTTCATGAGCAGCCAGTAGCAGGCGCTACGGAACCCGGCCATCACCCCCTCCCGTCGAACTCGCGCTCGGCCGGGATGCTACGCCTGCCCCCGAATAGCATCGAGCCACAGGTGAACGCCGCGATCTCCATCCACGGAGCCACCGTGGGCTACACCGCTCCCGTCCTCCGTGACATCGACCTCGAGGTGGGAGCCGGCGAGGTCCTGGCCGTCGTTGGCCGGAGCGGTGTCGGAAAGACGACGCTGTTACGGCTGGTCGCCGGCCTGCTGAAGCCGTCGTCGGGCGGCGTCAGCCTGCTCGGCGCCGCCCCGGAGCGCGCGCGACAGCAGAAGCGCGTCGGCTTCGTGGCGCAGGACGCCCGGTTGCACCCGTGGCGCACGGTGCTCGAGAACGTCTCGCTCCCGCTCGAGGTGAACCGCGCCGCGAAGGTCAATGGCCACGTAACGCCCGCGGAGTGGGTCGGCCGGGTCGGCCTGGAAGGCGCGACGCGGGCCTACCCGCACCAGCTTTCCGGCGGGATGCGCCAGCGGGTCGCGCTGGCGCGCTCGCTGGTGCTCGACCCGGAGATCCTGCTCATGGACGAGCCGCTCGCCTCGCTCGACGAGCTCACCCGCGAAGACCTGCGCGAGGAGCTCGCGCGCCTCTGGGAGGGCACTTCGCGAGCCGTGCTGTACGTAACGCACGACATCTCCGAGGCCGTGCAGCTCGCGGACCGGGTCGTGGCCATCGGCGGTCGGCCCGCGCGGATCTGCGGCGAGGTGCGGGTGACACTCGCTAGGCCGCGCGACCGGCGCATTCGGCGCGATGCCCGTTTCCAGGACCTCATCGAGGAGGTGCGCGCGCACCTCCGATGAACGCACGACGAACTCTGCTCGATCTCCTGATCGCGGGCGCGGCGATCATCGCGGTCGCCGCCGTCGTCGAGGTGGGTACGCGTCTCTTCCGAGTCCCGCCGTACCTCATGCCCGCGCCGTCGGCGATCGCCACGCGCCTCGCGACCGACGCCGGCTTCTTCGCGCGAGAGGCCGCCATCACGCTTGGGGAGGCGACGCTCGGATTCGCGCTCGGTACCGCCATCGCGTTCGTGATCGCGACGGCGATGGCGCGATCTCAGCCGGTCGAGCGCACGCTGTTCCCGCTCGCGATCCTGGTGAAGCTCACGCCGATCGTCGCGGTCGCGCCGCTCTTCACGCTCTGGTTCGGGTTCGGCACGGCGCCGAAGGTCGCGATCGCGGCGCTCATCACGTTCTTCCCGATGCTCGTGAACGCTTTCGTCGGGCTGCGCTCCGCGGACCGGCAGGAGCTCGCGTTCCTGGAAACGCTGGGGGCGTCGGAGCGCGAGATCTTCTTCCACCTCCGGGTTCCGAGCGCCCTTCCATATCTGTTCTCCGGCGCCCGGATCTCGCTGAACCTCGCACTGATTGGCGCGGTCATCGGCGAGTGGACCGGCGCGGATCGTGGGCTCGGCCGGGTGATCCTCGTCGCGAACGCGAACCTCGACCTCACCGCGCTGTTCGGAGCGGTGCTGGTGCTCGCGACGATCGGCATCGCCGCGAACGCGGCGGTCGGCGCGGCTGAGCGGCGCCTCCTGCACTGGCACCCCATCGCGGTGGCGACGTGATGCGACTGACCGCCCTCCTCGCGGCGATGCTCCTCGTCGCATGCAACGCCGGCACGCCGGCGGCAAGCCCGACGCCGGTTCCCGTCGAGAAGGTCACCTTCATGGCCGGCTTCAAGCCGCAGGCGAATCTCCCGTTCGTCGCCGTCTACGTGGCGCAGGAGCGTGGCTACTTCCGCGAGCAGGCGCTCGAGGTGGAGATCCGGCATTCGGCGGGCTCGGGCGAGCACATCCAGCTGCTCGCGACCGGACGCATCCAGTTCTCGACCGGCTCGGCGGGCGACGTGATGAAGCGGGTCGCCGACGCCGGAGTGCCGCTCGTCGGCGTCGCGCAGATCGGACAGCGTGACGAGCAATCCTTCGCGGTCCGCGCGGACTCGCCGATCCGCACGCCCAAGGACTGGGAGGGGCGGATCGTCGGCTACAAGTCGACGGTGAGCGCGGACTATCTCGCGCTGCTCAAGATCGGCGGGGTCGATCGCTCGAAGGTCCGCGAGGTCGCGGTGGGGTTCGACCCGCGCGTTCTCGCCGACGGCCGTGTGGACGTCTACCCGGTGTTCACCTCGAACGAGCCCGACACGCTCTCGAGGCTCGGCATTCCCGTGCGCCTCATCGACCCGACGAGCTACGGCGTTCCCGGTCTCGGGCTCGGCTTCATCACCAACCGCGAGACCGCCGAGGGCAAGCCAGACGTCGTGCGCCGCTTCCTGCGGGCCTCACTCCGTGGCCTGGCGGACGCCGTCGCCGACCGCGATGCGGCGATCGACATCGTGATGAAGTACGCGCCCGGAGAAGATCGCGCGCACCAGCGGTACATGCTCGATACCGAGATCGAGGCGGCGCGGGACGACCCCGCCCGCACGAGCGGGATCGGGGCGATGGATCGGGGACGGTACGTCGCGCTCCGCGATTTCCTGCTCCAGTACGGGGCGCTCTCGAAGACCGTCGATGTGGAGGCGATCTTTACCGACCGCTTCGTGAAGGAGCTCTATCGCGACGGCGTGCTCGTCTGGCGCTGAGCCGCCGACCGAGCGTCTCGCGAGCGAAGCCGCGGCGTCCACAGATGTCCTGCGAGGTCGACCCGCCTTCCGATGAAACGCACACCCTCACGGCGCAGCCGGGTCCCGTGCCGCGCGAAGGCGGGCTCGCCCGTCGATCTGATGACGCGATGGCACGGCACGGTCTTGTCGGTGCAACCGCGCATCACGTTCCCGACCGCGCGCGCGGCACGCGCACGACCGGCCAGCATGCCGACCAGGCCGTACGTCGCGACGCGGCCGGCGGGGATCTGGCGGACGACCGCGTACACGCCGCGCGACCACGCGTCCGGCATCGTCGCCACGCTAGGTGCCTTGGCCGAGCGGTAGTCCTCGCTGTTGGCGCATCTGTGGTCTGCTGCTCCGCAGTAGTCTCTCGACATGACCGCGGTCCCGGTCGCTACGAAGCAGCTCAGCGCCCGCTGGAACCCACGTCGATTCTTCGGCCCGTACTGGCGTCACCCGATAGCCCGCGCGTTCCTCAAGGCGGCGCTCACCATTTGGGTCACCACCACCATCACGTTCTTCCTGATCCGTCTCATGCCAGGAAGCCCGGTCGAGCTGAAGATCGACGAGCTCATTCAATCATCGAACGGCGCTCTCACATACGAAGACGCCAGGGCCATCGCTTCAGGCCTGTTCGCGATCGATCTCAATGCGCCCCTCCACGAGCAATACCTTTCGTTCATGTGGAGCCTCGTCCGTCTCGACGTAGGCAAGTCGTTCCTGTCGTCAGGAACGAGCGTGACCTCCATCATCCTGGCAGTACTCCCGTGGACGCTCTTCTCGGTCGGCACCGGGCTGCTTCTGAGCTTCATCGTCGGCATCGGGTTGGGATTGCTCGCGGCGTACCGGCGCAATTCGCTATTTGACCGCGTCGTCTCGACCGGCGGTTCGTTCATCAGCTCCGTCCCCAACTATCTCATCGCGATCATGCTCATCCTCTTCCTGGGGGTCCAGACCAACATCATCAATTTCACGTCGATGCGCGGCGCCTACAGCCCCGGTATGCAGCCGAGCTTCTATCTCGACTTCATCGGGGACCTCTTCTACCACGCGGCGCTCCCGATCTCGATCTACTTCCTCACGCAGATCGGCCACTGGATCCTCTCCATGCGCAGCGCGACCCTCTCGGCCCTCGAGGAGGACTACGTCACGGCTGCCCGGGCTCGTGGCCTATCGGATGGACGGATCCGCACGGCCTACGTCGGACGCAACGCGGTGCTTCCTCTTGTCACGCAGCTCGCGATCAGCGTCGGCTTCATCGTGGGCGGGGCAGCGATCATCGAGCAGATCTTCGCGTACCAGGGCGTCGGGCTGAAGCTTCTTGACGCGGTGAGGCAGCGGGACTACCCGGTGATCCAGGGGATCGTCCTGCTGACCACGATCGCGGTGGTCATCGCCAACCTGGCGGCCGACCTCCTCTATTCGAAGCTCGATCCGCGGATCGGCCGCGCCGGCGGGGCGGCCGGATGACAATCGCGATCTACGCCCGTCCCACCCTCGGGCAACGTGTGGCCGGCCCGTTCGTCGCGAGCGTCGAGTTCCTGCGCCTGCTTTCGAAGCGTCCGGTCGGCTTCGCGGGATTCATCGGTTGCGTTTTCTTCCTTTTCCTCGCCTTCGTCGCGCCCCTCTTCGTTCCCCTGAAGAACGACCCCAGCCTCGCCGAGATCTACCAGACCCCGTCGCTGGCGCATCCGCTCGGGACGGACTTCCAGGGCAAGGACGTCCTGAACCAGATCGTCTACGGAGGCCGCGACATCCTCACGATCGCAATCCTCGCCGCGTTCTTTTCAACGACGATCGCGATCACGTTCGGCTCGATCGCGGCAACCGTGGGCGGGCGCGTCGACGCGGCGATCGTCGCGATCACCGACGTCATCCTGACGGTCCCACAGCTGGTCCTCCTCATCGCGGTTGCGGCGATCCTCCGGCCGACGAGCTTCCTGTTTCTTGCCGTCATCCTCGCCCTGCTGCAGTGGTCAAGCCTGCTGCGGCAGATCCGCTCACAGGTCCTGTCGTTGAAGGAACGCGACTACGTCGAAGCCGCGCGATCGCTCGATCTCGGTCTTCCCCACATCATCTTCCGCGAGATGCTTCCGAGCATGCGCAGCTATATCGCCATCCACTTCATCCTCGCGATGACGCAGGCGATGTATGCGCAGGTGGGAATCATCATCCTCGGTCTCGTTCCAATCTCTGGGACGAACTGGGGCATCATGCTGTACTTCGCGCAGGGCCAGGGAGCACTCTTCTTCCGGGACAGTCTCTGGTACATCCTCAGCCCGATCCTGGCGATCGTTCTCGTGCAGCTGTCGCTGGTGTCATTCGCCTCGGGGCTCGAGGAGATCTTCAACCCACGCCTTCGCGGAGCCTGACAGCGTTGCCGGTCCTTTCGGTGCGCGGCCTCTCCATCGACTATCTGACGCGCCGCGGCGCCGTCCACGCCGTCCGCGACGTGTCGTTCGACCTGGAGAAGAGCGAGACGCTGGCGATCATCGGAGAGAGCGGCTCGGGCAAGACGACGCTCGCCGTGGGGCTCATCCGGCTGTCTCCGCGTGGCACGAAGGTGACGAAGGGCGAGATCCTCTACACAAAGGACGGCGTCACGAGCGACGTTCGCAAACTCGACGATGACGATCTCCGGGAGTACCGCTGGGCCGAGTGCGCCATGGTCTTCCAGGCAGCGCTCAATTCGTTCAATCCGGTCATCACGATCTGGGAGCAGTTCTTGGACACGGCACGGGCCCACGGGATGGCGGGCAAACGCCGCGTGCGCGACCGTGCCGGTGAGCTGCTCGACCTTGTGCACCTCGACGCCCGGCGGGTCCTGCCGGCGTTCCAACACGAGCTTTCGGGCGGTATGAAGCAGCGCGTCCTGATCGCGCTGGCCCTGATGCTCGAGCCCCAGCTCGTGATCCTCGACGAGCCGACGACAGCGCTCGACATCCTCACCCAGCGCTCGATCATCGATCTCCTGCGACAGCTCCGGCAGCGGCTCGGCTTCTCGATGATCTTCATCTCGCACGATCTGTCGCTCGCGGCTGAGCTCGCCGACCGGATGATCACGATGTACGCGGGACGGGTCGTGGAGCACGCCAAGGTCGAGGACATGTTCTACCGGCCGCGGCATCCGTACTCGCTCGGGCTGCTGCGGGCTGTGCCGCGCGTCTCGGGCGCGCTCGGAAACATCACCTCGATCCCGGGCTCGCCGCCTGACCTCATTCGCCTGCCGGTGGGTTGCTCCTACGCGCCGCGCTGCCCGTTCGCGATCGATGCCTGTCGCGAGGCGGATCCGCCCCTCCTGGCTGTAGACACGCCGCAGCACGAAGCCGCCTGCATTCGCTGGCGACATGTGGCCGAGGTGTTGCGGTCGGACGCGGACGTGCCGGTCGCGGAGAAACTCGCGTGACCGCGCTCATCGAGCTCGAGCGCATCAGCAGGACGTTCACCACGCCGGATGGCCCGATCAGGGCGGTTGATTCCGTATCGTTGGCGCTCGAGGCGGGCGAGGCGATCTGCATCGTCGGCGAGAGCGGCTGCGGCAAGACGACGACGGGCCGCCTTCTCAGCGGGCTGATCCGGCCCACGGGCGGCCGCCTTCTCTACGAGGGAAAAGATGTCTGGTTGACGAAGGGCGCCGACCTCGCGCGTTTTCGGCGCGCCGTCCAGCTCGTTCACCAGGACCCCTACTCGTCGCTGAACCCGACTCGGACGGTGTTCCAGACGCTCTCGGCTCCGCTCTTCCGCCACAAGAAGGCGCGCTCTGGAAGACAGGCTCTGGCGGTGGTCACAGAGCTCCTCCAGCGTGTCGACCTAACGCCGCCCGAGTACTTCCTCACGAAGTACCCGCACCAGCTTTCCGGCGGTCAGCGGCAGCGTGTGGCGATCGCTCGCGCGCTCACGGTCGATCCAACGGTGATCGTGGCCGACGAGGCCGTATCGATGGTCGACGTATCGATCCGCATCAGCCTCCTCAACCTGCTCCTTGGGCTTCGCAGCGAGTTCGGCGTAACCATCGTCCTCATCACGCATGACCTCGCGGTGGCGCGGTACTTCGCGCGCAGCGGCCGCATCGGAGTGATGTACCTGGGGCGCGTGGTCGAGTTGGCGCGCACCGAGTCGCTCGTGGGCGATCCAGCGCATCCGTACTCGGCCGCGCTCATCGCGGCGATTCCTGAGGCCGACCCCGAGATCACGCGGACGAAAAAGCGTGTCGAGCTGCGCAGCGCTGAAATCCCGAGCCTGCTCGCCCTGCCCCCCGGCTGCACCTTCCACCCCCGCTGCCCGCTGTTCGAGGCCGGGCTCTGCGACGCTCTGGTGCCCGAGCTGCTGCCGATTCCTGAGCAGCGTGAGGTCGCCTGCCATGTGGCGGTGCGCGAGCGGGCAGGCGAGCCAGCGGCGGCCACCGCGTAATGGACCCATACCTCCTTCAAGCCGCTTTTCGCATCGGCTTTTTGATCCTTGTGCTGGCTCTCGCGGTACTTCCTTTTCAGGACCGCTCCTCGGCCGAGTTCGTGGTCACGGTCCTCGCGCTTCTCATCGGTGTGATCTTCGTCGGCATCGTGACGATCGTCGCACGGTCGACCGTGCCACCACACCCACGCTCGTCAGGCCGCAAGTCAGTCGACAAAGCTACGAGGAAGGACTAAAAACAGGCGGAGACTTTTTCGGGAGGGGTTCGATGACCGACAGTCTGGTCCGGTATTCCGTTACGCGGCGTCGCTTCCTGCGCGATGCCACGCTCACCAGCCTCGGACTCATCGCCGCGGCATGCGCCCCTGGCACGCCAGGGACCACCGGCGGTGACGGCGCTGCGAAGGGCGGCGAGTTCCACGGCGGCTGGCCGTATAAGCTTCCGCCCGAATACCACTGGAACTACTTCTCGACGAACGCGATTCTTGGCGATAGCGCCCTCTATCGCGACTTATTCGTCCCGTCGCTCGGTGTCTACATATGGGCCGAAAACAAATGGACATACTGGCTTGCCGAGTCAGCGAAGCTCACGGGCAACGACTACGAGGTGAAGCTGCGCTCCGGTTTGAAGTGGGACGACGGGAAGCCGTTCACCTCGAAGGATGTTGCGACGACCTACTGGGTCGGACGCATCGCGAGCTTCGGGATCTGGAACTTCATCGACAAGATCGAGACACCGGACGACCTCACCGTTCGCTTCCACTACACGAAGCCGAGCAGCCTCGGCGAGCGGCTGATCCTGCGCAACGGGATCAAGCCCGACTCCGTCTACGGGGCCCTCGCGAAGAAGGCACAGGACTTCTACGGCGGTGGCGGCACGAACTCCACCGACGCCGGGAAGGCGCTCATCAAGGAGATGAACGAATTCCGTCCCGCCGGACCCCCGTCCGTGGGCCCGTACAAGATCGATCCGAGCACGCTCACGGCCGCGCAGGTCACCCTGGTCCGGAACCCTGGCGGGCTCTTCGCCGACAAGGTCAATTTCGACAAGATCGTCATCTATCAAGGAGAGACACAGGAGATCACGCCGGTCGTCCTGAACGGTGACATCGACTATGCGACGCACGGCTTCCCGCTGGCCACGGACAGGGCCATGCAGGAGAAGGGCTTCCGGATCGTCCGCGGGCCTCTCTTTACCGGACCAGCCCTGTATTTCCACTGGGAGAACGCCAAGGAATTCCAAGACAAGCGGCTGCGTCAGGCGGTCGCAATGGCCTTCAACCGCGACGAGGCCGGCAAGATCTTCTATGGATCGTCGGCCCGGGCGCCAAAGTACATGGCCGGCTTCGCGGACAGCCTCGTCCCGAACTGGGTCAACTCGGGCGACCAGGGAAAGCTCAACGAATACAAACTCGACCTCGGCAAGGCCGACGCCCTCATGAGGGAGGCGGGCTACGCGAAGGGCGGCGACGGCATCTACGCGAAGGATGGAAAGAAGCTCGAGTTCGAGCTCTATTTCCCGAGCAACTTCGATGACTGGGCCGCCGCTGCAACGTACGCGTCCGACGCCCTGAACAAGTTCGGCATCAAGATCGTCCTCCGTGGGGCGATCCGCTCGTCACAGCTGCCCGACACGAACGCGGGCAAGTTCCAGATCACCATGAACCCGTGGGGAACCCCAAACGCCCATCCCCAGCCCTCACTCGACCGGCCCTTCCGCGAGTTCAACAAGGATGCGCCTGGCGGAGGCATGAAGTACCCGCTCACGCAGCAGACCTCGAGTGGGTCGGTGAATTTCGACAGCCTGCTCGACGACACGATCACCGGATTCGACACGAACAAGCAGAAGGACCCGATCACGAAGATCGCGCTGGCGTTCAACGAGCTCCTGCCGTGCATCCCGATCTACGAGCGGCTGGGAAACAACCCGATCAATGAGAAGGCGCGGGTCGCAGGGTGGAAGCCGGAGGGCGACCCGATCTACACGCAAGGCGGCGCGGACAACTTCACCGGCATCATGATCATGGACGGCACGCTGCGGAAGAAGTAATCGACGCGTGACGAACGCAGACGGCGACCTCGCGGAGTTTCCCGAGGTCGCCGTCGTGCTTGGTGGAGGCATTTCGGCCGACGGCGCACCGTCCCCCTCGACCGTGGCGCGCGCTCGCGCCGCGGCGCAGCTCGCGCGTCGGCGACCGCAGCTCGCGGTGATCGCGTCGGGCAGCCACGGCAACGGCCCGGTCCCCGCGCGGAGCGAGGCCACGGTGATATCCGAGCTCTTGGTCGAGGCCGGGGTCGCGCGTGAGCGGATCTTCCTCGAGGAGCGTTCGCGCGACACCATCGGCAACGCGGTCGAGGTCGCGAGCCGCTACCTGGCGCCGATCGATCCTCGGCCGCTCTATCTGGTCACCTCGCCGTTCCACCTCGAACGGGCCCTCGTCGCGTTCCGCAGCGTGCTGGGCTTCGCCTGGCAGGTGCAAGCCGTGTCAGCGGAAGACACCGACGATGATCGCGCGCGCGCGAACGCCGAGACTGGCTTTCTCCAAGAGACCTTCGCCTTCTTCCAGGGGACGCGCCCGGGCGACCTCGCCATGATCGAGAAGCGCTTCCGCGCAAGGGACGTCCGCTAGAGAAGAGGACAACTCTCTTCTGGAGGGACCGTGCCTGCCGCCATCGTCCTCGCGATCACCGCGGAGAACGCGGAGTCGCTGCTTTCCGGTGAGCGCGACCGGGAGCACCGCCGTTTCCCGCCGAAGAAGCTTCCGGGCGCGCGCCTATCTGGCGGTCGTCGGCACGGGAGCGGTCGTCGGCGAGTGCCAGCTGGGCGCCGCCGAGCGTCACACCGCGAAAGGCTGGGCACTCCCGGTGACCAAACCGCGCCGCTACCGCAAGCCGCGGCCGATCGCCGGTTTCGGACTCACGAAGATCCCACGGTCGTTCAGATATGTGACCGTGTGAACTGCTGGCGCCCAGGCGTCGGACGGGGCGCTCGCGAGCGAGCGGGTCGCCTCGTTGTCTATCCCACGCTCGCTTCGCTCACTGTCAGGGGCCCCTGCCCCTTCGTCCCGAGCGAGCGAGGCCCCGGACGACGACTGATCCCGAAACTCTCTAGTTCGCCGGGCGCCACTCGAACGTGACGTGGGTGATGAGGTCGCCGTTCGTTTCGAAAGTCCAGGTCGTGTAGTTCGCGAAATGGCCGGGTGAGCGGGTCAGCCCTTTGAGGATGACGGTGGTGCCGTCCACCGCCTCCTCGCGCACGATCCGGACGAAGGGCGGCGCCATGCGGATCAGGCGTTTTGCGCCCTCTTTGCCCTCGAGCTGGCTGTCCCCGCCGGGAAGCTCGATCGCCACGTCCTCCGCGCACACGGCGGCGGCCTTTTCGGCGTCGTTGGCCGCGAGCGCGTCCATGAACGCCTTGGCGGCTGCGAGCGGATCGGGCATGGGGGCGATTATTGAGGACGTGCGGCACGCCAGAGCGCTCCTGCCGTACCTCGCGGCGGCGCTGGTCATCGCCGTCGGCTCTACGGCGCTCGTGCTCGCGTCGGTCGATGACGAAGAGTCGGGGGTGATCGCCCCGAGCGCCGGGGCCCGCACCCCGCTGGAGCTCTCGGCGACGGGGCGCCTGGCCTACTGGAGGCAGAACCCGGCCGGGGCTTTCGTGCTGTGGGCCGCGAATCTCGACGGGACGCGCCCGCGCCCGCTCACGACGCTCGGCACGAACGCCTCGCGCCCATTCGGCACCCGTTGGGCCGCGAGTGGGCGCGCGGTGGGGTACGTGACCGACCAGGGCATCGGGCTCATCGGTCTCGACGGATCGCGCGTGGACATCACGCTTCCGCCAGCCACCGTCAGTGCGGGGTTCCGTGTGGTCGACTATCGCTGGTCTCCCTCGGGCAATCGGGTCGCGGCGACCGTCTACCGCTCCGCGGACGGAAAGAGCGAGGTGTTCGTAGCCTCGCGCGACCGCCCGCTTCTCGCGCGCGCCGGAGATTTCGGAAACGCTTTCGTGGGCGATTGGATCAGCGAGGACGAGGTGATCGTCGAGTCGGACAGAGGCGTGCTTGGTGCCCTTCGGCAGGGCGCGCCGCTGCGCAACCTCGTCGAGCAATCAGCCGCGTCATCGTTCTTCGACGGGAGCCGCGTCTTCTTCCTCGCCGGGCAGGTCGGCACGAGCAACGTCGCCGGGGTGTTCGTCCAGAGCCCCACCGTCTGGAGCGTCCTCCCCGACGGGACCGACGCGCGCCGAGAGGCCCGTCTCGAGGTCGCGGCGAACGTGAAGCTCGACGGCATCTGGCCGGATGGCCGCTTCCTCGTGCACATCCTCAGCGACCAGACGCAGTGGCTTGCCGGGCCACGGCTCGTGAGCCTCGGGTCGTCCAACCTCATACGACGCGTCGTGGTGAGCGCGGACCGCCGGAGCGCGATCGCTTTCGGCGGGTCGCGGATCGTCCGCATCGATCTCACGCGCGGCTTCGCGCCGAACGAGAGAGCCGAGAGCGCCTACGTCGTGCTGCTCGACGGAGTCATCAACCCGGATGCCTGGGTGCGCCGTTCGACGCTCCCGTAGATAGCCCTCGATACTGAAAGTGCATGCAGGTCGGAGCGGTCTTCCCCCAGCTTGAGATCGGCACCGATCCGGACACGATCGCCGCCTACGCGCGGAAGGTCGAGGAGCTCGGCTACGACCATCTCGTGATCTTCGACCATGTGCTCGGCGCGGACGCGAGTCGCCCGGGTGGCTGGACCGGCGTCTACGACCACCGCTCGCTGTTCCACGAGCCTTTCGTCCTGTACGGCTACCTCGCCGCGATCACCACTCGGCTCAGGCTCGCCACGGCGGTGATCGTGCTTCCGCAAAGACAGACCGCGCTCGTCGCCAAACAAGCCGTCGAAGTCGACGTCCTGTCGCGAGGCCGGCTCATCCTCGGTGTGGGGATCGGCTGGAACCAGGTGGAGTACGAAGCGCTTGGCATGCGCTTCACGGATCGCGGCAGGAGGATCGAGGAGCAGATCGGGGTGTTGCGCCTTCTCTTCACGCACGAGGTCGTCGACCTCAAGCGTCGCTGGCACCGCATCGACCGAGCCGGGATCAACCCGCTTCCGGTGCAGCGACCGATCCCGATCTGGATGGGAGGCGGGTGGGACCGACGTGAGCGGAAGATCGTCGAGCCCGCGCTTCGGCGGATCGCACGAATCGCGGACGGGTGGTTCACGCACCTCCCGCCGAATGACGATGGCCGCGCGGGGATGGACATGTTCCGGCGGTTCGTCAGGGAGGCTGGACGTGACCCGGCGAAGGTGCCGGTCGAGGGACGGATCGCGGCGTCCGGTGGGCCGGAGGATTGGAAGCGGGGCATCGACGCTTTCCGGGAGATGGGAATGACGGGCGTAGAGCTCACGACGATGGGCGCCGGCTATCGCGGGTTGGACGAGCACCTGGACGTCCTGCGGCGATTCCGCGAGCTGACCTAGCAATGGCAAGAGTGGTCGCGGGAATGACCACATCACTCGACGGGTTCGTCGCCGACATGACCGGAAGCGTCGAGCGTCTCTACCCCGACCTCGCGGCTCTTCAGGGCACGGACTACATGAACGCGATGATCCAAGCGACCGGCGCGGTCCTCATGGGAAGGAGAACCTTCGAGATGGCGGACGATCCGGACTGGTACGTCGGCAGCTACGAGTTCCAGGTGCCCATCTACGTGGTGACCCACCGACCGCCACAGGTCGCACCGAAGCAGGACGATCACCTGACGTTCACGTTCGTCACCGACGGCCTTGAATCGGCGCTCGGGCAGGCGAAGGCCGCCGCGGGGCGAAAAGCGGTTCAGGTGGTCGGTGGCACGAGCGTGACGCGGCAGCTTCTCCAACGGGGTCTCGTTGATGAGCTGCACATCGATGTCATGCCCGTGCTGCTGGGCGCCGGCCTGCGGCTCTTCGAAGGCGCCGGGCTCGAGGGCGTCCGTCTGGAGAAGATCGAGGTACGGGAGATCGGGGCGAGAACGGCTCTCCGCTTCCGCGTGAAGAAGTAGACATCGATGCCGGTCGAACACCGCCGCTCAGCGAGCGCGACAGCAGATCCCGTGTCGATCGAGGCAGCTCTTCGTCGAGAGGCGCGCGATGTCCACGGCTGGTCGAACGCGCCGGGTGACCGCTACGGGACGCATGACCATCCCTACACGAAGCTGCTCTATTGCACTCGCGGCTCGATCGACTTCGTCCTCGGAGACGGGCGGCGCATCGCGCTCCGTCCCGGGGATCGCCTCGTGCTGCCGCCGCGGACGGCTCATTCCGCGATCGTCGGACCCGAAGGCTGCGCCTGCGTCGAGGGAAAGCTCGAGCCCTAGACTCAACCGGCTTCCATGCGACCGCTCGCGCCACGCATGTCGCGCCTCGGGACGGAGACCGCGTTCGAAGTCCTCGGGAAGGCTCGCGCGCTCGAGGCCAAGGGCCACGACATCGTGCACCTCGAGATCGGCGAGCCCGACTTCGACACTCCGCCATCGATCGTCGCGGCGGGCGTCGCCGCACTCGAGCGCGGCGAGACCCACTACACGCCATCGGCCGGCGTCGTTGAGCTGCGTGAGGCGATCGCCGCCTACCTGCGTGCGCGCCGCGGGGTCAGCGTCGATCCAGACCAGGTGATCGTCACGCCGGGCGCGAAGCCGATCATGTTTTACTCGCTTCTCGCGCTGCTCGACGCGGGTGACGAGGCGATCTATCCGGACCCGGGGTTCCCGATCTATTCGTCGATGATCGATTTCACGGGCGCGCGCGGCATCCCATTACCGCTCCGCGAGGCGAACGACTTCCAACCGGACCTCGACGAGCTGCGCCATCTCGTGACCGGCCGGACCAAGGTTCTTGTGCTCAACAGCCCGCACAACCCGACCGGGGGCGTCCTCCCTCCGGAGACGATCCGGGAGATCGCGCGGATCGCGCGCGAACGTGACCTCTGGGTGCTCGCGGATGAGATCTACGCGGAGCTCGTCTACGACGGCACGCACCGATCGATCGCGCTCGAGGACGGGATGGCGGAACGCACGATCCTTCTCGACGGATTCAGCAAGACGTTCGCGATGACTGGATGGCGTCTCGGATACGGCGTTTTCCCGCGGCCGCTCGTCGAGCCGGTCACGAAGCTCGTCACGAACTCGGTGTCCTGCACCGCCACCTTCGTTCAGCGCGCCGGCGCGGCCGCGCTCGCCGCACGCCCGCCCGAGGTCGACGGGATGGTCGCGGAGTTCCGCCGACGCCGGGATGCGGTGGTGAAGGGGCTGAACGCGGTACGCGGGATCCGCTGCCGGATCCCGCACGGCGCGTTCTACGTGTTCCCCAACGTCCGGGCGCTGGGCCTGGGGTCGAGCGCGGAGGTCGCCGATCGGATCCTGAGCGAGGCGGGGGTCGCCGTCCTCGCCGGCACGTGCTTCGGTGCGGCGGGCGAGGGGTACCTGCGGCTCTCCTACGCCAACTCGCTGCCCAACCTGGAGAAGGCGGTCTCCCACATCGCGGAGTGGGCCTCGCGCCTCGCGGCTTTACCTACCGGTAGGTAAGACTCCGAGCCCGTCGACCACCACACCGACGACGTCGGCGGCGAGCTGCTGGGGGTCCCTGCCGCCGGGAAGCGGCTCGCGGCCGGTCCACGGGTCCATCAGGTTGAAGAGCGCCTGAGTGGCGAAGGCCGTATCCATCTGGCGGAGCTCGCCGCCGCGCACACCCTCGTCCAGGATCTGCTGCACCGGGGAGAAGAAGTGTCGGAAGAACGCACTCCGAGCTTGGCTGGTCTGGTCTGTGGTCAACGGCACCCCGCCGTCACGCAGTAGGCGCGGACCCGAACACCGCGAGCTGACGAGGTAGGCGAGCGCCGACCCCAGACGATCGCGAGCGCGCGCGCCACGTCGCGTTGCCGTACGCAGGCCGGTGCCGTGCTCTTCAAGCACGCTGCAGACGACCGCGGTGAAGAGCGCGCTCTTGTCCGCGAAGTAGTAGTAGACGGTCGGCTTCGTCACCGCGGCTTCGCGAGCGATGTCGTCCAGCGAGGCGCCGCGGACACCCCGCTCACTCCAGAGGCGATCGGCTGCCTGGAGCACCCGCTCTTTCGTGGATGACTGGCGGGCGTGCTTGTCTGCCATGTTGTCGCGGGGATTTTACCTACCGGTCGGTAGACGGACGTCGATCGCCGGAAGACGTGATCAGCGAACGGAGCCGGCACCCATCAGTAACGCCGAGGTAACCCGGGCGACTTGAGCCCATTGCGTTACGGACTCGATGAGGCGCGTACGAGCCGGCGTTACGACGAGCGCGTCCAGTGGTGAGTGCCGTGCTCGCGGTCCCTGCGGAGATGCCCGGACGACCGGGCGAAGCTGAAAAGCGAGGGGCCGAATATGCGTCGTGCGCTCAAGGTCATGGCCGTCTCGGTGTTGGCGATCATCGTCACCTTCGGCCGGGTCGAGACGGCGAATGCCTACTACGGAAACCTTAACGGAGATCAGCACGCGGACAAGAACAAGGACAACGACAAGGGCAGATCGAGCGAAAAGGCGAAGGCCGACGCGAAGGCGAAGGCCGATGCGAAGGCGAAGGCCGATGCAAAGGCGAAGGCTGACGCGGAGGCCAAGGCCGCTGCCGACGGAAAGGCCAAGGCTGAAGCTGCGGCGAACGCGAAGGCCAAGGCGGAAGCCGATGCGAAGGCGGCTGCGAAGGCGAAAGCCGACGCGGAGGCGAGGGCGAAGGTCGAAGCCGACCTGAAGGCGAACGTCGAAGCGGAAGTGAAGGCCAAGGCGGAAGCGAAGGCGCAGGCCAAGGCGGCTGCAAAGGCCGATCGCAACGACAACGAGTCGAATGAGGCGACCGCGGGTGGATCCGGCGGAGCGCAGCTCTTGCACGGTAACCAGGGCCAACAGCAGAGCGGCCCCGACATGAACTCGAACCAGTCCGGCTCGAAGAGCAAGAACGGCGGATCGAAGTCGGGCACGGGATCGAAGAGCAAGGGCAAGGGATCCGCGACCGGTACGGGATCGAAGAGCAAGTCGCCCGCGACCCGGACCGGAGCAGGAACGAACACCGTGAACAGCACCGGCACCGTCTCAGCGTCGCAGCAGCAAGGCACGCGGACCGGAGCCGGAACGAACACCGTGAACAGCACCGGCACCGTCTCCGTCTCGGATCAGGGGAGCGGAGCCGGAACGAACACCTCGCACCAGCAGGGCAGCCGAACCGGCAACGGAACGAACACCGTCAACAGCACCGGTACGGCCTCCGCGTCACAGCATGCGGATGAGGCAGGCGCCCTGAACGCGGCGATCACCAACGCCGTGCGGGTGAACACCGAGCTCACGGCGACGATAAACGCCGCCCACCAGCTCAGTTCCGCGCTGCAGGCCGCGATCGCGACCGCGATCAACGCAGCGACCGCGGCGCAGGCCAATCTCGCGGCGGCGCTCGAGACGGCGCGCAACGCCCGGGCGGAGCTGGAGGCGGCGCTCAACTCCGGCAACGCTGCCAGGATCGCGCTTGCGGTCACCGCGGCGGAGCAGGCGACGGCGAATCTCAACCTCAAGATCACGGCCGCCGCGTCGGCCAACACGCAGCTGGCCGCTGCGATCGCGGCGGCGGTCGCGGCCGCGGCCCAAACGCAGCAAACGCAGCAGACGCCGACGACTCAGCAGACCCAAACGCAGACGCAGATCACGCAGCAGCAGCTACAAGCGCAGCAGCTCGAAGCGCAGCTGGCCGCTGCGGTCGAGAATGCCAGGCGCATCGTCGCTGCGAACGCTGCCAACGCGGCAGCGAACGCTGCGAACCAAGCAGTAGCGGGCGTCCAAACATCGCCGCAGGAGAACCGCGCGGTCGCGGGCGTTCAGAACTTGCCATCGACCAGCAGCGGCGATGTGTCGGCGCCGCTCGTCGGATTTGGAGCAGCCCTGATCGCGCTTGGTGCGTTCTTGGCTCGCCGCCGCCCGACAAAGTTCGACCGCTAAGCGTCTAGACCGTAGCTCGTTCGGACGAGGGCTCCCTCGGGGGAGCCCTCGTTTTCCGATTCACGGGCACGCGGCGTGCATCACTCGGCCGCCCGGAGAGCTAGCGAGTGGCAGCCACCGAAGCGGCACTACGCGAGAGCTGGGACCTCCAGTACGGGGCGGAGATCGACGAGTCCCTCGTCGTCATCGAGCCCCTGGGCGGAGGCACGCGTTACGAAGTGCTGCGCGCCTGGGATCGCACACTCTTCTGTCAGGTCGCAGTCAAGGTCGTCCGCCCGCACCGAGTGGCAGAGGACCGGGTCATCGACGGCTTCCTGCGAGAGATCTCAATCGCGTCCCGACTTCAGCACCCGAACCTGGTGCGGCTCCTCCGCTGGAGCGTCGCCCCGCCCCGGCCCTATATGGTCCTCGAGTACATCACGGCCCAGACCGTCTCGAGGCATCTCGACGAGGTTGGGGCGATCAGCGTCCCCGAGGCCTGCCTCCTTGGGATCCGGATGCTGAGCGCGCTTCACTACCTGCATACAAGCCATGTGCTGCACCTCGATGTGAAGCCGGAAAACGTGACCATGGGTGATCCGCCGCGCCTTCTCGATTTCTCGCTGGCGCAGATCTTTTCCGGCCCGGTGAAGCTCCGCCACTCCCTCGGGACCCCGGCATACATGCCACCAGAGCAATGCACGCATGGCGAGGTAACGCCCCAGAGCGATCTCTTCGCGCTCGGCGTGACGCTGTACGAGGCCCTCTCTGGCCTCCGACCCTTCTCGCACGGCGACCCAGACGCCGCGGATCGCGAGACGCGGTATCCGCAGCTGGTCGAAGAGCCGCAGCCCCTCGGCGACCTGGTGAACCTTCATCCGCTGCTCGAGCGCGTGGTCATGTCGTGCCTGGCGCGCGACCCTGAGCGGCGGCCGCGATCAGCCATCGAAGCGGCGCTCGCATTCCAGTCGGTCCTGGAATCGCTCGGCACCGATGAGCTATACGCCTGGCCGCCCGGTCTAAAGGTCCGCCCGACCCCCCGCTGACCTCCTGGCGCGTCGCCGTCCGGTAGGGACAAGCGCGCGAGGGCTCGCTCTCTTCGCCCCTCCGGTTCGGCTCCTTCACCGATTCGTGGCTTCGCTTTGACCCGCTCGCAGGTCGGTCGCGACGCGACCGTTGCGGGAGATCCATCCCATGGAAGAGGGCCTGCTTGCTCAGGGGGGCAGATAGGCAGGGGGCACCGCCCCGGCCACTCACACAGGAGGCTGGAGATGCGCAAACTGACCGGGCTACTCGCGCTCGTTGCGGCTATGGCGCTCTTGCTCTTGAGCGCTACGCCCGCGTACGCGGACCCTCCGGGCAACAACGGCACCGTCAAGATCCATGAGGGTGCGGGCGAAGACCAGCCCGAGACGGCGAACGACCCGCACGTTTGTACCTTTCATATCCATGGCTTCAACTTCGATGGCGGATCGAGCGGGACATGGCACATCGAGTCGTGGTCCCCTACCAACAACGGTGTCACCAGGGACGGAACCTGGGGCCCGGCCAGCACAAGTGGTGAATGGCGCGAGCCCAAAGCCGGCGCCATGAGCCTCCCCGACGGGCACTACAAGCTCTTCGTGAAGCAGACGGTCCCAGCCACCCCGGGCGGTGAGAAGCACAAGGTCTTCTGGGTGGGGTGCGCGCGTCAGTCCGGCGCCGAGCAGGCGCGAGAGAACCTGACTGCCACGATCGGCACAGCTCGGACCGTGAACGCTCAGCTCCTGGCCACGATCCATGTCGCTCAGCAGCTCAGCGCCGCGCAGCAAGCGGCGATGATGACTGTGCTCAGCGCTGCGATCGCCGCGCAGGCCAACCTCGCGGCCGCCCTGGCCGCGGCCGAGAACGCCCTCGCGCAGCTCAACGCGGCGATCAGCTCGGCGAACGCCGCGCAGATCGCGGCCGCCGTCGCCGCGGCGGAAGAGGCAACCGCGAATCTGAACGCGAGAATCGCCGCCGCCGGGCAGGCGAGTGTCGCCCTCGGCGCGGCGATCTCCGCTGCCGGACCGACGACCGGAGCGGGCAGCACTCAGGGCACGACGGCGGGCGGCAGCGCGACGACGAGCGGCACCTCGGCAGGGACGGCGACGACGGGCGCCGCGACGTCGGCCGCAACCGCGGTGGCCGGCCTTCAATCGGCACCGCAGAACGTGGCTGCCATCCAGAACTTGCCGTCGACATCCAGCTCGCCGGAACCGACGCCCTTCGCACTCCTCGGCGTCGCGCTCATTGCGGTCGGTGGAGCAGTGCTTCGCCGGCTGCAGAAGTCGCCCGCTCCCTAGAACCGGCGGTCTCGGACGGATGAGGGAGCCCATTTCGGGGCTCCCTCGCGTTTCACCGCAGACTGAAGGCGCCGTGGCCTCGCCGTTCTGTCGTCTTCGCCACTCTCGGCCGTGCGTGTCCGTGTTGGCACTCGATACTTGGGTGCGCCAGTGATAGCCACCGCGCAGGAGCGTCGTCTGGTGACGGTGCTCTTCGCCGACTTCGTCGGATTCACGGCGCTCGCGGATGACCTCGATCCGGAAGAGCTCCAGATGCTCGTGTCCGGCATCTTCGAGGACCTCGCCGAAGAGGCCCTGCGCCACGACGGCACCATCGAGAAGTTCATCGGCGACGCGATCTTCGTGATCTTCGGCGCGCCGATCGCGCACGAGGACGATCCGCAGCGCGCCCTGCGTTGCGCGCTCGGGATGCAGCGCATCTTCACCGAGAACGCCGCCCGCGTGCGAGCGCAGCTCGACATCGAGCTCGGCCTGCGCATCGGGGTCCACACGGGGATGGTCGTGGCCGGAGCGGTGCGAAGTCCGGCCGAATACGGCGTGATGGGCGACACGGTGAACACGGCCGCGCGCCTCCAGCAGTCCGCCGCGCCGGGCGAGATCTACGTCACGCAGGCGACCTTCCGCCTGACGAACCGAGAGTTCAGCTTCCGCGAGGTCGGCCCGATCGAGGTCAAAGGCAAGGACCGGCCGATCCTCGCCTACGCGCTCACCGGGGAGCGGACCACGCCGCGGACGACGATCGACATCCAGGCGCCACTCGTCGGGCGCTGGATGGAGCTGTCGCGGCTCGATCTCGCCTACCAGTCAGCGCGCGTGGGTCGAACCGAGGTGGTGCTCATCGCCGGTGAGCCAGGCATCGGGAAGAGCCGGCTGCTCACTGAATTCATCGGCCTCGCGACGTCGGCGGAGGAGGGCGTGCGCACCGCGGACGCGCCGCGCGTGCTGCGATGGGCGTTCTCTCGCGTGAACCAACGCAGCTATGCCGGCTTCATCGAGCCGCTGCTCGTCGAGCTGCGCATCGACCCGAACGACGCCGACGCCGCGGGGAAGCTTCCCGCGAAGCTGCGCGAGCTCAACTTCGCCAATCCCGAGCTGGTCACCCCGACACTCGCCCAGTTCTTCCATCTGTCCGGATCGACCGAACCGCCGAGCGACTCCGAGGAGTGGAAGCGGTCGATGTTCATCGTGGTCTACGACGTGATCGCGTCGCTCGCGCGAGAGCGTCCGCTGCTCTACGTCCTCGAGGATCTGCACTTCGCGGACTCCGCGTCGCTCGAGCTCCTCTGGTTCGTCGCGTCGCGCGCGTCGCGCGTTCCCATCCTGCTGCTCCTGGCGCAGCGCGCCGGACCGGGATCGCCTGAGCCGCGTCCGGTACGGACGAACTTCAGCCAGCTCGTCCTCGAGCCGCTCTCCGACGAGGAGGCCGCGCGCATCATCGACGCGACGTTCGACTGGATGCCCGACGAGCTGCGCGACAAGATCGTGGCACGGGCCGGCGGGAACCCCTTCTTCATCGAGGAGTCCATTCGCTCGCTCGTGGAGTCCGGAGCGGTCGCGAAAGACGAGCGGGGCGAGTGGCAGCTGCGGGAGCGCCCCGCGGCGCTCGAGGTCCCGGCGACGCTGCATGGCGTCGTCGCGGCCCGCATCGACCGGCTCCCGCCGACCGCCAAGGAGACCATCCAGCTCGCCTCGGTGATCGGCCAACGGTTCGGTGACCGAGTGCTTCGGGAGGCCGGCGGCCCGCGGCTCGCGGACTCCGTCGACGAGCTGATCGCCGCGGATCTCGTTCTCGAGGCGGCGCCGGGCGAGCGTCGCGAAGGCCGTTACCGCTTCAAGCACGCCGTGGTGCAGGAAGTCGCCTACAACACGCTGCTCGTACGGCGACGCATCGAGCTGCACCGGCGCGTCGCGGCGGCGTACGAGACCGTCCTGGGCGAGGGGGTGAAGGACTTCCTCCCCGCGCTGGCCCACCACTACCTGCTGGGAGAGGTGCCTCCGAAGGCCGCCGAATATTCATGGAGGGCGGCCGAGCGCGCGACGGCGATCCACGCGCACGTCGAGGCGGTCCGTCTTGCCGAGCAGGCCCTGGAGCTCTACGAGAAGCTCGACCAGGCGGACCAGGCGGTGAAGGCGCTCTACCTGATCGCTCGCCTGCGCCGCTACCGCGGCGAGAACGATGCCGCCCTCACGGCGTACGAGCGCGCGCTGGCGATGCTCGAGGCACGCGACCCGAACAGCCCCGAGGTCGCGACCGTGCTCGCGCACATGGCGGAGCTCTGTACGCGATGGGACGCGAAGCATCCAGACCTGGAAGGGCTGATCGCCCGCGGCCTCGCCATCGTCGACGGGAAGCGCACCCGCGAAAAGGTGCTCCTGCTCGCGGCCAAGTCGTTCATGTCGCGCCGGGGACCGAAGTCGACCGACGCCGACTGGGAAGCCTCGCTCGCGACCGCGAAGGAAGCGCTGGCCATCGCCGAGGAGCTGGGCCTCCTGCGCGAGGTGTCGCTCTGCCTCGACGCGCTGGGCTATGCCTATCGCGAGCTCGGCAACTTCCGCGAGGCCTACGTGCAGAACCAGCGGCGCCTGCCGATCGCCAAGTCCCTCCAGGACAGCGACGAGCTGATCGACGCCAACACCATGGTCGCGATCTCGGCCCTCGTTCTGGGGGACTTCGCCGAAGCGATCGAGCACGCGTCGACCGCCCGAGACCTCGCGTTCGAGACGGAGAAGCCGAGGCTCGGCTGGCACGCGCTACACACCGAGGCCATGGCGCATCTGCTGTCGGGGGATTTCGTTGGGACGCTCGCGGCCGCGGCCAAGCGCGAAAGTCTTCGGGCAAGCAGCAGATGGCAGGGGACGCTCGTGATCGCGAGCGCCGCGGCCGCGGCCATGAACTCGGCCGACGAGAAGATGTTCCGGGATCAGCTGGTGGAAGCGGAGGCGACTCCCGCCGACATCGCGGCGGCCGACTTCCTCACCGCCTACTACGGCATGCGCGAGAGCGAGTCGAGCTATCACGCGGTGCGCAGCGCGGGCTATCCGAAGGGCATCGTCGACGTCGCGCTCTTCGGTCCGCTCCTGGTGCTCGCCGGGGCGCGCTGGCGGATCGACGACGAGACCTTCGAGGACCGGATCGCCGCGGCCGTGGAGCGGACGGGACACGCTCGCGGGCGCGCGCTGCTCACGCACGCGCAGGGTGTGCGCGCGATGCACCGCGGCGAGCTCGCGAAGGCCGAGAAGCTCCTCTTCGACGCGGTTCAAGCGTTCGGCACCCTGCGGCTCGATTACGAGCGCGCGGTCGTGCTCGCCGATCACGCGCGCGTTCTCGCGGCGCTCAATCGGGCGCACGAGCAGGAATGGGACGAGGCAAGAACGATCGCCGAGCGTCTCGGTGCGGTCGCACTTCGCCTCTCCACGGAGCAGGTGGCGGTCAAGCCCTAGCCACGCTCGCCATACTCGGTTGATCGGTCAGACCGGCGCGGCCCCCAAACGCCAACCTCTGATCGAGCCAGCTATCGTCGCGCTTCTCTTCGCGCTTCAAGCCCTCCTGATCGCGCCGCTCTTCGGCGGTCAGTTCACGCAGATCCGCGGGAGCATCGAGGCCGCGTTCATCTCTGACGCGCGGTTCATCGCCGAGCACTTCCCCGATCTTTCCTGGAACCCCTTTTGGTATCTCGGCTTTCCGTTCGAGTGGTTCTACACGCCGCTGCTGCCGGCTGTGGTCGCGGTCGTCGGAAAGCTCGTCGACGACATCCCGATGGCGTACCGGCTCGTGGCGGCGACCGGGTACGCGCTCGGACCCGCGGCGCTCTATCTCGCGACGCGCGAGGTCACGCGTTCGCGGGCGGCGGCCCTGTTCGCGGCGCTCGCGTTCCTCTTCGTGCCTTCCGCGTCCTATCTGCTGCCGGGACTCCAGACGGACGCCGCGGCGTTCTCAGGCGCCGCATTACCGCCCCCATGGCGTCTCGTTGCCCTCGTCGAGTACGGCGAGGGACCGCACGTTCTCTCCCTCTCTCTCGCACTGCTTGCGTTGGCCGCGGGGGTGCGTTACGTACGCGCCCCGTCCGGTGCGCGTCTCGCTGTCGCGGTCATCGCGGTCGTCGCGGTCGCGCTCACCAACCTCATCGGAGTCCTCGGTGCCGCGCTCTTCCTCGGCCTCGTTCCGGCCGCCCAGAGCATCGGCGGACGCGCCGAAGGGCGGTACGCGCGTGTCTTCGTCATCGGCGCGCTCGCGGGCCTCTTGTCGATGGGCTGGTACAGCCTCGGATTCATCCGCGCGGTGCTGGGTTTCTCGACGCCCGGCGGAAGCGAAGGGGGTGCGGCGTATCTCTGGCTGCCGGTGCTGCTGGTCGCCGTGCTCGTCGCCGTGGCGTGGCTCGACCGCCGTCTGCCGGAGGGCGGAGCCCTCGCGGCCGGGTGGATCACCGTCTTCGGCGCCATCGTGGTGGCGCGTCAGTTCACCGCGCTCGCGCTCGCGCCTCAGCCCATTCGCTACGCGCTGGAGCTCGACGCGTCCGCGGCGATGGGAGTGGGCATCGCCGTCGCCGCTGCGTTTCGCTGGGTTGCGGTTCGCCGGAACCGGCCGTGGCTGACGCGGGGCGCAGCGGTCGCGTTCGCCGCCATCCTCATCGCGCCGGGGGTGACCGGGTGGGCGGCGGTCCGCGACCGCCTGCGTGCCGACGACGGCTGGCGTGACTGGAGCGAGCGGCGCGTGGCGCTCTGGCTCTCCGAGCATCTCGGCCGCGGAGAGCGCGCGTACCTCACCGGCGATCACGCGTTCTGGCTCAACGCGTTCGCAGACGTGCCGCAGGTCCGCGGCGGCGTCGACTTCGCCTTCACGAACCCGTGGTGGGCGCACGTGACCTACCAGGTCAACACCGGGGCCGACGCGGACATCTCGACGCTCTGGATGCAGGCGCTTCCGGCGCGCTACGTCGTGGTCACCGGCCCGGCGTCGACGGACGTGTACCGCGACTTTGTGGACCCGCGGAAGTTCGACGGCCGCCTCACGGTCGCGTTCGACGAGCGGGGCGTGCGCATCTACGAGGTGCCGCGTGTCGGCGATCCGTCGCTCGTCGTCGCGAGAATCCACGATCTCGCGCCGCCCACCAGCGCGATCGACCGCGCCGCGGTAGCGGCATACGTGCGGCGCATCTCGGCCGGGCACGGGCCCATATCCGTCGAGCCGCGCGGCCTCGGCGGTTGGCACGCGCAGGTCGACGCCGGCGAGGGCGAGGACCTCATCCTTCGGCAGGCGTACGACAGCGGTTGGCGCGCGACCGTCGACGGCCGCGCGGCCGAGGTGCGCGCGGACCCGATCGGCCAACTCGCCGTCGTGCTGCCGCCGGGCCGCCATACGGTCGAGCTCGACCACGGCGTCCATCGCGACCTGATCGCGGGTCTGGCGGTCTCTCTCCTCACGGCTGTCGCGTGCACGGTGGTCGCCCTGCGTCGTCGAGGTGGCGCGCGGCGTGCCTAGCCGCTCCACTTCGCGCGCGCTGTTCGTCGATCTCGCCGCAGCGGGTCTCGTCGTCGTGGCGGTCTTCGCCATCGGCCTGGCGCTCGGCGTGTGGACCGGCTTCCCGAAGGGCACCGACGCGTACTCGCACCTCACGCGCCTGAAATTCGTCGCCGACAGCTTCCCGCACCACGAGTGGCTCTACGCGTGGTCGGCCGGCATGCCGGCGTTCGAGACGTATCCGGAGCTCCCGTACCTGCTCGCGGCGCCGGTCACGAGCGCCTTTGGCGCGCAGGCCGCCCTCCGTCTCCTCGCTTTCGTCGCGATGCTGCTCCTCGGCCTGGGCACGTACGGCACGGTGCGCGGAGCCACGGGCTCGCACCTCGGTGCGCTGGTGTCCGCTCTTGGGGCGGTCGGATCGATGGCGACGTGGACGTGGATCGTCAACGGCGGCGTGTATGCGCGGGTCCTCGCCGCGGGGCTCGCGGCCTGCGCGTGCTGGGCCGCCGCGCGGTGGCTCGGGGGCAGCGGCCGGATCGCGTTCGCGCTGACCGCAGTGATCCTCGCGGCGGCCATCGCATCGCATCAGTTCGTCGGTGCCGTCTTCGCGCTGGGGATCGGCATCGCGACCCTCGCCCATCCCGCGCCGGCGCGGCTGCGCCGCGCGGCGCACCTCGCGCTGGCGACGTTCCTTCTCGCCTCCCCCGCGATCGTTCCCGCGCTGGTCCGGTACGGCGGGTTCGCCTCGACCTTCCTCGGCCTCGACCGGCCGCAGCTGACGTCGCCGCTCACGGTGCTGACCGATCCGCGTCACATCGGCATCGCGGTGATCCCGGTCCTCCTGCTCGGGCTGCTGGCGGCGTGGCCGGCGTCGCGCGCGGTCTGGCTCTCCACGGTCGGGGCAATCGTCTGGCTCGCGTATCTCTTCGCGCCGAGCCTCGGAATCCCGAGTCGCCTCTACTACGTGAACGGCATCGAGCCGTTCAGCACGACCTTCATGGTCGCGCTCGCCGCCGCTCTGGCCGGCGGATTCGCGCTCGGGGTCGCCCGCTCTCGGACGGTGCCGCGGTGGAGACGGCGCGGCGCGGCGGCGATCGCCGTCCTGCTCGTCGCCGCCAACGCGGTGATCGGGACCGACGCCTTCCTCGCGGGTCGCGGCTATCCGAAGGTCGAGGACACGGCCGCCGCGACGTCGGTCGAGGCCCTCGCGCGCCGGACCATCACCCTGAATGGCGACGACCTGACGCACCGTTTCCTGCCGGCGACCGCGAGCGAATCGGTCTGGTTCTCGTACATCTATGCGAAGCCGCAGCTCCGGGACTACTACCTCCAGGGCGTCGTTCATCCCGATTGGCTCGCGTGGGCGAACGCCGCGATCTACACGCCCCCGTTCCACGCGCGGCGTTTCCACGCCGCCCTCGACTGGTTCGCGGTGGACGCGTTCAGCGTGTTCGACGATCCGAACTTCACGGGCAACCTCGGCGCATACGAGCGCGACCCGTCGGTGCGCTTGCTGGCGACGAGCGAGCCGCCGCTCTTCCGCGAGTACGGGGTGCGCGGGACCGGCGCGATCTGGCGACCGACGAACGCCCCACTCGTCGTCGTGGTGGGAGGCCGCGAGGAGTACGACACGGTGGCGCGAATGCTCTTCGACCGCGTCGGGGTCCCCTCCACGCTCATTCCGATCTGGTGGCAGGGGACCGCCGACGGCGTCCCGCCGGAGCTCGTTCAGCGCGCGCAGGCGGTCGTGATCGAGGACGGACGCTTCGGCGACCGTGCCGCGGCGGAACGAACCCTCGAGGCCTACGCGAACAGCGGCGGACGCGTGCTTCTCGACGCGCGGGGAGCGAGCGCGTCGTTCGCGCCACTCTGGCCGATCGAGTCGTCGACCGATGAGGCCATCCCGGAGTGGAGCCTGCGCGCGGCCTCGGCGGACGTGCGCATCGATCAGTTCGCGCCGGCGAGCTACGAGGGCGGGCCGTGGGGCGCGCCGGTCGCGACCGCGCTGCGAACCGGGGCACGGGCGATCCTGCGGCAGGGCGATCGTCCGCTCGTCGCGGAGCGGGCGATCGGGAACGGCGCGGTGGTATGGGTGGGCGGCAACCTCTTCTATCACGCCAAGAGCAAGGCGAGCGATGTCGAAGCCGATTTCCTCGTCGGGCTTCTCGGCCCGGCCACGGCGCGCGCGCCGATCGTCGCTGATTCGCGGCGGCTGGATCCGGAGCGCGTCGCCATCCGCCTGCCGGGGGCCGCGGGGGTCTTCGTCAGCGAGTCCTATCACCCCAAGTGGACCGCGCGGTGGTCGGATGGATCGGCGCGGACCGTCTACTACGCGGGCCCCGGCTTGATCTACGTGCCGGTCCCCGCCGGCGAAGGCACGCTGACGCTGGAGTTCGGTCGGAGCTGGACGGACTACGCGGTATGGGTGCTCGTGCTGATCGGCGCGCTCATGTGCGCGTGGCCACTCGTGCGCCGCTAGTCGACGCGCCGGGCCCAGGCCTCCATCTCGCCGACGTCGACGCGGAACGTGTGCGGCCCGAAGCGCAGCGTCCGCCCGAGCCACTCGAGAGCCGCGAACGGAGCCGGCGCGTAGTAGCGCAGCCGGTTGAAGACGTAGGTGAAGG
>DASYTL010000040.1:0-62570 GCA_036002305.1 Candidatus Limnocylindria bacterium
GGCGACGACGCGCGCGAGCATGTACCTCTACAACACCACCGACGACCTGGACGCGCTGGTCCGGGCCGTGCACTCCGCGAAGAAGGTCTTCGGGGTCTAGCCATGGATGACATGTACCGCGACTACATCCTCGACCACTACAAGAACCCGCGGAACGCGGGCGAGCTCGAGGGCGCGACGCACAGGTATCACGACTCGAACCCGCTCTGCGGCGACGAGCTCACGATGTACCTGAAGATCGGCGACGGCCACGTCGACGACGTCCGCTTCGTGGGGAAAGGCTGCGCGATCTCGCAGGCCTCGGCGTCGATCCTCACCGAAGAGGTGAAGGGCAAGTCGCTCGACGAGGTGAAGCAGATCGACCGCGAGCACGTGCTTGCGAACCTTGGCATTCCGATCAGCCCCGCGCGCATCAAGTGCGCGCTGCTGGGGCTGAAGGCGCTCAAAGGCGCCGCGTGGGGACTCACCGCGTGGCCAGGCGAAGAGGTGAAGACATGACCGTAGAGATCAAGAGCCAGGTGCCGGACAGCTACAAGTACGGCTGGTACGACAAGGAAGCGCCGATCAACGTGAAGCACAAGGGCCTCTCACCTGAGGTCGTGCGCGAGATAAGCCAGACCTTCAAGCACGAGCCGGACTGGATGCTGCAGCGCCGACTCAAGGCGCTCCGGCACTTCGAAGCCCGGGCGATGCCCACCTGGGGCGCGGATCTTTCGCCTCTCGACTTCCAGGACATCTACTACTACGTGCTTGCGTCCGACAAGCGTGCGCAGAGCTGGGAAGACGTCCCCACCTATGTCAAGGACACGTTCGACAAGCTTGGCATCCCCCAGGCCGAGCAGAAGTACCTGGCCGGCGTCGGCGCGCAGTACGACAGCGAGGTGGTTTACCACAACATTCGCAAGGATCTCGAGAAGCTCGGCGTCATCTTCATGGACACCGACACGGCGCTGAAGGAGCACGAGGACATCGTCAAGCAGTACTTCGGCACCGTCATCCCGGCGAACGACAACAAGATGGCCGCCCTCAACACCGCGGTGTGGTCGGGCGGGTCATTCGTCTACGTGCCGAAGGGCGTGCATGTGGAGATCCCGCTGCAGGCCTACTTCCGCATCAACAGCGAGAACATGGGCCAGTTCGAGCGCACGCTCATCGTCGCCGAAGAAGGCTCGAGCGTCCACTATGTCGAGGGCTGCACGGCTCCGGTGTTCACGAGCAACACGCTGCACAGCGCCGTGGTCGAGATCATCGTGAAGAAGGATGCCGACGTCCGCTACACCACGATCCAGAACTGGAGCCACAACGTCTACAACCTCGTGACCAAGCGCGCCGTCGTCCAGGAAGGCGGGCGCATGACCTGGATCGACGCGAACCTCGGGTCGAAAGTCACGATGAAGTACCCGAGCGTCTACCTCGTCGGGGAGCGCGCGCACGGTGAGGTTCTGTCGGTCGCGTTCGCGGGGAGCGACCAGCACCAGGACGCCGGCGCGAAGATGATCCACGCCGCGCCCAACACGACGAGCATCATCCAGAGCAAGGGCATCAGCAAAGGAACCGGGCAGCAGACCTATCGCGGCATGGTGAAGATCTACCCGGGTGCGAAGGGCGCAAAGAGCACCGTCCGCTGCGATGCCCTCATCCTCGACGAGACCGCGCGGAGCGACACCTACCCGTACATGGAGATCGACGAAGAGGACGTGACCATCGGCCACGAGGCCTCCGTCTCCAAGGTCGGTGAGGAGCAGCTCTTCTACCTCATGAGCCGCGGACTGTCGGAGGCCGAAGCGACCGCCATGGTCGTGAACGGTTTCATCGAGCCGATCGTCAAGACGCTGCCGATGGACTACGCGATCGAGATGAACCGCTTGATCACGCTGCAGATGCAAGGCGCCATTGGCTAGCGCGGTAGAGCTCGTCTCGGTCCCGCTGCTGCTCGACCCCGAAACGGTCGAGCAGCACAGTCTCAGGCGCGAGGAGCCCGGATGGCTGCGCGAGGCGCGCCTCGAGGCCCAGAGGCGCTTCACCCCCGACGCGTGGCCGACCGGCGAAGAGGAGGAGTGGCGGCGCTTTCCGCTGAAGGACCTACCCGAGGGGCCACTCATCTCGAGACTCGACCACCTCCCGGGGATCCAGTTCAAGCTCGAGCCAGACGCGACCGCGATGGGCGTGATCTTCAAGGGCCTGCTTCGCGCGTCGCTCGACAATCCCGAGCTCGTCCGTCCGCACATCGCTCCCGGCGACGGGATCCCGTCGCACACCGCGTTCCGCGCTCTCGCGGACGCGCTCTGGTCCGCCGGAAGCACGTTCGTGCATGTCCCGGCGGGCGTCGAGGTCAGGCAACCTCTCGTGCTCGACAAGCTCTGGCCCGCCGGGGACGACGCCATGCTGTCTCGGACCATCGTCGTCGCGGAGCGCGATTCGTCCGTGACGCTCGTCGAGGACCTCAGCTCGGACGGCGAAGCGCCACGCATCGCGGTCCCGCACGTCGATGTCCACGCCGGCCCAGGCGCCCACGTCACCTACGTCGGCATTCGCCGGTTCGCTCCCGGCGTGCTCGACCTCGGCTTCCAGCGCTTCCGCTCGGCGCGCGACAGCGACGTGCGGAGCCTCAACGTGTTCGCGGGCGCGGGCCGCTCGAAGGTGGGCATCGAATCGGACATCGGGGGGGACGGCGCGACCGTGAAGCTGTTCGGTCTCGTCGCCGCGGGCGACTCCCAGCGCATCGACGTCAACAGTTTCCAGCGCGTCGACGGAAGGAGCTCCCAGAGCGATCTGCTCTATCTCTCCGCCCTCTATGGCCGCGCCAAGGCGATCTTCTACGGCAAGATCCGCGTCGAGCCGACCTCCCACGGCACCGGGAGCTATCAGGAGTGCCGGAACATGCTGCTCTCGCCCGAGGCCGGCGCGGACCCGATCCCCGTTCTCGA
Organism: Candidatus Limnocylindria bacterium; assembly: GCA_036002305.1. GTDB lineage: Bacteria > Chloroflexota > Limnocylindria > P2-11E > P2-11E > 3-1-20CM-2-70-9. The sequence goes on from DASYTL010000040.1 coordinate 2,928, forward strand.
GATCCTCACCAACGACGTCGTCCGCTGCGGCCACGGCGCGACCGCCGGCGCGCTCAGCGATGAGGAGCTCTTCTACGCGATGTCGCGCGGATTCGGCCGCGACGAGGCGCAACAGCTCCTCGTCCATGGGTTCTTCCGCCGCGTGATCAACGAGCTGAAGGACGAGCACGTCCGTCAGCGTGTGCTGAACGCGCTGCGGCCGCGCATCGGCAACATCGCGGAGATGGGCGTCCTCGCTTGAGCGAGTTCGTGCCGGTCGCGCGCGTCGACGAGATCCCGCCCGGCGAGGTGAAGGTGGTGCGGGCGCGGGACAAGAGCATCGCCCTCGGACACTGCGAGGACGGACGGTGGGGCGCGGTCGACAACGTGTGCACGCACGACGGCGGTCCTCTCGGCGAGGGCGAGCTCGAGGACTGCTTGGTCGAATGCCCGCGCCACGGGGCGCGATTCGACCTCTTGACCGGCGAGGTGCGCGCGCTGCCCGCCGTGTTCCCGGTGAATGCGTATCCGGTTCGCGTCCACGATCGCGTCGTTGAGGTGGATGTCGGGGTTCCGACCAAGGAGATCGAGATCGGGTGAGCGCGACGGCCTAACTACTACGAGGCCCTCTAACTCATACGAAATCTGCTCTCGGCCTGTGCACGATCTCGCGCATGGCTGAGCAGACCTTCGACCACGCTCCTTCGCGATCGCTCGCGTCGATCGACCGGTACTCGCCGGGTGTCTTGCTTCCGCTCGCGGTCGTCTTCGGACTTCTCGCCCAGTACCTCTTCTACGGAGCGCCGCTCGGCATCAATCTCGGAATCGCCGTGCTCGTGCTCCTGGCGATCGCCCGGCGAATCCAGCCCGCTGGCGCGCGCGTCGATGCGCTCGATCGCTGGATCGCGCCGGCGGCGATGGTGTTCGCCTTCCTGCCCGCACGTCGCGTCGACCTCATGCTGCTGCTCTTCGACGTGCCCGCCACGATCGTCCTCGTCGCGATGGCCGCCGTCTCGTTTGCGGGGGTTCCGATCACGCGGCGCGCCCTCGACATCCTGATGGTCCTCGGCCTGGTCGTGGCCGGGCGGATCCTCGCCGGCGGTGCCGTGCTCCTCTCCGCGCTTCCGGACGTCGGCCGGCCGCTCGCGCGTCGCGCCGGTGGCCGGCTTGTCTCGGTGGGGATCGGGATCGCGCTCGCATTCCCGTTCGTGGTCGTATTCGCCCTGCTCTTCTCGAGCGCGGACGCGGTGTTCTCTCGCGCGCTGCGCAATCTCCTCGACCTGAATCGGTGGTCGATCGGGGAGCTGATCGGCCGCGCGTTCGTCGCTCTGCTCTTCGCGTGGGTGGCGGGAGGCATTCTCGTCGTGGCCGGCCGGGGCGCGGAGACCGGTGTGTCGCCGGTGCTGCCGCGCCTTCGCGGTCTCCTGGGCTCGACGGCGGGCACAACGATGTTGCTGGCGGTCGATGTCCTCTTCTCGTTCTTCGTCGCCCTCCAGATCGCCTACCTCTTCGGCGGGCGCGACACGCTGGACGCGATCGGGTTGACCTACAGCGACTACGCGCGGCGTGGCTTCTTCGAGCTCATCGCCGTCGCGGTGATCGCCGGCGGGCTTCTCTTCACCGTCGAGCTCGTCGTCGCCACGCGATCGCGCCTCTACATCGGAGCTGCGCTCGCGCTCATCGCCGCGACGCTCGTCATCGTGGTCTCGGCCGCCTACCGCATGCACCTCTACCAGCTCGCGTACGGATGGACCGAGCAGCGCTTCTACGCCAACGCCGGGATCGTTTGGCTCGCGGCGGGCGGGCTCGCGGCCCTGGTGCTGGTCTCGCGCGACGCGACGCGCTGGCTGATGCACGCGGGTGGGCTGGGAGCCCTGGCGGTGGCCGTCGCCGTGAACCTGATCGGGCCGAGCGCCTTTGTCGCCCGTCAGAACCTCGAGCGCGTCGTCGACCCCGCGGGCCTGCCCGCCGATGCCAACCGCAGGCTCGACGCCTACTACCTCGGGACGCTCGGCGACGGCGCGGTACCCACGCTGGTCGAGTACCTTCCACGCCTCAACGACTCCGATCGCGCGCGTCTCGGCTCGGCGCTCCGCACCTTCCACGTGGAGGGCCGCTCGCTCGATCCGCAGCCGTTCCAGGGATTCAGCCTCGACCGCGAGCGCGCCCGGCAGGCGCTGCTCAGCGTGGTCGACGACCTGCGGCGCTACCCGCTCTGGCGCTTCTAGGCCGCGTTGCCAGCGCCGCCGTCGCGGCGCTCATGGGCGTCTACTGGCTCGGCGTCGGGAGTGCCGGTAGCCGTCCCGGCGGGACCGGCTTCCTGGTGCTGGTCGCGACGTTCGCCGTCGCGTGGCTCGCGGCCGGCCTCCATGCCCTCGCCCGCCCGCGCGGCCGCGCGCCGGCGATGGTCGCGGTCGCCGCGCTCGGCCTCGCCGTCTTCGCCGCGGTCGGGCCGATCCTTCTCAACGCTTGGATCCGGGGCGACTACGACCGGTTCATCTGGGTGATTCGGCAGAAGGCACCCTGCGACTCGATGGGCGGAGGACCGGGAACGCTCTGGGTCTTCGGAACGTCATGGCTCGCGGCGGCGGCGGCGACCGCCTACGCGGTGGCGAGCGGTCTGGACGCCCGCCGCGTCGCATACGGGGTCGCCGTTGGGACGTCGTTGTGCCTCGTCACCGCGCTCGCGATGTTCCCGGCGCCCGAGGTCTTCGCGTTCGTCCTCGGCTGCCTGTAGCTGGCAGCGCTCGTGCAGTTCGGCGATGCCAGCACGCCAGGGGAGGCGGCCATGAAAGAGCACGAGACGGAAGAGCGCGAGGTCGTCGAGAAGCGGACCGTGCGGCGCGAGGACCCGACCGAATCGGTGACGAACGTGAACGTCGGACCCGACGGGACCACGAACGTGCAGCAGAGCGGGGACGACGAGGTGATCGAAGAGGAGCGCGTCGTCGAGGAGCACGAGCACAAGCATCCGTAGCGCTCGGGACCCTTCACGGCGCTATCCTCGGCCCACATCGGCGCCGGGAGGGCCTTCTCTTGATCAGCACCGCAGCGCGCGACCGCGTGAAGCTCGCGATCGACCAGTGCGAGGAGCAGTTCCACGTCTACGAGGAGCGGGCGAACCAGGACACGCTCGACTCGTATGAGGCGGCGCTGAACCGCGGGAAGGCGATGGGCTTCCAGGAGGCGGCGCATTACGTCAAGTCGGCCCTCCACGACATCGACGTGAAGAGCCTCTAACGGTGATCACCGCCGTCGTCCTCATAACGGCGGAGAGGGGCGCGCTCCCCCGGCTCGGCGAGACGCTGGCCGCCATCGCCGGCGTCTCGGAGGTGTACTCGGTCACCGGGGACTTCGATTTCGTCGCCATGGTGCGCGCGCGCGAGCATGACGAGCTCGCCGACATCGTGACGCGGCGCATCGCGCAGGTGGATGGCGTCGCCCGCACCCAGACCCACGTGGCTTTCAAGGCCTACTCGCGGCACGATCTCGAGTCGCTGTTCGCGATCGGAGCGGAGGGCAGCTAAGGCTCGCGGCAGCCACGCCAACTAGACTCGACGCCGATGCAGGCCGTCGTCATGGCCGGCGGCGAGGGGAGCCGTCTTCGTCCCCTCACGATCAATCGGCCCAAGCCGATGGTGCCCATCGTGGATCAGCCGTGCCTCGGCCACATCTTCGAGCTCCTGAAGCGCCACGGCATCGAGGACTCGTTCGTGACCCTCCAGTACCTCGCGTCGGTCATCCAGGACAGCTACGGCGACGGCGGGGCGATCGGGATGCGCCTCCGCTACAGCATCGAGGAGAACCCTCTCGGCACCGGCGGCTCGGTGCGACAGCTCGCGCAGGATCTCGAAGGCGCCTTCATCGTGATCTCGGGCGACGCGCTGACCGACATCGATCTCTCGAAGGTCATCGCGTTTCACCGCGAGCGGGGCGCCGCTGTCACGCTGACCCTCGTCCACGTCCCCAATCCGCTCGAGTACGGCGTCGTGATCACCGGCCAGGATGGGCGAATAACGAAGTTCCTCGAGAAGCCGTCCTGGGGCGAGGTCTTCAGCGACACGATCAACACCGGGATCTACGTCATCGAGCCGCGCGTGCTCGAGCGCTTCGGGGTGGGCGAGGTGTTCGACTTCAGCAAGGACCTCTTCCCCAAGCTGCTCGCCGAAGGCGAGCCGCTCTACGGATACGTCGCCGACGGGTACTGGACCGACGTCGGATCGATCGCCGAGTACGCCCGCGCGAACGCGGACCTCCTGAGCGGCAAGGTGAAGTGCGATGGACTCGTCAACGAGCTCATGCCCGGCGTCTGGACCGCCGGTGACGTCGACATCAACGAGTCGGCGCGCCTGACCGGCCCGATCTATCTCGGCGAGGGCGTCAAGATCGGGCCGCATGTGGAGATCATCGGACCCACGGTGCTGCGCGATTACGTCTCGGTCGACGTCGGCGCGATCGTCGACAGCTCGATCGTGTGGCGCAACAGCTACATCGGCGAGCGCTCGGAGCTGCACGGCGCCATAGTCGGCCGCCAGTGCGCGCTCAAGTCGCGGGTCATCCTCGAGGAAGGAAGCGTGATCGGCGACCACTCGGTCGTCGGCGACCACGCCCGCGTGCGTGCGCAGGTGAAGGTGTGGCCGGACAAACAGATCGAGTCGGGGGCGGTGGTCGGTTCGAGCCTGATCTGGGGGGCGCAGGGCCGGCGCGTGCTCTTCGGACGGTTCGGCGTCACCGGGATCGTGAACATCGACCTCACGCCGGAGTTCGTGGCGCGGCTGGGATCCGCGTACGCGTCGACGCTGCGGCAGGGCGCGACGATCACCATGAACCGCGACCAGCACCGCTCGAGCCGCATGCTCAAGCGCGGTCTCATGAGCGGGATCGTGAGCGCCGGCGTGCATGTCGCCGACCTCTCGCAGGCGCCGCTCCCCATCGGCCGCTTCCACACTCGTCGCATCGGCGCCGCCGGCGGGGTGCATGTCCGGGTCTCGCCGTTCGACGTCCGGGTGTGCGACGTGAAGTTCTTCGACCGGCAGGCGCTCGACATGGACAAGGCGCAGGAGCGGAAGGTCGAGTCGATCTTCTTCCGCGAGGACCTCCGCCGGGTCTCGTACGACGACGTCGGTCGCATCTTCGAGTCACCCCGCGTCGGCGAGGCCTACAGCGACGCGTTCCTCGCCGAGGTGGCGCGCCGCAAGGAGATCGCCGAGGCGAAGCCGAAGATCGTCGTGAACTACTCGCACGGCACGGTCGCGCAGTTCCTTCCGCAGCTGCTCAACGCGCTGGGCGTGGAGGTCGTCGCGATCAACGGGGTCGTCTCGGAGAACATCGGATCGCGGTCCTTCGAGGAGTTCCAGGAAGAGCTGCGTCAGCTCGCCGTCCTCGTCCCATCGCTCGGCGCGGCTTTCGGCGTGATCGTCGATGCCGGCGGCGAGAAGGTCTTCGTCGTCGACGACCGCGGGCGCATCGTGAACGACATGCACTTCCTGACGGCGTTCGTCTCGCTCACCATGCGAATGGCGCCCGGCGTGGTCGCCGTTCCGGTGTACGCGCCGTCCTCCATCGAGCAGATCGTCGCGTCGGCTGGCGGCCGCGTGCAGCGCGTGCGCGCTTCGGCCGAGGCCCAGATGAGCCTCGCCGCTCGCGAGCACCCGCTGCTCGTCGGTGACGGCGTCGGAGGCTTCATCTTCCCGCGGTTCCACCCCTCGTTCGATGGGCTCTTCGCCACGGTCCGGCTCCTCGAGCTGCTCACGGCGGCGAAGCAGACGTTGAGCGACGTGATCGACGCGACGCCGCCGGTGCACGTCGCGCGGCTGCAGGTCGTCTGTCCCTGGGACCAGAAGGGCCGCGTCATGCGCATGCTCGCTCAGGACCCGCAGACCGAGCGCACGCGCCAGGTCGACGGCGTGAAGCACCAGCACGACGGCGAGTGGGTCCTTGTCCTGCCCGACGCGGACCGGCCGCTCTTCAACGTGTACGCCGAGGCAACCGACGACGACCGGGCCTGGACGCTCGTCCACGAGTACGCCGATCGCCTGGAACGGCTTCGCAGCGCATGAGCGTCCGCATCGCGATCGCCCAGTGCGCGCCGGCGCTCGGGGCCGTGCGGCGTAACCTCGCCATGCACGCGACCTGGATCGCCCGCGCTCGCGAGGCGGGCGCTCGCCTGATCATCTTTCCCGAGCTCTCCCTAACCGGCTACTACCTGAAGGACCTCGCCGCGGACGTGGCGTGCGCGGCGGACGATCCGCAGCTCGCGCCCATCGCCGAGGCCTCGCGGGACATCGACATCAGCGCCGGGTTCGTCGAGCGCTCGCCGGACGCGAAGCTGCACATCGCGCAGGGCTACTGGTCGCGAGGGAAGCTCGTGCACGTCCACCGGAAGGTCTATCTGCCGACCTACGGCATCTTCGACGACGGACGGTATTTCGGGCCGGGCGACCGCTTCGCGACCTTTCCTTCCGTGGGCGGCACCGCCGGGATCGCGATCTGCGAGGACCTGTGGCACGTCTCCACCCCCTACCTCTATGCCGCGTCGGGCGCGGCCATCGTCCTCGCGCCGTCCGCGAGCCCGGGCCGGGGCGTCGCCGAGGGTGGCGATCTCGGCACCGCGGAATCGTGCCGGCTCATGGACCGCTTCTACGCGCAGTACCTGACGGTGTACGTCGTCTACGTCAATCGCGTGGGCCACGAAGACGGGATCGCGTTCTGGGGCGGCTCGGAGATCGTGGCTCCGGACGGCACGGTGGTGGCGCGCGCGCCGGAGTTCGACGAGGACCTGCTCGTCGGCGAGCTCGATCCAGATCTCGTCGCGCGCGAGCGCGCCCGCAACCCGCTGCTGCGCGACGAACGCGAGGACATCGTGCTGCGGAACCTCGCCGCGCGGCTCGGGCTTCCGCTCGAACGACGTGACTGAGGTGCTCACTCGGACCGGCGTCATCCGGCCCGACCCGAAGGACCACTCGCCACTGCTCATCGACGAGGTCCTCGTCCGCAAGATGCTCCTCTTGTTCTTGCGCGAGGAGACCGCGAAGTCGGGCCATCGTCGCGTGGTCGTGGCCCTGTCGGGTGGCGTCGACAGCGCCGTGGTGACCGGCCTCGCGGCCGAAGCTCTGGGCGCGAAGAACGTGCTCGCGCTCTTTCTGCCGTATCGAACGTCGACCGAGGAGTCGCGGCGCGACGCGCGAGGCGTGGCCGCGCAGTACGGCGTGCCGCTCGAAGAGATCGACATCTCACCGCAGGTCGACGTGTATCTCGCGCGCGTCGGCGACGTCGACCGCGTGCGCAAAGGCAACAAGATGGCGCGCGAGCGCAAGTCGATCGAGTACGACCGCTCGTGGCCCGACGGGCTCGTGCTCGGGACCAGCAACAAGACCGAGCTGCTGCTCGGTTACGGCACCCGTTACGGCGACATGGCATGCGATCTCAACCCGGTCGGCGATCTCTACAAGACCCAGCTCCGTGAGCTCGCGGCCTACATCGGCATCCCCGAGCACATCGTGAAGAAGCCGCCGACGGCGGAGCTCTGGCCGGGGCAGACCGACGAGGGCGAGCTCGGCTTCACGTACGCCGATGCGGATCTGATCCTCTATCACATGGTCGATCGCCGGCTGCGTCCATCGGAGCTCGTCGGCGCCGGATTCGAACCGGGCCTGGTAACGCGCATCCGCGAGATGGTCCGCCGCAGCCACTACAAGCGCGTCATGCCGCTCATCGCCAAGCTGAGCCTGCGCACCGTCGGCCATGACTTCCTCTATCCGCGTGATTGGGAGGCGGACTGACTTCCGAGCCGGGCGGCGCGGAGCCGGCCGAACGCGCGGAGCGCGGCGGACCCGACCGAGGGACCCCGCGAGGTGGGGAGCCGGCCCCCAGGCCGGGGGGACCCCACCGCGTTGAGAGGGTTTCGGTCGGGGCCGCCCCGATGCGACTCGGGCTCGGCTATGCATTCGCGCTCACGGCCGCCACTTTCTTCGGCATCGGGGGAGTCATCGCGAAGTCGGCGTTCAACGCGGGACTCGAGCCTTCGATCCTGGCGCAATGGCGCGTGTTCTTCGCGTTCCTCGTATTCGTTTCGGTATTCGCGGCACTTCGTCCACATGAGCTTCGGATACGGCGATCCGATCTCCCGATCTTCGCGGTCTTTGGCGTTATCGGGCTCGCCGGCGTCTCGCTCATCTACTACGAGGCGATCAAGCGGATCCCGATAGGTGTCGCGCTCGTCATCGAGTACACCGGCCCGATCCTCCTGCTCGTCTACGCGCGAATGCGCGGGCGCAGGGTCGGTGGCCGTCTCTGGCTCGCCGCGGGGCTGGCGGTCGTCGGCTGCTTCTTCGCGGCGGGCGCCTACAACGCGGCGATCCTCCAGCTGAACTGGGTCGGGCTGGCACTGGCCGCGCTCGACGCGTTCGTCTTCGCGCTCTACTTCGCGCTCGCGGAGCGCCTCGGGACGCGTTACCGGACATCCACGCTGCTCGTCTGGGGCTTCGGGTTCGCCCTTCTCGGGTGGAGCATCGCGCGGCCTCCGTGGCTCCTGCCGTGGACGACGACCTCGGCGGAGGTGTACGCGCAGATCGCCGCGGTCGTGGTCATCGCCACGGTCGTGCCGTTCGCGCTGACGCTCGCCGCGGTGCGGCTGATCCCGGCGGCGCGCGTCGGCCTGGCGGCGACCTTCGAGCCGGTCGTTGCCGCCGTCGCCGCTTGGTTCGCTCTCGGAGAATCCCTCGACCCCCCGCAGATCGCCGGGGGGGTCGTGGTGCTCCTGGCGATCGTGATCGCGCAGAGTCTCCGACCAAGCGCCGAGAGCGTCTGACCGGCTAGGCAAGGCAAGCCCGGCGGAAGCTCTGGGCGATCCGCCACGTGACCTTCGACCCCCTACCGCCGGCCGCCGCCGGTCGAGAAATTCGCCCGGAGTCGGCAGGTGAGCGCCGGGCCGACCGCTCGAGTGCCGACACGGCCCCAACTCGGTGGTAAGCCAAGCGAGGGCACGTCAGTTGCAGTCCCGCCTCGTTGAGCCAGGAGCCCGCTTCGCCACACGCGAGCGGGCCCCCCAACCGCGTCTCCCAATCCAGCCACCAGGCTGGCCGAGATGGAAAACGGTCTCTGGCGGACAAGGAGGTCGACGCGCCGAGTGCCCAACCGCGGTGAGCTCCGCGCGGACATCGAAGGCCTGCGCGGCGTGGCGGTCGGCCTGGTCGTCCTCTTCCACGCCCGGCTCCTTGGCGTGGGCGGCGGGTACGTCGGGGTCGACGCGTTCTACGTTCTCTCCGGGTTCCTCATTACCGGGCTCCTCCTGAGCGAGCTGGCGAAGGGCGGCACGATCGATCTCGCGGCGTTCTATGCCCGCCGCGCGCGGCGCATCCTGCCGGCGGCGACCGTCGCCATCGTCGCGACCCTATCCGTTGCGGCGTTCGTGGTCGCGCCCCTCGACCTGCCGACGATGGCGTCCGACGCGACCGCGTCCGCGCTCTTCGCGAGCAACATCCACTTCGCGCTGCGTGCGACCGACTACTTCGGCCCGACGGCGCCCTCACCCTTCCTTCACTACTGGTCGCTGGCGGTCGAGGAGCAGTTCTACTTCGTCTGGCCAGTCCTCCTGCTGATCGCCGCGCGCGCCCGCAAGGTGGGCGCCGCGATCGCGATCGTGTTCGTCCTGTCGCTCGGCCTCGCGATCGTCCTCACCCCGATCAACGGGCCGTGGTCGTTCTACATCCTGCCGACCCGGGCGTGGGAGCTGGCGCTCGGCGGTCTCATCGCGGTGCATCGTCCGCTCATCGACCGGTTGCCGACCGTTCTCGTCGCTCCGCTGGGCTGGGCCGGGCTCGCCCTCGTCGGCCTCGCCGCGTTCACCCTGGATGCCGCGACGCCCTACCCCGGGACCGCGGCCCTGCTCCCGACGGTCGGCGTGGCGCTCCTCATCGCCGGCGGCGAGCGGCGCTTCGGCGCCGGTCGGCTCCTCGCGGTCGCGCCTCTTCGCGGGCTCGGCCGGATCAGCTATTCCGTGTACCTCTACCACTGGCCCGTACTCATCCTTGCCGCGGTCGTCTCGCGGGACCTGTCGCAAGAGGTCCGCTGGGCCCTCGCCGGCGCGTCACTGATCGCCGGTGCGGTCAGCTGGCGGCTCGTCGAGGAGCCGTTCCGTCGTGCGCGATCCCTCGGCCGCGGGTCAGTCCGGACCCTCGCGCTCGCGGGGGCCGCGGTCGTCGTGGTCGCGGTCCTCGTCCGGGGACTCGGCACCTACAGCGAGGCCGCGCTCACCGAGCAGAGCACGACCCTGGCGATGGCGGCGACGCCGAGCGACACAGGCCTGTCCATCGTCGATCCCGATCCGGCCTCCCGCACCGCGACGGCACCGGCCGAGACACCGCCGGCCGCGGCGGAACCGGCCGCGGCGCCAGCCCCCGCTGCGCGGCACGAGCTCCGTCCTCGCCTTGCCGACGCGCGGCAGGATGGCGATGCCCTGAACGAGCGCGGGTGTGGCCTCTCGCTGCTCGGGGCGAAGCCGCCCGTCTGTCAGCTCGGCGCGTCGGAGAGCGCGATCACGGTGGCGCTGGTCGGCGACTCGCATGCCGCCCAGTGGGCCCCGGCGCTCGAGGAGATCGCCGGCGACCACGCGTTGCGGCTGGTGCCGTTCACGAAAGACTCCTGCATCTTCCTCGACATGCGCCTCATGTCGATCCACCTCGAGCGCGAATACGTCGACTGCGCGAGCTGGCGGAAGGCGGTCGTGCTCGAGCTCAAGCGGTTGACGCCGGATCTGATCGTCGTCTCGTCGAGCCGTTGGGTGCACCCAGTCAACGCGGTCGACGCGGACACCAAGCGACAGGCCGAGGCGATGGCCCGCCTGCTGCGTACCCTTCCCGGCCAGGTCGTCATCCTCGCGGACACCCCGCTGAGCGCGTATGACGTGCCCGCGTGTCTCTCGAAGCAGATCAAGACGCCGGACGCGTGCGCGACGAAGACGGGGTACGCGCTGACCGCGCACCTCGCGCGCGACGGGCTTGCCGCCGAGCTCGCCGGCGTGCCGCTGATCGACCCCACCCCGTGGCTCTGCGACGAGGAGCTGTGTCCGGCGATCATCGACTGGACGATCGTGTACCGCGACGACCACCATCTGACAGCGACGTTCGCGCGCTCCCTGGCGCCGCGCCTCCTCGCGTCGCTCGCCGCGGCCGCGCCCGCGCTTCGCGTCCCCTGACCTAGAGATCCCAGGAGGTGACGCGCTCGACCTGGAGCGCGATCACCTCATCGATCTCGTGTTCACGGTACTGGCGGTATTTCTTCCGCAGCAGGCGCCGCGCGCGCTCGAGCTCCGCACCGCCGCGGACCGTCTTCGCACGAGCGTGCGCGACGAGCCCGCGCAGGCGATCCCAATCCTCGAAGTAATCGTCGCACTCGATCGCGGCTCGCGGGCGCTCGCGCAGGTTGCGTGCCGTCCTCCCGGACGTGTGGATCTACGCCGTCCTGCTCGCGGGGTCGAACGCATGACAGAACGGAGCGACGTGAGCCCTGCCCCCTCGGTCGGCGGATCCCACCCTGCAGACGCGCGCGCGATCCAGGTATCGCTTCTCTTGTGCCGACATCCGAGCGTGCATCGTTCTCTCCAATACCGGTGGCGGGCCGGTGTCACGAGCGGGCGTCGTGCATCGAGCGCACCAGGGCGCGTGCTCGGTGCAGACTCTCGCGGTGGGGAAGCTCTACCTCGTGGCCACGCCCATCGGGAACCTCGAGGACGTCTCGCTCCGCGCGCTGCGCACCCTGCAGGAGGTCCACATGGTCGCGTGCGAGGACACGCGGCACACGCAGCTGCTCCTTCGCCGGCACGAGATCCGGGCGAAGCACCTCACCAGCTACACCGAATTCAATCACCGCCGCAAGGCCGCCGAGCTCGTCGGCCAGATGGACCGCGGCTGGGATGTGGCCCTCGTGACCGACGCCGGCACGCCTGGGCTGTCAGATCCGGGCGAGCAGCTCGTCGCGGCCGCCATCGCAGCCGGGCACGAGGTCGTGCCCATCCCGGGGCCTGCCGCGGCGATCTCGGCGTTGGTCGCGTCGGGCCTGCCGACTCGCGAGTTCACGTTCGTCGGATTCCCTGAGAAGAAGAGCGGAGCGCGCCGCCGTGAGCTCGCGGACCTCCTCGAGGGCGGGCGAACGCTCGTCATGTACGAGAGCCCCTATCGCGTCGGCGATCTGCTCGCCGATCTCGCCGCGGTCGCCCCCGATGCGCGCGTGGCGGTCGCACGCGAGCTGACGAAGGTGCACGAGGAGATCGTCCGCGGGACCGCCTCGGAGCTCGCCGCGCACTATGCTTCCGAGCGCCCGAAGGGCGAGATCACCGTGGTCGTGGCGCCGGCGAAGAACGCAGGGGAGCGGGAGCGTGAGGAGCGGTAGCCAGGATCGCAGCGTTGACGTTCTCGTGGAGATCCCGCGCGGCTCGCGCACGAAGTACGAGCTCGACCCCGACAGCGGCCGCATCCGGCTCGATCGCGTGCTCTTCTCTTCGGTCCACTATCCCGCGGACTACGGCTTCGTCATGGGCACCATGGGAGGGGACGGCGACCCGCTCGACGCCATCATCGTGGTCGAGGAGCCGACGTTTCCGGGGTGCGTCGTCCCGTCGCGGCCGATCGGCACGCTGCTCATGCGCGACGAGCGCGGCGACGACGAGAAGATCCTCGCTGTTCCGGTCGGCGATCCTCGGTTCGACGAGGTCCGCGGGCTTCGCGATCTCGCCAAGCACTGGCTGCGCGAGATCGAGACGTTCTTCGCCACCTACAAGGAGCTCGAGGCCAACAAGGCGGCGCAGGTCGAGGGATGGCATGACGCCGATGCCGCGTGGAAGCTCATCGATGCGGCGCGCGCACGCGCCAAAGGCGCGACGTGAACCGCGAGTACCGCAAGTGGTGGAGCCCGGCGGTCGGGCGCGACATGGAGCTCCTGGTGTTCGGTGACAAGGGCACCCCGGTCCTCGTGTTCCCGACCTCGATGGGCCGCTTCTACCAATGGGAGGACTTCAGTCTCGTCGGGCATATGACGCCGCGCATCGACGCCGGTTGGCTGCAGCTCTGGTGCGTGGACTCGATCGACGGAGAATCGTTCTACAACAAGGCGGTAACCCCTCAGGATCGCGCCCGGCGGCATCTCGCGTACGAGCGCTACCTCGTCGACGAGGTGCTCCCCGCGATCCGCTACGCGAACCCGGTCGACTACCTCATCGTGACCGGCACCTCGTTCGGCGCGTTCCACGCGCTCGCGTTCGTCACACGCCGTCCGGGGATCGCGCGCAAGGCCGTCGGCCTGTCTGGAGCGTACGATGCGGCTCGCTGGCTCGACGGCGAGCGCGAGGGTGAGGCGTACTTCGTGAACCCGCTGGCGTTCCTCCCGAACCTCGACGACGACCGCTACCTGGCGCCTCTCCGCGAGACCGAGATCATCATCGCGACGGGGCGCGACGATCCGCACGTCGACGAATCGAAGCGACTCGCCGGCGTGCTCCAGGGAAAGGGCGTCCCGGCGGCCCTGCACCTCTGGGATGGTTGGGCCCACGATTGGCCCTTTTGGAAGGAGATGGTCGATGAATACATCTAAGGGGCGGGCACGCGGATGAGCGCGCGCGAGAAGGTCGTGGGCCTGCTGATCGGTCGCGAGAACACCTTCCCCGGCCCGTTCATCGAGACCGTGAACCGCAAGGGCGCGTCGCGCGGGGTCCGCGCGGAGATGGCCACGCTGGGCGGAGCGCGCGAGACGGAGTCGCCCCGCTACGCGGTGATCGTTGATCGCATCAGCCACGAGGTGCCGTACTACCGCGCACACCTCAAGAGCGCGGCGCTGCAAGGCACCGTCGTCGTGAATGATCCCTTCTGGTGGGAAGCGGACGAGAAGTTCTTCGAGTGCACCCTCGCGCGGGAGCTGGGGGTCGCCGTCCCGAAGACGGTGGTGCTCCCGAACAAGTCGTACATACCGGACATCTCGGACCAGTCGCTGCGGAACCTCCAGTACCCTCTCGACTGGGACGGGCTCATCGAGTACACGGGACTTCCCGCGATCCTGAAGCCGAACACCGGCGGCGGCTGGAAGGACGTCTACCGCGTCGACAGCAAGGACGAGCTGATCTGGGCGTACGACCAGTCCGGCGGCCTCGCGCCCGGGTACCGGCCGAAGACGATGATCCTTCAGGAATTCATCAAGTGGGAGGACTACATCCGCTGCATCGCCATCGGCCGCAAGGACGTGCTGCCGATCCGCTACGACCCGACGGCGCCGTTCCACGAGCGCTACGTGATCGACCGGCCGGTCGACGGCGATCTGCGGACGCGCGCGATCCTCAACGCGATCCGCCTCACCGACGCGCTCGGCTACGACATGGACACAGTCGAGTTCGCGATCCGCGACGGTGAGCTCTACGCGATCGACTTCCTCAATCCCGCGCCGGACTTCGACAACTTCTCGATCAAGGAAGCGAACTTCGCCTGGGTCCTCGAGAAGATGAGCGACCTGGTCATCGCGTACGCCATGGGGGAGGCGGAGCCGCCGTGGAAGGGGGAGCATCGGTGGTGGCGGCACGTGCGCTAGGACGGCGGCGTTCTGACCCGCTCGTCGCGTACCACGAGCTGCTCGAGGACGCGCGCTTGGCGGAGCAGAGCGCCACGATGCTCATGGAGCGGCAGCGCGAACGGCGCCTGGTGTTCGGCGAGCGGCCGCTCTGCGTCTCGCTTCGGCCGAACCTCATCAGCGAATGGCAGTACGCCGAGGTAAACGGCGCCGCCGAGACGATCTATGCCGCGCTCGGAAGGCTCGAGCGCGCTCTTCTCGCGAACGACGATCTGCGGCGGGAGATCGATCTCGATCCACAGGAGGAGGCCCTCGCGCTCCGGGATCCCGGTTTTCGCGCCGCGTCGCCATCGGCACGGTTGGACGGGTTCATCGGCGAGGACGGCGTCATCCGGTTCGTCGAATACAACGCCGAATCGCCCGCCGGGATGGCCTACAACGACGAGCTCGCTCAGGTGTTCGCGTCGCTGCCGGTGATGAAGCGATTCCGCGAGCGCTATCGCATCCACGGTGTGCCGGTCCGCGGCCGGCAGCTCGCCGCGATGCTTCGCGCGCACCGCTCACGGTCCGAGCGCTCGCCGGCGATCGCGATCGTGGACTGGCGTGGCCTTCCGACCCTGACCGAGTTCGAGATGTTCCAGCGCTACTTCGAATCGCGAGGCGTCCGGACCGTGATCTGCGCGCCGCAGGACCTGACGTACTCGCGCGGGACCCTGCGCGCCTCCGGGCTGGCGGTCAACCTCGTGTACCGCCGAGTCCTCACCAGCGAGCTCCTGGCGAAGGACGATGTCTCGCGTCCGCTCGTCCGCGCGTACCTCGAGGGGGCGGTGACGGTCGTGAATAGCTTCCGCGCCAAGCTGCTGCACACGAAGATGAGCCTCGCCCTGCTCTCGGACGACCGCTATGCCGCGCTCTACACGGGTCCGCAGCGCGCCGCGATCGCGAGACACATCCCATGGACGCGGAAGGTCCGCGAGGGCCACACGACCTATGGCGGCAAAGTGGTCGATTTGGCCGACTTCGTTCTGGCGGGACGCGAGCGCCTCGTCCTCAAGCCGAACGACGAGTACGGGGGCAAGGGCGTCGTGCTCGGCTGGACCATCGATCAGCATGAGTGGGAGCAGGCCCTGATCGCAGCGCTCGCGACTTCCTCGGTGGTGCAGGAGCGCGTGTCGGTGCCGCGCTACCCGTTCCCGGTGCTCCTCGAGCGGATGCACTTCCTCGATCTGTCGATCGACCACGACCCCTATGTCTTCTGGGGCAAGGTATCGGGGACGCTCGCCCGCGTGTCCTCGAGCGCCCTCTTGAATGTCACCGCGGGCGCGGGAAGCGTCGTGCCCACCTACGTCGTGGCGGGTGCGGTATGAGCGGAATCGCCGAGGATCTCGCCCGTGTCTACAAGCTGGGTCATCGCAACACGCTCGAGGCCGTGGCCGACCTCGACGAGGAGAAGATGCGCTGGCGTCCACCCCGCAGCAACTCGGTCGCGTTCAACGTCTGGCACATCGCAAGATGGGCCGACCACCTTCAGTCGATCCTGTCGACGATGACCCCCGCACTCGAGGAGCGTCTCGGCGCCGCGGCGGAGGTGTGGACCCGCGATAAGTTCGCGGGGAAGTGGCGGCTCCCGGCTGAGATGCTCGGGACCGTCGAGACGGGTATGGGAATGGACGAAGACATATCCGCGAGGCTGGCGTTGCCGGCGAAGGAGGACCTCCTGGCGTATGTGAGTCGAGCTTTCGACGCGGCGGATCGCTCCGTCGATTCGCTGCAAGACGGGGATCTGGCCGAGCCCGCCCGTCTCGATCCGGCGCGTGTCCCGTGGCTGTCGTCCCCGAGCCAATACGGAAACGTCGGAAGCTGGGTCATCGTGAGCATCCGCCACGAATCGCGTCACCTCGGCATGATCGAGGCCTTGAAGGGTGCGGCCGGTTTGCGAGGTACGGTCACCCGGTGAGAAAGACCGACGTCCCCCGCCTCACGATCGGCATCGAGGAGGAGTTCCAGCTCGTCGACGGCGATGGGCAGCTCAAGAGCCATAGCGAGACGCTCCTCGCCGCTGCCGGGCCGCTCCTTCGCGAGCAGATCAAGCCCGAGATGATGCAGTCGGTCATCGAGGCGGGGACGAAGATCTGCGCCGACATCAGCGAGGCGCGAGCGGAGGTGGCCACGCTGCGCGGTACCCTTTCCGCCCTGCTCCAACCCGCCGGGCTGCGGATCGCGTCGGCGGGCACGCACCCGTTCTCGCACTGGCAGGACCAGCAGGTCACCGAGCACGAGCGATACAAGATCCTCGAGGACGAGCTTCAGGACGTCATCCGCGAGCTGCTGATCTTCGGCCTTCATGTTCACGTCGGCATCCCCGACCGCGAGCGTCGCATCGAGGTGATGAACGAGGCCCGGTACTTCCTGCCGCACCTTCTCGCCATCTCGACGTCGAGCCCGTTCTGGCTGGCTCGAAACACCGGTCTGAAGTCCTATCGACAGGTGATCTGGGGCCGCTTTCCCCGGACCGGGATACCGCCCGAGTTCTCGAGCTACGACGAGTTCGAGAACTTCGTCGAGCTCCTGGTCAAGACGGCCTCGATCGACAACGGCCGGAAGATCTGGTGGGACCTGCGGCCACATGCCTTCTTCCCGACGATCGAGTTCCGCGTCTGCGACGCGGCGACCAGGGTTGAGGAGACGCTCTGCATCGCCGCGCTCGTCCAGGCGATCTGCGCGAAGCTGCTCGTGCTGCGCGAGAAGAATCAGGGGTTCCGCCGCTACTCCCCGAACCTCATCCAGGAGAACAAGTGGCGCGCGATGCGCGGCGGCATGGATGCGAAGCTCATCGACTTCGGCAAGCAGACCGAAGTCCCCATGCGGGAGCTCGCTGTCGAGCTGCTCGAGTTCGTCGATGACGTCGTCGACGCGCTCGGCTCGCGCAGGGAGGTGGAGTACCTCGAGACGATCGTGCGCGAGGGAACGAGCGCCGACCGGCAGATCCGCGTCCACAAGGAGACCGGTCATCTCCACGCGGTTGTCGACATGCTCGCCTCAGAGACGGTTGCCGGCGTGCCCGCGGTCGCCGTCTAGCGCCCGCTCGCGAGGTCCCCGGTCACGGTGGTGACGACGTCGCCCGCCCTCTGGAGGCGACTGGTCTCGACGGTCGAGGCGGTGTCGCCGTACACGTGCAGCACGTAGTCCGACCAGCCGACGAAGACGGCAGGGACGCGTCTGCGCGTGAAGGAGATCTGGTCGCTTCCGGCGCTTCCGATGGACTCGCTGCGGATCCCGAGGGTCGTTGCCGCGTCGCGGACCCTCTGCTGCAGCTCGGGCGCTTCGTTCGAGACGTTGAGCGTGTCGCCGCAGCAGCCGATCACATCGAGATTGATCATCGCGATGAGGCTCTCGACGCGGCCGGGCGTCGTCGCGGTCAGCGCCGTGTATGCCTCGGAGCCGTAGAAGCCCTCCTCCTCTCCGGCGAAAGCGACGAACACGACCGAATGGGTGAGCGAGGCCCGCGCGGATGCGAGCGCTCGAGCCACCTCCACCGCGACCGCGGGGCCGGACGCGTTGTCGTTCGCCGCCGGGAAGACCGATCCGTCCGGATCGGTCCCGACGCCGTCGAGATGACCGCCGACGAGGATCGCGCGCTTCGCGCCCGCTTCGTCCGGAGCTCGGAGGAGGCCGACGACGTTCATCGTTTCGACCTCGTGCACCGGCGTCAGCGAGACGCTCATCCGCACCGTGACGGGGACGTCGAAGCCGGACGGCGGCGCGCTCGAGTCGGCACGGCGGGCGCGCACCGCGCTCTGCGCCTCGATCAGCTTCCTGCCGCTGGGAGCGAGCAGCTCCTCGGCGACCTGCTCCGAGATCACCAGCGTCGGGATCGTCGTGCTCTGGAAGCGGGGTGCGTACGAATAGCGCAGCGTCGCGCCGCCGATGACGAGGACGCCGACCGCGCCCTCCGCGTAGGCGTTCTCGACCACGCTGCCGCCGCCCTGGGCCGGCGGCCCGGTGACCAGGGCGATCCTCCCGCTGACGCTCGCGCCCGCGAAGTCGTTCTGGCCGCCACCCCGCGCGGCTCCGCCGACGGCCGCGATCTCCGCCTCCGCGGTTCCCGACCCCGAGCGCCCGCCGACGCTCTCCGTGAAGTCGACGCGGGGGCGGAATCGCTTGGACGCCGTGCCGGCGTCGACGCGATCGAGCACCGACATCGCGGTGAGATCGACGAGCGGCATGGTGAAGTGCTGGAAGTACGTGCCGTTGTCTCCGAGCGGCTCGAGGCCGATCTCCCGGAAGCGGTCGGCGACGTACGTCGCGGCATCCCGGTACCCGGCGGAGCCGGAGTAACGGCCGCCGCGCGCCGGGTCGGCGAGGAAGTCGACGTGCGACTTCGCCTTCGCGCCATCGAACCGGACCGAGACGGCGGTGGCGACGCTCGGACTGGCTGAGCGGGTCGGAACGGACGAGCTCGCGGGCGCCGGCAATCCGCAGGAAACGACGATCGCTGCGATGAGCGGGAGCGGTCGCAGCGCGCGCACTACACCTACCATACTCAGTCCATCGCCATGAAGTTCTACGTAACGACCGCGATCGCGTACGTCAACGACCTACCCGGGCTCCATCACGCATACGAGTTCACGGGGACCGATGCGCTCGCCCGTTTTCACCGGCAGCGCGGCGATGAAGTGTTCTTCCTCACGGGCACCGACGAGCACG
Source organism: Candidatus Limnocylindria bacterium (assembly GCA_036002305.1). Lineage (GTDB taxonomy): Bacteria > Chloroflexota > Limnocylindria > P2-11E > P2-11E > 3-1-20CM-2-70-9. Next base: position 22,161 of record DASYTL010000040.1, read on the forward strand.
GCGCGAAGAACATGGAGGCGGCGAAGGCCGCGGGCGTCGATACCAAGGTGTTCGTGGACCGGAACGCCGCGGAGTTCAAGCGCCTGTGCGACACCTGGAACATCTCGTACGACCGTTTCATCCGGACGACCGACCCCGACCATATCGCGGGTGTGCAGGAGTTCGTGCGCCGCTGGATCGCGAACGAGGATGTCTATCTCGGTACGTACGAGGGCCTCTATTGCACGCGCTGCGAGGCCTTCTACGAGGAGAGCGACCTCATCGACGGACGGTGCCAGTTCCACCCGAACAATCCGGACGCGGTGCAGCGCGTCAAGGAGGAGAACTACTTCTTCCGGCTGACGAAGTACGAGAAACAGCTCCGCGAGCTCTTCCAGACGAGGCCGGAGTTCACGGTGCCCGACTACCGGCGGAACGAGGTGATCGGCTGGCTCGATCGCGGGCTTCGGGACATCAGCGTGTCGCGTGGGCGCAGCCTGAAGTGGGGCGTCCCGTGGCCGGGCAACCCGGAGCACACCGTGTACGTGTGGTTCGACGCGCTCATCAACTACGTGACCGGGGTCGGCTTCGGGACCGACGAGGCGCGCTTTGGGAGGTGGTGGCCGGCGGAGGTCCATGTGATCGGCAAGGACATCTCGCGATTCCACTGCATCTACTGGCCGGCGATGCTGATGTCCGCAGAGGTCGAGCTGCCTCGGCAGGTGTTCGTGCACGGCTTCCTCGAGTACCGGGGCCAGCGGCTCTCGAAATCGAGCGGCAACATGATCGATCCGTTCGCCTCCGCCGAGGAGTGGGGCGTCGACGCAGCGCGCTACCTCGTGCTGCGCGAGGCTCCGTTCGAGAAGGACTCGCCGATCTCACCCGATCTCCTGAACGCGCGCTTCAACGCCGATCTCGCGAACGGGCTCGGCAACCTGGTGTCACGGACCCTGAGCATGGTCGAGCAGTACCGCGAGTCGACGGTCCCGGAGCCCGGCGCGCCGGGCGAGTCCGAGCGAGCGGTGCGTGAAGCGGCCGAGCGCGCGCTGCGCGAGCACGACGACGCCGCCAGGCAGCTGCGTTTCGCGGACGCGCTGGCGGCGATCTTCGCGCTCGTCGACGCGGCGAACAAGCACTACCAGCGCACGCAGCCGTGGCAGATCGCCAAGTCCCCGGACCGGCGGCCCGCGCTCGAGTCGTCGCTCTACGCGGGCCTCGAGGCGGTGCGACTCACGGCGTATCTGCTCCATCCCTACATGCCGACGGTCGCGGACCGCATCGCGGAGCAGCTGGGCGTGCCGGCGCCGAGCGCCTCCCGCTGGTCGGACGTCGCACGCTGGGGTCTGCTGCGCGCGGGCTCCCCGGTGCGCGCGGGCGCGCCGCTCTTCCCGCGGCTGGAGCGGACGACCGCCGCGTAGCGTCGTGATCGACGCCCACGCGCACCTCACCGATCGACGCTTCGCCGACGACGTTGCCGATGTCATCGAGCGCGCGCGCAAGGCCGGGGTCCGTCGTGTCCTCACCGCCGGCGAGGACGTCGTGTCGAGCGAAGCGGCGCTCGCGCTCGCGTCGGCGCACGACGAGGTGCGCGTCGCGGTCGGCGTGCATCCACATCGCGCCGCGTCATGGGACGCTCGGGCGCTGGAGCGGCTCATGGGCCTCGCCCGTGACGAACGCGTCGTCGCCATCGGCGAGATCGGGATGGATCTCTCGGGACGCAGCGCCCCTCCCGAGACGCAGGAGAGCGCGCTCCGCGCGCAGCTCGCGGTCGCGTCGCTGCTCGACCTGCCGGCCGTCCTGCACGTGCGCGACGCGGGCGAGCGGGTGCGCGCGATCCTGCGCGACGGTCCCCCGGTGCGGGGCATGGTCCACTGCTACAGCGAGGGCCCCGATCAGCTGGACGCCTGGCTCGAGCTCGGCATGCTGATCTCGTTCGCCGGCACCGTCACGTACCCCGGCAGCGACGGGCTGCGCGCCGCGGCGGTGCGCGTCCCGGCCGAGCGCCTCCTCGCCGAGACCGACGCGCCCTACCTCGCCCCCCAGAACGCCCGCGGGCGCCGGAACGAGCCTGTCTACGTCGCGGCGACCTACGCCGCGCTCGCCCACAACCGCCGCGCCGACTTCGGGGAGCTCGTCGGACGGGTCGCCGAGAACGCATTGAGCCTGTTCGGAGACCGCTGGGGAACCTAGCTCGCCTGCCTGACGTCTACCCTGGCATGACCGCCCGAAGGCAGGTGAATACGATGCGCAAGCTCGTCCTCGTCGCGGCCCCGTTGCTTTTCCTCGCGGCCTGTGCCGGCCAGGGTGCCCCAGCCGCCGCCCCCGCGGCGCGCGAGATGGGGGCGGGCGGCCAAACCGTCGACTCCGCCAAGGCGATCGGCGGCCCCGCGGCGCTCCCCGCCGCGAACCAGGGGATCCCGACCGTGGTGATCAACGCTGACCGCAACCTGATCCTCACCGCGAAGATCGACATGCGCTCCAAGGACCCCTGGGCCACGAGCGACCGCGCTCAGCTGATCGCGACCTCGCTCGGCGGCGACGTCCTCAGCAGCCTGCAGTCCGGGAGCGGCGACAGCCGCACCGCCAGCCTGAGCATCCGCGTACCGTCGGCACGCTTCGGCGATGCCCTCAAGCAGCTCAAGGAGCTCGACGCCGAGGTCGCGACCTCGGCGGTCAGCACCCAGGATGTGACCGACCAGTTCGTCGACCTCGAGGCTCGACTCGTCGCGAAGAAGGCGGAGGAGCAGCGCTACATCGCCATCCTCGGGCGAGCGAACACCATCGACGAGATCCTGAAGGTCGACGCCGCGCTCGCCAACGTCCGTCTCCAGATCGAGCAGCTCACCGGCCAGCTCAACTCGATCAAGTCACGCACCGAGTTCTCGACGATCTCGATGTCGATCTCGACGATCTCCGTTCTGCCGGGAGATACCACCGGCCGTTCGTGGGATCCGGTGAAGACGTTCGGTCGCGCTCTCGCCGCGCTCGGCGCGATGCTCCAGGTCTTCGCCGACTTCGCGATCTGGCTGGTTGTGTTCGGTTGGCTGCCGATCCTCGCGCTCGCGGGTGTGCTCCTCGCGACCCGTGCGCGCCGTCCGGCGGCTCCCTCGACGCCGACCGCGTAACCGCTCACCCTAGGTCCCTCGCGAAGAGCCCGCCCTCCGCGGCGGGCTCTTCGCTTGCGTCCGCTCTGTGCGGTCCTACCCTCCAGCGGTGCGACCTCCGGCCGAAGCGATCGGCGATCTCTCACTCGTCGTGGGCGCGATCGCGCTCGTCATCTTCGTCGGCGTCGAGGGCGCGCTCGTCTACGCGGTCTGGCGCTACCGTGACACGCGGGGGTTGGCCGGCGAGGCGGCGCGGTTCGAGCGCAACAGGCCGCTCGAGATCGCCTGGACCGCGGCGCCGGCGCTCGTCCTCGCCGTGGTCTTCGTGCTGATGCTGGGGACGATGGCCGAGATCGGCGGGGCATCGGCCGATCCCGGCGTGCGCGTCCGGGTCATCGGGCACCAGTTCTGGTGGGAATTCCGCTACGGCGACGTCGTCACGGCGAACGAGCTCCATATCCCGGTCGGTACGCCGATCGACCTCGAGCTCACCTCCGCCGACGTGATCCACAGCTTCTGGGTGCCGGAGCTGGGTCCGAAGCGGGACGTGGTCCCCGGCGCGACGAACAGGCTGCGTCTCCTCGCCCGTCGTCCCGGCGGGTACGAGGGGCAGTGCGCGGAGTTCTGCGGCATCGAGCACGCGTGGATGCGCCTACGCGTCGTCGCCCAGCCACATGCGGAGTTCGACGCGTGGCTGCGCGCGGAAGGCTCGCCCGCGGCCGTGCGCGGCACCGAAGGAGAGCGGGTCTTCCTCGCCAACATCTGCGTGAACTGCCACGCCGCCCGCGGAACCGAAGCGCGCGGGTCCTCAGGCCCGGACCTGACGCACGTCGGCGCGCGCGCGACGCTGGGCGCGGGAGTCCTGCCCAACGACGTCGCGCGCATGCGCGCGTGGCTCGACGATCCGCAGCGGCACAAGCCGGGCTCGTTCATGCCCCGCGTGCCGCTCGAGGACGCGGAGCTCGACGCGCTCGCGGCGTACATGGCGGCGCTCCGGTGACCGCGACGGCCCTGTGGGTGCGCCGCCCCGCGCACGAGCGTGTCGGCTGGCTGCGCACCGTCGATCACAAGGAGATCGGAGTCCTCTACGTCGGCATGGGCCTGGTCTTCTTCGCCCTCGGAGGGATCGAGGCCCTCGTGCTGCGGGCGCAGCTCGCGACGCCGCAGGCGCGCCTCGTCGATCCCGATGTCTTCAACCAGCTCTTCACCGTGCACGGGCTCACCATGATCCTGCTCGCGGTCGTCCCCCTGCTCGTCGGGTTCGCGAACTACCTCGTCCCGCTGATGATCGGCGCCCCGGACGTGGCGTACCCGCGGCTCAACGCGCTGTCATTCTGGCTCTCGCTCGTGGGAGGGATCGTCCTCTACTTCAGCTTCGTGGCCGGCGGCGCGCCGAACACCGGATGGTTCTCGTACCCGCCGCTCGCCGAGCGGGCCTTCGCGCCGACCCCCGGCGTCGACTACTACATCCTCGGTCTCGCGGTGAACGGCGCCGGCACGATCATCGGCGCGATCAACCTCGCCGTGACCATCCTGCTCATGCGGTGCCCCGGGATGGCGATCTCGCGCGTGCCGCTCTTCGTCTGGATGACCCTGATCACGGCGATCCTGATCCTCGGCGCGTATCCCGCGCTCACCGCGGCGCTCGTGATGCTCTTCGTCGATCGCCAGCTGGGCGGCCGCTTCTTCGATCCCGCCGGGGGCGGCCAGCCCGTGCTCTGGCAGCACCTCTTCTGGTTCTTCGGGCACCCCGAGGTGTACATCATGGTGCTGCCCGCGATGGGCATGATCTCGGAGGTCATCCCGGTCTTCAGCCGGAAGCCGATCTTCGGATACGCGTTCGTCGCCGGCTCGAGCGTCGCGATCGCGTTCCTCTCGTTCAGCGTGTGGGCGCATCACATGTTCGCGGTCCTCGGCGACTCCGAGAACGCGATCTTCTCCGCGACGAGCATGCTCATCGCCATCCCGACCGGCGTGAAGATCTTCAACTGGATCGCGACGATGGTCGGCGGGCGCATCCGCCTGACCACGGCGATGCTCTTCGCGGTCGGTTTCATCGCGATGTTCGTGATCGGTGGGCTCTCCGGCGTCTCGCTCGCCGTCGTGCCGATCGATCTCGCGGTGACCGACAGCTACTACGTCGTCGCGCACCTGCACTACGTCCTGTTCGGCGGGACGATGCTCGGAGCCTTCGCGGGCGCGTACTACTGGTTCCCGAAGATGACCGGACGGCTCCTTGACGAGCGGCTTGGGAAGCTGCACTTCTGGCTGACGTTCGCGGGGTTCAACCTCACGTTCCTGCCGATGCACTGGCTCGGCGTCGTCGGCATGCCGCGGCGCGTGTTCACCTATCCGGAGAGCACGGGGTGGGGCCCGCTGAATCTCGCTGCCACGGTCGGCGCGGCGCTCCTCGCGGTCGCGATGGTCGTGTTCTTCGCGAACGTCGTTCGCAGCCTGCGTTCGGGCGACATCGCCGGCGACGACCCGTGGGACGGCTTCACGCTCGAGTGGGCGACGACGTCACCGCCGCCTCCCGGGAACTTCGCGGCGATCCCGGCGGTCACGGGCCGCCGGCCGCTGTGGGATCGCAAGCACCCCGAGCGAAGGGACCAGACGTGATCGTCCGCCTGGCGCGACCCCCGGCGTTCGCGACCGACCGTACGCTGCTCGGCGTCGCCGTCTTCGTCGCCTCCGAGTCGATCTTCTTCCTCGCGGTCGTGCTTTCGTACATCGCCTATCGCGACGCGGGTCTGGCCAGCGCGAAGGAGCACCTCGACATCGGACGCACGGCGCTCTTCTCGATCGCGCTGTTCTCGAGCAGCGCGACCATGGCCCTCGCGGCACGCGGGCTGTCAAGGCGCTGGCTGCTATGGACGCTGGCGCTCGGCGCGGTATTCCTCGGAGGGCAGGCCAGCGAGTACGCGCGCCTTTTGGCCAGCGGGATCGGGCCCGGCAGCGCGCTCTTCGGGACGACGTTCTTCACGCTCACCGGCCTGCACGGCATCCATGTGCTGGGGGGCCTCGTCGCGCTCTCGGCGCTCCTCGTCGCGGCGGGCCGGCGTCCCGCCGGCGTGCGCCCGGTCGCGTGGGAGGCCGTCGGCATGTACTGGCACTTCGTCGACGTCGTCTGGGTCGTCGTCTTCAGCGTGGTCTACCTGGGGACGCTGACGTGAGCGAACGGCCCCCGGCGCATGGGCCGGCCCCGTCGATCTGGCCGGTGACGCTCGCCACCGGCATCGGGCTCGCCGTGGTCGGGCTCCTCACGAGCCCGATCGTCCTTATCGCCGGCCTGATCCTGTCCGTCCTCGCACTCGTGGGCTGGATCGAACAGGCCGTCGACGAAGCAGCGGCGTGAATGAGCTCTCACGGCGCGCCTTCCTGTCGCGCGCGACCGTCGCGCTGAGCGCGGGCATCGCCGCGCTCGTCGGTCTGCCCATCCTCGGCTATTTGCTGGCGCCCCTGTTCCGTGCGCCTGCGGACAAGCCCATCCCGGTCGGCGCGGTGAGCGAGTTCCCGCTCGGAGAGACGAAGCTCGTCTCGGTCCGCGACCCGAGCCCGCTCGCGTGGGCCGGCCAGACCGCCCAGACCGCGCTCTGGGTGCGTCGCCGCGAGGCGTCGGGGCCGGCGATGTTCCAGATCTTCAACGTGAACTGCACTCACCTCGGCTGTCCGGTCAACTGGAAGGCGGAGGCGAAGCTCTTCCTCTGCCCCTGTCACGGTGGCGTCTTCTACGCCGACGGCAGCGTCGCCGGTGGCCCGCCGTCCCGGCCGCTCTTCGAGCGTGAGTGGGAGGTGAGCGGCGATCGTCTCCTGGTCCGTCAGCAAGGCCTCCCGACGGTGAAGCGCGGATGAGCTGGCTGCGCGCTCTCCCGGGCCGGATCGGCGCGTGGCTCGGGGAGCGCTTCGAGCTCGAGGACTCGGTCCTCGCCGTCCTTCGCCATCCGGTCCCGCGCGCGCTCGAGCGTCCCATCGGATGGTGGTACGTCTTCGGCAGCGCGACGCTCGCCGTGTTCGTCGTGCAGGTGGCCACCGGCGTCGGCCTCGCCATGACGTACGTGCCCGCGCCGAACAGCGCCTACGACTCGCTCCAGTTCATCAGCCACGACGCGACCCTCGGGGCGGTCGTCCGCGGCATGCACTACTTCGGCGCCGGCGCGATGGTCGTGCTCGTCCTCGTGCACATGACGCAGGTCTACCTGTTCGGCTCGTTCAAGTTCCCGCGTGAGGCGAACTGGCTGACCGGATCGCTGCTTCTGCTCGCGACCCTCGCCATGGCCTTCACCGGTCAGCTCCTCCGCTGGGACCAGGACGCGTTCTGGTCGATCGTGGTCGCCGCGGAACAGGCGGCCCATGTGCCCGTGATCGGGGACTGGCTCGCTCGGCTCGTCGTCGCGGGCAGCAATGTCGGCGGGGCGACGCTCACGCGCTTTTACGCGACGCACGTCTTCCTCATCCCCGCCGCGGTCTTCGGTCTCATCGGGCTGCATCTCTATCTCGTGATCAAGCGCGGGATCTCGGAGCCGCCGGTCCCGGGGCTCCCGGTTGACCGGCCGACGTATCGCGCGCGCTATGCCGAGCTGCTGCGGCGGGGCATCCCGTTCTGGCCCGACGCGGCGTGGCGGGACGCGGTGGTCGCGGCGCTCGTCGTCGCCGCGATCGTGATGCTCGCGGCGCTCCTTGGCGCGCCCGACCTCGGCAACCCGCCCGATCCCACGAACGTTCTCGCCGACCCTCGGCCGGACTGGTACTTCCTCGGGTACTTCGCGCTGCTCGCGGTCATCCCGCCCGCCACCGAGGCGATCGTGATCGTGGGGCTCCCGCTCTTCGCGTTCGTGTTCCTCTTCCTCGTTCCGCTTCTCTGGCCGGACGGCGAGCGGCATTGGTCGCGCCGACCCACGGCGATCGCGGCGGTCGTGCTCCCGTTCATCGCCTACGCGGCGCTTACCGTCGCCGGACTGCAGTCACCGTGGGTGCCGCTCCTCGAGGGCGGAGAGCTGCCCGCGAAAGCGACGCAGGGGCTGAACGACACCGCGAGGCGCGGCGCGACCCTGTTCGTCTCGAAAGGCTGCTGGTCGTGTCATCAGATCGAAGGGAGCGGTGGTCGCAAGGGTCCCGACCTGTCGCGCGTCGCGTCGCGGCTCGGCCGCGATCAGCTCACGGCGCGGATCGCGACCGGTGGCGGTGGCATGCCCTCATACGCCGGCAGCCTCGCACCGGGCGAGCTCGACGACCTTGTCACGTTCCTCGCGACGCGCAAGGAAGGTGCGCCCTAGACTCGCCGCGATGCCCGACGTGCGCGTCCGCCCGATGACGGAGCTCGACATCGAAGGCATCTGCCGCATCGACGAGCGCATCACCGGACGGTATCGCCCGGACGTGTGGGAGCAGCGCGCCGCCTACTACCTCCGCCGCGATCCCGACTCGTCCCAGATCGCGGAGGTGGATGGCCGAGTCGTCGGATTCATGCTGGGGGAGGTGCGCGGCGGTGAGTTCGGGCTCGACGAGCCGACGGGCTGGGTCGAGTTCTTCGGCGTCGATCCGTCGGCGCGCGAGAAAGGCGTTGGCCGTCGCCTGATCGAGGCGCTCCTCGGGCACTTCCGGTCGAAGGGCGCGCACGTGGCGCGGACGATGGTGGCCGCGCAGGACAAGGAGATCGCGGGCTTCATCTCGGCGATGGGCTTCGTGCCCGCGCCGGTCACCGCGCTCGAGAAGCGCCTCTAGCCCGCGTGGCCGATCAGGCGGTCATCGTCCATATGAAGCTTTCCGACGGCGGCTTCGGCACGGCCGCGGAGCGCCAGGACCTCATGGCGTTCGAGGACCGTCTCGAAGACGTGATCGACGAGGCGGGCGCGGGGGAGTTCGACGGCAACGAGTTCGGCGGCGGCGAGTGCGTCTGGTACATGTACGGGCCCGACGCGGACGCGCTCTACCGCGCGGTCGAGCCGCTCATCCGCGAGGCCAAGCCGCGTCGGGGCTCCTTCGTCGTGAAGCGCCGCGGCGCGCCGGGCGATCTCGGTGCGAAGGAAGAGACAGTCACGCTGTAGCGGAGTCTTCCCGGTCAAAGCCTGGCATCGGAGAGGATCGATGCCAGCTCCGCGTCGTACCTCACGGTTCTGGTCCCAGCAATGGCGCGGATGGAGGTAGTCGGGGACTGCCCTCCGGTCGGACACCCTCAAATGCCCGGGCCTGGAATCCTGGTCGCACTCCTTCTCGGTCGGATGGTTTCTGATCGCGCGATGGCAGCGCGCCGAGACCAGGCGAACGTTGAAGCTAGTGGAGCGGGTCATAGCCGCGGCCACCATCGCCGAGGCGCGGTCAATCGGTCCGACTGTTCCGTGACGCTGCCGTGCCCCGGTCCAGGCTCCGACGTTCGCCCAAGCGAACGGTATGACCAATGGCGGTCGAAACTCGGTACGCTAACAGCGTGAAAGACGATGTCCGGACGCTCCCGAAGGCCTACCACGACGCGATCGGGCACTGGCAGCGTCACAACTTCCCCGACTACCCGAAGCTCGCCGAGGAGTGGGACCGGTTCTTCCCCAAGGACGAGCCGTTCTGCCTCTGCGCGAAGATCGCGCCCGACATCTCGGACGAGATCGAGGTCGGCGACCGCAAGGGCGAGGCGAAGGCGCTCGCCCCCAAGGAGCTACCGGAGGACGCGGCGCAGCACCTCCTCATGCAGATCAAAGCGCAGGCATCGACGGAGTTCGGCTCGATCCAGCAGCACCAGGGCACGCTCGCGCGCGCGCAGGAGCCGCAGGATCACGCCTGGGCGCTCCGCGTGATGGCGGAGGAGCTCAGGCACGGTTACCAGATGGTCCACCTGCTCACGAGCGCCGACTGGTCGACGGTCACCGCGACGTCGGCCGCCGACATGGTGGAGGAGATCCTCTCCATGCAGACCGGGTCCCACGTGCTCGCCGCGTTCAACCTCGAGTACGACAGCTTCCTCGACAACGTGGTGTTCGCCGCGTTCATCGACCGGGTGGGGAAGTACCAGCTCACGATGCAGCGGATCTCCGCGTACAAGCCCTACGCGTCGAGCATGCCGCCGATGCTGCGTGAGGAGGCGTTCCACCTCGCCGCGGGCGTGATCCCGCTGCGCCGCTGGGTCGAAGCCGCGGCGCGCGGCGACGGCTACATCACGACGGCCGACATCCAGAAGGCGACCCACAAGTGGTTCGGCAGAGGCCTCGAGATGTTCGGCGACGAGCGCGGCGGACAGACGAACGTGAAGCACGGGCTCAAGGACATGGCGAACCGCGACGCGCAGGACATGTACGTCGACGAGTGCCAGCGCATGTACGACGACCTGAACGAGCGCTACGTACGAGCGCGGCTCCCGAAGCACTCGCGCGAGGATGCGGAGAAGGCGTTCGCGCGCATCACGGCCGGTGAGTCGGTCGACGGTGTCCGGCCCGAGGACCTCCTTCGCCTTCCGGACCGGCGCTTCTTCCGCCGCCGCGGCGAGCCGGCCTATCAGATGATCGGCACGCATGGGGAGACATTCGCCGACGTCGAGCGGTACATCGCGCACGTCCTCGCCAACCTCCCCGAGGCGTACCGCGCATCGATCGACGTGAAGCACTGGGCCGATCTGCAGCGCACGGTCGCGCGCGGCGAGATGCCGCTCAAAGAGGCGATCAACTCGATGCCCCGGCTCGCCCGGGTGGGTGGCGCGTGCCCGTGCGCCAAGTCCGTCCGCTGGGTGATGGAGTCCGCCGCGAGCTGAGCGTCAGGAAGGAGGTCGCCGTGCCGCCGTTCAACGACAAGGTCGATCCCAAGGACTTCACGAAGATGCCGAAGGAGTACCAGGACCTCCTCACCCGGCTGCTCACGATCCAGGCGGACTGCGAGATCGGCGGCCCGCACATCTACGTCGACCACTGGACCCTGCGCGCGCCCACGGTCGACGACCAGTGGCGCGTCGCGCGCATCGCGGCCGAGGAGATCGACCACTGCCGCAAGTTCCTCCGGATGCTCGGTCTGCTCGAGATCGACCGTTCGGACATCCTCACGCGGCCGCGGAGCAAGCGAGAGGTGGACGCCTTCAAAGAGGACATGCCGACGTGGGCCGATTTCGCCGCGTTCGGCATGCTCATCGACAAGGTCGGCGAGTACCAGCTCGAGGAGATGAACGGCTCGTCCTTCTTGCCGGTCGAGGATCACCTCCCGACGATCCTCCGCGAGGAGAAGGGCCACATCACCTACGGCTACCAGCAGCTCGAAAAGCTCGTGCGGTCGGGGGACGAGGGCCGCGCGCAGGCGCAGACCGCCATTGACAAGTGGTACACCGTGGGCCTCGACATGTTCGGGCAGTCGAACTCCGCGCGCACCGAGCGCTACATCGAGTGGGGCCTCAAGCGCCGCACCAACGAGGAGGCCCGCCGCCAGTACATCGCCGAGGTCGATCCGCAGATCGAGGCCCTGGGTCTCGTCATCCCGGACAAGCTCAAGGGCCGGAAGTACCTCTAACGCTCCCGGATCGCTTTAACCTCGCCGTCGCGCTCGTCGATCAGCATCTCGACGCCGGACACGGCGATCGTCCCGCGATCCGCTTCGCCGGGCGCACACAGTCGTACGCCGACGTCGGCCGCGCCGTGAATCGCGCGGGGAACGCGTTGCGATCGCTGGGCGTCGAGCCGGAGCAGCGTGTCGCGCTGATCCTTCACGACTCGCCCGAGTTCATTTCGTCGTTTCTGGGGGCGATCAAGATCGGCGCCGTTCCGGTGACGCTCTCCACGCTGCTGACCTCGCGGGAGTATGCGTATCTCCTCGCGGATTGCCGCGCGCGCGTCGTGATCGTCCACGATCTTCTGCTGCCGCTGATCGAACCGATCCGCGGGCAGCTCCCGCACCTACGCCAGCTGCTTGCGGAGAGCGAGCTGATCCGCACCTTCGCGACTGCATCCGCTGAGCTCGACCCCGAGCCGGCGAGCGCGGACGACATGGCCTTCTGGCAGTACTCGAGCGGCACGACCGGAGCGCCCAAGGCCGTGGTGCATCTGCAAAAGAGCGCGATCGCGCCGGCCGATCTCCACGGGCGCCACGTGGCCGGCATCCGGCCGGACGATCGCGTGTTCAGCGTCGCGAAGCTCTTCTTCTCATATGGCCTGAACAACTCCCTGGTCATCCCGCTTCGCCACGGGGCCACGTCGCTCCTGTTCGCCGGCCGGCCGGATCCGCGCGCGGTGTTCGATCTCGTCGCGAGCGAGCGGCCCACGGTGTTCTACGGCGTGCCGACCGCGTACGCCGCGATGCTCGCGGCCTCCGGCGAGGCCGACTTCTCCTCGGTGCGCGTCTGCGTCTCCGCGGGCGAGGCCCTGCCGCGACCGCTCTTCGAGCGCTGGAGGGCGCGCTTCGGTCACGAGATCCTCGACGGCATCGGCTCGACCGAGATCGGCTATATCGCCATCTCCAATGTGGCCGGCGAGGCTCGGCCGGGTACGTCGGGCCGGGTCATTCCCGGCTATGAGGCGAGGGTCGTGGACGCCGCCGGGGCGCCGGCCGCGCCTGGCGAGGTCGGCGATCTCCTGGTGCGCGGTCCAAGCACGGCGCTCTGCTACTGGAACAAGCGCGAGGCCACCAAGCGCACGTTCCGCGGGGAGTGGGTCTTCACCGGCGATCGGTATTCGGTGGACGCGGAGGGCTATCACACGTTTCACGGACGGAGCGACGACCTGCTCAAGGTCGGCGGGATCTGGGTCTCGCCGATCGAGGTCGAGACGGCGCTGCTCGAGCACAATGCGGTGCTCGAGTGCGCCGTCGTGGGGCGGGAGGACGCCGAGGGCCTCGTGAAGCCGAGCGCGTACGTCGTGCTGAAAGATGGCGCGGCGGATGCGGGGCTCGCCGCCGAGCTCCAGGCCTTCGTCAAGGACCGCCTCGCCCCATACAAGTACCCTCGTTGGATCGAGTTCGTAGCGGAGCTTCCGAAGACGTCAACCGGCAAGATTCAGCGTTTCAAGCTGAGGCAGCGATGAGCTCTCATCGCTTGCGGTTCACGCTCAACGGCCAGCCGCGGGAAGTCGCGGTCGCGGCCGACCGCCTGCTCATCGATCTCATCCGCGACGACTGCGGCGCGACCGGCACGAAGCTCGGCTGTGCCGTGGGTGTCTGCGGGGCCTGCAGCGTGCTCGTCGACGGAGAGCTGCTATCGGCCTGTCTCCTGCCGGCGGTGTTCGTCGACGGGCGTTCGATCACCACGGTCGAAGGCCTCGCGAGTGATGGGCTGACGCCGTTGCAGGACGCCTTCATTCGCGAGGGCGGTTTCCAGTGCGGCATCTGCACGCCTGGGCAGCTCATCGCGGCGACGGCGCTGCTCACCGAGAAGCCGCGTCCCGGGCCCGACGAGATTCGCGCGTGGATGATGGGGAACCTCTGCCGCTGCACGGGCTACTACGGCATCGAGCGCGCGATCGCCCGCGCCGCGAGGCCGACGTGACGTTCGACTACCACGAGCCGCGCTCGCTCGCCGAGGCGCTCGACCTGCTCGGACGCCATGGCGACGACGCGCATCTCCTCGCGGGAGGGACCGCGACGGTGATCCTCATGCGGCAGGGTCTGCTGCGGCCCGGGCACGTCGTCGCGCTGCGGGCCGTCGCGGAGCTCGGCGGCGTCTCCCGGACAGCCGACGGCGGCCTCCGCATCGGCGCCATGGCGACGCATCGGCAGGTGGAACGCTCGGCCGACGCGCTCGCGTACAGCCCGGCGCTCGTCGACGCGTTCGCGAGCGTCGCCACCGTCCGGATCCGCAACCAGGCGACGGTCGGCGGGAACCTCGCGCACGCCGATCCGGCGCAGGATCCTCCGCCGATGCTCGCGGCCCTGGGCGCCACCGTGACCGTGCGCTCGCCGCGCGGCGAGCGCACGCTGCCGGTCGACGGGCTCGCGGTCGACCACTTCACGACCTCGCTCGCGCACGACGAGGTGATCACCGAGGTTCTGTTGCCGCCGATCGAGCCCGGAACGCGCGAGGCCTATCTCAAGTTCCTTCCCAGGACCGCAGACGACTACGCGACGGTTTCGGTCGCGGCGACGATGCGGCTCGCGGACGATGGCACCATCGCGCACGCGCGGATCGTGCTCGGCGCGGTGGGGCCGACACCGATCCGGGCGCGCCGTGTCGAGGACGCGATACGCGGACAGCCCACCCGGCGGATCGGCGACGCGATCGCCATGATCGCGGACGACGTGGATCCGGTGGACGACCTGCGCGGTTCGGCCGTGTACAAGCGGGAGATGGCGCGCGTGTGGACGGGGCGCGCCCTCGCGCAGCTGACGCGATGAAGTTCACCCACGCCGCGACGGTCGCCGCGCCGCGGGACAAGGTCTGGGCCAGGCTCATGGACATCCCCGCGGCCGCTCGCTGTGTCCCCGGCGTCGCGTCGGTCCGCCCCTCCGGCACAGACAAGTACCAGGGGACGCTCGCCGTGCAGGTCGGTCCGGTGCGTCTCGTTCTCGACGGCGATCTGGTCGTGACGGCGCGAGACCCGAGCTCCGGGACGGCCTCGATTCGCGCCGACGCGAAGGATTCGCGCGTCGGCGGCGCGATACGCGCCGCGATGGACCTGGCGCTCTCGGAGAAGGAAGGCCAGACCGAGCTCCGCATCGCGACCGACCTCGCGGTAATGGGCCGGCTCGGGGAGTTCGGCCAGGCGGTGATCAAGCGCAAGGCCGATCAGCTCATGCAGGACTTCGCCGAATGTCTCGCACGGCAGGTCATCGCGCGGTGACCTCCGTGGCCGAGGCTCCCGGCGGCGTGCTCGCGGAGCCCGAGTACCGCGTCGAGGGCCGCGACAAGGTGACCGGCGCGGCGCGATTCGCGGCCGACGTCGCGATGCCCGGCATGCTGCACGCCGCGTTCGTCGCGAGCCCGTATCCGCACGCCCGGATCGTGTCGGTCGACGTCTCGGCCGCGCGCGCCCTTCCCGGTGTGCGCGCGGTGCTGACCGGGGCGGACACCAAGCCGCAGCGCTTCGGCCGCAGGCTCCAGGACTGGCCGGTCCTGTGCTCTGACCGCGCGCTCTTCATCGGCGATCGCGTGGCCGCGGTCGCTGCCGACACGCTCCAGATCGCGGCCGAGGCCGCCCGATTGGTCGAGGTCGAATACGAAGAGCTTCCGGCCATCCTCGCGACAGACGCCGCCCTCGCGGAGGGCGCGCCTGTGCTGCATCCTGACGCGGGCTCGTATGCGTTCCTCGGCGGAACGCGCTCGGCCCCTCCGCACCCGAACATCCAGGGACACGGCGTGCGCGAGCACGGCGACGTGGAGGCTGGGTTCCGGGCGTCGTTCCGCGTCTACGAGCACACCTTCGCCGTTCCGCGCACGCACCAGGGGTACATCGAGCCCCGGGCCGCGCTTGTCTGGCTCGATGGCGAGACCGTGCGCGTCGTGACGACGAACAAGACGCCGTTCTCGCTGCGCAACCACATGTCCGTGAGCCTCGGGATCCCCGAATCGCGCATCGTGGTGGACGCTGGCCACATCGGCGGCGACTTCGGCGGCAAAGGACTGTCGCTGGACGAGTTCGCTCTCTACCACCTGGCGCGCGCGACCGGCCGGCCCGTGCGCGCGGTGACGCGCTACGCGGACGACCTCCAGGCGACGAACAGCCGGCACGCCGGGACGATCACGCTCCGTACCGGCGTGGACCGCGTGGGACGCATCCTCGCGCATACGTCGAAAGTGGTATTCGACGGCGGCGCGTACGCCGCGGGCAAGCCGGTGGCCACGCTCATGCCCGGCGACGCGATGCTCACGCTCGCCGGCTATCGCGTACCCGCCGCGCGTGTCGAGGCGATGACTGTGTATACGAACCACGTGCCGGCCGGGCATGCGCGCGCCCCGGGTCAGCCGCAGAACGCGTTCGCCGCGGAGTCGCATATCGATCTGATCGCGCGCGATCTCGGAATCGATCCGCTCGAGCTGCGCGAGCGCAACGTCGTGCGCCCGGGCGATGTCGATGTCACCGGGCAGCCGTGGCACGGCACCGACGGCGCGGAGCTTCTCGCGCGGCTGCGGGGATCTTCCCGGTACGCACCGTCACTCGCGCCTGAGGGCAGGCCGAACTGGTGGGGATGGGGCGTCGCGCTCGGCGTGCGCCACGTTGGGCGCGGCAAGGCGTCACTGGTGCTGCGGACCCTGCCGGCAGGCCGCGTCGAGCTTCGCACCGGCGTGTCCGATCAGGGCGGCGGCGCGCACACGCTTTTCCAGCGCATCGTCTCCGCCGAGCTCGGCATCGGGCTCGATCGCGTGGCCGTCGTGCGCCGAACGACCGACGCCGTTCCGAACGACCCGGGAGTCGGCGGGAGCCGCGTCACGCCGGTTCAGGGAACGGCCGCGCTCGACGCCGCGCGCAAGCTCAAGGCGAGGCTCGCGGCGCTCGGGCGATCGCTCGAGGACGCGGGCGAGCTCGAGGTCACCGGAGAGGCGGCGCAGGAAGCGCACGAAGCATCGATGTACGCCTACGTGCTCGCGGTCACCGTCGACAGCGAGACCGGCCAGACGAAGATAGAGGACGCGACGCTCGTTGCCGACGTCGGCACGGTCATCAACCCGGTCGCGCTCCGCGGCCAGCTCGAGGGCGGCTTCGCGTTCGGGCTCGGCCAGGCGGTGATGGAGGAGCTTCGCGTCGAAGACGGCCGCGTGGTGACCGCGAACCTGGGCGACTACAAGCTCCCGACGATCGCGGACATGCCGCGCCTTGGGATCGAGCTCATGACCGAGCGCCCGGGACCCGGTCCATTCGGCGCGAAGTCGGTGGGGGAGCTCGCGAATCCGGCGGTGGGCGCGGCCGTGGCGAACGCGGTGCAGGATGCATGCGGGTCGCGGGTGATGAGCCTGCCGATCACGGCCGAGAAGATCTGGGCGCTTCTCCCCGCTAAACAGTCGCGCTAAACAAGTTCGGTCCCCCGTATGGGGGACTCGCCGTCCCCCGGCTGGGTTAGGTCGAACTCCTCTCTCGTCCAAGCCGAGGCGTCTCCCTAGGGTTTCGCTACTGGAACGGGTGTGGGATCCGCCAGCTGGAGGACAACTGGGATGAAGGCGCTAGGTCGTACAGCCCTGGTGGGGGCCATGGCGATCGCGATGCTCGGCCTCGGACTGCCGTGGGGGGCGCATGTCGCGTACGCCGCGGGGGCTCCGGTGCTCGACAGCGTCTGGCTGGAAACGGCGACGGGTCCGACGACGGCGGTCGACGAGGCGCAGACCTTCCAGGTCAAGGGCACGTTCACCGACGGCGACGCCGCGGACCGCCACTTCGTGTTGATCAAGATCGGGTCGACGTTCGTCGAGACCACGACGATGCTTCCCTTCGGCGCGCGCAGCTTCTCGCTCCCGAAGGTATACCCCGATGACACGCCGTCCGGCACGCCTCAGGATCCGTTCACCCTCACCGTCAGGGTCCAGGACAACAGCGGTCTCGTGTCGGACATCTGGACGATCAACGTGACCCTGCGCAACGTCGCGCCGACGGTCACCAGCTTCGTTTACACGCCGTCGTCGATCCTCGACCACCAGACGGTGCAGGCGAACGGCGCGTTCACCGACCCGGGCACCAAGGACACCTTCACCCTGTCGCTGGACTGGGGCGACGGCTCGGCCGCGTTCACGCAGTCCTACCTCAGCACCGACCCCAAGACTTTCGCGGCCTCGCACGAATACGCCGTCGCGGGGAGCTACACGGTCAGCGCGACGGTCACCGATGACGACATGGGCGTGGGCCGCCAGGAAGGCCCGCTCGCCGTCGCGGCGCGCAACACGGCGCCGAGCGCTCTCGTCCTGAGCGGCGGCGGCGTGACCGAGGGCGATCCGGCCACGGTCCACGGCCAGTTCGTCGACCCCGACCCGGCCGACACGCACACGGTCAACGTGCAGTGGGGCGATGGCGCGGCCACCGACGTGACCCTGGGCGCCGGGGTCCTCACGTTCGACGTGACGCATACGTACGCGAGCTACGGCACCTACCCGATCACCGCGACGGTGGCCGATCAGGCCGCGACGTCGACCCAGAGCTCGATGTCCTTCACCGTCTTCAGGCGGAATCACGCCCCGGCTGACCTCGCGCTCTCGACGGCCGGCGCCGTCGCCGGTGGATCCGGAACGCTGAACCTGACATTCAGCGACCCCGACCCGCTCGACTGGCACCGCGTCTCGGTCACCTGGGGCGACCTCTCAGTGCAGTCGGCGAGCGACCAGCTGCTCGACGCGGGCGTCTTTTCGCTCGAGACGTCGCATGTCTACGACGCCCCGGGGACATACACGGTCTCCGTCGTCGTGGTGGACACGTATGGCTCTTCGGTCAGCGGCACCGCGACCCTCGAGGTCCGCGCCCGGACGGCGCGCGAGCTCGTGGATGACCTCGCCTCGCTCGTGTCGTCGTGGGGTCTCGACGAGGGCTTCGAGAACAGCTTCCTGACCAAGGTCCGTTCGGCGCAGGCCGAGTTCGGTTGGGGCAGGGGCAACGCCTGCAACCGGCTCAACGCGCTCGCCAACCACGTCTCGGCGCAGACCGACAAGGAGCTGTCGCTGGATCAGGCCGACGCGTTCTGGTCCGTGCTGGCCGACGTGAACGCCTCCCTCGGCTGCGCGCAGCTTGACCGCCCCGAGGTCAAGGCCAAGGTCGTCGAGAAGGCCGACAAGAAGGCCGCCGACTACAAGGCGGTCGACGCCAAGAACGCCGAGCACAAGAAGGCGACGAAAGAGAAGGACAAGAAGCACTAGCCCCGGCCCCCGCCGGCGCGTGCCAAGACTGGAGGGCGGAGATCCGCCCTCCAGTCGCGTTTGCTAAGGGCACTCCCCCGCGAACTGCGTGTCGGCGAACTCGCTGAACGTGATCGGCTGCTTCACCAGCTGGTAGGTGACCGCGAGGTTCATCTCGACGTCGAATCCCGACTTCGAGAGGCAGCCCGTGCCGTAGCCGCTTTTGATGCGGTCGATGAGCTTGACGACCAGCGCGCGGTCGAGGCCCTGGAACTGCTCGGCCGCCTTGGGGTTGCCGAGGATCGCGCCGGCCAGCGTGTCGGCGCTCGACGAACGGATGAATTCGAGGGCCTTCTTGTGCGCCGCGACCATCCGTTTCACCAGGTCGGGCTTCGCCTGGATCACGTCCTCGCGCGTCATGAGCGCGAAGCCGAGCGCGTGGTCTGAGCCGACCCACTCCTTGTGCTGAGCGGCGTCCCAGATGGACACCAGCGGGAAGCCCGCGCCCGTTTCGATCACGCGGCTGGTGATCGGCTCCCACGAGCTGATCGCGTCCACCTTGCCGCTCTGCAGCGCGGTGTAGATGGCCGCGGTGTCTCCGCCCAGCGGCACGAGGCTGACATCACGGTCCGGCGTCAGGCCGGCCTTCTTGAGATAGACGTTGGCCATCGCCCAGGAGCCCGACCCCGCTCCGGTGACGCCGACGTTCTTGCCCTTGAGGTCGGCCACCATCTTCACCTGGTCCCGGAGCTGCGTGCGCACGAGCATGCTGAAGATCTCCCGGTCGTAGGTCGCGATGACCGCCTTCCACGGCGAGCCCGCGAGGCGCGCGATGGGATCGTGCACGAAGGCGAAGAGACCGAAGTCATACTCCTTCGCGATCACCGCGGCCCGCAGCGTGCTGCTCGATCCCAGGACGAAGTCGGTGATCTCGATGTTCTGCTCGCCGAAGTAGTCCTTCGCGTACGCGATAAGGGACGCGAGGTTCAGCTCCGTCGAAACGACGCTTGGTAGCTTCACTTGATCCTTCGGCGGCCGAGGCGTCGCGCTCGTTGCCGCGGTTCCCGTCGGCGATGGGCCGGCGGTGCCGGAGGGACCGCACGCGACGAGCAGAAGAGCGAGGACGGCGACGAGGGCGAGCGCGTGCTTGCACGTGCTGGTCATGGGATACCCCTTTCATCACGCGAAGAGCGCCGACGCTGGCCGCCACCGCAGCAGCCGGTCCTCGACGCGCTTCGCGAGCTCGACGAGCGTGACCGCGATGACCATGAGGAGGATGAGGATGGCGTAGGTCCGGTTCGTGTCGAGAAGACCCGTCGCGATCGTCATGCGATACCCGAGGCCGGCGGTCGATCCCACGAATTCGCCGACCACCGCGCCGGAGAGCGCGAAGCTCACGCTGGTCCGCAGCGCCGCGAAGATCCACGAGAAGACGGACGGCAGGATCACGAACCGCGCGAGGTGCCAGCGGCCTCCGCCCATGACGCGGATCGCGCGCACGAGGTCGGGATCGACGGACCGGATCCCGAGGTACGTGTTGAAGAAGACGACGAAGAACACGGTAAAGAGCGCCAGGAAGATCTTGGACGCGATCCCGAGGCCGAAGGCGATGATGAGCACCGGAGCGAGCGCGATGCGCGGGAGAGCGTTGAGACCGACCAGCAGCGGCTCGACCGTCTCGGCGACCGGCCGCGCGTAGCCGAGCAGCAGACCGAACGACACGCCGCCGACCATGCCGAGCAGCAGCCCGGACAACGCCGCCTGGAGGGTCGCGCCGAGGTCCTTCCAGAGGAGCCCGGACTGGGCGTACACGCCGATCTCCGCGACCGCGCGAGACGGTCGCGCGACGATGATCGGGTCGAGGACCGGCCGAAGGCCGAACCCGCCGGTGGCAGCCTCCCAGGCGATGAGGATCAGGGCGATGAACCCGACCCGCTGTGCGGCGACGCGCATGCCCTTCATGCCGCCACGCCGGCGCGGAACTCATCGCGCAGGTCCGCCCAGATGCTCGTCTCGAGGCGCGCGAACTCGTCCGTCGCGCGCAGCTCGAAGGGATCGCGTGGCGAGGGGAGCGGGATCTCGTACACCCGCTTGATGCGGCCGGGACGCCGCGACATCACCACGACCCGCTGCCCCAGCACGATCGCCTCCGCGAGATCGTGCGTGACGAACAGGATCGTCGTGCGCCGCTGCTCCCACACGCGAAGCAGCTCGGCCTGGAGAAGCATGCGGTTCTGCGCGTCGAGCGCGCCGAACGGCTCGTCCATGAGGATGGCGTCCGGCTCGTACGCGAGCGTCCGGATCAGCTGCGTGCGCTGACGCATCCCCCCCGAGACCTGATGCGGGTAATACGACTCGAACCCTTCGAGGCCGACCGACCGCATGAGGTCTCGCGCGCGGCGGAGCCGTTCGGGCGCGGCGACTCCGCGGATCGTCATGCCGACCTGGACGTTGTCGAGAAGCGTGGCCCAGGGCAGCAGCGTGTCGCGCTGGAACACGTAGCCGAGACGGGAGCCGCGCGGCGAGAGGCCGTCGAGCGCGATCGATCCGGTGATCCGGCACTCGGTCTCGCTCAGCAGCCCGGCCATCGCGTTGAGCAGGGTCGACTTCCCGCAGCCGGAGGGGCCGACGACGGCGACGAGGTCTCCGCTCGGCACCTCGAGCGAGACATCCTCGAGGACCTCGAGCTTCCCGAAGCGGATGCTCGCGTGATCGATCGAGATCCGCACGTCGCCGCGCTACCGATAGCGGCGTTCGGAGCGGTGCCGCACGATCGTGTCGACGAGGGCCGGGCGCTTCTCGCGGCGCACGATCTCCAGCGCGCGCTCGAGCGCGGGGCGCACCTTTGCCGGGTCGGCGATCGGGCCCTCCGCGTGCCAGCCGAAGGACCGCGCGAGCATCGCGAAGTCCGGCGCGGGGTCGTCGAGCTCCTGGCCGATCCGAGCGTTCTCCTTCGGCGTGCCCCGATGCTGCGCGACCCGGAGCTGGTGCTCCCAGTCGTTGTAGTAGGCGCGGTTGTTGTACATGACGACGAGCAGCGGGATGCGGTGATGCGCCGCCGTCCAGAGCGCGCCCGGGTCGTAGAGGAGGTCGCCGTCGGGCTGGATGTCCACGACCAGCCGTTCCGTGCCCCGGTACGCGAGGCCCACGCCGACGGATGTGCCGATCTGCGTGGCGGTCCCGAAGCTGCGGCCCGGATGGCGGCTCGGTCCGTCAACGTCCCAGAGGCGAAGCGCCCAGTCCTCGAGGGTGTTCGACGTGAGGATCCAGTCCTCGCCCTTGATCACCGACCAGATCTCCGACGCGAGGCGCGGCGCGGTGAGCGGCGACGAGTCCCAGTCCTCGCGCGCGTGCTTCTCCCACCTCGCCCGGATCTCATCGTGCACGCGGCGGAGCTCGGCGCACCGCGCCGAACGGTCGCGCCCGCCGGCACGCTCGCGCACCGCGCCTCGCAGCTCGGGGATCGCGAGGCTTGTGTCGGCGACGACCGAGAGCGCCACCGGCTGGAACTGGCCGAGGTCCTCCGACCATTTGCTCTGCCTGAGCTCGGCGAGCCCGATGTCGATCACGGGGCACCCGGCAGTGATGCGTGGCTTCTTCTCGTTCGTCAGCCGGTCCAGCTCGTTGAGTGCGCGGAAGGGATCGCCGACATCGAGGAGGAGCACGACGTCGGCATCGGCGAGAGCGTCGCCTCCGGTGAGGTTCTGCGGATGGCGGTTCGGGAAGTTCACGCGTCCGTTGAGGTCGATCACCGCGGACGCGGTCTCCTCCGCGAGCGCGATGAGCTGGGCGACCGCCTCCGGGTGCCGCCCGGTGAACTCCGTGACGATGACCGGCCGCGCCGCGCGCGCGATGAGGTCCGCGGCGCGCTGGATCGCCGCGGGATCCGCCTGCACGGGGCTGGGGCGAGCTCCCGCCGCGATCTCCGATACGTCGATCGGCGCATCCAGCTGCTGCTCCTGCAGCCCAGCGTCGTAGCAGAGATAGACCGGGCCGCACGGCTCGGTGGTCGCGATGCGGTACGCCCGCGCGAACGATGCCGGAAAGTCGGCGACGCTCGCGGGCTGGTCGTCCCACTTCGTGTAGTCGCGAACGGCGTTCCCGTTGACGAGCGCGGTGTGGATCCAGTCGATGTACGGGCGCCGCTTCGTCCGGTCGACCGGGCCGGTGGCGCCGAGGACCAGCACCGGCGCGCGGTCCACGTGCGCGTAGTAGATGGTCATCGTCGCGTGCAGGAGGCCGACCACGTCGTGGACCGCCGCGGCCATCGGCCGGCCGGTCACCTTGGCGTAGCCGTGCGCGATGGACACCGCGATCTCCTCGTGCGTGCAGAGGATGATCTCCGGCTTGTTCTCCCCGTAGTTGACGAGCGAGTCATGGAGACCGCGGTACGACGCCCCCGGGTTGAGCGCGACATAGTCGATGTCGAACGCGCGGAGGAGGTCGACGATGACGTCGGAGCCGTACCGGCGCGTCCGGCTCATGGCCTCATTCGGGGAATCCCGCACCTCTCAACGGACGGCGCCGTCTCCGCGCGAACGGTCGGCCGGCGCCGAATGGTATAACAAATGACCACCTGGACGGCGACGGCGGCTCTCCCGCCCGAGGGCCGGACGGGCCGGAGGTGCGGTATGCGGGCTCGGTTCGTCGTGATCGTGATGGTGGCGGCGCTGGCCGCGGCGTGCGGCGGAGCGCCTGGCGGGTCCGCCGGGTCGGCGGCGCCGTCGGCGGCGCCCACGCAGGATCCGGTGAAGGCCTTCTACGAGGGCAAGACGATACGGGTCGTCGTCGGTCTCGAGCCGGGCGGAGGGTTCGACACGACCGCCCGGGTCCTCGCCCGGCACATGGGCAAGTACATCCCCGGCAATCCGACGCTCGTCGTCGAGAACATGCCTGGCGCCGGGAGCCGCGTCGCGGCGAACTTCCTCTACGAGGTCGCTCCTCAGGACGGGACCGTCTTCGGGGTGTTCAACGAGAACCAGGTGCTGCAGCAGGTCCTGGGCGCCGCGGACATCAAGTTCGACGCGAAGAAGTTCGGATGGCTGGGAAGCACGTTCTCCGCGACGATCGTGTGCATCGCGCGCAAGGACAGCGGCTTCAAGACGATCCAGGACATGCAGGGCTCGAAGCAGTTCATCGCCGGGTCCACCGGACCGGGGTCGAACACCGGTGACTTCCCGCAGGTGCTGCGGACCGCGCTCGGGGCGAACATCAAGATCGTCTCGGGCTACAACGGAACAGCTGGCATCTCGCGCGCCGTGGACTCCGGCGAGGTGCAGGGCGGTTGCTGGACCTGGGAGAGCATGAGCGTCACGCAGGGGCAGAACCTCAAGGACGGCACCATGATCCCGCTCATCCAGCAGGGCGACGACAAGATCGCGGCCATCGGGAACGTCCCGATGGCGTCCGACATCGCGACCACCGCACAGAACAAGGCGCTCGTCAAGGCCATCACCGCGCCATCGGTGATCAGCAAGTCGTTCGCCGCCCCGCCGAACGTTCCGGCGGCCCGCCTCAAGGCGCTGCAGGAGGCGTTCACCAAGGCCTGGAACGATCCGGCCCTGAAGGAGGAGGCGACCAAGGCGAAGATCGACATCGCCCCCAAGGACGCCGCGGGCGTTCAGAAGATCGTCGACGAGCTCCTCGGCTACGACAAAGCGACCATCGACGCACTGAAAGCCGCTCTCGCGCTGAAGTAAGACCCAAGGCGCGGAGACTGTGTTCGAAGCGCTGATCGCCGGCCTGGGTCAGATCCTGGCCTGGCCGGCGATCGGGCTCATGTTCGTCGGGATCGCGGCGGGCTTCGTCGTCGGGATCCTCCCGGGGATCGGCGGCGCGACGGCCCTGGCGCTGATGCTTCCCTTCATCTTCAAGATGCAGCCCGCGGAGGCGTTCGCGTTCCTCCTCGGGATGTCGTCGGTCGTCGCGATGACCGGCGAGATCACGTCGATCCTCTTCGGCGTCCCCGGCGAGCCGGTCACCGCGGCGACGATCGTCGACGGCCACACCATGGCGAAGCAGGGCGAGGCAGGGCGGGCGCTCGGAGCGGCGCTGTTCGGCGCACTCATCGGCGCGCTTTTCGGGGCGGTCAGCCTCATGATCACGATCCCGATCGTCCAGCCGTTCCTGCGCTCGTTCGGCTCGCCCGAGTTCCTCATGTTCGCGGTCGTCGGGATCGCGTTCGTCTCGAGCCTCACCGGGGGCAGCCCGATCAAGGGGTTCGCCGCCGCGAGCCTCGGGCTGATCCTCTCGATGGTCGGCCAGGCCCCCGGCACCGCCACCCTGCGTTACACCTTCGACCAGCTCTATCTCTGGGAAGGGATCCGCATCGTTCCGGCGACGCTCGGTCTCTTCGCGATCCCCGAGCTCATCGATCTCGCGATCCACCGCGGTTCCATCGCCCGTCGCGACGTGGGCTCGCTCGGCGGCCTGCGCGAGGGCTTCCTGGACGTGCTGCGCCACAGGTGGCTCGCCCTCCGCTGCTGCGTGATCGGCACGGTGATCGGCGTGGCGCCGGGGATCGGCGGCAACGGCGCCCAGTGGGTCGCGTACGGTCACGCGGTCCAGAGCTCGCGCGACCCCAAACGCTTCGGGTGCGGCGCGGTGGAAGGCGTCATCGCGCCGGCGATCGCGGCGGCGGGTGAGCGCACGAGCGCGCTGATCCCGACCGTCGCGTTCGGCATCCCGGGCAACGTCTCGACCGCCGTCCTGCTGGGCGCGTTCATCATCCAGGGCCTCGTGCCGGGCCGCGAGATGCTCACGACCAAGCTCTCGGTCACGTTCGGCATGGCCTGGACGATGATCCTCGCGAACCTCGTCACGATCACGATCACCCTGCTCCTCGCGCGCCGCCTCATCGGGATCACGCGCGTCCGGGGCGGGCTCCTCGTGCCGCCGCTCATCGTCCTCGTCTTCCTCGGCGCGTTCGCCGAGCGCAACACGCTCTTCGACGTGCTCGTGATGCTCGTCTTCGGCGTGCTCGGCGTCGCGATGGTCGAGCTGGGATGGCCCCGCGCGCCGCTCATCCTGGGGATCGTCCTCGGCGGGGTGATCGAGAACTACCTTGCGCTCTCGGTCTCGCGCTACGAGGCCGAGTGGCTGCTGCGGCCGTTCGTGGTCGTCATGCTCGCCCTCTCCGTCGCGGTGGCGGTCTCGCCGTACGTCCAGGCGCTGCGCCGGCGCAGAGCGCCGGCCCCGGCGTGAGCGGGATGTCCGCGGCGCGGCGGGGCTGGGACGTCGCCTTCGCGGCCGGGCTCGTGCTGCTCTTCGCCTACGCGGGCTACACCGCGCTCGAATACCCCGAGGACGCCCGCCTGTTCCCGGTCGCGGTCGCGCTGCCCGGCCTCGGGCTCGCGCTGCTCCAGCTCGCGCTGTCTCTGCGCCCGGCCGCCGCCGCCGAGCCGCAGAGCGCGCCGGATCGGGATTCGCTCGCGCCGGCGGAGCGCACGCGGCGCACGCTCGAGATCGCCGCGTGGATCGTGGGGATCTTCGCCGCGGTCTACCTCGTCGGCTTCCAGATCGCCGTGCCGGTCACGGCGGTCGCGTACATGCGCCTGGCCGCGCGCGAAGGGTGGCTCGCGAGCGGGATCGTCGCGCTGCTCTGCTGGGGGCTCGTGTTCGGCGTCTTCGACCGTCTGCTGCACGTCCCGCTGCCGACGGGACAGCTGCTGCGCCTCTTCTAGGCTTTCCGCTCCATCTGGACGCCGACCCCGGCGAAGCACATCACGAACTTCAACGTCGACGTCCCGGTGTTGCGGATGCTGTGGAAGCCCTCCGCCGGCGACATCACGCAGAACGAGCCCGCGCGCAGCGGGCGCACGTCGTCCCCGACCCGCACCTCGCCTTCACCCTCGAGGACGAAGAAGCCCTCCTCGACGTAGCGGTCGCCGACCCTGTGCCGGTGCACGGGGATCTCCTTCCCCGGGTCGATCTCCGCCGCGCCGAACGAGAGCTGCGCCGCTCCCTCCGCGGCATCGAAATAGATCGCACGGCGGACACCGGGGACGACCTCGCCAAGGGGCTTGTCGGCGCGGTTCGCCACCCGCATGGCCCCGTACTATGGCGCAGGTCATGAGCGTCCATAGAGGTCGGTCATTCCTCCAGATCCCCGGACCCACCAACGTCCCGGAGCGGATCCTGCGAGCGATGGATCGCGCGGTGGTCGATCACCGCGGGCCGGAGTTCGCGGCCCTCGTCACCACGATCCTCCCCGACCTGCGCCGCGTCTTCAAAGCGGCGACCGCGAGCGTTGTCATCTACCCCTCATCCGGCACCGGCGCGTGGGAGGCCGCGCTCGTGAACACGCTCGCGCCGGGCGAACGTGTGATCGCGTTCGACATCGGGCACTTCAGCGCGCTGTTCACGCGCACGGCGCGCGACCTTGGCCTCGTTGTCGACGAGATACCGGGACGCTGGGGGTCGCCCGCCTCACCCGACCAGCTCGAGGCGCGCCTTCGTGACGACCGCGATCGCCGCTGCCGGGCCGTGCTCCTCGTCCACAACGAGACGTCGACGGGTGTGCGCTCCGACGTCGCCGCGGTGCGCGCGGCGATGGACGCGGCAGGGCACGATGCCCTCCTCATCGTGGACACGGTGAGCTCGCTCGCGAGCATGGACTTCCGCTTCGACGAATGGCGCGTCGATGTCGCGCTCACCGGGAGCCAGAAGGGACTCATGCTGCCTCCCGGTCTCGCCCTCCTCTGCATCGGTCCGAAGGCCATCCGGGCGAGCGAGGGCGGAGGAAGCTTGCGGAGCTTCTTCGACTGGCGCCCGATCCTGCGCGACAACGCCGCGGGCTTCTATCCGTACACGCCCGCGACGCTGCTCCTCTTCGGGCTGCGCGAGGCGCTCGACATGCTCGGCGAGGAAGGGCTCGAGAGCGTCTTCGCACGACATCGTCGGCTTGCCGAGGGCGTCCGTGCCGCGGTGCGCGCATGGGGCCTCGACCTCCTCTGCGACGACCCGCGCGCCTACTCGGACTCGCTGACCGCGGTCGTGACGGGGGAGGGGATCGACTCCGAGGCCGTTATCCGTCGCGCACGGGAGCGCTTCGACCTATCGCTCGGCGTGGGGCTCGGCAAGCTCAAGGGGCGGGTGTTCCGGATCGGGCACCTCGGCGCGCTCAACGAGCTGGAGGCGCTCGCGACGATCGCCGGCGCTGAGCTGGCGCTCGCTGAGTGCGGGGTCGCGGTCGAGCTCGGAAGCGGCGCTCGCGCGTGCGAGCGCGCCTTCGCCGAGGTTGCGCGTTCGTCGGATTTGCCGATACCTTCGACGGTGTGAGCGAAGACGGCCGCGTTTTCCTGCGTGGGATCACCTCGGATCAGTACGGGCTGTCCGAGCAGCGCCGCCGCCAGCGCTCGGCCCCGCGCGTCCGCCGCGCGGGCACGGTCACCGACGACGCATCGGTGGGGCACTCAGGGGATTCCGACCAGGGGCTCTCAAAGACCTGGTGGATGCTTGGCCCGGGCGATGAGCCCTTCCTCACACAGACGCTCCAGGTCCATTTCGTCGAGCTCCGGCCCGGCGGCTCGAATCATGGCCACGGGCATCAGAACGAGGCGCACTTCTACATCCTCGAGGGCAGCGGCTACGAGATCCACGACGGCAAGCGGTACGAGTGGGAGAAGGACGACTTCGTGGTCGTGCACACCGACTCCGTGCACCGGCACTTCAACGCGAGCAAGACCGAGCGCGCGCTCGCGCTCGTGATGAAAGCCAAGGCGACCTGGATGACCCTCGGGCTGATCCAGCAGGGCCGCGCCAAGCCTTTCGAGAATTCCGCCGACTACGAGCCGGCGCGCGAGTGGTCCGCGCTCTGGACGCCGGGCGCGATCGACAAGAAGAAAGTCGTCAAGAAGGCGGACACGAAGTGGGAGACGACGCGCGACGGTCGCGTCCGCGTCATCTCTTCGCCGCGCCGTACCGACGTCCGCACCAGCAGCGTCGACGTCTACGAGCAGGAGATCGCCCCGGGCGCGAGCAGCGGGCGGCACTGGCACATGGCGGACGAGATCGCGTACGTCATCGCTGGCCAGGGCGAGAGCGTGCAATGGGACGTCGAGGCCGAGATCGGCGAGCGCTATCAGGCGCGCGTCGCGAAGGAGCCCACGCGCTGGACGTTCTCCGCCGGCGATCTGGTCTATGTCCCGCAGAACACGGTGCATCAGTACGTCGCCGCCGGAACGGAGCCGGTCCGCCTGCTCATCGCGCAGAACCGGCTCTTCAAGCTCCTCGGGTACGACTCGGTCGTCTACCTCGAGGACGCGACCGCGGGCGAGGCGAAGGACGTGACCGCCGCCAGGCGCTAGGACTTCAGCGCGGCGAACAAATCACGCCGAGCGCTTATCGTGAGCTTCGGGCGCGGTATCGGCCGACGATGGCGCGCTCAAGGGCGCCCTCGAGGTACACGGGCTCGAGACCGCTCGCCCAGTACGCGAGGGCCTCGCGGTTCGGCTGCGTCGTCTCGATCGGGGTCTTCCGGATCATCCCGCCGCCCCCGCTCGGCGTGAACTCGAGCCAGCCGACCCACGTCGTGGTGCCCCGCCGCGGGCGGCCCACAGCGCGAGCGCGGTAGAGGTGCCCGTCCTCGTCGTGCACCTCGGTGGCGAACTCGTGGATGAGCGCGTCCACTTCACGCCTATCGTGGCGCATCGCGCGTCTGCCGTCCCCTGTGGTCCCGCGCTCGCCTGGCTAGGGAAGGTCCTTCGGCTTCTCTCCCTTGCCGACGAGCCAGCCCCAGCGCTCGAGCGCCCGGCGCTTGGTCTCGGGCGTCGGGAGCTGCGAGATGGGGTAGCGGTCCATCCACTCCCACGGTCGCGTCGCGTCGATGACCGCCCGCGAGCTGAAGCCCTTCTTGTCCGGATGGATGCGCGGATCGAGCGGCCCGCTCCACGCGCGGGGAATGATGTCGATCGACTCCGCGGGCTCGCTTCGCGTGCACATGGCCCAGAGGACCTGCTCGAGGTCCATCACGTCGATGTCCTCGTCCACGACGACGACATAGCGGCCGAGGTACGCGCCGGTGTGCACGCTCGCGGCGGCGTGCCCGACCTGCCGCGCGTGTCCCGCGTAGCGCTGCTTGATCGATATGGCATTGAACAGCCGGGAGCCGCCGACCTCGTGGCACCACACCCCGACGATGCCCGGGATCGATGCCGCCTCGAGGTCTCCGCGAAGGCGCGCGCTCCGCATGAACGCGCGGTAGAACGATTGCTCGTCGGGCGGTACGTTCGGCGGCGACGCGAGGATGATCGGATCGCTGCGGTGGTAGATGGCCTCGACCCGGAAGACGGGCTCGGCGCGCTCGCCTGACGCGTAGTAGCCGGTCCATTCGCCGAACGGGCCCTCGACCTCGCGCTCCTCGGGATCGACCCAGCCCTCCATGACGATCTCGGCGTCGGCCGGGATCGGCAGGCCGGTCACCGGTCCCTTGACCACGCGATAGGGAGTGCCACGCACGCCGCCGGCCCAGTCGTACTCGGTCGTCCCGTACGGGATCTCCGTGCACGCCGCGAGGAAGAGGAGCGGGTCGCCTCCCGGGCAGAACGCGAGCGGCATGCGCTCCTTGCGCGCGAACCACTTGTCGCGGTGCTGCCGGCCGTGCTTGCCGGGCGAGATGTAGAAGCCCAGGCGCGTCTTGTCATGGACCATCACGCGGTATGTGCCCAGGTTGACCCAGCCTTCGTCGGGATCCTTGGTGATATCGAAGCTGCCGGTGCCGAGGTAGCGGCCGCCGTCGAACTCGTGCCACTTGGGGGTGGGGAAGATCGTGCAGTCGACCTTGTCGCCGCGCAGGACGTTCTCGAAGACGGGGCCGTCCTTGACCACCTCCGCCGCAACGGACGGGATGCCCTTGCGTACGCGCTCCTGCCACATGCGCACGAGCTCGTGCGGTGACGCGTTCGGGTCCAATCCGAGGGTCACCGCGATCCGCGGGAACGAGCCGAGCCCGTTCGAGAGCACGCGGAAGCCCTTCGTGTACCCCTTGATCTCGTCGAAGACCGTCGCCTTCGATGGCCGGGTCCGGCCGAGGAGCTCGGTCGCCATGCCGATGTCCTCTTCGGTGTTCGCGCCGCGGACCGTCTGCAGCTCACCGAGCGCGTCGACGCGCCTCAGCCATTCGCGGAGGTCCGTCGGTGTCGAGACTTTGGTCGGGATGGTCGTCGCCATGTCCGCCTCCTACTCAGGTCGTCCAGGAAGACGCAAAGAGCCTCTCGTAGGCGAGTCCCCAGGGTGGCCGCAAGAAGCCGAGCGCGCGCACGTCCTCGGCCCAATGTCCGAACGGCGAGCTACGGCTGAAGGTCGCGCCCCCCACGATCTTGCAGAGTCGACCGGTCAGCGATTCGGAAAGTCCGGCGATCGCCGTCTTGCCCTCCAGCGTCCCGCGACCCTCCTCCCGCTCCATGGCGCGCAACATTCCCTCATAGGCCTGCGCCGCCAGCCACGACTCGACCCGAGCCTGCGACCATTCGACCTGCTCGAACGCGCGCAGCCCGTCCCGCTTGGGGCCGAGCACCTGTCGCGCGGCCTCCATCGCCGTCTCGACGATTCCCAGGGCCACCGCCGAGAACGCGCATGCGAGGAACGGTCCCGCCTGCGGCAGGCGCGTCTCGAGGTAGCCCGGCCAGCCGACGAACGTCGCGGGGTACGAGTCGAAGCGGAAGGCGTGACTCTGCGTGGCGATCATGCCGTGCCCATCCCATGGCGCGAGTATGGTCACGCCTGCGCTTCCGTCCCAGTGAGCATCACGCACATCGAGGTAGAAGAGCTCGGGCTTGTTGGTCGCTGGGTGAAGGGCGCTCGTCATCATGAACGAGGTGATCCCGGAGCCGCTGCCGAAGTGCTTGATACCCGAGAAGCGGTAGTTGCCGTCCCCCATCGCCTCCGCGGTCGCCTTCGTCTTCGCGACATCTCCACCGCTTCCCGGCTCGGATGCGATCGTCCCGTACCACGCGCCCTGGAGAACCACCGGAAGACCTCGTCCCGCTGAGCATCCCATCCTTGGGCCCGCTCGGCTGGCGCCGGCAGTGTGGAGAGCCAGCAGAGGTACACGACGGTCTGATGCATCGAGGTGACCAGGGCGACCGATGAGTCGACCCGCGCGAGCTCGCGAAGGGCTTCACAGATCGCGCGCGTGGACGCGGCGGCCGAGACCCACAGCCCGCCGGCGTCCGGCGGGACGACCAGATCCAGGAACCCGCTTTCCGCGAGCTCCGTGAAATCGGCCGCCCGAAGCTCCCGACGCTGCTGGCGTTCGACGCGCTCACGAGACCAACGCGCTGCGATCTCACGGACATGGCGCTCGACCTCCTCGACCGAGCGACGTGTCGCCACCGCCATGTTTCGAGCCTCCCTAGGTCTCTTCGTCGTCAAAAGTACGCGTGAGCGTGCGAGGCCGCCATCCGTCGTCGGGGATCGCCAGGCAGTGCTCCGGCGGGAGCTCGACCCACACGCGCTGCTCCCGCCGAAGCTCCGCGGTCGGATGCGCGCGCGCCCGAAGCTCGGTGCCGGCGACGTCGACGACGCAGTCGAGATGGTCGCCCAGGAATGCGGCGACGCGCAGTGTTGCCGCGAACTCGTTCGCGGCACCAGACGGCGCGGCGCGCACCACGACGCGCTCCGGGCGGAGCACAAGCAGCGCTTTCTCGCCCGGCGCGAGCGCCTCGCTCAACGTGCAATCCACGGTGCCGCCGAGCGCGCGAACTCCGCCGTCGATGACCTCGCCGGGCACGAACGTCGCGTCCCCGACGAAGTCGGCCACGAAGCCCGAGGCTGGCGATGCGTAGAGGTCGCGCGGTCGTCCTTCCTGCACGATGCGGCCGTTCTGCATCACCGCCACGCGGTGGGAGAGGAAGAGCGCTTCGCCCTGGTCGTGCGTGACGTAGACGGTCGTGATCCGCAAGCGCCGCTGCAGCTCGCGAAGCTCGATCCGCATGCGTTGGCGGAGCTTCGCGTCGAGGTTCGACAGCGGCTCGTCCAGGAGCAGCAGCTTCGGTTTCCGCACCAGCGCGCGCGCGAGCGCGAGCCGCTGTTGCTGCCCGCCCGAAAGCTGCGGCGCGGGCCGCTGCTCGAGGCCCTCGAGCCCGACGAGCGCGAGCGCCTCGCCGACAGCCCGTCCGATCTCGGCTTTCCCGGGTCGGGGCTCCGCCACCCGGAGTGGGAAGGCCACATTCTCGAAGACGCTCATGTGCGGCCAGATCGCGTAGCTCTGGAAGACCATGCCGATGTCGCGGGCGTGCGTCGGGACGAACGTCCCGCCACCCGACAGCCTGCGCTCGTCCAGCGTGATCGCCCCCGCCTCCGGACGTTCGAGGCCGGCCAGGCAGCGAAGGGTCGTCGTCTTGCCGCAGCCCGAGGGCCCGAGCAGTGTGAAGAACCGTCCTTCGTCGACCGTGAACGAGACGTCCTCGACCGCGCGGACGCCACCGCGGTCGGTGGTGAACGTCTTCCGGAGCCCATCCACCCGCAGCATCGCTAGGCCTCGCGGACCGGGCGCCCGCCGATCCGTTGGAGGGCGGCCACGAGCAGCACGAGGATGACGACGAGGACCACGGAGAGGGCGGCGATCGTGGTGTAGTTGCCCGAGTCGCGGAGGTCGAAGATGCGGACGGCCAGAACGACGCTGTCCGCCGACGCGAGCAGCACGCTGCTGCCGAGCTCGCGCAGCGAGACGATGAACACGTAGATCCAGGCGCCGAGCAGGGCGGGACGGAGCAGGGGAAGCAGCACGCGCGTGAACGTCGGCCACCAGCCCGCGCCGGCGGCCGAGGCGGCCTCCTCGAGCTCGCGATGGATCTGCACGAGCCCGGCGGTCGCGCTCCGAATGCCGTACGGCAGATAGCGTGTGACGTACGCCACCAGGAGGATCCAGATCGTCCCGTAGATGCGCAGCGGGACGATGAAGGACACCCAGATGAGGCTGATGCCGAGCACGATGCCGGGGATCGTGATCGGGACGAACGCGAGAAAGTCCAGCATGCCGCGACCGGCCACGCGCGTGCGGACCGTCACCCAGGCGATCACCGCGGTCAACGCGACGACGACGCTCGCGGTCGCGACGCCGAGCTTGAGACTGTTGCCGAGCGCCCGCCGCGTCAGCTCATCGGTCGCGAGAAAGCCGTAGTTCGCGAGGGTCAGGTCCCCGAGCGTCTCGAACGACGGCACCGTGTAGACGCGGACCAGGCTCGCGTAGATCAGGACGAGGAACGGGAGGCCGACCGCGGTCGCGGCGTAGAGAACGAGCGCGCCGACCGCGAATACCCGGAAGCGTCCGAGCGAGATGCGTCGCGGTCGGTAGGCTTTCCCCGTCACCGTCGCGAAGCGCTCGGTGCGTCGCGTCACGCGATTGTGGAGCAGCAACGCGCCGACCGATATGGCGAGCAAGACCGCGCCGTAGGCGGCCGAGAGCCCGTAGTTCGAGGGATACTGGTTCAGCGCGGTGTATATCCGCGACGTGTACACGAAGATCCGTCCCGGCAGACCGATGATCGCCGGCACCTCGAAGCCCTCGATCGCTCGCACGAACAGGATCAGCACCACCGCGGCCGCGCTCGGGAGGAGCAGGGGGAGAGTCACGCGTCGGAACGTCGCCCAGGGATCCGCGCGGCTCGTCGCCGCGGCTTCCTCGAGACTCGGGTCCATCGTGCGAAAGGCCGCGCTCATCAGCACGAACGCGAGCGGAGCGGTGTGGAGTCCTTCGATCCAGATCATTCCCGGGAGGCTGTAGATCGACATCGAGAAACCGAAAGCAGCGCGCAGGGGCGCGTTGATCCACCCGATCTCCGGGCTGAGCAAGAAGAGCCAGGCGATCGTGTGCACGATTCCCGGGACGATGAGCGGCACGAGCGCGAGGCCGTACCAAAGGCTGCGTCCGGGAATGTCACTGCGCTCGACGGCCCAGGCCACGGCCGTTCCGATGGCGAAGGCGAGGAACGCCGAGCCGACGCCGTAGACGAGCGAATTCGAAAGGAGCTCGAGCGACGCCTGGTCGGTGAGCACGCGCTGGAAGTTGCTGAGCGTGAGCTGGAGGTCGAGGACGCTCGAGCCGGCGGAAACGCTTCCGAGCAGGAGCATCGCGAGCGGGACGAGGGTGAGATACGCGAGCAGGACGACCGCCGCGCCCACGATGATCGTTTGCGCACGAAGCGCCGGGATCCGTGTCCCGGCGCGTCGCGCCACGCTGAGGGTCGCCATCAGTGCGAGGTTACGGCGCTACTTGATGCCGAGCGTGGTCCGCCAGAATTCGGCGTCGCTGTTGAAGTCGGCCCTCAGAGCGGCGGTCACGAAGAAGATCTTTGCGAAGTTCTGAAGGTCGGGATACTTCGGCGGCACCTTCGTCGATGCCGGGACCCGTCCGGTCGAGGCGATCGCCCTCTGGCCGTCTGGCGATACCAGCCATTCGAGGAGCAGCTTGGCGGCGTTCGGGTTCTTCGGCTTGTTCGAGAGCGCCATCGCTTGGACGTCGGTGATGATCGGGTCGGTCTTCGCCCAATCGATCGGCTTGTTCTCTTCGTACTTGAGCTGAGCCAAGCGGTGGCCATTGGAGGAGAGGGTCACCGCGAATTCCCCGGCCGCGAGCAGGTTTGCCATGTCGGTGTGACCGCTCCGCAGCGACGGCTGGTTCGCCGCGATGCACTTGAGCGTGGCCTGTGCCTCCGCGTCGCCGAGGATCTTGCGAAGCGCCGAATAGACCACGACGTCCGACTGCTCGACCGCGATCTTGCGCGAGAGCGCCGGATTGCAGAGGTCCTTCCACGTCTTGATCGTCACGCCCGCGGGCAGCTTCGTCGTGTTGATGCCCGGCAGGTCGTTGTTGAATCGCGCGGCGATCCAGCTGCCGTCGGGGGCCCGCGCGTCGGCGGGGAAGTCGCCGGCCGACGCCGTCACGTACTTCTGCGTGTAGCCCTGCTCGATGACGAACGCGACCTCGAAGAGGTTCGTCTCGACGACGTCGAAGAGGTCCTGCCCCGCCTTCTTTTCGGTCACGAGCTGCTGGACGAGCGCCTCGCCCGATTTCCGGGTGTGCACGACCTTGACGCTGGGGAACTTCGCCTGGAAGACCGGGAGGATCTTGCCCGCGTCATCCGTGTTCGTGGACGAGTAGAAGGCGACGGTCCCCTCCGCCTTGGCGGCTTCGTAGAGCCGCGCCATGACCTGGTCGGCTGTCTCGGTCTGTGTGGGGGCCACCGTCGGCGTGGCGGTCGCGGCGACCGGGCCGCCTCCGCCGCCACCGCCCCCGCAGGCCCCGATGAGGAGCGCGCTCACCGCGATTGCCGCTAGATACCGCCGCATAGACCACACCTCCCAGCGAGAGGGCGCGCCGAACGGCGAATGATCATACCATTGGACCAACTCAGAGGGGCCCGTCCACGCCGCGACGATTCGACCGAGTCGGCCTTCGGTCCGAACTAGCCCGGCCGCCGCGCTCCCAGACGCGCGCAGACGGACGACGCTCGTCCGCTGGGCTAGCCTCTACGTGACCAAACGGGGAGGAACGTCATGACCGGAAAGCTCGTCCACTTCGAATTGCTCGCGAAGGACCCCGCGCGCGCGAAGCGCTTCTACAGCTCGCTCTTCGGATGGAAGTTCAAGGACTCGGATATCCCCGGGGTCGAGTACTACGTCATCGAGGGGGCGGAGCCGGGAGGCGCGCTCAATCCGAATCAGGACACGCCGGGCTCGGTCGTCTACTTCGATACCGATGACATCGACGCGTCGATCAAGAAGATCCGCGAGCTCGGCGGCAAGGGCGACGAGAAGCTGCCTATTCCTGGCCAGGGCTGGTTCGCCGGCTGCACCGACACAGAGGGCAACAACTTCTCGCTGTTCCAGAACGACCCGACCGTCACGATGGAGACGACCGAGCAGGAAGCACGGGCCTAGCGCACTCGCGTGTTGCCGGGCCCCGACGCCCGGCGACACGCTCTCTTGTCCCGCCCGCCCCAATGGTCATACCATTCGCTCGTCGTGTTTACCCCGATCCACCAGGCGCGCGCTTCGGGCGAGATCGTCTCCCAGATCGAGCGCGCGATCTTCTCCGGCGAGCTCTCGCAGGGCGACCGTCTGCAGTCGGAGCGGGAGTTGGCCGAGCAGTTCGGGGTCTCGCGAATCACCGTCCGCGACGCTCTCCGGATCCTTGAAGCGCGCGGCCTCATCCGTGTGAAGGTCGGCGCGACCGGCGGCGCGTTCGTCGCCGAGTCGAGCACGGATCGCGTTGCCGAATCGATATCGACGATGATCCAGCTCAAGCGGATGACGCTCTCGGAGCTGGCCGAGGCGCGCACCGTCGTGGAGGCCGCCACCGCCGAGCTCGCCGCGCACCGCGCCGACGCCGCCGCGGTCTCGAGGCTCGTGCAGGTCGCGGCGCGGGCCCGCGCCGCGATGAGCGAAGACGTCACCCACGCCGAGGCGAGCATGGACTTCCACGTCGAGCTCGCGCGGGCGGCCGGCAACGAGGTGCTGCACGCGACGGTCGGCGCGTACCGCGAGCTTCTCGTTCCGGCGATCCGCGACCTCCGCAACGAACGATCGGTGCGGAACACCCAGAAGGTCCACGAGGAGATCGTCGAGGCGGTCCGCCGACACGATGCGGCAGGAGCGCGCGAGCTCATGGTCGCGCACCTCGCGGACTTCGAGAAGCGCCTGCGCAAGCGCCTCACCGAGCGCGAGGTGGATCGCTTGCCGAGCGGGAACGTGCACCGGCTGGTGCGACCGGCGCAGGGGAGGCGGTGATGGCTGTCGCGACACGTCCCGCGCAGCCCACGGGCCGCGGCTATCCCGACCTGCGCGAGCATCTCGAGGCGCTCGACCGTGCCGGTCTGCTCGTGCGGGTGAAGCGCGGCATGCTGGCCGAAACCGAGATCCATCCGCTCGTGCGCTGGCAGTACCGCGGGGGCCTTCCCGAGGAGGATTGGCGCGCGTTCCTGTTCGAGAACGTGCGGACGGTGAAGGGCGGCGCTTCGCCGTTCCGCGTCGGCGTCGGCGTCCTCGCCGCGTCGAAGTACGTCTACGCGGCCGGCCTCGGCTGCAAACCGGACGAGATCGCTTCGCGCTGGGAGAGCGCGATCGCCAACCGGATCGCGCCGACCATCGTCGAGTCCGGGCCGGTCCACGAGGAAGTGCACTTCGGCGACACGCTCCTCGAGAAAGCCGGCACTGCCGAGTTCCCAATCCCCATTTCGACCCCGGGCTTCGACAACGGCCCGTATACCACTTGCACGCACTGGTTCACCAAGGATCCGGAGACCGGCGTTCGCAACCAGGGGAACTACCGCGGTCAGATAAAGAGCCCCACACGCATCGGCATCTTCCCCTCGGGTCTCGGCCAGGACGTGTACATCCACTGGCAGAAGGCGCGCGCCAAGGGCCAGCATCTCCCGGCGGCGCTCGTCATCGGCGGCCCGCCGGTGGTCAGCTATGCCGCGGTGCAGAAGGTCCCGTACGGCATCGACGAGCTCTCGATCGCCGGCGGTCTCGCCGGCGAACCGATCCGCCTGGTTCGCTGCAAGACCGTCCCCCTCGAGGTGCCGGCCGAGGCCGAGATCGTTTTCGAGGGGTTCATCAACACCCAGGAGCTCGAGGAAGAGGGCCCCTTCGGAGAGAGCCACGGCTACATGCACCCGCGGCAGCTCAACCCGTTCTTCGAGATCACCGCCATCACCCACCGCAAGGACGCGATCTGGGTGTCGTTCATCAGCCAGGTGACGCCGTCGGAGTCGAGCGTGATCAAGAGGGTCGCGTACGAGCCGATCTTCACGCAGCACCTGCGGCAGACCTGCAACATTCGAAGCGTGAAGCGTGTGGTCATGCACGAGCCACTCACGAATCTGAGGAAGCTCATCGTCATCCAGATGGCGAACGGCGCGCGCGAAGCCGAGATCTGGCGCGCGCTGCGCGCCGCGTCGAGCTTCAACCAGGGCGTGGGCAAGGTCTGCGTCGCCGTCGACGAGGACATCGACCCCGAGGATGCGACCGCGCTCTGGTGGGCCGTCTGCTACCGCTCGCGTCCTGCGCAGGACGTGGAGATCACCGGGCACCTCGAGAAGGGTCACGCGCCGCCGTTCCGCGGCACGGGGATCGAGCAGGCCGCTGAAGGGCGCGACGTCGTCGGACACGGCGATCCCGCCGACGACAGCGGCATGCTCATCAACGCCTGCCTCAAGGAGCCGTGGCCACCCATTTCGCTACCCACCAAGGAGCACATGGAGAACGCGCTCCGGATTTGGAACGAGCTCGGCCTGCCGAAGGTCCGGCCGCAGCAGCCGTGGTACGGCTACTCGCTCGGGCAGTGGGACGACGAGCTCGAAGAGGAAGCGCGGCTCGCGCTCCGGGGCGAGCACTTTGTGACCGGCGAGAAGACCGCACGCCGGCGCGTGAAGCTTTCCGATACGCGCGCGGCGCGACCGGATGCCTTCATCGGCACGGACCCCGTGCCCGGCACGCCGGTGGACCCGCGAGCGGCGGAGCATGGTCCCGGTGGACCCGGATACGACGATGAAGCGCCGCGCGAAGTACCAAACGACGACGGCATGTGAGCGATGGCAAGCCTGAAGGGGCCGACCACCGATAAATACGCGCCGGCCAAGCTCTTCCTCTCCAGGATCGCTCATCCGGTCGCGATCATCGGTGCGGCCCACGAGGGCGAGCGCTCGTGCGCGACCGGGACGGTCATGTATGTCTCGCATATACCGGCGATGGTCGCGATTGCCGAGCATCCCGGTTCGCGTACGACGCGGCTCATCCGGGCCTCGCGCGAGTTCAGCGTGTCGCTCCTGCACGACTCGCAGCAGGAGCTCGCTGTCGCAGCCG
This sequence comes from Candidatus Limnocylindria bacterium, assembly GCA_036002305.1. Taxonomy (GTDB): domain Bacteria; phylum Chloroflexota; class Limnocylindria; order P2-11E; family P2-11E; genus 3-1-20CM-2-70-9. Next base: position 61,749 of record DASYTL010000040.1, read on the forward strand.
GCCGATCCGCCGACGGTCCGGACAAGTTCGCCGCGCTCAAGATCCCCGTGATCGAGCAGCCGGGCTTCGCCACACCAGGCGTTGAAGGCAGTCTCGCGATCTTCTGGTGTCAGGTCCACGACGAGCGACCGACCGGCGACCACATACTTTTTGTCGGCGACGTGGTCGGTGCTGTCTCCAACGATCGCAAGATCGACGCGCTGCTCCGTTACCGTCGCCGCTATATGCGCATGGGCCATTGGACGTCCGAGGAAGCTCCCGAGGGATACCCGACCTGAGCGAGCGGCTCTCGCGATGCGCCGCGCCGCGGGTGGCACGGGGGAGCGGGGGTCGCGCGCGATGCGCGGGTGCCCCGGGGCCCCGCGCCGCCGGACAGCGGGACGAGGCGACGCCGGCGGCGGCTGCGGGGAGGGTGCGCGAGCGCGCGACCCCCCGACCCCGGGACAGGACCCGCGGCGCAGAGGCACTTGCGTGACGAGAAGGATCGTGGTCGCCATCTCGGGAGCTTCCGGTGCCATCTACGGGATTCGCATGCTCGAGGCGCTGCAGAAGGCGAAGGACGTCGAGACGCACCTCATCGTGTCGTCCGGCGCGAAGGCGACGATCGCGTACGAGACGGAGTGGAAGATCGACGACGTCCTGGCGCTCGCCGACGTCGTGCATGACGAGCGCGATCTGGCCGCAACGCTCGCGAGCGGCAGCTTCCAGACCCACGGGATGGTGGTCGCGCCGTGCAGCGTCCGCACGATGTCGTCCATCGCGAACTCGCTGAATGACAACCTCATCGTCCGCGCGGCCGACGTCCATCTCAAGGAGCGGCGG
>DASYTL010000041.1:0-77198 GCA_036002305.1 Candidatus Limnocylindria bacterium
GAGCGCGTAGAGGAAGAAGAAGAGCCCGCACAGCAGCGCGAACAGCGAGAAGGCGAAGCGCGGCGCGAGCGCCTCCCGGACGAAGAAGCCGAAGCAGCCGAGTGCCGCGAGGGCGACGATCCCCAGGACCGCGCTCGTGTAGACGCGACTGACCAGGTCGCCGGTCCAGACGACGTGGCCCGCGGCGCTGCTCCGTACGCGCGCGAGCGTGTCCTGGATCTCCTCGGACGTCGCGGTCACCCGGGTGAGCCGAAGCTTGGAGTGGCGCTCCGCCTCCCTGAACGCGACGTCGTCGAGCGGATCGGCCATCGCGACGACGCCCTGCCGGCCGTCCGAGACGGTGATGACGACACCGAGCGATCGGCCCAGATCGAAGGGAAGAATGCACGCCGCTTCCCGCTCGACGGGATCGACCAGACGCGGCGACGAGAGTCGCGACTCGGTTGGATCGATAGGCGCGACGATCTCCGGGTAAGGAGCGAGGGAGACAAGAGGTGTGCCGCTCGCGCGGGCGAGCACGTCGGCCAGGTCGGGCTGATTCACGACCCCGAGCCGCAACAGCGCGGTGGCGGGCGACTCGTGGGTCGCCCGCTGCGCCAGAGCCTCCTGCAGCTGCGCCTCACCCACGATGCGCGTACCAAGAAGGAGCTCGACCACGCGAGCCCACTCCGGCCGCAGGTCGGCGAGGTGACGGCTGTTCGTGAGAGCGGCGGCCGCCGCACGGACGGCGCGAAGAAGCTCGTCGGATGGAGCGTCCTTGGGGACGAACGCGGTGGCTCCGGCGGCGAGGGCCAGGTCGCGGATTCCCGGATCCATTGAAAGGAAGACGACGCCGGTCTCCGGGAGCTCATCCCGGATCTTTCGCGCGACATCGAGGCCGCTGAGGCCGGGCATCGCGTTGTCGAGGACGAGCAGGTCAGGGCGAAGGCTTCGCGTCAGCGAAAGCGTCGCGAGACCGTTGGCGGCTTCGCCAACGACGTTGATCTCGCGCTCCCCAGCGAGGAGCGCGCGCACGCCATCGCGTACGGCGAGATCGTCGTCGGCGAGGAGAACGCGGATCACCGGCTGCCCTTCCTCCTTGAGCGCGAGCGGGTTCGTCCAAATCTCGCGTGAAGAGGGGTTTTCGGCGCCCCGCGAACGGGTGAGGGGTAGGAGAAGGGCCCTGGCGCAGCGAGGACCGGAATCGCGATTGAGACCAGCCAGAAACGTGAAGCAGGGGTTCAGTCCCGCTCAGCCGGCTTCGGGCCTTCTCCTACCGGCTTCCGGCGCTCAGCCGCAGCTCGACGCTGTTCTCGCTGGCGCCTTCCAGCTGCAGCCTGAGATCCCCCAGCATCTGCACGACGGCCCCGAACTCGAGCGCGCTGATCGCCTCGCCGATCCCCACGGCGTAGGTGGCGACGCCGTTCCGAAAATCACGAAGCTGCAGCGAGCGGACGGTCGAGAGCGCCCCGATCCGCTGTTGAATTTGGAGCAGCTGCGGGAACGAATGGATCGGCGATAGCACGAGCTGTATCTGACGGACCCCGCGCTCCTCGACGACCGCCGGCTGCGAGACAGCGGGCTGTTCGGCGGGCGGCGCATCCGGCTCGACCGCCGGCGCTCGCGCGGGCGACTCGGTGATCTCGACGGGCGAGTCCGGGACGGACAGCGACTGCATCTGCTCGATGAGCTCGTCCGCGATCGACGAAGCCGGCGCGGCCGGCGGTGGCGCGGCTTCCTCGATCTCGCTTGTCGGCAACGCCGCGTCCCACAACGCCTCGACGTCGGAGGCGGATGTGGGCGCGGGTGCCTCGCTTGGCGGCGGGAGAAATTCCTCGGGCTTGGGGAGCTCCTCGACGTACTCGTCGACGATCGGCTGCTCGGGCTCGGCAGCCGCGATGTCAGATTCGGCCGTCTCCGCGGATGGCGATTCGACGACGTCCGTGAATTCGACCGGCATCTCCGCCAGCGGAGCTGCCGTGACCTCGGTCTCGGCTGTGGGAGGCGGTTCCGGGCGCGGAAGCACCTCGACGTCCTCATGGAATGCGGGCTCCGGCTGCGCGAAAAGCTCCGTGAACTCGACGGGCGATTCCGCGATGGGGGGGCGCGCGACATCGGCGGCGATCGCCTGCGCGGGAGGCGGCTCGGGCCGCGGAAGCTCCTCGATGTCGATGATCGGCTCGGACGGCTGCGCCTCCGGCTCGGCGACTTCGATCCGGGGCGGCGCCGCGGACTCGATCGGTGCCGGTGGAGCGGAGGTCACCATCCGCTGTCTCTCCGTGGCACGAACCTCCGCGAGGAGCTCCGCGAGGATCGAGCGCATCGCGTCGGCGACCGCAGCCCGAACATCGGCGACGGTCAGGGCCTCTTCGGCAACGATCGGAGCGCGCAGGGCGGTGAGCGACCCGCGACGAAGCGAGGCGATCTCGTCGTGCAGCTGATCCCGCTCTTCGCGAAGACGCGTCACCTCATTGGTGAGCATGCGGCGCTCCTCGACCGCGCGGCGGAGGATCTCGTTCGCTTCCGCCTCCGCGCGCGCACGCATCGCCTCAGCCGAGCGATAGGCATCGGCGACGGCGTCCTTGAGAGAGCGCTCGAACTCCGCGTAGGTGGCCAGCCGACGTTGCTCGTCTTCGAGATCGGCCCCAAGTGAGCTCACCTGCGCCTCGAGCTCGGCGATCCGCTGCGTCAGTGCGGGTATGGTGTCCTCGGCGGCCCACCGCGAACGCGAAGGGCGGAGAGCCTCGGTCGGCGCTCTGCCGAGCTCGATGACGTTCTCCGCGCTCGCCCCCTTGTCTTGCAGACCCACAAGCGTAAATGCGCGTTTCAAGCTCGGGAGTCGGCCAGAGGCCCGTGTTGCCGGCTAGGCGAAGGCTCGTCGCAAGGCACTGCGGGCGCCGTGATAGCCACACATCCCATGCACGCCGCCGCCGGGCGGCGTCGAAGACGAGCAGAGGTAGATGTCGCGCGCCGACGTCGAGTACGGGTCGAGCCGGAAGAACGGCCGAGTCATGAACTGGAAGAACGTGTTCGCGCCACCGCCGATATCGCCGCCGATGTAGTTCTCGTTGTGCCGCTCGATGTCGGCCGGCGTCATCACCCTGCGCATCAGAACGCGGTCGCGGAACCCTGGCGCGAAGCGCTCGAGCTGTGCTTCAACACGACCGGTCATGTCGACGGTCGAGCCGTTCGGCACGTGGCAGTACGCCCAGACCGTGTGCTTACCGGCGGGCGCGCGCGACAGATCGAAGAGGCTCTGCTGACCCACGAGCACGAAGGGGCGCTCGGGGACATGACCACGAGCGACTTCGGCCTCACTCCCGGCGATCTCGTCGAGCGTCCCGCCCAGGTGCACGGTGCCGGCGCCGAGGCATTCCTTCGCGCGCCACGGGATCGGCCCGTCGATCGCGTAGTCGAGCTTGAACACGCCGGGCCCGTACCGGAACGCGCGAAGCTTCGCGCGATAGCTCTCGGAGAGCCGCGGACCCGCGATGCGGTCGAGCTGGCGCGGCGTCACGTCGCAGAGGTAGGCGCGTGCCTTCTCGAGGTCGTCGAGCGTCGTCACCCGCCGACCGGTCTCGATCGTGCCGCCGAGGGAGCGGAGCCGCGCGGCGAGCGCGTCGGCGATGCGCTGCGACCCGCCCCGCGGGATCGGCCAGCTCGCCACGTGCGTCACCACGGCGAACATCAGCGCGAACGACGCGGTCAGCGGAGCGTCGAGCGGCACGACCGCGTGCGCGGCGAGACCGGCGAAGAGCGCCCGCGCTCGTTCGCCGCCGAACGCGCGCCGCGCGAGGAATCGCGCGGGAAGCAGGCCCGGAATGCCGAGACGGGCGAGGACGAACGGATGCCGCGGGATCTTGATCACCGGACCGAGCGCCTCCGCCGCGAGATCGTCCCATTCGGGGACCAGCTGGGCGACGAGGCGGCGATAGGCGCGCCCGTCGGCCTCGCCGAGCCCTCTGGCGGTGGCGTCGAGCGAGCGCTCGAGGAGCACCGCGGTGCCGTCGTCAAGCGGATGCGCCATCGCGATGGGCGGCTCGATCCACTCGAGGCCCTCCTTGGCGAGCCCGAGGGAGCGGAAGAATGGCGAGGCCGCGCCGAGCGGATGGAACGCCGAGCACAGATCGTGTACGAAGCCGGGCAGCGTGAGCTCGGCCGAGCGGCAACCGCCGCCGATGGTGTCGTTCGCCTCGTAGACGACGACGGATCGTCCGTTGCGCGCGAGCTCGATCGCGGCGGAGAGGCCGTTGGGCCCGCTGCCGACGACGGCAGCGTCGATCGTCACGTTGCGGACAGCCTAGCGGTGGCGATCAGCGGCGGCGGAACGGCCTTACGAACATGTACAGCGTGGAACAGATCACTCCCGACGACGACCGTAGGCACCGGAACGACGAGCGATCCTGGCCGCGCTCGGCGCGGGAAAGATTCGCTGAGGATGGAGCAGCAGTTGTCGCGAGGATGGCGCCGACAACCGGCACACATCGGCATTGTTTTCGTGCGTGGAACGTTCGCCGGTGTTTGCAAGCCGAGAGTTTGTGGCGCTGTTCCCCGACGCAGCTCTCAGCGAAGGCGACGAGTGCCAAACCGTCGGCCGGAGGTACAGCGGTCGCTAGGACGCCGCTCCGGGATCCAGGTCATGGCCTTCGGTAAATATGCGGGCAAGACCCGGAATCAAAGACGACCCCGGCACGGGGTATGCGGCAACCCCACGGTCGCTCGTACCTCGTGCGAGCGATGGCTCGAAAGGGGCTAGGTCGATGAGCGGCATGTTGCACGGTCGGGGACTCATCGGGATCACGCTTCTCTTGATCATTTCTCTCGTAGCGGGATCGCGCAGTCAGGACGCGGTTGCCTCGGACGGCGCGCCATCAACCGCATCGGCGGCGGACTTGGTCGATCCGCTACAGCCATTCATCGTCGTTCTCAACGACGCGGCTGATCCGTTCTCAGTTGCCAACTTGCACAGCCTGGCTTACGGCATTCAGGTCACTCACGTCTACGCCCACGCGATCAAAGGCTATGCGGCGGGCCTCACCGCTGCCGTACGCGCCGCGATCGAAGCTGACCCAGCTGTTCTCTTCGTCTCCGAAGACCGCGAGGTGAGTCTGGTCGGTGGCTCGATGGCACCAGGGCAGGTCCTCTCCGCGGGCATCGATCGCATCGATGCCGACCGCAGCTCCGCGCGATCCGGTGATGGTCGAGGCGAGATCAATTTGAACGTGGCCGTAATCGACACGGGAATCGATCTCGACCATCCCGATCTCAATGTCGTGGGAGGGATCGACTGCACGAGCGGCACGGGGTTCGATGACCCGCACGTCCACGGGACGCACGTCGCGGGGACCGTCGCGGCCATCGACAACGCCACAGGTGTCGTCGGAGTCGCGCCGGGTGCGAGGCTCTGGGCGGTTCGGGTCCTCAACAAGCATGGGTTCGGGACGACCAAGAACGTCATCTGCGGTATCGACTTCGTGACCCCGACTCGAACGAACTCGGACCCCAGCGACGACATCTCGGTCGCCAACATGAGCCTAGGCGGCCCCGGCTCGGACGACGGGAATTGCGGGAACTCCAACAAGGACGCTTTCCACCGCGCAGTCTGCGCATCCGTCGCGGCTGGCGTGACACATGTCGTCGCGGCCGGAAACTCCGGCTCGGACTTCCAGGGCTCAACACCGGCGGCGTACGACGAAGTGCTGACGGTCACGGCGATGGCGGACTTCGACGGGCGGCCCGGAGGACGGAGCCCCGTACCGGCCGACTGCGCCGCGTCCTTCGCGGGCTTCCCAACACCCACCGATGACGCGGTCGTGTTCTTCAGCAACTTCGCGACGACGGCCGCGGATCAATCGCACACCGTCGCGGCGCCCGGCGTTTGCGTACTTTCAACGTTCCCCGGCGGTGGATACGACCAGATCAGCGGGACGAGCATGGCGAGTCCCCACGTGGCAGGAACGGTTGCCCTGTGCATCGCGGCTGGCGCCTGCGCGGGCATGACCCCAAGTCAGATCCGCGCGAAGATCGTCTCCGACTCCGAGACGTACAGCCTCAGCCATCCAGACTATGGCTTCGAGGGAGACCCGTTGCGCCCGGTCAGCGGCAAGTACTACGGGTTCTTGGTGCGAGCGGGTCTCTACTGAGTTAGCCGCGCCTCAATGCGAGACCCCGCACTGCCCCGGGCGTGGCAGTCAGCTTCCGGGACAGCCCTACCGCACGATGCCGGCATCACGAAGAACGGGCGCGCGTGCGACGCGGAGCACGACCCGCCCGGATCGTTTGACCGCGATGCGCGGAGCGCTGGCGCTCTCCGACAGCGCGGGCGACCGCCACCGACAGGCAGCCCTTCACAACAACCTCGCCGAACTCCTGAAAGCAGCCGGCCGAAAAGACCGACTGATTGCGCCACCTCAAACGTGCGGTCACGCCCTTCGCGGAGATAGGCGCTCCGGGCGCGATGGAGCCTGAGGTTTGGAAGCTCGTCGAGTGGTGAGTTAAGCGCGCGGCGGAGCGCGACGAGCTCAGACTACGCGGACCCGGCGAGTCGCGCGGGACCACGCGGCATCCGCGGTCAGGACATCGGCATCGAAAACGTCGCCGGCCGCGATCACGAACGCGTCACCGAGGCGAAACCGAGCATTACTCGCCCGCAGTTGCGCGGCACGCCGCGCGACATCGGCGTCGACCGGTCTCAGAGAGATGGTGAGCGCAGCGAGCGCGGCTTCGACCTCATCCACCGCATCGCCCCCCGCGCGGTAGGGATGGCCAAGTATCTCGGCGAGGACGCTCGCGATCACGATCCGCTCATCACCCGCGGTCGCCTGCATCATGGCGACAACTCGCGAATGGTGAGCGTCGGCGGGATCGAAGTAGGCGATGAGGACGCTTGCGTCGAGTACTAGGCGCGCCATTCGCCCCGAAGCTTGCGGAGATAGCCCTTCGGATACCGCAAGATGCCGGCATAACGAAGGACTGGATCCTCGTGCCGCGCGAGCAGCAGCCGCCCGGACCGCTCGACCTCGACGCGCAGGAGCGTTCCGGGTTTGAGACCAGCCTTGCGCAAGGCTTCAACCGGAAGAGTCACTTGATTCTTCGCGCTGATCCTCGTCGTACCGCGACGCCGTGCGACCTTTACTGTGGCCATCGGAAGTAAAGGTTACGCTGGGCGCCTCGCCAGGGTCAAGCGATCATGCTCGACGGAGATGCCGATCGAACCAGTCGAGCGCGCGGCGAAGCGCATCGATGCGATTCTCCGTCACGCGGAAGCCGTGCCCCTCGCCCGCGTACACGTGGTACTCGTGCATCTTGCCGCCGTCGCGGAGCGCTTTCACCACCTGCTCGGCCTCGCCGCGCGGAACGCGTGGATCGTTCTCGCCCTGAAGGATGAGGAGCGGTGCGCGGATCTTCGACGCGTGCGTGAGCGGCGACCGATCGCGATAGAGCTCCGCGTCCTTCTGCGGATCGCCAAACTCGGCCAGGAAGTATTCGCGCAGATCGGGGCGCGTGGTCTCGTACATCGTCTTCCAGGAGACCACGCCGACGACCGAGACCCCGGCGGCGAAGCTCTCCGGCCGGAGGGCGAGCGACATCAGAGTCAGGTACCCGCCGTAGCTCACCCCGTAGACGCCGACGCGCCGTGGGTCGGCGAGCTTCTCGTCGCCGAGCCAGGCCGCGCCGCGCGCGATGTCCTCGAGATCCTTGCCGCCCCAGTCGCGGCGGTTCGCCTCGCGCCACTTCCGGCCATAGCCGGTCGATCCACGCACGTTCGGTGCGAGAACGACGTAGCCCGCGTTCACGAACAGCTGCGTGGCCACGTTCCACTCGCGGTGGTGCTGAGCGGTCGGGCCGCCGTGGATATTGATGATCGCGGGCGGTATGCGGTCGCCGCGGAGCGCTTCCGCGTACGGAAGGAAGAGCAGGGCCGGGACGTCCTCTCCGTCCGCTCCGGGATAGCGGATGTGCGCGGGCTCGACCAGCGTCGCCGGGTCGATCGTCGAGGGAAGCGAACGCGTGATCGCCTGCGGCTCGGTCGCGCGCTCGCGAGTCACGAACACGTCCCACGGGCGGGAGGGGCTCGAGAATAGGTAAGCGGTCGTGTCGCTATCCGGACCGATCGCCGGCCAGAGGTGCATGCCAGGGCGGTCCGCGACCGCGTGGTCGGCATGCGAGACGATGAACACGCGGCGCAGCGAGAGCGCGGCGTCCTCGTCGTGCAGGTACGCGAGCGCGCGGCCGTCGGGGCGCCAGATCGCCCCGAGCCCGTCGTGGATGCTCTCGGTCATGCGCTCGACCCGGCCCAGCTGGCCGGCCGTGTACGTCGCGATCGCGATCTCCTGCCGACCCCGGGTGTCAGTCGTGAAGGAGATGCGACCACCGTCGGGCGACCACCGTCCGTCGAGCGTTTCGCCGTCGACGCCGCCACGCGTCTCGAGGCGTTGCATCTTGCCGCCGTCGGCCGCGATGACGTAGAGGTCGGCGTTCGTCCGCGTGCTCTCCCGCCGTGACCAGAAGAGCAGCAGCGCGCCGTTGGGCGACCACCGCGGGGCGAAGTCGTCGCGCGCACCGTCGGTGAGGACGCGCTTCGCGCCGGTCGCGACGTCGATGACGTGGACCGCGAACGCCTTGTCCACGCCCGCGGAGTTCGCCGTGTATGCCAACCTCGTCCCGTCGGGCGACCAGGCGATATCGCGATGCATGACGCCGGGCTCGCTGGTCAGGTTTCGCTCGTGCTCGCCATCGCGGTCCACGAGCCAGATGTCGAAGCGTTCGTCGCCGCCGCGGTCACGAAGGAAGGCCAGCTGCCGCATGTCCGGCGACCAGCGTGGCCAGACCGAGCGCTCGTTCGCCTCGGTGAGCTGAAAGATGCGCTCGCCGTCGAGCGGGGCGCTGTAGATCTCGAAGGTCCCGGAACGGTTCCACGCGAACGCGACCTCGGTTCCGTCCGCCGAGAGATCGATCCCGCCCCAGACGAAGTCGACGTAAGGCACGCCGGCGAGCTCCACGGCGCCGAGGCGGCGGTACCGCTCGCCGATGGAGCGGAGCTCGACGATCGCCGGCGGGACTATATCCGTCTGGGGATTCGCGATCGTCGTCGGCGGCTTCGCCGAATCCGTCGCGGCCCAGTCCTCCGCGAAATTACGCGGACGCTTCGACGCCTTCGGTCTCTGCTCCTCCCCCGCCATCGGGGCTGAGCCTGCGGCCGCGGGCACGGGCCGACGCGGACGTCCGACGAGCTCGCGCGCGGCGCTCGCGACGACGAGCGTCGCGGGGCCCATCGCCGCCTCGCGCGGCGCGGTCACCTCGCGCGGCACGACCGGGTCGTGGGGCACGAGCTTGTCCTCGAGCCGCCCCTTGTATGCGCGATCCCACGGTGCCTGCAGAAGGATGCCGAACTGCTTGCGCGGTCGCGGAAGCTCGTCCTGTAACTGCAGCAGCGTGTCCTTGCCCGCGTTCCACATCGGCGGCCGCCGCGCCGAGAGCACGACCGAGAAATCGAGCGGAAGCAGTGCCCGCGCGGCGTCGCTCGCGAGATCGAGATCGCCGCAGACGAGCACGGCTCCGGCCTTGCGGAGCAGCACGACCGTCGCGCCGTCGCCGTTGCCACGGACGCGGATCGCGCGGGCGTCGGGACGAATGAGCTCGTCGTCGCCGAGCACGAAGTCGGGACCCCCGGGAACTCCGTCCACATCGTCGCGGTGCACCGCGACCTGCACGCCAAGCGCCTGACGGTACTTCGCCGCGTCCGCGGCCCGCGCGGCGTTCGTCGCGACGAGAAGCGACGCCGGCCCCGCCCCGCGCACAAGACGAACGGTTCGCTCGCTGTATGGCGGCGCGTCGATGAGGAGATTGCCGCGGTGCTCGTCGTACACGATGTACTGACGCTCGTTCTCGAGTGGCTCGTAGAGCTCGAAGATCCACGAGCGCAGCTGATGGATATCCACGGGGCCGGCCTATCCTAGCGTCGCAAGAACGAGCAGTCCGTCGGCGCGGACAAGCGCTCTCTTCGCTTCCAGTCGCGCGACCGTGTGGGTCATGCGGTCTTCGCTCCAGTCGAACAGCTTCGCGACTTGCCGCTCCGTCATGCCGCCCGCGAGCTCGAGGACGCGACCGAGCAGCGCGGTCATCGCATCCGCGGACGACGACCGCGCCGCGGCCCGCACGGTCTCGGGATAGCGGCGCACGAAGAGGTCGTAGGTGTAGTTGTAGTCCTCGCGGCCTTCGCCCACGGCTCGCACTCGCGCGACGTACATGAGGCGCTGCAGCTCCTCGATCGCCTTCGCGTAGTCGGACTTGCCCTCTTGCGATGTGATGCCCAGCGCCGCTCGAAGACGCTTGGTCTGCGTCTCGCCGTTCACGGACAGGAACTCGATGACGCGACGCGCGATGTCCGAGAGCCGGCCGGCGCGGACGTCGTCGAGATGGTCGTCGGGCTCGCCGGCGCGCCCGAACGTCGCGTAGAACGTCGGCAGCATCTTCATCGAGACGAACGTCGGCTTCCGTACGAGCAGCTTGCCGTAGTAGAGGCGCTTCGCCTCCGCGAGCTCGTCCTTCCATCCCCACATCCATTCCCACTTGCGGCCCTCGCTGCGTGTCACGAGGTGGTCGAATGCGGCCGGGATCGGATACGCGGGCTCGGCGGTGAAGGCGAAGCAGAAGCCGAGCCCGTCGACCATGCGGACCAGCGCGTCGGCGGTGCGCACGGCGTGGCGCGCCGCGAGCCGTGCGCGATGACGGACAAGGACGCGCTCGAGATCGCGGTCGCGCGACACGATCGCTCGCGCCCTCACCGTGCCGCCTCTGGACGATACTCACCATCCACGCGACCGAGCGTGGCGGAGGCGCCACGATCCTGCAAACGGAGGCACGGAATGGCGGAGCAACGCAGAGTCATGCACCTGAAGCAGGCGGGCGGGACGCAGCCGAAGTGCGGTGCGACGGATGCATGGAGCCTCACGAACTGGGTGCGCGGGGCGTCGTACAACGAGGTGTACGTGCCGACCGAGGTGGTGAGCAAGGCCGATGTCGTGTGCGACCGGTGCCAGGACGAGGCGCTCCGCGACGACGGCGGCTCCGACGACGAGGTCGTGCCTGAGGGAGAAGAAGAGCGCCCCGAGCAGGCTGAGGAGCCGATGGATCCGGCGTTCGCCGAGGTGACCGACGAGCGGCTCATCCACGAGCTGGAACGGCGCCTCGCCGGGATCGACAGGCTAGCTCAGGAAGATCGCGATCAGGCCCGCGACCGCCACAACTGACATCGCGCGACGCGAGCGTTCGTGCAAGCGCGCGAACTCCGCGCGCGCCGGTGAGCCCGGTTGCTGGTCGTCGAAGCCGGGGGTCTGGCTGCGGATCGCGCGCGCGACGGGATTCGCCCAGGCGCTCGAATAGAGCGTCGCGATCCCGAGGACGGCGAGCACGACCCATCGCAGGATGAGCCGCTGGTCAGGGCTGCCGGTCACCTCGAAGCTCAACGCTTTCAACACGCTGGTCACCGCGATGACGATCACGCAGAAGATCGCGAGACCGTCGAAGCGAGCGAGGATGCCCCCGAAGAGCGCGCCCGCCTCGGCGCGCGAGCGCCCAGACGCGAAGACGGCGGGCGCGACGACCGTCCCCAGGACGAGCGAGCCACCGACGAGGATCGCGAGGGCCAGGTGGTAGAGGAACTGGAGCAGGTCGAAAGAGAGCGTCTCCACAGGGGAATTCCGAGGATACCGGGAATTTCCAATGGTCCGGCTCGGTTTAGCATTGGGCACGAGGGAGCACGAATGCCGACCTATCGCGACTACTTCGCCGACATCAAGAAACGCATCAAGGAGGCCACGCCCGAGCAGGTCCAGGACCTGATCCGCTCCGGCGAGATCCAGGTCGGCGACGTCCGCGAGAAGGACGAGTGGGACCAGGGGCACATCCTCGGCGCGGTCCACGTTCCCAAGAGCTTCCTCGAGCAGCGCGTCGAGGACCGGCTTCCGGACAAAGAGAAGACCACGGTTCTCTACTGCGCCGGGGGCGTGCGGTCGGCGATGGCCGCCGACACGCTCCAAAAGCTCGGCTACACGAACGTCATCTCGATGGCCGGTGGCTTCAACCGCTGGAAGGACTCCGGCAAGCCGTGGACGAAGCCGGCGAGCTTCACGCCTGAGCAGGCGCAGCGCTACTCGCGACATCTGCTGATCCCCGAGGTCGGCGAGGAGGGCCAGCAGAAGCTCCTCCAGAGCAAGGTGCTGCTCATCGGCGCCGGCGGTCTCGGGTCTCCCGCCGCGTACTACCTCGCCTCGGCCGGCGTCGGCACGCTCGGCATCGTGGACTCCGACGTCGTCGACCTGACCAACCTCCAGCGCCAGATCCTCCACTCAACCGAGAGCATCGGCGAGCCGAAGGTCGAGTCCGCGAAGCGGACGCTCGAGGCGCTCAACCCGGACGTGAAGATCGTCGGCTACCAGGAGCGCCTGACCAGCGAGAACATCGATCGGATCATCACGGACTACGACGTCGTCGTTGACGGCGCGGACAACTTTCCGACCCGCTATCTCCTGAACGACGCGTCGGTGAAGCACCGCATCCCTGTGGTGCACGGATCGATCTACCGCTTCGAGGGCCAGGTCACCGTGTTCAAGCCGTTCGAGGGGCCGTGCTACCGGTGCCTCTTCCCCGAGCCGCCCCCGCCGGAGCTCGCGCCATCGTGCGCCGAGGCGGGTGTGCTCGGTGTGCTGCCGGGCGTCATCGGGACGGTCCAGGCGGCGGAGACGATCAAGCTGCTTCTCGGCATCGGCGAGCCGCTCATCGGCCGGTACCTCCTGTACGACGCGCTCGAGGGAAGCTTCCGCGAGGTGCGTCTGCGCCGCGACCCGGACTGCCCGGTGTGCGGCGAGCGTCCGACGATCACCGAGTACATCGACTACGAAGGCTTCTGCGCCTCGCCCGCCGACTGGCGCGCGCAGCATGCGACCAAGGTGACCACGCCCGCCGACTGACCGGCCGTACCCTCTTCCCGATGCGCCGAAGGCTGTTCCTGCTCGTGTGCGTGCTTGTCGTGACGGCCTGCAATTTCGGGGCGATGACGAGCTCACCGAGTCCGGCGCGGACCCCCGACATCAAGCGGTCCAAGCTCGACATCGCGTACAGCTTCCTCGTCGACGCCGACGTCCACAACGTGTCCAGCAAGAAGGTGCTGCAGGGCGCGGTGGAGGCCCTCAAGGCCGAGGCGAGGAAGACCGGCGGTCCCGACGACTTCCCCTCCCTCGAGCTTGAGGACATCAGCGAGCCGGTCCTCGCCGACTTCCGGAAATTCGCCGACGCGGCCGCCGCGTTCGCGGCGCGCAACACGCAGCTGAGCGCAGATCGCTTCGCGGACACGGCCATCGGCGGCATGATCGGGGCATCGCCTGATTGCCACACCTATTACGTGAACAAGGATGGAGCCGGGTTCCTCTCGCGAAGTGAGCGGGTCACCGGGTCGGGTCCGCGCGTGCCCGCGGGTGGCACACCGCTCGCGTCACCCGACGAATCCGGTCTGCAGGCATCGCTTCTCCCGGGCGGGATCGCCTACATCACCTTCGCGCGCTTCCTCACCACGGGGACGTACAAGACGCACGATGAGGTCCGGAAGGTCCTCGACAAGGCGCTCGCCGCGGGGGCCAGGGCGTGGCTGTTCGATCTGCGAGGGAACGTCGGCGGCCGCGAGACGAGCGTGGACATCCTCATCAGCTTTTTCCTGAATGGAGAGCCGACGCTCCGGACGGTGTTCCGCAACGGACCGGGTGGCACGATGTCGGCGCTCGCGGACCTACGGCTCCCCGCCGAATACCAGCTCCCGATCGCGATCGTGCTGAACGATCGCGGCGGCTCGGGACCGGAGGTCTTCGCCGCGGCGCTCCGGGAGAACAAGCGCGCGACTCTCGTGGGTCAGAAAACCGTCGGATGCGTCGGATCGGCGAATACGACCCGGATGCCGGACGGCAGCCAGATCACCGTCGTTGTGGCGGAGCTCTCGGGCGCCGTGACCGGAACCGCCTACAACAACATCGGCGTTCCCCCGGACGTGCAGGCGGACGACGCGAGCGCGATCGACAAGGCGATCGAGATCCTGAAACAGAAGATCGCCGGCGTCGCATCTCCGACCACCTGAAACGGCCCCGATCGCCGACGTTCGGGTGCCTCTGGAACGTGCGTTCGTGTAGTACGTTGGTCCTGACCGCACCTGCGGCCCCCGCCTAGAGCGCCCCGCTGGGACGGTTTTGGTACCGGCGGGCCATTGGCGCACAGGCCTCGGGGCCGATATGGTCCCGAGGCGCGTGAGGAAGGGAAGGGCCGACGGCTTGAGATCAGGCCTCGCCAAGGTGACCACGTTCCCGCTCGAGGTCGTTGGGCCGGTGCCCGACGTCATCGCCCGAGCGAAAGCGGGCGACCGAGGGGCGTTCGCGGAACTCTACGACCGGCACATCGACTCCGTGTACCGCTACCTGCTCTACCGGGTGCGCGAGCCCTCGGACGCTGAGGACCTCGCGAGCGAAGTGTTCACGCGGGCGTTCGCGAACATCCATCGGTACCGCTGGCAGGGCAAGTCCTTCCTCGCGTGGCTCTACACGATCGCGCGCAACGCGGTCACCGATCGCCGCCGCCGCGAGCGACCAACGGTGGACCTCGACAACGCGTATGGCGTCGCGGAGGAAGGACCGACCGCGCACGAGCGCGCGGTGCACGGTGAAGCCGTCGATGCGCTGCGCGGCGCTGTGAAGCACCTCACGACCGAACAGCAAGAGGTCATCGTGCTGCGCTTCGTAGAGAACATGTCCAGCCGCCAGGTCGCGCAGGTGCTCGGAAAGAACGAGGGCGCGATCCGCGCGCTGCAGTTCCGCGCGCTGGGCCGTCTAAGAAAGCTCTTAACGAGCGAGGTCGCCTGAAGCAGTTTCGCGCCCCGTAGACTGCTCGTAGGTACACGGTGATCCGCCTTCGCACGCTTCTCCCCCTTCTCGCGTTCGTGTTCGCCGCATGCACGCTCGTGCCTGCGGAGCTTCAGCGCGAGCTCCTGCCGTCCAACACCGCGTACAAGACGGCCGAAGCCGCCTACCAGGTGCTCATCGAGCGCCACGTCGACAAGCCCTCGTCGAAGCCCCTGCTCGCGGGAGCCCTCGATGGCGCGGTCGCCGAGGCGAAAAAGGAGGGCGCGACCGACGGCGCGCTGCCCACGGCGGGGCTGAACCTCACCGGCAGCACCTGGTCCGATTTCGCGAAGTTCTCCGACCGCCTCGATGCGATCGTCGCCGCGACACCGAACGCGGACAAGACCAAGCTTGAGCGCGCCGCGGTCGACGGGATGGCGAAGTCCATGAACGAGTGCCACACCTACTACCTCGACCCCGATCGCGCGAAGCGCTTCAACCAGCCGCAGCCTCCCGTCTCCGGCATCGGTGTGCAGATCAGCAAGCCGACCGTGGACGCGCCGATCGAGGTCGTCCGCGTCTATTCGGGCACGCCTGCCGACCGCGCGGGCATCCGGGTGGGCGATCGGATCGTCAGCGTCGACGGGGCCGACGTGACGAACCTCCAGACGGACGAGGTCGCCAACAAGGTCCGCGGCGCGGAGGGCACGCCGGTGACGGTCGGCGTCCTCCGCCAGCAGACCAGCCTCTCGTTCACGATGAACCGCGCCCGGTTCAACGTGCCGCTCCAGACCGACAGCCTCATCGAAGGCAACATCGGTCGCATCGAGGTGCCCCAGCTCGTCGGCGCGGTCGCCGACGAGGTCTCCGCCGCGGTCCGGCGCCTCGACGCGAGCGGCGCCGACGCCCTGATCCTGGATCTGCGGAGCGACCCGGGCGGTGACCTGTCGGCCGCGGTCGACATCGCCAGCATCTTCGTGCGCCAGGGCACGCTCGTGTACCAGACCGGCCGCGACGGCAACCGCACGCCCCTCGACGTGAACCGGCGCCTCTACTTCAACAAGCCCAAGCCGCTCGTCGTCCTCGTGAACAAGAACTCGGCGTCGGGAGCGGAGATCATCGCCGCCGGCATCCGCGCCAACGATGTCGGCATCGTCATCGGGACGCAGACCGCGGGCTGCGTGGGCACGGGTCAGCCGCGGGAGCTCCCGGACGGCGGAATGCTCCTGGTCACGATCACCAAGATCCAGGACGCGAAGACCGGCGCCGAGCTGAACGGCCCGAATCGCGGCGTCGTCCCCGACCAGATCGTCGACCAACCGGCCGGCGCTCAGGGCGACCCGCAATTGGAGGCGGCCGTCGCGTATCTGCGCACGAAGATCGCGCGCACCAGCCTCGTGACGGAGCTGCCGCTCGCCGCCTAGCTGACCGCGCCGAGCGCCGCAAGACCGGCGACCAGCATCGCGATCCCCAGGTACTGGTTCGGTGCGAGCCGCTCGCCGAGCGCGACCATGCCCAGCACCGCAGGGATGATCGGGTAGATCCCAGTCCCCGTCGCCGCGAGCGAGGCGTAGCCCGACTCGATCCCGAGCGCGAAGAGCGCGTTCGCGAGCGTGTCGAGTACGCCGACGGCCGTCGCGAGGGCGAGCGCGGTCCGATCGCGGAAGACACCGAGATCGATCCGCCGCGCGGCGAGGTAGGCGCCGATGATCGCGAAGCTCGCCGCACGCAAGAGCAGGAGGATCGCGATCCACGAGAACTGCCGCGTGGCGACGGCGAAGACGGCGCTCCACGTCCCGAAACCGACCGTGGCGATGAGGCCGATGCGCACGCCCGGGATGGGGCGGCCGAGCGTAACGCGCAGCTCGCGGGCGTCGGTCGACGTGAGCACGACGCCGCCGAAGACCACCGACGCGGCGAGGACCTGTGCGGTCGTGAGTCGCTCGCCGAGGAAGATGACCACGAGGACCACAGTCAGGACGACGTACGAGGCGACCACCGGCGCGACGACCGCGACAGGGCCTAGCGCGAGGCCGCGATAGAGGGCCGCGACCGAGACAACGCCGAGGACGCCGAGCGCCAGAGCGAACGGGAGCATGCCGCCCTCGATGGCCGGCCATCGACCGATGGCCCACATGACGATCGCGAACGAAACGAGCCCGGTGCCCTGCATCCCGAACGCCGTGCGCATCGCGCCGACGCGGCGGGCGCAGAGCGCGGCGGCGTAGTCGGCGAATCCCCAGACGACAGCGGCGCCGACGCCGAACAGAAGAGCGGTCAGGTCTTAGACGACGAGCTCGCGAGGGGCCTTCGTGAGATCGCGCGCGCCGTCGGCGGTGATGACGAGCATGTCCTCGAGCCGCACGCCGCCGATCGCCGGGTCGTAGATGGCTGGCTCGATCGTCACCACGTCGCCCGCGACGAGCGGCTTGATGCCAGAGCGCGCGATGGCGGGCGCCTCGTGGATGTCGAGGCCGACGCCATGTCCGGTCGAGTGGATGAAGCCGCGGGGCGTTTGATCGCTCGGATCGCGCTTCTGCCCTGCCCGCAGCGTGTCGTAGCCGGCCTGCCAGATGATGTCCTCGACGATCTCGTGGACCGCGCGGCCGGTGACACCCGGCCGCAGCGCCTTGATCCCGGCGTCCTGCGCGCGCATCACCACGTCGAACATCTTGCGGATCTCGGCCGGCGGCTCGCCCTTGGAAACGGTGCGCGTCATGTCCGCCCAGTACCGGGTCGTCTTGTGCTGGGGGAAGATGTCCATGACGATCGGCTCGCCCGCGTGCAACGGACCCGTGCCGATCTGGTGCGGGTCCGCGGCCTGCGGGCCTGGCGCGCAGATGGCCCCGTCGGACGCGCAGCCGTGCTCCAGGAGCGCCGTCTCCACGATCGCGCGCAGGCGCTCGGCGGTGAAGACCGCGCCGTCGAGCTCGAGCGTCTTGTCCGGCCGGACCTTCGCGCGGCGAAGCGCGTCGACGCCCAGGCGCCAGGCCTCCTCCGTGGCCCGCTGCGACGCTTCGATCGCCTCGATCTCGTCGGGACGCTTCGTGCGGCGGCGCTCGCGCAGGTCCTTCGCGATGACGAGCTCGACTCCCATCTCGCGGAGCCGATCCGCCTCCGCGAGCGGGAAGTACGGTGCGACCGCGACCCGCCGCACACCGCGCTCGTCGAGGAAGCGCTTGATGATCGTCGCGCTGAATTCCGTGCCAGTCACGCCCTTCTCGGCGAGCTCCTGGGCCCCGTACGCGTTCATGTTCACGACCTTCGTGGCGCGCGATTCCTTGCGGGCACGGCCCTCTTCCAGCGAGCTCGCCACGATGACGAGCTCCTCGACGTCCTCGAGCGCGATGATCGGATCCGGCGCTAGGAACTTCGTCGTGTGATAGACGTCGGGGAAGCGGTAGCCGTCGGCGAAGAACAGGAGCGGCAGCGCGGCAACGGACCGGTCAGCGGTCGCCATGGCCGGTCAAATCTAGGGTTTCGTGGGCAAACCGTCTCAGAGGATCGAGGCGGCCACGTCACGCTGCCACACCGCGCGGTCGTGCGCGAAGTACACGCGCCACGGATCGAGGTCGTGGAACCGCGCGATCCAGTCGGGATAGTCGCCGTGCGGCTCGCCCGCGAGAGACAGCTCGTGCGAGAAGCGATGCCGCGCGTAGTCGGACGAGAAGTTGAGCGCCTGCCCCGCGAGGACCACGCGGCCCTCCTTCGTCTCGACCACGAGCGACTGATGACCCGGCGAGTGCCCGGGCGTCGGGACGATCCGGATGCCCGGCCAGGGCTCGGCCTCGCCTTCGATCTCCTCAATCACCGCGCCGGGGAAATCGGCAACGTGCGGGAGGTGGGTGTAGTCGGGGTCCGAGCGCGCGTGCGCGAGCTCGCGCTTCTGGACGAGGATCGGCGTCCCCGCGAAGTGGCGATTCCCTCCCGAATGGTCGGCGTGGAAGTGGCAGTTCGCGATGATTTTCACGTCGGACCGCGCGCGGCCCGCCGACCGCAGCGCCTCGTCGATCGGACGTATCTGCACCGGTCGATAGCGGTCGACCATCTTCTTCGGCTCGGGGGAGAAGCCGGTGTCCATCAGGAACACGCCGCGCGGGTGCTCGATGACGAAGGCCGTCACCACCACGCGCTCGCCCGGAAATTGAGAATCGGCGGGCATCGTGTAGTAGCCGGTGTGGATCGGCTGTATCCGTGCGAGCGGCACGGACGAGAGACTAGCCGCGCACCATGCCGTAGCGCTTCCCGGCGGCGGTCATGCGCACGAAATAGCTCAGGCGCGTCGCGAAGATCGCAGGCCGTCCGCGCGCACCTTCGATGAACCCGAGACGGATGCGCTTGTAGGTGATCGGCAGCCGCTCGAAACGCGACCAAGCGCCGGGCGTCGCGCGAAGCGCACGCCGGATGTCGGGCGCCACGTGCAGCGGCTCGGGTCTCAGGGCGTCGCCCAACGCGGCGCGCCCCGCCGCGGTCATCCGCCGCTGACGCACGAGTCTTCGCGCGCGCGCCTTGTTCATCTCCGACACCGGCGAACCCTTGCGGCGCGGCGTGTAGCGCTGGGCCCGCGTGGACGGGCCGAGCTTCTTCATGGTGCTGTCGATCCAGCCGAAGCAGAGCGCCTCTTCGACCGCGTCGTCATAGGGGATCGACCTCCGGCGGCTCGACTTCGCGTGCGCGACGAGCCAGATCTCCCTCTTCTTCGCATGGTTGCGCCGCAGCCACGCGCGCCAGGCCGAGCGCGTGCTCAGATCGAGGGTCTCGCCAACCTTCACGGAATCGCGATGCTACGAACCGGACGAGCGACGGCGAGCGAGCGACCGGCCGCACGACCGAGGCGAGGGGCACGGACCCTGCTGAACAGGCGGGCGTGGCTCGAAAGGCTCCAGACGCCGGCGAGGTCTGCTCGAGGAGCGCCTCGAGCGGGCAGCGCGCGGAGAGGACGACCTCGATGCGATTGGCGCCGAGCTCGCGAGCCGAGATCTGGCGTTCGAGGAGTGGGAGATCCTCTACCGGATCCTCCTGCCGGTCCCGTTGCGTCTCCTGACCGGCACGGACGCGGTCGATCGCGAACCGCAGGAACCGCTGCCGCCGCTTCGCGGACGGATGACCGCGGCGATGCGCGTGCTCGCCGGCCACGCGAACGGGCGCTAGTGGCGGAGCCGGTTCCACGATTCATCCCTCGGTCGCCGCGCGAGGCGCAGGTCGAGGTGACCCGCGCCAAGGGGTTCGAGGCCGCCCACCGCTACCGCGACGAGCGCTTGGGCAAGGCCGCCCGGCTGCACGGCCACAACTTCACGCTGACCGCGTCGATCGCCGGCCCGATCGACGAAAAAACCCACTTCGTGGTGGACTTCCGCGGCCTCGACGCGGTCCTCGCCGATGCGCTCGCGCCCCTCGACCATCGCCGCCTCGACACCGAGTACGCGGCACTCGACGGCCGAGCGCCCTCGACAGAGGCGCTCGCCGACTCGCTCTTCCGCGCCCTGGCACCGCGCATGCGCAGCAGGTTGGGCGTCCGCCTGGCGCGCGTGCGCGTCACGGAGGGCGAGGACCTCTGGTCCGAACGAGACGAAGGAGGAAACGTGGAGCTGACTCGTGCGTACGGGTTCTCGGCCGCGCACCGGCTCGCCGACCCCGGCCGGTCGGATGAGGAGAACCGGCGCCTCTACGGCAAGTGCGCGAACCCGCAGCCGCACGGTCACGATTACCGCTTCGAGGTCACCGTGAGCGGAGCGCTGGACGACGACACCGGGCTCATCGCGGACGTGGGCGCGATCGACGAAGCCGTCTCCTGCAGGGTGCTTCAGGCGTTCGACCACCGCTATTTGAACGCCGAGGTCCCGCCATTTGATCGCGTGCTGCCGACCGCCGAACGAATCGCGGAGCGCATCTGGAGCCTGCTCGCGAAGGACGTGCCGGACCTCGCTCGCGTAGTCGTCTACGAGACTCCCCGCTCGGCCTTCGCCTACACCGGCATAGATCACGAATGAGCGTGCTGCGCTGCCGATGAGCGCGCTCGGCGGCCGCCGCGCGTTCGTGACCGGCGCGTCGAGCGGGATCGGCCGGGCGACCGCGCGCGCGCTCGCCGAGGCCGGTGCGGAGGTCGCGCTGGCGGGCCGCGCCGGTGAGGCGCTCGCGGACCTCGCCGACGAGCTCGATGGCCGGGCGAAGGCACTCGAGTGCGACGTCCGCGACCCGGGGGCGGTGGCCCGCGCGGTGCGCGAGGCCGTCTCGGAGCTCGGCGGCATCGACATCGTGGTACCCGCCGCCGGCCTCGGCCGCTTCGCCCGCACCGATCGCATGCGCGTCGACGCGTGGGACGAGGTCGTGGAGACGAACCTCCGGGGGACGTTCCTGGTCTTCCGCGAAACCCTTCCGCACGTCCGTCGCGCGCGCGGGCACCTCTTCGCCATCGCGTCGGTCGCGGCAATGCGGCCGTTCGCGGAAAGCGGCGCGTACTGCGCCTCGAAGGCAGGCGTCCGCGCGCTCGCGCAGGTCGTCGCCGAGGAGGTGCGGCGCGAGGGCGTGCGCGTGACCACGATCGTCCCCGGCGCGGTGGACACGGAGTTCTGGGACCGGGCCGGCGGCACCCACCTCGATCGCGAGCGGATGCTCCGGCCGGAGGACGTCGCACGCACCATCCTGCACGCCGTCTCGGTGCCGGCGCACGCGAGCATGGACGAGATCGTCCTCATGCCCGCGGAGGGAGTCCTCTGATGGCCGTCCATCGTTTGCGCGATCTCGACGACGAAGACCAGCCGCAGCGTGTCGACGAGAAGACGCGCCGTGTCGCGCTAGCCTTCCACGCCGTGCTCGAAGCTCTCGAGCTGGACAGGAGCGATCCCGATCTCGCCGGCACGGACCTGCGCGTCGCCCGCATGTACCGCGAGCTCTTCGCGGGGCTCGAGCGCGACGAGCCGCGCCTCCGCACCTTCCCGAATCGCGAGGGCTACTCGGAGATGGTCACGGTCCTCGACATCCCGTTCTACTCGCTGTGCGCGCACCACTTCCTGCCGTTCTTCGGCTCGGCGCACGTCGGGTACATCCCGTCCGACCGCATCGTCGGGCTGTCGAAGATCGCGCGCGTCGTGGACCACTACGCACGGCGGCCGCAGCTCCAGGAGCGCATGACCGAACAGATCCTCGGCCTGCTCCGCGACCGTCTCCAGCCGCGCGGCGTCATGGTCGTGCTGCAGGGTCGCCATCTCTGCATGGAAATGCGGGGCGTGTCCAAGCCCCGCGTGGTCACGACGACGAGCGCGATCGCCGGCGCGTTCGACGAGGACAAGGTCCGCCAGGAGTTCCTCGCGCTGCTGCCCTCGCGCGAATCGGGCTGAGCCTTAGGCGAGGAACGTGTTCGCGCGCTCGTGCTCCTCGATGATGCGCTCGGCCTCGTCCGGGCTCCTGTCGTCCTCGAGCTGCTCAAGGAGCTCGGCCTTGCGCACCCGCCAGCCGATCCGGTACACGAGCTCGCCGCCGATCCACGCACCGACGAGCAGGGACGAGAGCGCGGACAGCTGAAGCTCCGCGCGGCGCGGGCGCCAGAGCGCGAATGCCGCGAGCGCCGTTGCGCCGGTGTTGAAGAGCCCGTGCGTCGTCGCCGGGCGACGCGCCTCGTGCTCGGCGGGAATGGTGAGCCACTCCCACCAGCCGAGGAGCGCCGCCGGCAAGAACGACAACGCGGCGGCGACGGCCGCGGCGTCAGCCGCGAACGTCACCTCGCGCGATCTCCGCAGGCGAGCCGCGACGGAGGCGGCGAGCGCCAGCGGGAGGATCCCAATGGGAAAGTCCGAGGCCATGGCGTGGAGCGGATGACCCCGGACGACCGGGTGCCGAAGCTTCATGACCAGCCCGGGACGACGGCGACGAGACGCTCCCCCCATGGATCGAAATCGCGCTCGTCGAGGGCGCCGGCGACGCGCGCTCCGCTTTCGCGCAGCGCCGACTCGCCAGGGTGCCACGCTCGGACGCGCGCGTTCGCCTGCGCGAGAAGCCGGCCCCCGCGCTCGTAGAAGTACGTGGTGTCGTACCGGTGCCCGCCGACGCCCCGCCAGACTTCGTGGACCAGCGTCTCATCCGGGAGGTTGCGCTCGCGCGTCAGGCCGCCGGGGGCCGACGCGATCGCGTCGTCCTGTGGCGGCACGTAGAGACCATCGATGACCAGGAGTCCCTCTCGGACGAGGAGCCGGCGGGCCTCGGCGATTGCCGCGGCTCGATCGGCGTCGTCGAGCAGATGTGCGAACGGGTCGTTGGCCGCGACGATGAGGTCGAACTCCTCGTCGATCGGGATCTCGCGCATGTCGGCGCGAACGAAGGTGAACGGCGGGTCCGCATCTCCAAGAAGCGCGGTCGAGACGTCAACGCCGACCACCTCGCGCGAGGGTCCATCTTCGAGCAGGGCGAGAGCGATCCGCCCGTAGCCGCAGCCGAGATCGAGCACGCGCCGGGGGTCGAGCCGGCGGGCCAGGGCCTTCCACTCGGTGACGTCGTCGCGCAGCTTCATCTCGGCCTCGTAGAAGGGCGCGACGGCGCGGTAGTAGGTCTCGATGGTCTCGAGGTCGCGGCGCGAGTCGATGAGCACGAGGCGGCTCTAGAGCACCGGACGTGCCAGGGCCGGAGCGGCGGTGCGGGAAACGGCCGATCTATCGGTCACGCGACGCCCGCCCCGGCGAGCACGCGCTCGTACACCCGCAGGTAGTCATCGACCATGCGATCGCGGCTGAAGCGCTGGGCGGCACGGGCGCGAACCGCCTTCCGGTCGAGCGCCGCGGCGCGCCTGACGGCCTCGAGCGCGCCGGCGACGTCGTCGACCACGAACCCGGTGACGCCGTCGTCGACGACCTCCGGAACCGACCCGCGCCGCCGCGCGATGACCGGCGTCCCGCAGGCCATCGCCTCGACCATCGAAAGTCCGAACGGCTCCGCGAACTCGACCAGATGCAGGAGCGCGCGCGCCGACCCGAGGAGCTCGTCGCGTTCGGCGGGAGTCACCGATCCGACGTACCGCACGCGGTCGCCGTCGAGGTGGGGCGCGACCTCGCGCTCGAAGTACAGGGGGTCGTGCACGATCCCAGCGATGACCAGCGGCAGGTTCGCCGCCTTCGCGACGGCGATCGCCTCGGCGACGCCCTTGTCCGGATGGATCCGCCCGAGGCAGACGAGGCCGCGACCGGGTCGCTCGCGGGGCGTGAACTCGGAGAGGTCGATCCCGTGGTGCACGGTCGCGAGGTAGTGCAGATCGGGGTCGCGATCGGCGTCGCTGATCGACACGTAGGCGACCCGGCGGTCGTAGCGCCGGAACACGGGCCGGATGCTGTCGGACGAGAAGCCATGGATCGTCGTGACGACCGGGGTCGAGACGAGCCCGGTGTACGTGAGAGGCAGGAAGTCGTAATGGTTGTGGAGCAGATCGAAGCGCTCGGCCTTCGCGAACGCGTTGGCGATGTGGAGCGCCTCCCACACCTTGGGGTCGAGGGACGCGTCTTCGGAGAGCGGGCGTGGGCAGACCGCGTCGAGCTTTCCCTGCGTGACGCTGTCCGCGGTTGCGAACAGCGTCACCTCGACTCCGCGCTCGACGAGGCCCTCCGTGAGGAGCGATACGACGCGCTCCCACGGCCCGTAGTGGCGCGGCGGCACACGCCACGAGATCGGCGCCAGCATCGCGACGCGCATAGCGCTAGCTCCGCGAGCTGGTGCCGGTCTCCTCGTCGACCCTTTCGCGGTCGCCTTCGACACGGTTTCCGTGGATCTCACCGCGCCAGGCGCCGGTCGGCGTCCGCCGCTCCTCGATGAACTCCTTGAAGCGCTGGAGGTCGGCCTGGATGCGCATGTCGTCTGCGCCGAGCACGTCGCCGACGCGCTCCGTCACATCCCTCGGCTCCCAGTGCATCTCGAGCTCGATCCTCGTCTTGTCGGGGCCGAGCGGGACGAAGCGCACCGTGCCCTCGTTGCGCGCTCCGGAGATGCTGCGCCACGAGATGACCTTGTCCGGTACCTGCTCGGTGATCTCGGCGTCCCACTCCTCGACCTTGCCCGCGACCTTCGCGCGCCAATGGAGCCGCTTGTCGTCCAGCTGCTGGACCGACTCAACGCCCTCCATGAAGCGAGGGAACTCCTCGAACTGCGTCCACTGGTCATAGGCGGTGCGAACGGGAACGTTGACCTCGATGGATTTCTTCACGGTCGGCATGGCTATGACTCCTCCGCCTCTTCCAAAAGATCCTGCCGCGCCTGCTCCTTGAGGGCCGCCATCTTTTCGCCGAGATCCTCGAGCTCGTCCTTCGAGAGCAGCTCATTCGTCTTGGGGAAGAGCTCGCCCTCCTCCTCCTCGATGTGGTGCTCGAGATTCTCCCTGAACACCTTGAAGTGGGGCATCCAGCTCTCGTCGTCCGCCGGGATGATCGAAGTCTCGTCGGTCAGCGAGTCGACGACATCGTGCTCGACGTACGCCTCGAGAACAAGCTCCTTCGCCCTCGGATGCCGCTGCAGCGTCGGATAGAAGATCTCCTCCTCGATGCGCTCGTGCACCGTGAGATCGTCCACGAGACCCTGGAAGAGCTCCTCACGCTCCGCTTTCGCGCGCTCGGTGGTCTTCTCGATCTTCTTGATGACTTCCTTCGCCTTGTCGTGGTCCTGCTTCAGCAGGCTCAGTGCGTCCATGCGCTCCCCTTTGATCAGCTGAATTCTTCGGATGGCGACCGAGTGGGCGGCTGCCCGGCCCGATCGCGCGGGATCGGACGGGACGCCACGGAGCAGCGGCGCACGAACGGTGCCAGCCTCGCGGTCGCGCGCCCGGTGGCCGGGCGAGCCCGTTACGCGGGTGCGGCCTCGAGGTGCTTGCGCAGCGCCCAGATGAACGAATCGATCGTGCGATGGTGGCCGACGATGTAGCGCGACATGAACCGGAAGAACGCGTTGTACACCTCGCCGTTCTCCGTGATGACGAGGCTCGTGCCTCCGGCTTCCGGCTGCAGCTCGCAGGTCCACGTCCCGCCGAAGCTGCTCTCGCCCACCACGCGGCGCACGAGGCGCCGCGGCGGTGCCGACTCGATCGTCTCGAAGTTCACATCACCGACGCCGCGCGAGCGCATCAGCGCCGGATCGTTGATCGCGTCCCAGATCCGCTCGGGAGCGGCCGGGAACGTCACTGCGCGGCTCGCGACGTGCGCGACGGGCAGCGACCGGCCGACGACGATGCCGACCACCAGCAGGACGACCGCGATCGCGACGAGGACACCCACGAGTCCGACCAGGATCTCCACGGCGGGCAGCCTACGCCGACAATCGGTCGTGTGCCCCCGCGTCTGTCACATTCGGCGGCACCGCGGTGCTCTATGAGCGGATGGAGTCGTCGATGACGCTGCCCGCGCGCGGGAGCCCCGGCGTCGCGGGCCTCTCCCCCGCGTTCGAGAGCCTCTTCCGGACCGAGTACGCGCGCGTGGTGGGCATCGCCCACCGCGTGCTGGCCGATCAGGCGGAGGCCGAGGACGTGGCTCAGGACGTGTTCCTCTCCTTCTATCGTGCGCACCCCGCCAACGCCGACTACGCGCCGGCCTGGCTCCACGCCGCCGCCGCGCACGCCGCGCTCAACGCGCTGCGCGCTCGCGATCGGCGCATCCGGCGCGAGGCGACCGGGGCCCTCGCCGAGGACGCCCCCGCGGTCGACGACCCGGCCGAGGCCGCGGCGTCGTCGGAGACCCGTGAAGAGGTGCGAACGGTCCTGGCGCGCCTGCCGGAGCGCTCCGCCGCCCTTCTCGTGCTGCGCTACGCCGGCCTTTCCTATGCCGAGATCGCCATGGCGCTCGATGTCCGCGCGTCGAGCGTCGGCACGCTGCTGCGCCGCGCGGAGGATGCTTTCCGGAGGGAGATGCGATGAACGACATCGAGATCGAGCGCGCGCTCGGGGTGAACGAGCCGCGCGTGAACACCGAGGAGGCGCTCGCGCGCTTCCGCGAGCGAGTTCAGGAGCAGCGCGCGCTCCCGCATGCGCCGATCGCGCATCGTCGCTTGTCCAGACGGCTGCTGCAGAGCCTCGCGGCGGCCGCGGGCGTCGTAGTCGTGGCGAGCGCGCTGACGCTCTCGGGCGTCGCGGACAGCATCTTCACGATCTTCGAGCCGAGGCGGGTCGTCGGCGTGCCGGTCACACAGAACGACCTGAACTACCTCGGGACGGCATGCGCCGGCCTCGACCTGCAGCAGTGCCTCGGCGCGTACGGGACCTTCACCTGGACCACCCCGCCGCAGCCGCGCGAGGTGCGCTCGCTGAGCGCCGCGGCGAACGCCGCGGGCTTCAGCGTGCAAGCGCCGAGCTCGCTCCCGGCCAGCATCTCCGGCCCGGTGCGCTACGGAGTCATCAACCAGTCCAGCGCGACGTTCACGTTCAGCGCGGACTCGACGCGACAGGCCGCGACGCGCGTCGGACGCACGGCCCCGCCGCTGCCCGCGAACATCGACGGCAGCAAGCTGATCGTCACAGGAGGGCCCGCGGTGTTCCAGATCTGGGGCGCGCCTGCCAGCACCCAGACTCGAGGCGACCTCTCCGGTCTCCCGACGCTCGTCGTCGGCCAGGCGAAGGCCCCGGTCGTCACAAGCGACGGCGTCACCGTCGACCAGCTCCGCGGCTACCTGCTGCAGCAGCCGGGCATCTCTCCGCAGCTCGCCGCGGCGATCCGGGCGATCGGGGACCCCGCGACGACGTTGCCCGTGCCCGTGCCGGCCGAGCTCGCCATATCGCACCCGGTCAGGGTGCAGGGCGTCGAAGGTCTATTCATCGGCGACAACACCGGTATCGCGAGCGCGGTCATCTGGCAGAAGGACGGCATGATGTACGAGGTGGTCGGCTCGCTCACGGAGGCACAGGCTCTCGACATCGCGAACTCCATGCGCTAGGTGACGGCCGCGGCGGTCCACCTGGAGCACGTGACGAAGCGCTACGGGAACGTCGTGGCGCTCGACGACCTTACGCTTTCGGTTCGCGATGGCGCCTTCGGCTTCCTCGGGCCGAACGGCGCCGGGAAGACCACCGCGGTCAAGATCCTCCTCGGGCTCACGCGGCCGACGAGCGGCAGCGGATCGCTCGCGGGTGGCGCGCTCGGCTCGAAGCCGTCACTCGGCCGCATCGGCTACCTGCCGGAGCTCTTCCGCTACCAGTCGTGGCTCACGGCGCGCGAGGTCCTCGCCCTCCATTGCGAGCTCGCCGGGATCGAGCGCGCGCGCTGGGCGGCCGAGATCGACGGCACTCTCGCGACGGTCGGCCTCGCCGATCGCGGCGACAGCCGGGTCGGCACGTTCTCGAAAGGCATGCAGCAGCGGCTCGGGCTCGGCGTCGCGCTGCTCGGCGATCCCGCGGTCGTGCTGCTCGACGAGCCCACGAGCGCGCTCGACCCGGTCGGGCGCCACGACGTGCGCGAGATCATCCGCGCGCTCCGCGAGAACGGCACCGTCGTCTTCCTCAATTCACACCTGCTTTCGGAGGTGGAGCAGGTCTGCGACGCTGTGGCGATCGTCGACCGCGGCAAGGTCATCGCACAGGGAAACCTGAGCGAGCTGCTCCGTACGTCGTCGGTGCGCATCCGCGCGACGGAGCTTTCGCGCGAGGGGCGTGCTGCCCTCGCGCGCTTCGGCGAGCTCGACGACGGCGCCGACGGTGCGATCGTCATCCGGGGGATCGACGGCGAGCGCATCCCCGACCTCGTCAGCGCGGCCGTCAGCGCCGGCGCGCGCGTATACGCGGTGGAACCGCAGCACGAGACGCTCGAGGAGCGCTTCCTGCGGCTCCTCGGGCAATGACGTGATGCCCTCCCTCGTCGTCGCGCGCGAGGTCCTGCACGAGGCCTCGCGCCGGAAGCTGTTGCTCGCGCTGGTCGCGCTGACGATCCTCGTGATCGCGCTGACGGTCTGGGGGATCTCCCGCATCGATGACCTCCGCAGCGCCGGACAGCCGCTCCCCGACGTCCAGAAGAAGACGATCGTTTCGCAGCTCCTCATCCTCGTGATGTTCATGTTCAGCTGGGTGCTCTCGCTGGCCTCGGTATTCGTGGCCGCGCCGGCGATCTCCGGCGAGCTGGAGTCAGGCGTCGCGCTGGCGCTGCTCGCGCGCCCGATGTCCCGCGCCGAATACGTCATTGGCAAGTGGCTCGGTCTCGTCGCGCTGGTGTTGGCGTACGGCGTGAGCGCCGCGGTGATCGAGCTCTTCGCGGTGCAGGCCGTGAGTGGCTACATGCCGCCGCACCCGATCGAGTTCCTCGCCTTCGTCATGGCCGAGGGGGTCGTCATCCTCACGTTCGCGCTCATGCTCTCGACGCGACTCGCCGGCATGGTCGGGGGCGTCATCGCGGCGATCCTGTTCGGCATCGCGTGGATGGGCGGCATCGTCGGCGGCGTCGGCGTCGCGTTCAACAACGCGACGATCACCCACGTCGGCACCGCGACGAAGCTCATCCTCCCGACAGACGGCCTCTGGCGTGGCGCGGTCTGGAGCCTCGAGCCCGCGGTGATCATCGCCGCGCAGGCGGGCGTCGGACCGGCCGTCGCCGCCAATCCGTTCTTCGCGGCGGAGCCGCCGCCGGCCGCGTACGTCGCGTGGGCCACGGCCTGGATCCTGGGCATGCTCGCGCTCGCGGTGTGGAGCTTCCGTTCGCGCGAGGTGTGACCGGCTAGCATGGTCGCCGTGCCCGTAGACCGCGCGTTCGCGCGGCGCGCAGGGGTTCAGGCGTACCTGATCGCCGCGTTCTCGCTGGTCTACGCGGTCGTCTTCCTCGGCTTCGTCCGCGGCCATCCCGACGACCACAGCGCCGCCGCGCTCGCGTGGGGACTGATCGCCGCCGCCGGGTTATCCGCGACGATAGCGGTCGTCGCGGCCGCGGCGCGCGTCGGCGGCGATGCGCGCTGGTGGCTGACCGCGATCGGCGTCGGCTACGGGCTGCTCTCGGCGACGCATGGGATGTACGCGGCGATCGCCGAGGTCCAGGGCCTCGCCGTGGGCGATCTTTCGGCGACGGATCCGCGGGGTCTCGCGACGTTCGGCCTCGCCGGGCTCTGGACGTTCACGCTCGGGCTCGAGATCCGCTCCGGCAACAGCTCGCTGCCGGGTGGCCTCGGCTGGCTGGCGATCCTGGCCGGGATCGATCTCCTTGTGCTATTCGCCGCGACCGTGGCCGGTTCCGAGCAGCTCATCCTGGCGAGCGGCGGCCTCGCCTCGGTGATCCTCGTCCCGGCGTTCTGGCTCTGGACCGGCCGAGCTCTCCGTACCTAGGCCCGTTCGAGCGGGCCCTCTTCCGGTTTTTACGTTCGCGATCGCCGCGATCTCCGCGCGCCGCGGGCGCTAGTCGACGATCCGCGTATCCGCCGGCCCGAGGATGGACCAGTGCGTCATGCTCTTCCCCGGCTTCGCGCCGTGCCAGTGCTTCGTGTTCTTGGGGATCAGCACGACGACGCCGGCACTGAGATCTTCCTGCTCCGACTCGGTCGCGATGATCCCGTCACCCTCGGTGCAGATCAGGATCTGATCGGTCGAGTGCATGTGCCAGCGGTTGCGCGCCCCGTCCTTGAAATGGATCTCGGAAAGCCGCAGGTCGCCGCTGTGCTCGCCACCGACGACCGTCAAGGTCTCGACGTGTCCGGAGAAGATCTCGGCCACGCTCCGCGTCCGGTTCCTTGGGTCGGGCCTGACCACCCGCACGCGCGGATGGTCGCACGACTACCTCAGACTTGACCACCGTGGACGATCTCGCGGTCGAGACGCAGGACCTCGAGCGCACCTACGCGTCCGGGCCGGCCAGGGTCGCGGCGCTAGACGGCGTGAGCGTCGCGATCCGGAGGGGCGAGTTCGTCGCCGTGATGGGGCCGTCCGGCTCAGGCAAATCCACGCTGCTCAACGTCATCGCCGGGCTCGAACGGCCGAGTGGCGGAACGGTCCGCGTGGACGGCGAGGACCTGTCCACGCTCGACGAGCAGGCGCTGGCGCGCCACCGCTCCAAGCGCGTGGGAATGGTGTTCCAGGCGTTCAACCTCCTGCCCCGCTACCGCGTCGTGGAGAACGTCGCGCTCCCGCTCGCCTTCGCCGGGGTGCCGCGCGCCCTGCGGATAACGCGGGCGCGCGCGATCCTGGAGCGGCTCGGGATGAGCCCGCGCGCCGACCATCGGACGAACGAGCTCTCGGGTGGCGAGCTGCAGCGCGCCGCGATCGCGCGCGCCCTCGTCGGCGAGCCCGCGATCCTCCTGGCGGACGAGCCGACCGGCAATCTCGACAGCGCGAACGGCGCCGCGCTCATCGCGCTCTTCGGGCAGCTTCACGCCAACGGGCAGACCGTCTTGCTCGTTACGCACGACGCCGCGATCGCCGCGCACGCCGAGCGCATCGTCCACATGCGCGACGGCCGCGTGGTGGGCTCGTGAGATCCTCCGATCTGTTCGCGATGTCGCTCGGCAACTACGGCCGCACACGCCTGCGCTCGGCGCTCACCACGGCGGGCGTCGCGATCGGCACCGCACTCGTCGTGCTGCTGATCGCGCTCGCGACCGGTGCGGAGGACAACGTCCGCCGCTCGATCTTCTCGATCGGCGACCTGCGCCTCGTCACCGTGCAGCCGTTCCAGCCCGGAGCGAGCGGGCTCTCGGCTGTGCCGCGAACGATCACCGACGCCACGGTCTCGCAGCTCAAGCGGGTGGCGCACGTCGACGGCATCTACAGACAGTTCGACGCACCGCTCGGGATGGTCGTCGAGGGCGGCGAGGACGCGACGATCCGGCCTCAGGGCATCGAGCCCAACGCGCCCGTCGACCGCGGCACCCTGCTCGCCGGCAGACATATCGTGGCCGGAGATCAAGCGGTCGCGGTGATCCCCGGGAACATCGCGCGGCTCATCGCGCGGAGCGTCGACGCCGCGGTCGGCAAGAGGGTCGTCATGCGTGTCGGCGGGGCCGTGAAGCTGGGCAGCACGCGCATCGGCGGGAGCGGAACGCCTCGCGACTACCCGGTCACCATCATCGGCGTCTTCGACGAGCAGGCCTCGCAGACCTCGTTCCGCATCCCCCTCGACGACGCGCTGCTCGCCGGCGCGGAGAACCGCGGCCTCACGCCGCAGGCCATCCGCGAGTCGACCGGGTACAGCGGGCTCGCGATCGAGGCCGACGACTCGACGCACGTCGCCGACATCGTGAAGGCCGTGCAGGAGCTCGGGTTCTCGTCGTTCTCGCTGAAGCAGGTCATCGAGCAGATCGACCAGGGCTTCGGCGTCTTCAAGGGGATCCTCGCCGGGATCGGCGGCGTCGCGCTGCTCGTGGCCGCGATCGGGATCGCCAACACCATGGTCATGTCGGTCCTCGAGCGGACGCGCGAGATCGGGATCATGAAGGCGGTCGGCGCGTCGCCCCGGGACATCCGCACGCTCTTCCTGGCGGAGTCCGCTTACGTGGGTGTGTTCGGCGGCCTCATCGGCCTGGCGCTCGGCATCGCCGGCGGTCAGGTCATCGAGCGGATCATCCGCGAGCTCAACCCGCGCACGAATCCCGCGCCGATCTTCATCGTCGGCCCCGAGCTCGCCCTCGGCGCGCTGGGGCTCGCGCTCAGCGTGGCGTTGCTCGCCGGCTTTCTCCCCGCGCGCCGTGCGATGCGCATGTCCGCCCTCAGCGCGCTGAGGTACGAGTAATGGCAGCGGTCGGCTCTTGACACATCGTTAGCGATGTCCGTAACATTAGGACCGTGACTAACATTAGCCAAACGGCTAACAAGAGCTTTCGAACCTGAGCACGCTGCTGCCTTTTGAGAATCCGTATCGACCGGGCGCGGGACATCCGCCTCCGCATCTTGCTGGACGGAGGGAGGAGCAGGTCTCATTCGACCAACTTCTGGAGCAAGAAACCATTCTTACGAATCTTGTGCTGACTGGACTGCGCGGCGTGGGCAAGACGGTCCTGCTCGACACGTTCAAGCCCCGCGCTCAGGAGGCAGGTTGGCTGTGGGTGAGCAACGATCTCTCCGAGTCGGCCAGCGTTACTGAAAGCACCCTTGCTCTGAGGATCATCGCTGATCTTGCTGTGGTCACCGCCACGATTCCGTTCGACGTGAGAGGAACAAAGAAGCAGATGGGGTTCGGCGCCCCCTTCCAGCTAACGCTGGGATCCCGCCCCGGGCTTTCGTATGACGACCTCTTGCGTCGCTACGAACAGACACCCGGTCTTGTCGCAGACAAGATCAAGGGAGTCCTTGAGTTCGTCTGGGGAGGCTTAAAGGACCAACGACAGAGCGTGATCTTCTCTTATGACGAAGCGCAGAACCTTGCGGACCACGCGGAGAAAGGACAGTTCCCCCTCTCCGTCCTTCTTGACGTCTTCCAAAGCATCCAGCGGAAGGGGATTCCCTTCATGCTTGTGCTAACGGGTCTCCCGACGCTCTTTCCAAAGCTCGTAGAAGCTCGGACGTACGCGGAACGAATGTTTCGTGTGATGAAGCTCGACCGCCTTACTCCTGACGAAAGTCGAGAGGCGATTCGTAAGCCGCTCGAGGCTGAGAACTGCCCCGTAGCGCTGAACGATGAGTCGGTCGCGGTGATCTCCGACGAATCTGGAGGGTATCCGTACTTCATCCAGTTCATTTGCAAAGAGGTCTATGACATTTTCATCTCGCAACTACGGTCAAAACGCAAGATCGGAGCCGTCCCTGTCGATCCGATCATCAAGAAGCTCGATACGGACTTCTTCGCCGGCAGATGGGCCAAGGTCACCGACCGACAGCGCGAACTCCTGTGGGTCATTGCGAGCCTCGATAGTGCGGACGAGGAGTTCACCGTTCAGGAAATCGTCGCGAAGGCGAAAAAGAACCTGAAGAAACCCTTCTCTCCCAGTCACGTGAATCAGATTCTCGCGGCTTTGATGACGCAGGGCTTGATCTATCAGGACCGCAGGGGCAAATACCTCTTCGCTGTCCCCCTGATGGGTCCGTTCATCGTGCGAACCTACAGGCCGGGTCCCTGACCCTAGAACGGTCCGGCTAGCTCCGGCGGCGCGAATAGCAGCGTCGGCGGCTGCCACCACATGTCGATGAGATCGCCACGTGCCTGCTTGAAGAGCGCGGCGATCGTGTCCGCGGGCTGATCGCCGGCCGCGGCGACGACCACGATCTGGCCGGAGCGCAGCGCCTTCGCATAACGGCTCTTCACCTCGCGCGGGACGCCGCCGGTCAGCGCCCTGACCAAACGTGCCATCAATCCACCCCAGCCCTTGCCCGGAAGCCATGCGCGGTCGCCGGCGACGAGCTCCGCGCGGCGGCGGTCGCGCGCGATCACCGAGATGTCCTGCTCGTGCACTCCGGACTCGCGCAGCAGCGTGATCGCGGACACCGCCGCGTCGTCGTCCTCGAAGGCGCCGGCCGTGACCATCCCGCCGGCCATTTCCTGGAGATAGGACGTCGTCGCCACCGCGACGAATCCTACGAGGAAAGCGCGCTCACGCGCGCCACGCGAGCACGGGGATGTTCATCTCCTCCGGGGTCATGCCTCCGTGAGATCCGCGATGCCTGAAGACCTGCCCGTCGACTTTCACGATCGAGGCGGCGCGATCGTCGCCGAGCATCGCGAGGACCTCACCGACGCGCGCGCGGGCGACCGCGGGATCGCCGCGGCCGAAGAGGCCGGTGTCGATCGCTTCTTCGCGGTCGAACAGGAAGAACGCACCCGGGTGGCGCCGATCGAGGTGCTGCTTCACGCGTTCGGGGTGGTCGGTGTGGAGGAACACGAGGCGCGGCTCGCCGGCGATCGGGTTCCGGAGCAGCGAGCGGAGGTGGTCATCGCCGATGAGGTCGATGAGCCGGTCGGGGTCGGTCGCCGCGTGCCCGTGGTCCGCGGTGAGCAGCACGAGCGTGTCGCCTGCGATTCGCGATCCGAGTGCTCGCTCGAGGGCCTTGTCGAACAGCGCGGCCTCGGTCGCGTGCTCCGCCGACCGCGGCCCGTACAGGTGCGCGATGGTGTCGATCCCGGCCCAGTACGCATACACGTAGGCGGGGGCGTCGCCCCACGGCCGCTGCTCGAGCAGCCCGCGCAGGCGAACGCTCATCGACGAAGGAAGCGAGTAGCCGGTGTACGTCGCCTCCTCCGCGTGCATGCGGGTCATCGCCTCCATACGGAAGATCTCAGGCTCGATCACGTAGGAGAAAGCGCCGCGCCGTCGCAGCCGGCTGTGCACCGAGGGGACCTTCACGTACTCGCGCGGGTCGATGCGCGGGTCGTCGAAGTACGACCCGCGCCGATTGGCGCCCGGCCCCCAGCGGAGCATCTGCGTGACCTGCGCGAACTCCTCGAGCCACAGGAAGTACGCGATGTTCCCGTGCTCCTGCGGGGTGCGGGCCGTGTTGAGCGTCGTGATCGCGGCCGCGGTCGTGGACGGAAAGATCGTCGTCGCCTCGACGAGCTGCGCGCGGTCCTTCCGCCGAGCGCGTTCGAGCAGTGAGGCGACGAAGGGCATATCTCCCGCCGCGCAGAGCGCGCGCAGCTGCGCCGTGCCGAGCCCATCCGCAAGCACCACGACCACCTGCCGCACGCCCTCGGTCAGGGCTGGATCGAGCGCGCGCAGCGGCGGCGGATCCGACTCGTCGCGCGCTCCGAGCACGTCGAGGACGGTCGCGGCGACGTTCAGGAGCCCTCCGCCCTCGTAGTCGGGCGGGACGAAGCCGCGCGCGCGAAGACGATCGACGAGCGTGGGGGGCATCGGCGGACGATACTGCGTCGTCGATGAGAACGGTCATCGAGGTCGACGGCCTCTTCGACGGCCAGAGCGCGCTGGCGAACGCCGCGATCGTCATCGACGGCGGCGAGATCGCCTGGACGGGCAGGCGGGACGCGATCCCGAAGACGCCGCAGGGCGAGCGCACCGCGGTCGTCGCCGCGCCGGGCCGGTTCGTCATGCCGGGCCTGATCAACTGCCACAGCCACCTCACGCTAAACGGCGAAGCGAACTTCAACGCCGAGGTCCGGCAGACCGACGCGCTCGCCGCCTTCAAGGCGTTCCGCAACGCGCGCGCGGCGCTGCGCGCTGGCGTGACCACGGTGCGCGACCTCGCCGCGAACGGCACGATGGTCATCGAGCTCGGGCGCGCCATCGAGCGCGGGATCGTCGAAGGGCCACGGATCGTGGCCGCCGGTCGCGGCATCACGACGACCGGCGGTCACGGTTTCGAGGTCGGTCGCATCGCGGACGGTCCCGACGAGGTGCGCAAGGCGGTCCGAGAGCAGGTCCACGCGGGCGCCAAGGTGATCAAGATCTTCTCCACCGGCGGCATCCTCGGCGAGGGCGCGCCCCCGGAGGTCTCTCAGTACACGCCCGAGGAGACCGCGGCTGCGGTGGCGGAAGCCCACAACGCCGGGCTCCGGATCACGACGCACGCGCACGGCTCCGGTGGGATGCGTGTCGCCGCCGAGGCCGGCGTGGATTCGATCGAGCACGCGACGCTGCTGGACGAGAAGACCGTCCGGCTTCTCAAGGAGCGCGACACGGCGATCGTGCCGACGCTTCTGGTCGTGCACTCCCTGCTCGAGAATACCGACGCGCTCGATGCCGTCGTCGCCGAAAGAACGCGCGCCGTCGCGGAACGGCACCGCGACGGCGTGCGCATGGCGCACAAGGCCGGCGTGCGGATCGCGACCGGCACCGACGCGGGCGCGCCGTTCACGCGCCACGACCGATTCGCGGTCGAGCTGCGCCTGCTGGCGGAATGCGGCCTGTCCACAGGGGAGGCGCTCATTGCGGCCACGAGCCGCGCGGCGGAGGTTCTCGGCCAGCCGAAGGCGGGCCACATTGGCGCCGGATGTTGGGCCGATCTCCTGTTCGTGGACGGCGATCCGCTGAAGGATCTCGGCGTCCTCATGACGCCGAAGGGCGTGTACGTGCGGGGGACGCCGGTCGTCTAGAGCGGTCGCGGGGTCTCGTCGCGAACGTCGTACGCCCCGGTCTCGCCGAGTACCCGCTTCGCGATCTCGCAATCGTCCGCGCACTCGACCGCGACGACCGTGCCGCCCTCGCGCACGACCGCCTCGAAGAGCGGCGCGTCGGGCCCGTGCCGCTCGATCCGCTGCCCGAGGAACCCGAGCAGCGTCCAGAAACCGACGGTCGCCGTGATCGCGACGATCGTCTCGAACCCCGGAAGGGTGGCGTGAAGGACGAAGACTCCGAGCAGCACCACCAGCACGCCGCCGATCATTCCCGCGATCAGGCCCTCACCGGCGTCGTTCCGCGCGGCGATGTCCTTCGCCTCTCGGAGCGTCGCTCACCACCTCGATCCGCCACGGCTCGAACCCGCTTCTTGCAGCTCGCGCACGCCGCCGACCGCGGAGCCATAGCTTCGGGAGACCGCAGCGAGCGTGTGCGAACGCGCATCAGATGCCTTCGCCGGTGTTCTCGTGGCGCAACCGGATCGCGCCCTCGCGTTCGAGGATCTCGCGCGCCCGGATCAGCTCCCTGGGCGCGCCGCTGACGGTGACGAGCGCCTCGCCCCGTTCGACCGCGCGCTCGTAGCGCTCGTAGGCCCGGCGCTGGAACAGCCTGGCGCGCCCGGCGACCGCACCGATCGCCGCGAACGCGAAGATGAGCGCGGGTGCCCCGAGCAGTATCGCGACGAGATTCCGCTGCATCGCCTCGCCGCCGGCGACGACGAACACGACCGCGACGAGCGCGCCCACCAACGCGCCGACGATGGCACCCGCGGCACTGAACGATCCCGCCGCTTCGCGCGCCTGCCGCACATTCTCCGCGACAACGCCGACGTGATCGGGTGGGACGCCCGCGGCATCGAGCGCGACCGCCGCCTCGACCGCGCTCTCGTGATCGGGAAAGGCCGCGACGAGGGTCTCTTCCCGGACCTCTTCCTTTACCTGTTGCATGACCGAGCGAACGCGCAGGACGCGTGCCTAGTCGGCGCGGGCGTGACGCGTGCTTGCCTCGTCCAGCCGCCGCCCGAGCGAGGCCTCGTCAGCGATCGGCGCGGAGCACACCGTTCCGATACAGACATATGCCGACACGCGGTCGGGCGGGAACCCGAGGCGCGCGATGATCTCGTCGTCGGCACCCGGCACGAGCCGCTGAAGCGAGCGCGCCGGATCGGTCGACGATCGGGCGCGCCGCCAGAGCGCCTCCGCCAGCGGATCGTCCGCCGTCCCCACGACGGCGATGACGAGCGGCTCAGCGAGCGCACGCGCCACGGCGTTCGCGTAGCTCGCCGCGAGCTGGCCCCACCGGCGATATTCGCCGACGAAGCTACGGAGCGCGCGCAGCGCGAGCTCGCGCCATGCCGGCTCGCCGGTCAGGGCGGCGAGCCGAAGGAGCCCTTCCGCGGCGAGCGCGTTCTCCTCGATCGGCCGCTCGCGGCTGGAAAGGCGTCCGGGCTTCCCTGACTCGTCGGGCGCATCGAAGAAGCCCCCGTGCTCGCTGTCCTCGAGACGATCTCGCAGCGTCGTCGCCGTGCGAACGGCCAAACCGAGCGCCCGTTTGAGCAAGCCGGTCTCATGCGCGTCGAGAAGAGCGGCAAGCTGCGCCGCGAGGTCGCCGAGCAGATTCGGGAGCTTCGGGCCGTCGCCGGCGTCGTAGTGATGGAGCGTGTCCGTTTGCTCGTCCCACATCCGCTTCGCCAAAGCGCCCAGCGCGTTGCGCGCGCGATCGCCGAACGCGCCCTCACCGATCGCCGACCACGCGGCGAAATACGCCGACCCCGCGAGGTCGTTCCAACTCGTGTAGATCGCGCGATCGACGAACGGGGCACCGTGCTTGGCCCGTTCCGCCGCGTCGAGCGTGTAGTAGTGCTCGTCGGCATCCTGCGAGCCGCTCCAGAGCTCCGTATCCGGCTGCCACAGCACCGCGTCCATCCAGCGAATGACGTCGCGGACGACGCGGTCATAGCCGGCGGTCGGGAACGAGCGGTGGGCTTCGGCGTAGAGCGCGAGGAGCTCGGCGTTGTCCTCGAGCATCTTCTCGTAGTGCGGGATCTCCCACTGGCGCGTCGTCGCGTATCTGAAAAACCCGCCCTCGACGTGGTCGTACATGCCGCCACCGGCCATGGCGCCGAGGGTCCTGTCGAGCATCGTCGCGAGCTCCGGATAGCCGAAGCGACGGTATTCGTCGAGCAGGAAGCGCAGGAGCTTCACCTGCGGGAACTTCGGCTCGCGGCCGAAGCCTCCGAACTGCGGGTCGTACTGCCCGCGCACGAGCGAGCCGACCGCGTCCACGATGTCCCAGCTCAGGTCGCCCGGCTTCGGCGCGCGTGCCTCGTTCTCCTTCTCCCGCAGCTCCGCGACGCGCTGCGCCAGGTCAGCGCGCTGCGTCGTCCAGAGATCGGCGACCTGGGAGAGATACGCGCGCATCGCGTCCGGCGGGACGTACGTCCCCCCATGCACGATCTCGCCGTCGGGGGTGAGGAAGGCGGTCGTCGGCCATCCGCCCATGTTGTAGCGGCGGTTCACGTCCGGTCGCTCGTCGTTGTCGACGCGGACCGGCACGTAGCGCTCGTTGACCAGACGGATGACCTCACTGTCGCTGTAGCTCGTCTCGTCCATCACGTGGCACCAGTGGCACCACACCGCGCTGATCGCGAGGAGCACCGGCTTGTCCGCGACCTGCGCTTCCTGAAACGCCTTCTCGCCCCAGGGCCGCCACGCGATCTCCGCGGCGCGGTTCGGACGCGGTGAGAAACGAAATGTCACTGCGGTATTTCGTCCAGCTCGATCTTGTTCCCGAACGGATCGAACACGTAGGTGCGCCGCCAGCCCGGGATCGGTTCGGCCTCCTCGAAGCGCGCGCCGGACGCCCGGAGATTCGCGACGGTGGCATCGAGATCGTCGACGCGCAACGCGAAGTGACGCCGTGGATGCAGCGCGAGCTCCGCGTCCGCCGAGAGATGCACGTGTCCCGGAGGGGCCGCATACCAGATGCCCGCGTTGAAAAGCGTGACCGGCCGCTCCAGCTCGACGAGGCCGAGTGCCTCGCCGTAGAACTGCCGAGCCCGCGCCTCCTCGCCAGGCGGATAGAACACTTGCGCGTGATGCAAGGAAATCCCCACGACGAGCGAGTCTAGGGCCCGAAAACCCACTGTTTTTCGCGCATTTCGTGGGCTATCATTCGATCTGTAACGCGCACGGAGGTGCCGACTTGGCGATCGAGCAGAGCCCCGCGACGACCGAGACGCGACTCGTCTCGCTGACCGCACGCGCGACGGACAAGCTGAAGGAGGTCCTCGCGAAGCAGGACCGCCGCGACCTCGCGCTGCGCGTCTACGTCACGCCGGGCGGTTGCTCCGGCTTCTCCTACGGAATGACCTTCGCCGAGGGCACCGAAGAAGACGACGCGATCGTCGAGCAGGACGGGGTGCGCGTCGTCGTCGACCCGATGAGCGCCATGTACCTCAATGGCTCCGAGATCGACTTCGTCGACGCCCTCATGGGCGGCGGGTTCGCGCTGCGTAACCCGAACGCCGTGTCGAGCTGCGGCTGCGGGCAGTCGTTCCGTACCGCCGACCAGTCCGGCACCGCGAAGGCCTGCGCGCACTAGACGACGACGGCCAGGGTCACCGGGCTCGGCGGCGCATTCTTTCGCGCTCGTGACGTAGACGCGCTCGCCGCCTGGTACCGCACCCACCTCGGCATTCCCGTAGAGAAAGGCGGCTGGCACGTCTTCGAATGGCGCCATCCCGATGATCCCGATCGCCCGGGCTCGACCGTGTGGTCTCTTTTCAGGCACGACACGACGTACTTCGGACCGGGCGAGCCCGCCTTCATGCTGAACTACCGGGTCGACGCCCTCGACGCGCTGCTGGACAAGCTTCGCTCGGCGGGCGTCCCGATCGCGGACGAGCGGCACCAGGACGAGAACGGGCGGTTCGCGTGGATCACCGACCCCGAGGGTCACCGCATCGAGCTGTGGGAGCCGGCGGCGGGCCAGTAGCGATGAAGCGCGCTCTCGTCGTCGTGGACATGATCGAGGACTTCGTGCACGAGGGTGGCGCCCTCTACTGCGGTGCGTCGATGGCGCGGATCGTCCCCGTCATTCAGAAGGAGATCGCGCGGGCCCGCGGCTCGGGCGAGCCGGTCGTCTACCTGACCGACAATCATCTTCCGGGCGACGCCGAGTTCGAGATGTTCCCGCCGCACGCCATCGCGGGCACGCAGGGGGCTCGGATCGTGCCGGAGGTCGCGCCGTCGAAAGACGACGTCGTGATCCCGAAGCGGCGCTACTCCGGATTCTTCGGAACGGACCTGGACATCACGCTGCGGGAACGCGGGGTCGACACCCTGCGACTCGTGGGCGACTGCACGAACATCTGCGTCCTCTACACCGCCGCGGACGCGCGCAACCTCGGCTACGCGGTCGAGGTCGTCGAGGACGGCGTCACCTCGTTCGACGAAGAGGCGCACCGCGACGCCCTGCGCGAGCTCGAGAAGACGCTCGGAGCGAAGATCCTCCGGTAGCTAGCCGAGCGCGATGTGGGCGGCGAGCGCCAGAATGATCAACCCGCTCGCGACCGCGGCGACGCGCTGCACCAGCGGCGTAAGCCTTCCGTGCAGCATCGCCCCCGCCGCGGCGAGAACCTCCTGCCAGGACAGCGATGCGAGAAACGCTCCCGCGACGAACGCCGCGCGCGAATCGAGATCCGCGGAGATCTCCGGGAGCGCGACGGCGAGCGTCACGAAGCAGACGACGGTGGGCGGGTTGAGCATCGTGAGCATGAGGAAGATGAGGTACATGGGCCCGCGGATCTCGCGGTCCGCGACGCGCGCGGCCCTGAACATCCCGCGGATCGCGATGTACGCGAGCACGATCGCCGCGGCGATCCGGGTCGCCGGAAGGAACGGCTCGAGGAAGCGACTCGCCGCCGCACCGAACAGCATCGCGACCGTCGCGAAGATGAGGTCGGCGGTCGCGGTGCCCGCGCCCGCGGCCGCGGCGGCCCTGAACCCTTGAGCGACGCCGACCCCCAGGATGAGGATCGCGATCGGCCCGACGGGTATGGCGATCGCGTATCCCGCCGCGACGCCGAGGAGGAAGGCCTCGCCCACTACACGCGAGTCTTGTGGAAGCGCTTCGCCTTCATCTCGAACCGAGGCAGCGTCCCCGGCGCGACGGACTCGACCGCGCAACGGATGCCGAGCTCGCGGTGGATCGCGTTCGCGACGCTCCCGGCGATGCCCGCCGGCGCCTCGATCGTGCAACGCAGCTCGTCCATCTCGCGGACGGTTATCAGCTCGACGCGGTACTCCTCGACCTCATCGAAGCGTCGGATGATCGCCTCGATCGCGCTCGGAAATACGTTCACCCCGCGGACCGTCACCATGTCGTCGACGCGCCCGGCGATCCCGCCGGCCAGCTTGACCAGCGTGCGGCCGCACGAGCAGCGGCCGCGGATCGCGCGAACGCGATCGCCGGTGCGGTAGCGGATGACCGGCATCCCCCACCGCCCGAGGTTCGTGAGGACGAGCTCGCCTTCTCCTTCCTCGCGCGCTTCTCCGGTCGCGCCATCGCGGACTTCGGCGATGAACTCGGCCTCGTTGATGTGCACGCCATCGCGCGCCGCGCAGGAGAAGCCGTGCGCGCCGACCTCGGTCGCGCCGGTGTGGTCGAAGGACTCGACGCCGAGCTCCTTCTCGATGCGCTCGCGCGTGGCCGGGATTGACGCGCCCGGCTCGCCCGCGTGTATGGAGACGCGGAGCGCCGAGCGAGCGAGGTCGACGCCTTCCTCCCGCGCCGCCTCGGCCAGCCGCAGGGCGTACGTCGGCGTGCACATGAGCACCGTCGCGTCGTTCGCGACGATCGCGGCGACGCGCTCGCTGGTGGACATCGCACCGCCCGTGAGACAGAGGGCGCCGACCCGCTCCGCGCCCGCGAACGCTGACCAGAAACCGACGAACGGGCCGAACGAGAACGCGAAGAAGATGCGGTCGCGGCTGGTCACGCCGGCCGCGCGATAGATCGGCTGCCAGCATTCGCGCCACCACTGCCACGACTCGGCGGTGTCGAGCAGCCGCAGCGGCAGGCCGGTCGTGCCGCTCGTCTGATGCAAGCGTACGTAGTCGGTGAGCGGGAAGGTCAGGTTCGTGCCGAAGGGCGGATGCGCGGCCTGGTCCTCGGACAGCTCGGCCTTCGTGGTGAACGGCAGCGATCGATAGTCACCGAGGTCCGACTTCCGAAGCTTTGCGCGGTAGAAGGGATTGCTTCGAATGGTCTGCGGCAGCTTGGCCGCGAGCCGCGACTGCTGCGCGCGTCTTCGCTCGTCATCGGTCCAGGTCTCGAAAGGCTCCAGCCCGCCCATCCGGGCGGAGTCTAGGCAGGAGGTCGGCGCTTCTTCGGTGCGGCGGAGCTCGCGACGAAGACTCGCGCTTCGCCGATCAGCGCGCGCCACCGCTGGCTGACGCTCTGGTCGATCGCGATCCATTCGTTCATCAAGCTGCCGTGGCCCTTCACGACCATCGCGAAGATCT
Organism: Candidatus Limnocylindria bacterium; assembly: GCA_036002305.1. Classification (GTDB taxonomy): domain Bacteria; phylum Chloroflexota; class Limnocylindria; order P2-11E; family P2-11E; genus 3-1-20CM-2-70-9. The sequence continues at coordinate 43,307 of DASYTL010000041.1, forward strand.
TCCCGTTCATGGTCAGGCCCTTCGGGCTCGAGAACATCTTTCCGACCCCGATGCCCGCTTTCACGCAGCCGCTCCCGCGCGAGGTCCTCGAAGATTCGCTCTGCCGGATGTACTATCCGCAGTACGCGTATGGCAGACAGTACGGGGCTCCGCCCGGTACCAGCCGTGGACAAGGCCGCGCGGGTGTTGCGCGCCCTGGCCGACGGCGGACGGCCGCAGGGCATCAGCGAGCTGGCCCGGGCACTGAAGGTGTCGAAGGGCACCCTTCGCGACGTCCTGCTCACCCTCGCGCACTTCGGGTTCGTGGTCCGCGACCCCGACACCCGCTTCCGCCTCGGTCCCGAGCTCCGCGCGCTCGCGGACGCATCGGCGCCCGACCTGCGCGCGCTCGCTCAGCCGTACCTCGTATCGCTCATGGAGACCTTCGGCGAGACCGCGATCCTCGGCGTCGTCGCCGACGGCAAACTGGAGATCGCGGCGCGCGCGGAGCCGCCTACGGACCTGCACATGACCGCACCTCTCGGCCGGCGGCTTCCGCTGGAGAAGGGCGCGCACGGCAAGGTGCTCATCGCGCGCGAGTCGGTCGGCTACGACGACCAGGAGCTCTTCGCCGGCGTGCGCGCGGTCGCGGCGCCGATCGTCGACGCGCGCGGACGGAGGATCGCGGCGGTGATGGTGGTCGGCTTCAAGGAGCGCGTCGACCTGCGCACGCTGCGCCGGATCGGCGAGCGCTGCGCGTCTGCGGCCCGCGCGCTGTCGCGGCGCATCGGCGCGGAGGCGGCGTGAAGGAGCTGATCACCCTTCGCGTGAACGGCGAGCCGCGAACCGTCGCGGCCGATCCCCATCACACGCTGCTCGAGGTCCTGCGCGAGGAGCTCGGCCTGACTGGCACGAAGCACGGTTGCGAGCTCGGCGAGTGCGGCGCGTGCACGGTGCTCGTCGGCGGCGCGCCTGTGCTGTCCTGCCTCACGCTGCCGGCGCTCATCGGCGGCGCGGAGGTCACGACGGTCGAGGGACTTGCGACCGGCGAGAAGCTCCACCCGCTGCAGGTCGCCTTCGCCGAGGAAGGCGCGGCGCAGTGCGGCTACTGCACGCCCGGGATGCTCATGACCGCGAAGGCGTTGCTCGACTCGACCCCGCGGCCGACGCGCGAGCAGATCGCGCAAGCGATCAGCGGGAACCTCTGCCGCTGCACCGGCTACACCGCGATCTACGAGGCCATCGAGAAGGCAGCCTCGCGAAACGGGGTGGCAGGGGCAGAGCCCGTGCGAAGAGCAGGTGGAGCAAACTCGATCACGGGAGCGAAGCTCCCGTGAGCGAGTTCTCGGTCATCGGTCGGCGCCTGCCGAAGGTGAACTCGTGGGCCCATCTCACGGGCGAGGCGCGCTACGCCGACGATCTGTTCCCGCCGCGGATGCTCTACGGACGTCTCCTGCGGTCGACGCGGCCGCACGCGCGCATCAAGCGCATCGATGTCTCCCGCGCCCTCGCGCATCCCGGCGTCGTCGCGATCGTCACCGGCGCCGACATGCCCGAGAAGATGGGGATCATGCCGTCGACGCAGGACGAGACCGCGCTCGCCGTCGACAAGGTCCGCTACGTCGGCGAGCCGGTCGCGGGCGTGGCGGCCGTCGACGAGGACACCGCGTTCGAGGCCCTCGAGCTCATCGACGTCGAGTACGAGGACCTCGAGCCGGTCTTCACGATCGAAGAGGCGCTCGAGCGCGAGGACGTGAAGATCCACCAAACGAGCAAGCGTGCGAACGTGTTCAAGGAGGTCCACCTCTCGTTCGGCGACCTGGACGGCGGCTTCGCCGCCGCGGACCACGTGCGTGATGACTGGTTCTTCTTCGAGGGGAACACGCACGCGCCGATCGAGTCGCACAGCGCGGTGGCGAGCTACGGCCCCGACGACAAGCTCACGCTGTGGACGGCGACACAGGTCCCCCACTACCTCCACCGCGAGCTCGAGAAGGTGCTCGGCCTACCACGGTCGCGGATCCGCGTGATCGCGACCCCGAACGGCGGCGCGTTCGGCGGGAAGAGCGATCCCTTCGGTCACGAGTTCGCGGCGGCGCTCTTGTCGATGCGCACGCGCCGCCCGGTGAAGATCACGCTCGATCGGGAGGAGGTCTTCTACGCGCACCGCGGGCGCCACCCGGTGAAGATGCGCATTCGCACCGGAGTGAAGAAGGACGGCGAGATCACCGCCGTGCACTATCAGAGCTGGCTCGACGGCGGCGCGTACGCGTCGTACGGGATCGCGACCACGTACTACACCGGCGCGCTGCTCACCGTCACGTACCGCATCCCGGCATACAAGTTCGACGGTGTCCGTGTGTACACGAACAAGCCGCCCTGTGGCCCCAAGCGCGGCCATGGCACCACGCAGCCGCGCTACGGGTTCGAGTGCCAGCTCGACAAGATCGCCGAGGACCTCCGGCTCGACCCGCTCGACTACCGCAAGCGGATCCTGCAGCCGGCGAACAGCAGGACCGTGAACGAGCTGCGCATCACCTCGATGGGCCTCGGCGACTGCCTCGACGCGCTGCAGCGCGCGACGCGGTACTCGGAGCGGCGCGGGCAGCTCGGGCGCGGCAAGGGCGTCGGCCTCGCGGGCAGCGCGTACATCTCGGGTGCGGGCCTGCCCATCTACTGGAACGAGATGCCGCACTCCGGAGCGGAGATCCGCATCGACCGCGGCGGGGGCGTCACTGTGATGTGCGGGACGTCGGAGATCGGTCAGGGCTCGGACAACATGCTCGCGTCGGTCGCGGCCGAGGCGCTCGGCATCCTGCCGAGCGACGTGCACGTGGTGTCCGGAGACACCTCGCTCGCCCCGGTGGATCTTGGGAGCTACTCGAGCCGCGTCACGTTCATGGCCGGAAACGCGGTGAAGGACGCGGCCATGAAGCTGCGCGCGCTCCTCTTCGCCGCGGCCTCCGAGAAGCTCGAGGTGCCCAAAAAGCGCCTGCTCGCGGCGTATCGCCGCATCTACGACCGCGACGATCCCGAGAAGTTCGTCCTCTTCGCCGACGCCGCGGTCCTCGCCGAGTCCAAGCACGGCACGCTCGTCGCGGCGGGGAGCTACCAGCCGCCCAAGGGCATCGGCGGCACATTCAAGGGCGCGGGCGTCGGGCCGACGCCGGCGTACTCATACCAGGCCGCGGTCGCGGAGGTGAGCGTCGATCTCGAGACAGGGACGCTCACCGTCGACAAGGTGACCACGGCGCACGACTGCGGCCGCGCGCTCAACCCGGCGAATGTCGAGGGTCAGATCGAGGGATCGGCGTACATGGGGTATGGCGAGATCATCGCGGAGGAGCAGGTGTTCCGCGGGGGTCTGCACAAGAAGCCGTCGCTCCTGGAGTACAAGCTGCCGACATCTCTGGACACCCCCGTGCTCGAGGCGATCGTCGTCGAGAGCGTCGACGCCGAGGGGCCGTTCGGCGCGAAGGAGGCCGGGGAAGGCCCGCTGAATCCGGTGATCCCCGCGATCGCCAACGCGGTGTACGACGCGATCGGCGTCCGCTTCGACGAGACCCCGATCACGCCGGAGAAGATCCTCGACGCGCTGGGGAAGCGCGACCGGCGCGGCCAGCCCAAGTCGCGGATCGGCCCCGACGGACTGAACGGCGGAAAGAGCGATCCGAAGAACGCGCTGCGGCGACTTACGGCCTCGACCGCGGCGCGCGAGCGAAAGCGCATGAGCTGATGCTCAGGCTCCCGCGGTTCCGCGTCCTCTCGCCCCGCAGCTATGAGGAGGCCGCGCAGCTGCTGCGCGAGCACGGCGCCGGCGAGCTCGATCGCTCGCGCGGCACTCCCACCCTGCGGATCATGCTCGTCGCGGGCGGGACCGATCTCTTCCCCAACATGAAGCGGCGGCAGTTCGCGCCCGAGCTGCTCGTGTCGCTCGCGCGCGTTCGCGACGCCGCCGGGATCCAGCAGAACGGCCAGCTCGACATCAGCGCGGGCACCACGCTGACCGCCATCGCGAACGATCCGCTCGTGCGAGAGCGCTACACCGCGCTCGCCGAGGCGGCAGGTGTCGTGAGCACGCCGCAGCTTCGCAACATGGGGACGATCGGCGGGAACGTCTGCCTCGACACCCGCTGCAACTGGTACGACCAGTCGCTCTTCTGGCGCACGGCCGAGGGGTTCTGCATGAAGACGAATCCGGACGTGGTCTGCCGCGTCGCGACCTCGAGCCCGCGGTGCCTCGCCGTGGCCAGCGCGGACACCGTGCCGGCGCTCCTGGCGCTCGACGCGACGATCCACGTGGAAGACGCCGACGGTGGCCGGGACGTGCCGCTCAAGGACTTCTATCAGGAGGACGGCATCCGCGCGACGACGATGCGCCCTGACGAGGTGCTGACCGACATCACGCTGCCGGATGCGAGCGGCTGGCGCAGCACCTACCTGAAGCTGCGCGACCGCGGCTCGTTCGACTTCCCGATCGCCGCGCTCGCCGCCGCCGTTCGCCACGACGGCGGCCACGTCTCCGACGCGCGCATCGCGATCACCGCGCTCGGCTCGCGTCCCATGCTCGTCGAAGCCGCCGCCACGCCGCTCATCGGGACCCGTCTGCCCGACGAAGTGATCGCGATCGCCGCGGACGCCGTCCACAAAGCCGCGCGACCGATGGACAACACGTCGGGAACCATCTCCCAGCGCAAGCGCGCCGCATATGTATTCGCGGAGCGAGCGCTTCGGTCACTCCGCGCCGCGTAGCGATGCGCGCTGCGCCGGTGGAGGGGAGGGTGCTTCGCGAGCGAGCGGGTCGCCTGGAGCGCATATTGCGAACGACCCGAGCGAGCGGAGCACCCGACCATGCCGCCGGCGCGACGCCGCCCGCCGGCGCGATGTAGCTCGTGCGCGCGGTAGCGATCGTCACGGCGGCGGGCTCGGCCGAACGCTTTGGCGGGAGGAAGCTGCTGACGCCGATCGCAGGAGAGCCCCTACTCGATCACACGATTCGCGCGTTGCTGGAGGGCGGCGCCGCCGAGGTGATCGTCGTCGTTGGCCGGGACGCGCGCGCCGACCTCGAGCGCGACGTGAACGCGATGCTCGATCCGCGGGTGCGCGCGGTCGAGAACCCCGACCCCTCGCGCGGCATGTTCAGCTCGGTGCAGGAGGGCGTCGCGCAGGCGAACGGTGATGCGATCCTGGTCATGCCCGGGGACATGCCGTTCGTCTCGGCCGCGACTGTGCGGGCCGTGATCGGGGCATACGCGCGGAAGCCCGCGATCGTGTCGCCTCGTTACCGCGGGAAGCGAGGCCATCCGGTGGCGTTGCCGGCGACGCTCCGCGATGAGATTGGGTCCGCGGACTCTAGGGCCACGCTGCACGACGTCATCAAGAAGCACACCGACATGCGTGTCGACGTGGACGTCGAAGATCGCGGGATTGTCCGGGATGTCGACACGGCGGATGACCTCATGGAGCGTCCGGCGCCGTGAAATGGCCGTCTTATCCGAGAGGCGGATACTTGGCCTATGCGTGAGATCTTCGCTCGGATGGCCGAGCTCGAGCGCGAAGGGCGCCGCTTCGCGGTGGCCACTGTTGTCCGGACCGTCGGCAGCACGCCGCAGGTCGTCGGCGCGAAGCTCCTCGTCGACGATCTCGGGCGGCTCGTCGGCACCCTGGGCGGCGGCTGCGTCGAGGGCGATGCGTTCGTCGAGGCGAAGCGCGTCATCGAGACAGGCGAGCAGTCCCTTCGCGAGTACGAGCTCACCGAGGACCTCGCGTGGGACACCGGGCTCGTCTGCGGCGGGACGATGTGGATCTCGATCGAGCCCGGAGAGCGGGTCCTGCGCTTCGCCGGACGCGACCTCTTGGGCGACGTGCTCGCGGCGTCGGCCGGCGGCAAGCCGGTCGCGGTCGCGACGCTCATGCGCAAACGGGGGAAGGACCTGATCGCCGCGGGGAAGCTCTTCGTCGAAACGGACGCCCGCGGCGGCGGCACGCTCGGCGACGGCGCGCTGGACGCGCGCGCACGCGCCGCGGCCCTCGAGGCGCTGAAGCAGGGCACGGCGCGCACCGTCGTGCTCGATGAGGAGACCGAGCTTCTCGTCGAGCCGGTCATGTCGCGGCCGCGCCTGGTCATCGCCGGCGGTGGGCACGTGGGCCTCGCGATCGTGAAGCTCGCCGCGCAGCTCGACTACGAGGTCACGGTGATCGACGACCGTCCAGAGTTCGCGAGCCGCGAGCGCTTCCCGGGCGCGAGCGAGGTCGTGAACATGGACATGGTCAAGGCGCTTGAGACGATGCCGATCGGCTGGAACTCGTTCGTCATCATCGCGACGCGCGGGCACAAGCTCGACTCCCATTGCCTGCGCGCCGCCGTCAAGACCGAAGCCCGCTACGTCGGGCTCCTCGGCAGCAGGCGCAAGACGATCCTGATCGCGCAGATGCTGCGCGGGGAGGGTATCCCCGAAGAACGCATCCGCGCCGTGCACGCGCCGGTCGGTCTCGACCTCGGCGGGCGGACGCCGGCGGAGATCGCCCTGTCGGTGCTCGCCGAGCTCTCGATCGAACGGCACGGCGGCTCGGGCAAGCCTCTTCGCCTCTCGGACAAGCTCTTCGAGCGGACGCTCAGCAAACGGGACTAGCCCCCGCGAAAAGCACTCTCGTGCGCTTGCGCACCAGCCGGCTCGAGCTCATCCTCATGCCACCCCCGCTGCTCGACGCGCTCATCGCCGGTGACCGGGCCACCGTCGACCGTCTTGTCGACTACACCGTCCCCTTCGATTACCCCAACGCCGCGGCGCTCAAGCTCCTACGGTTCAGACGGGAACAGCTCGCGCAGGACCCGTCGTGGTCACCATGGCTTCTGCGCGCGATCGTCCTTCGCGCGACGCGCACGATGGTGGGCTACGTGAACTTCCATGGGCCGCCCGGGATCAACGACATCGCCGCGCCGGACGGGCTCGAGCTTGGGTGGACCGTGTTTCCGAGGCATCGCCGCAAGGGCTACGCGACCGAGACGGCTCGCGCGCTCATGGATTGGGCCACGAGCGAGCACGGGATCCGCCGCTTCGTCTCGGCGACCACGCCGGATAACCAGTCCTCGCTCCGGGTGCACGAGAAGCTCGGCTTCGCGCGGACCGGTCAGGTCGTGGAGGGCGAGATCATCTTCGAGCTTCACCGCTAGCGAGGGCCATTCGCTGATCTCGTTCGCATCACGAGGGTGCGACGTTCCTTCTCCGGGCTTTCGCTCTCGAGCGATCCACGTCGTATGCCACGATGGGGCGATGCAACAGCGCTTGGCGGCGGGTCGGCCTGGCGAGTACCCACGAGGCGGACACCTGTTGACTGGCCGAACGCACGGGACTAGCGTCCGCGGCGAGTTTCAGAAAGGGAAGTGGGGGAGTACGGGCAAGATCAATCGCCGAAAGCTGATCAAGAGCGGTGCGGGCGGAGCTCTCGCACTGGGCGCAATGGCAGCCGGGGCGTCACCGGCAAGCGCTGATGAAGGGCGCGGAAGACGCGCGATCCAGGTCCACATCCATGGGGTTCTCAGCGGCGTGAGTGTGCCGTCGAGCGTGAAGCTCGTGATAAGCATGGACGTCGCTGGTCGCCCCAACGACCTCGCCGGTGCCGGCTGGGACAGCGGGCTTGGCACGGAGCCGGCGGGAATGGTGCCGGGCGGTCCGCCGCCGGCCGGTCCGGTGGGCGCCTGCTATTACACGGCAGCGGGCACGCTCGACGGCGACAACGTCACACTCCGAGGCAGGTCGCTGGTCACGAACCGAGCGCTCGAGACCGCTGACGCCGAAGACCCCGGGAAGTCGGACGCGCGCGCCGACGGTCGTGACATGAATGCGACGGCGAACCTCAGGACCCGGTGCGATCACGTTCTCCCTGTCGCCACTCGGCGCCAGCTTCGCGGGAACCGGCACTGTGGTCGTGTTCCACTGCGGTCGCGCGGCGAACGACGACGACGACTAGCTCCGAAGCCTGGTAACCGAACTAATGGGAGGCGGGTGAGGGCGCGCTGACGGCGGGCCCTCGCCGTCTCCCCAGCGTCTCACGTTCGAGCACCGGCGGCCGTTCTATCGTCATGAGATCGGAACGGTGACGTTCGGTGAGCTCCTCGACCGCCACGAGCGCGAGATCTTCGCCTACGCCCTTCGGCTGACCGGCAGCCGGGACGACGCGGACGACATCTACCAGGAGACTTTTCTCGCCGCGTTCCGCTCCTGGCCGCCGCCCCGCGCGGGCAATGAACGCGCGTGGCTATACAGGATCGCCACGAACAAGGCGATCGACCGGGCGCGGCGTTCGCGCCGTGTCGTGCCGCTGGCGGATCTGCGCCTCGCGGCGCCGGAACGCGACGGGGTGACGCTGACCGATCTCGCGACCGCGGTGCGTGCGCTGCCCACGGGGCAACGCGCGGCGTTCGTGCTACGGAAGGTGGAGGGACGTTCCTACGCGGAGGTCGCGGGCGTGCTCGGTTGCAGCGAGGAGGCGGCGCGTTCGCGCGTCGCCGAGGCGATGAAGAAGGTGAAGGAGGCGGTGCGATGACGCTCGACCCCCTCGTGGACGAGGCGCGCGAACGACTGCTCGCCCGCGCGAAGCGCGAAGGGCTCGTCTCCGTCGGCTACGACGTGATGGACTCGCCGCTCGGTCCGCTCTGGGTCGCGGTGAGCCCGCGCGGCGTCGTGGGGATCCACTACGGCGCGCGGCCGGACCAGAACGAGCTCGGCCGCATCACGCGCACGTACGGCCCCGCGGTGCTACCCGACCGCCGACGCTGCGACCGCGTGCTCACCGAGCTCGACCAGTACTTCGAAGGCCGGCGGCGATCCTTCGACGTCGCGGTCGACCTCACGCCGCTCACGCCGTTCCAGCGGCGGGTGCTCGCGGCCACGGCGCTCGTGCCCTACGGCGAGCTGACCACGTACCGGCAGGTCGCGCGCAGGGCCGGGAACGAGCGCGCCTCCCGTGCCGCGGGCCAGGCGGTCGGCTCGAACCCGATCCCGATCGTGGTGCCGTGCCACCGTGTCGTGGCGAGCGACGGGACGCTCGGCGGCTATTCCGGCGGCCTCTCGGCGAAGCGCCGCCTGCTGGCGCTCGAGCGCGGTGAGACGCAGGTCCCCGAGGGAGGCTGGCCGGCGGCGGGACGAGCGCGCTAGGAGCCCGACGTGCGCTGCGGGTGGCACGGCGAGGCGTAGGTCTCTCGCGACGCGCGGGTGGCCCGGGGCTCCGACCCCGCGGAACGAGCGAAGCGAGTGACGCGACCGGCGGGGAGGGTGCGCGAGCGAGAGACCTAACCCGAGCCGGGACAGGACCCGCACGGGCAAGCCACGTCCCAGCGCGCTAGAACTGTCGAAAAGCGCGGGCGCCGTTCGTCGTGAGGACAAGAACGGCATAGGAGGGGAGACCCGATGGCCAAGTACGCGTTTCTGTTCATGGACGACGGGGTCGACTACCCGGGATCGCCGACACCCGAGCAGCAGAAGGTGTACGCCGACATCTTCAAGTGGTTCGAGACGAACGGCGACAAGTTCAGCGATGGCGGAGCCGAGCTTCAGCCCACTCGCACCGCGACCACGATCCGCAAGAGGAACGGCAAGGTGACCGTGGTTGACGGCCCGTTCATGGAGTCCAAGGAATCGGTCGGCGGCTACAGCATCGTCGAGGTTCCCGACCGCGCCGCGGCCGTGGCGCTCGCCAAGACGTGGCCGGGCTACGGCATCGAGATCCGCGACATCGTCGACAACTAGGAGGAGCGGGACATGGCGAAGTACATGCTCATGTTCGTCGGAGACGACGAGTGGCGCGAGACGCACTCGAAGGAAGAGATCGAGCGCGGCTACGCCGAGATCGGCAAGTGGTGGGGTGAGCTCTCGGCCAAGGGCGTCATCAAGGCCGGCGAGGAGCTCGGTTCAGCCCGAGAGGCCACGACCGTGAGGCGCGTGAACGGCAAGATGGCCGTGACCGACGGACCCTTCATCGAGTCGAAGGAGAACGTCGGCGGCTTCGCGCTCATCGAGGTGCCCGACCTAGACGCGGCGATCGCCGTCGCCAAAGGCTGGCCCGGCGGCGACGTCGAGGTCCGCCCGGTCGTGGAGCACTAGGCCGCGTCGGCCGAGCCGGTCACCGCCGACGCCGTGGCGGCCGTCTTCCGCGAGGAGGCCGGCCGCCTGGTCGGCGCGCTCGTGCGGAGCCTCGGCGATTTCGACGTGGCCGAGGAGGCGGTGCAGGACGCGCTCGTCTCGGCCCTCGAGCACTGGCCGCGGGACGGGATACCGGCGAACCCGGGCGCGTGGCTCGTCACGACGGCGCGCCGCAAGGGGATCGACCGGCTGCGCCGTCAGACGCGCTATCGCGAGAAGCTCGCGCAGCTGGAGGAGACGCCGATGTCGACCGCGAGCGCGCTGCCCGACGAACGACTCGAGCTGATCTTCACGTGCTGCCACCCGGCGCTCGCGCGGGAGGCGCAGCTGGCGCTCACGCTCCGTTCGGTCGCCGGACTCACCACCGCCGAGATCGCGCGGGCGTTCCTCGTCCCCGAGGCGACCGTCGCGCAGCGCCTCGTGCGCGCGAAGCGGAAGATCGTCGACGCTCGAATTCCGTTCCGCGTTCCCGAGGCCCACGAGCTCCCCGAGCGGGTCGGCGAGGTGCTCGCGGTCCTCTATCTCATGTTCAACGAGGGCTACCTCGCCACCGGCGCGCGGGGCGCGCACGATCGCGATCTCGCCGCCGAGGCCGAGTGGCTCGCGAGCCTGCTCGCCCGGCTCATGCCGGACGAGCCCGAGGTCCTCGGTCTTCTCGCGCTGATGCGCTTCAACCTCGCGCGCGCCGACGCCCGGTTCGATGGCGATGGCCGGATCGTTCTGCTGCGCCATCAGGACCGCTCGAAGTGGGATCGTGCGCGGATCGCCGAGACGTTCGGCGTGGTGGGCCGATTCCTGCGCATGGGCCGGGCCGGGCCGTACCAGCTGCAGGCGCTGATCGCGGGGGCGCACGCCGACGCGCCGACGTGGGAGGCGACGCGCTGGCGCGAGATCCTTCGCTCGTACGACGCCCTTCTGACGCTCAGCGACTCGCCGGTGGTCCGGCTGAACCGCGCGATCGCGCTCTGGCACGTCCGCTCGGCGGAGGACGCGTACATCGAGGTCCTCTCGCTGGGCGAGGACCTCGACCGCTATCACCTCTATCACGCGACGCGCGCCGAGCTCCTTCGCGCGCTCGGCCGCCCCGAGGAGGCTCGCGCGGCGGATCAGCGCGCGCTCGAGCTCACCGAGAACCCCGCGGAGCGCGCCCTGCTCACCTCTCGCCTCGGCTGATAACGTCGCTCGCGTTGACGACGGCTCCGCATCGCGAGCTCAAGCGAGCCGCGCTCCCGAACGCCATGGGCCACATCGTCCTCGCCTTCGCGGAGCGCACGCTCGCTCCGCCGGACCTCGCCGGGCTACGCGAGCGCCTGTGGCAGTCGCATACCTACCTCTACGTGACGCCCGGTCCCGTGCTCGTGGAGCGCGCGCTCGAAGGTTTCCCACCCGAGATCCGCGCCCTCGGCGCGCGCTGCCCCTTCCATCGCTACGACGCGCGGGGCGGAGGCGGGTACTGGCCCGACCGCAACGAGATCTGGCTCGCGGGGGGTGTCGAGACCTACGAGGGCCTGCGGCAGGTACGCCTCTCGGCCTGTCACGAGCTCTTCCATTTCGTGTGCTGGAATCATCCGCGCTATCGCGGCGACGAGGATCGCGGCTTCGCGCGGCTGCGGAAGGTCGTCGCGGAAAGTCAGGCGCAGCTGGATGGCTTCGGGCGGTACCGCGACTGGGTGACGGGCTCGTTCCTGAGGCAGGGCGACCACGCCAACGTCGTGGAGTACTTCGCCGACATCCCGACGAACTTCCGCGACACTCGCGAGCTCCCGCCGCTCCTGGCCGCGCACTTCGCGCCGCTCATCGACGGCGCCCCGTTCCCGCGGGAGTTCGACCGCGACCTCGCGGATGCGCCGTATGAGCTCGCCGAGTTCCAGCGCTCGCTCGCGCCTTAAGGAGCGCGATCCTTTAGCGAGTCGAACCAGGCGGGCCACGTGTCGCTCGCGCTGTACATCCCGCCGAAGCTATCGCCCGTTGACGCCGTGGCGACGGTGACGATCAGACGGTCCGGTGGCGGCAGCGTGGGCGTAACCCCCTGAGGCGGCATCGGGCGGCTGTGCACCGACGCGAATTCACCGACCGTCACGACTACCCAGACGAGCTCGTCCGGATCGATCGTGTAGTTGCGGCCAAACGACGCGGCCTGTTCGAACTCGCGGTAGCTCACGAGCTTCGTCGCAATCCGATCGACGCGCCCGAGACCACCCGGATAGCGTCGGGCGTTCGCCTCAGCCTGCGCTCGGGAGATGGCCTGCGAAACCGCGGTGCGCGGAGCGAATAGCTCCACCGTCCCGACCGTGCGATCGGCGGCGGCGCGGAGCGGGCCATCTGCCGGCCAGGCCTCGACGACGAGGACGCGGTCCGTGAAGTACGGCGAGCGCAGATGCCAGAACACGTGCAGCTGATCGAATGGGCCGGGAGGGGTGCTCGGACGCATGACCGTGCGTACCGCGTCGCGCCCGGCGACCTTCGTCGATGCCTGCTCGATGACAGGCCCCTTGGGGCTCAGGCCACCACGCTTGCCGAGCTCGTCGAGGGGGAGGCCTTCGTACTCGGGAAGCAAGGTGACCCGGATGCGCATCTGGTCCGACGCGGGCGCGTTCCCGCTGTAGTCCGCGCCCCGCAGCGGGAAGCTCGCGATCTCGGCGCCGCGCAGTGGTGCGGTCTCGGCGACCCACATCTCGGGGATCTCCATGCTCCATCCGCCTTCATCGCTCGCGATGCGCCGGTATCCCGCGCTCGCTCCGGCTCGCACGGCGACAGGCGCCGGCGTGGGCGGGAGGCTCGCCATCCACCCAGGACCGCTCAGTAGCTCGGTCCCGCCAGGGCTCGCCCGGGTCAACAAGAAACGGCCATCCCCGTTGGGCTGCGCGCCGTCGGGCAACGGATTCAGGCCGAGCGTCGTGTCGGTCCCACGAGCCAGGTCGGTGAGGTGAAGCCGCGCGGCGCTCCGGTCAATCCAGAGCAGGAACGGCGTTTGATAGCCGAGAACCTTCACGTCCTGAGCCTTCACCTCGATGTGCAGGTCGCGCTCTCCGCCGAGCGCGTTGACGGCGTAAAGCGAGCCGTCGTCATGACGAGCGAGCAGCTCCCGGGGGCCGACCCACACCAGCGGGCGGAGCGCCACATTGGGCACGGGCCGAACCTGATCGTCGACCAGGAGGCGCAGGTCCTCTCCCGTCTTCACGTTCACACCGACCACCGCCACGGTGCGGTCGGGCGACAGGCCAACGACGATGTTCGCCGACATCTCCGTGGGCACCGCGTACGTCGTCTCGTGACCCGTAAGGTCGACAGCGACGATCCGCTGTCCTTTCGCATAGAGCAGCCGCCCGGCCTGGTCCCACTCGAGCCATCCGATCAGTCCGGCGATCCCACTCGCGACCACGCGCGGCGGCGATGCACCGCTCCGATCGATCACCCGGATCTGCCCCGGCTGCATCACACCTTCGGCGACCGCGATCCAGCGGCCGTCGGGCGACGGCCGGCCGGGCGCGCCGGCGAGCTCGACCGCGCCGAGGTCCTTGGCCGATCCATCGGTTCCGAGGACCCTGAGGAGCGCGCGCTTCGCCTCAGGCTTGCCGGCCGTCTGCGAGAGATCGGGCAGCGCGACGACGAGCGCCGTCGGGTTCGTGAGCCAGGCCTGGCCGCTCGCGCCCGAGACCCGCGCGATCTCGCGCGCCCCGACGGATCCGCTGGCCGGATCCTCTTCGAGCGCGAGGAGCGCGAGCTCCTTCCAGTCGGCGGTCATCGCCGTGAGGTACGTCCCGTCGGGCGAGATCCGAGCGGACTGCGACGCGTACGCGGGCTCGAGGCGAAGCGAGCGCAGGGGCGGGACGCTGGGCGCGGGCGTCCTCGCCGCTCCCGCCGCGCTCTCGGCCGTCGTCGGTCGTTCCGCCTCCCTGACGGCGAGGGCGCTGACCAGGACAAGGGCGCCGAAGAGCGCCGCGCCGAACGCGCCCAGGACGCGCGTCATCACGTACGTCATGACGCACCAGACGGCCAAACGTTCCGGCTGGAAGACGACCGCTTGCCTGGTCTCCCGCGGCCCTAAACTGCCGCGGCCGGTGGCAGCGACGACTGTCGACGTCCGCGACCTGCGCAAGCACTACGGAGCGGTTCGCGCGGTCGACGGGATCAGCTTCTCCGCCGCCGAGGGCGAGGTCTTCGGGCTCCTCGGCCACAACGGCGCGGGCAAGACCACGACGATCCGCGTCCTGACCGGTCGCGCCCGGCCGACGGGGGGCAGCGCAGCAGTTCTGGGGCACGACGTGGTGCGGTCGCGCGATCACATCCGGCCTGTGATCAATCTCGTCTTCGATGAGCAGAACCTCTACGAGCGCATGAGCGGGCGCGAAAACCTGCGCCTCTTCGCGACGCTCTACGGCGTCCAGCTGACGCGCGCGGACGAGCTCCTCGAGCTGGTCGGGCTGCGGGAGGCCGCCCGGCGCGCGGTGAAGACGTATTCGACCGGCATGAAGCAGCGGCTCCTCGTGGCGCGTGCGCTCATCAATCGGCCACGAGTGCTCTTCCTCGACGAGCCGACGCGGGGTCTCGACCCGACCTCGGCGCGCGAGATCCGCACGATCATCGCGCGTCTCGCGTCCGAGAGCGTGACGATCGTCCTGACCACGCACTACATGGAGGAGGCCGACGAGCTCTGCGGCCGCGTCGCCTTCCTCAGCCAGGGGAAGATCGTGGCTCTCGATTCGCCGCGCGAGCTCAAGCTCCGCCACGGTCAGCGGACGGCGCGCGTGCTCCTCGCCGATCGGCGTGAGCTCACGGTTCGCTTGAACGACCCGGCCGACGCGGAGACGCTCGCGGGGTTGATGCGCGACGGCCAGGTGGCCGCCGTGCATTCGGAGGAGGGCACGCTCGAGGACGTCTTCATCGCGCTCGCCGGACGTCCGCTGTGATCCGCTGGGCGAACGTCCTCGCCATCTTCCGCAAGGACGCGATCGACGCGATGCGCGACGCGCGCATCGTGGTGTCGCTGATCGTGCCCATCGGGCTCGGCCTCCTCTACAACAACATCTTCCCCGAGGAGCGCCTCGCCACGGTCAAGCTCGGCTATCACAGCGACGACACGCCGGCGATCCTCGAAGGAATCCGCGCGCAGACCGGCCAAACGGTCGACCTGCGCGTGCGCGACGTCGCGGACGAGGCCGAGGCCCGGCGGCTCATCACCGAGGACGCGATCGATGTCGCGGTCTTCATCCCCGCGGACGCCGAGAGGGACCTCCGGCAGGGGCGGATGCCGAATGTGCTGTTCATCGGTCGGCAGCCGCCGGCCGGCGAGGCGTTCGTCAGTCGCGCCCTTGACCAGGCCCTGCGAGAGATCGCCGGCCAGGGTCCGGTCGCGGTCGTGCGTGTCGAGCGAGTCCGCACGGCCTTCGCCGACACGGTCGCCGTGCAGGACCTCGGCCCACGACGGTTCTTCGTTCTCGCGACGATCGTCATGCTCATCGCGATGATCGGGTTGCTCGCGGTACCGGTGATCCTCACCGAGGAGATGGAGAAGAAGACGATCGACGCCCTGCTCATGATCGCGCGACAGTCCGAGGTCATCGCCGGCAAGGCGCTCGTCGGTCTCTTCTACGTCGCGATCGGCGTCCCGCTCATGGTGCTGCTCACGCGTTTGGAGATCCGCGACCCGTTGACCTTCGTCAGCGCCACGCTGCTGCTCTCGGTCGTCATCGTCGCGGTCGGCCTGCTGATGGCGGGCATCTTCAAGAACGCGACCCGCGTGTACACCTGGTCCAGCCTCTTCGTGCTCGTCGCGTTCGGCCCGGCGATCGCTGTCGGGCTGCCGATCCCGGACTGGGCCAACGCCGCGATCCTCGCGATACCGACCGCGCCGGGCATGCGCCTCATGACCAACGGCATCGCGCCGCGATCGCTGTTTCCCGACGCTTGGCTCTCCTACCTGATCCTGGTGGTCTGGGCCGTCGCCAGCCTCGCGGTCCTCCGCTGGCAGCTGGGCCGGCGGGAGGCCTAGTGCCTTTCGCTCAGCCGGCGAGCGGCTCGAGCAGGACGACCGCGAGACGCCGCGTCGTACGCCCCTGGTATTCGCTGTACGAGGGGTCGCGCGCGACGATGCGCGCCCACACCTCTTCGCGGCGAGCGCCATCGAGCTCGCTGGCCCGCACGCGCACGCGCCTGCCATCGACGAGAACGTCGGCGACGGGATTCGCTTTGAGGTTGCGCCACCACGCCGGATCAGGATCCTCGCCGCCGTACGAGGCCACCACGACGAACGCGGTGCCGTCGCGCAGGTAGTTGAGCGTCACGTCGCGCGGCTCGCCGCTCTTGCGACCTCGCGTCGTCAGCAGCAGCGCAGGCAGCGGCCCGACGCGCCCGAAGCGTCCGCCGGTCGCACGCATGAACGCGCGATGCACTCGCCAGAAGACCCGAAGTGGCGTGCCGACGCGGACCGCCGGCATCGCTAGGCGACGAGCGAGCGAAGCGCCCGCCGGACGAGCTCTCGCGCCAGGGTCACCTTGTAGGCGTTGTCCCGCAGCGGGGTGGCGCCCGAGAGAACGCGGCCGGCGGCGTCGACGCAGGCCGCTTCGTCCAGGGCGCTGCCTTCGAGTCCCTTCTCCGCGGCGATCACGCGCCAGGGGACAGGCGCGATGCCGCCGAGGATAAGCCGCACGTCGCGCGCGGCGCCGCGCTCGATCTTTGCTGACGCCGCGACGGACACGAGCGCGAAGCTGAACACCTTGCGGTCCATCGCTTTGAGATATGTGCCGCGGCGCGCCAGCGCCGACTCCGGCACGCGCACCTCGGTGATCAGCTCGCCGGGCCGTAACGCGTGCTCGCGCCGCTCGCGCCCGCGTGGCGCCACGAACAGCTCGGCGAGCTTCATCTGGCGCTGACCGCGCGAGCTCACGAGGGAGATCTCCGCGTCGTACGCGATGAGCGCGGGGACGAGGTCGGAGGGCGAGACCATCACGCACTCGTGCGCGCCGATGATCGCGTGATACCGGTTCTCGCCATCGACCGCGAAGCACCGGGTTCCACCCTTGAGCCAGCAGGGCGTGCCTTCGTCGCGGAAGTACCAGCAGCGGTTGCGCTGCAGGAGGTTGCCGCCCACGGTGCCCATCGTTCGCAGCTGGACCGTCGCCGCGTCGCGCAGCGCCTCGCCGAGGATCGGCATGGTCTTCGCGAGCGTCTCGTCCGTCTCGAGCTCGACGAGCGGGGTGAGCGCGCCGATCCGGAGCCCGCGGCCCTTGGCGCGCGACCAGCCGCGCAGGCCGTCGATGCCGGTCAGGTCGACGAGGGCGGTCGGACGGGCGAGCCCGTCCTTCATGAGCCCAACCAGATCGGTTCCGCCGGCGAGCGCGGCGGCGCCGTTGCGCAGGAGACGCAGCGCATCGGCCAGGGCCCGCGGGCGCGCGTACGAGAAGGCGTTCAAGAGCGAGCTCCTGCGATCGCGAGGGCCTCGAGAACACGGGCCCGCGTGAGCGGCGCGTGCCGGACACGTGCGCCGGTCGCGTTCGCGACGGCGTTCGCGATCGCGGCCGCGGTCGGGATGATCGGCGGCTCGCCGAGCCCCTTCACGCCGAGGTTGTTCGCGCGGCGGTCGGGGCGGTCCACGAACTTCACCGTGATCTTCGCGGGCACGTCCTTCACGGTCGGCACTTTGTAGTTCTCGAGGTTCGCGTTCATGACCCGCCCCGTCGCGCGGTCGACGAAGCGCTCCTCGGACAGGGCGAACCCGAGCGCCTGCAGCACGCCGCCCTCGACCTGCGACCGCGCGGTCGTCGGGTTGAGGATGCGGCCGATGTCGTGCACGGCCACCACGTGCTCGACGGTTATCTCGCCGGTCCGCACGTCGACCTCGAGCTCGACGAAGTGCGCGCCGAAGGTGCGCAGCGACAGGTCGGGATCGTTCGGGTGACGACCGCCCTTCCCGATGACGGTGTTGTTGTCGACTTTGCTCAGGATCTCGGAGAGCGGCGTCCGAGCACCCTTGGTCACCACCACTCCGCTCGCGAGGCGAAGCTCCGACTTCGGCGTCTCGAGCACGCCGGCCGCCGCTCCGAGCAGCTGCTCGCGCGCATCCCGCGCCGCGATCCGCACCGCGGGACCGACCGACGCGACGGTGAGCGAGCCGGCCGAGATCGGACCATACGGGTTGTCGGTGTCTCCCAGGCGCACGTGCACGTCCTCGAGCTCGAAGCCCAGCTCGTCCGCGCAGATCTGCGCGAGCACGGTGCGCGTTCCGGTGCCGATGTCCTGCGTTCCGGTCGTCAGCACGGCCGTGCCATCGGAGTTCACGTGCACGGTGGCGTACGCCGGCGGCCCGCCGCCGCCGCCCCAGATCTGCGTCGCCATGCCGATCCCGCGGCGCCGGTGCGGTGCCGATCCGCGCGTACCGCCGGAGCGGCGGCGCTGCCAGCCGATCTCCGCCGCGCCGATCCGGTAGCACTCAAGGAGGTGTTTGTCGGAGTAGCGCTTCCCGACCATCGGGTCCTTGGGCGACCCGGCGTGCTTGCGGCGGAGCGTGATCGGATCGACGCCCATCGTCGCCGCGAGCTCGTCGATCGCCGACTCGAGCGCGAACGTCCCTTCGACGTAGCCGGGCGCCCGGAACGCCGAGAGTGAGCCGGCGTTAGTGACCACCTTGTACGACTTGGAGGAGAGGTTCGACACGTCGTAGAGCGTGTTCGTGGGGCCGGTCGGGTTCGCGACCCACTTGCCCTGACCGACATTGGCCCAGGAGGTGTGCTCGATCGCGGTGATCCGCCCATCTTTGCCCGCGAGCCGCATGTGCTGCAGGGTCGCCGAGCGGTTGCCGGCGGCGACGTTCTCCTCCTCGCGCGTCAGGACGCAGCGGATAGGCCGGCCGAGGCGCATCGCGAAGAGTGACGCGATGATCGAGTACTTGCCGACGCCGCCCTTCGAGCCGAAGCCGCCGCCCATGTAGTCGCAGATCACGCGGATCTTCGCGAGGGGCAGCCTCAGCGCGAGCCGAAGCCCCTGCCGCACGCCGAACACGTGCTGCGTCGACTCGTAGACGGTGAGCTGCTCGCCGTCCCAGGCCGCGACGGCGCCGTGCGTCTCGAGTGAGTTGTGGAGCTGCGTCGACGTGCGATAGGTCGCCTCGACGACGTGATCCGCCTCCTTGAGCGCCCTCTTGACGTCGCCGCGCTTGTGGGTCGCGCCCTCGGAGACATTTCCGTCACTCTCGAGACGCGGTGCGACATCGCCGATCGCCTCCTCGAGATCGACCACGTGCGGCAGGAGCTCGTAGTCCACCTCGATGAGGCCGAGCGCTTCGACCGCGATCTGCTCGTCGTCGGCCGCGACCGCCGCGACCTCCTCGCCGACGAACCGGACCTCCTCGCGGAAGATCGTCTCCTCGCCCCGGAACGCGGCCTTGGGCGCGTTGAAGCGGTGCAGCACCCCGCGCACACCGGGGAGCGCTTCCGCCTTCTTCGTATCGATGCGACGAACGCGGGCTCGGGGATACGGGCTCCGCAGCACACGCACGTGCAGCATTCCCGGCAGATAGATGTCCTGCGTGTAGCGCGCGCGGCCAGTGACGCGCTGCGTCCCGTCGACGCGGCGGCGACCGTGGCCGATCTCGGTGAATTCAGCCCCGGCCGCGGGCAGCGGTAGGTCCTTGCCCTCGACCAGGACGAGCGACTCGAAGATCTCGCCCTCGAACTCCTCGCGGCTCTTCACGACGCGCGGCATCAGCGCTTCCTTCTGCCAGCCGAGACGCCCGCGGCGACGATGTTCGGATAGGCGCCGCAACGGCACAGGTTGCCGCTCACCGCACGCCGCACGTCGTCCTCGGTGGGCGCCGCGGTCCCGCGCAACAGGGCGACGATGGACATGATCTGACCGGGTGTGCAGAAGCCGCACTGGAAGGCGTCCTCGTCGATGAAGGCGCGCTGGACCGGATGCAGCTCGCCATCTTTCGCCAGTCCCTCGATGGTCTCGACGCCCTTTCCCTCACAGGTGACCGCGAGCGTCATGCACGCATAGACCGGCCGGCCGTCGATCAGCACGGTGCAGGCCCCACAGGTCCCCTCGTCGCAGACCTTCTTCGTCCCGGTGAGGCCGAGCGTCTCGCGAAGCGTGTCGAGAAGCGTTCGCCGCGGTGCGACCTGGACGGTCACCGCCTCGCCGTTCACGGTCAGCGAGATATCGGTCGCTCCCGGTCCGCGCAGCACGGCACGGCCCGCTGAAGTGGTGGGGGGCACGTTCGAAATGTTAGGTCTGCGCGCCGTCCTATGCTGTCCGCGCTCTTCGCCGGGAGGTCCCCTGGATGGCCATTCAGCGTGTCGGCGTGGTCGGCTTCGGTCAGATGGGCTCGGGCATCGCGCAGGTGTGCGCGCAGGCGGGCTTCGACACGCTGGTGCGAGAGGTCGATCAGTCGCTGATCGACAAGGGTTTCGAGCGCGTCGACGGTTCGCTCGCTCGGCTGGTGAAGGGAGGGCGGGCGACCGATGACGATGCGAAAGCCGCGCGTGGACGCATCACAGGCACGACGTCACTCACCGAGTTCAAAGATCGTGAGCTCGTGATCGAGGCGGTCATCGAGGTGATCGACGCGAAGAAGAAGGTCTTCGGCGAGCTCGACACCGTCTGTCCGCCGTCCACCATCTTCTGCTCGAACACCTCGAGCCTGACGATCATCGAGATGGCCGCGGCGACGAAGCGGCCTGACCGCTTCGCCGGGCTCCACTTCTTCAACCCGCCGGTGATCATGAAGCTCGTCGAGATCGTGAAGGCGCTCACCACGAGCGACGAGACGATCGCGACGCTGAAGGAGTTCGTCGCGAAGCTCGGCAAGACGGGCGTGATGTGCAAGGACACCACCGGCTTCATCGTGAACCGGCTGATGGTCCCCTACCTCCTCGGCGCGGTTCGCATGCTCGAGCTCGGGATCGCCACAAAGGAGGACATCGACCAGGCGGTGAAGCTCGGGCTGGGCTACCCGATGGGGCCGTTCGAGCTCATCGACTACACCGGCGTGGACATCAACTACCACGTCGCCAACGTCTTCTTCGACGAGTTCAAGGACCCGGGGATGGCTCCCCCACCGCTCCTGCGGCGCATGGTCCTCGCGGGCCGCCTTGGGACCAAGACCGGAAAGGGCTTCTACGAATACGACGAGCAGGGAAAGAAGAAGTAGTAGACGCCCACGAGCAGGTGGCCTCGCGGAAGGCCGCGGCGTGGGCGCTCGTCGCGGGACTTGCCCACCTCGTTGCACCGACATTCGCCCCCGGCTTCTACCCGACGTGGTACTTTGCGCTGAGCGCCGTCGCGTTCGGCCTCATGCTCCCGGCGATCGCCTCGCTGCACGTTCGCCATGCGCTTGTTCGGCAATCCGGCGCGATTCTCGGGACGATCGCGGGCGCCAGCGTCGTCACGCTCGGGCCGGTGGCCGCCGCCGAGACGGGGCTCGTCCCGGCTGCGTTCTTTGTCACCGGACTGTGGTGGTGGACGATCGGAAAGATGTGGGCGGAGACGCGAGTGATGCCGCGCGCGTTCGGGTGGATGACGATGGCACTCGCGATCGTGTGCTTCGCATTGCTCGGTGCCTATGCGTACTCGGGCGGAGTCCTGACGGCGGTTTCGGATCTGCCGTTACGCATCGTCCTTGGCGTCTGGCTCACCGTTCTCGCAGGTTTGTTTTTGCGCGACGCCCATTAGCATGAAACCGCTGATGGCGGTCACCACGCGCAAGGGGAGCGCGACCCGTCACGAGGCTGTCGGCCTTTCGCTCGACGACGTGAAGGGCATGTACCGCTACATGCTCATGACCCGGCTGGTGAGCGAGCGGATCCTCCAGCTCAACCGGATGGGCCGGACACCTTTCGGCGCGGGCACCGACGGCCACGAGGCCGCGCAGATCGGGGCGGCCTGGAACATTCGGCGGGGGAAGGACTGGACGGTCCCGTACTACCGCGACATGGGCGTCGCCTTCGTGCTGGGGTTCAGCGTTCTGGGCGAATTCCGGAGCGTGCTCGCCAAGGCGACGGACGCCAACTCCGGCGGCCGCGCGATGCTGAATATGTTCAGCTCGCCCGAGAATCGCGTTCTCTCGCGATCCGTTCTCGTCGGGACCGAGTTCCCGCACGCCGTGGGGCTCGCGCTCGCTCTGAAGCTCCAGAGGGATCCGCACATCGTGTTCGTGTTCGGAGGCGACGGCTCGACGAGCCCCGGCGACTTCCACGAGGCCGCGAACTTCGCGTCGGTGCACAAGCTGCCGGTGGTCTTCGTCATCGAGAACAACCTCCTCGCGATATCGACGCGCTTCGAGAAGCAGACGGCGGTGAAGGACATCGCCGAGAAGGCCGCCGCGTACGCCATGCCAGGACACGTCGCCGACGGGATGGACGTGCTCGACAGCTACGAGAAGACGAAGATCGCCGCCGACCACGCACGCGCCGGAGGTGGTCCGAGCCTCGTCGAGCTCAAGTGCTACCGGTACCAGCCGCACACCAGCGACGACGACGACAGCCGCTACCGCACGAAGCAAGAGGTCGACGAGTGGCGCGCCCGGGACCCCGTGAAGCGCGCTGGCGAATACCTGCTTTCCGTCGGCGTGCCCGACGCCGAGCTCGAGGCGATCCGCGCCTCGCTCGCCGACGAGATCGAGCGCGCGATCGCCCAGGCCGAGAGCGAGCCCGACCCCCGACCCGAGGACGCGGCGATGCACGTGTACGCGGCTGACAACCCGCTCCCTGACGGCACGCGCGCCTGACGCGCGGCGGCCAATGTCCCGCGCGCTCGCGATCCTCCTCGCCCTCGTGGTCTCGGCGTGCACGGTGGCGAATCCCTCCGCGACGCCGACGCCCACGCCGACCCGCGAGCCCGGGGCGCTCAACGTCACGGCGCTGCTCGACCTATCGGGTTCGCGCGCTCCGAACGGCGCGCCTCAGCGCGACGCCCTGCAGCTCTGGGCCGACCAGCATCCGACCGGGACCCCGCGGGTGCGCCTCAAGATCGTGGACGCCGCGAGCAGCCCGTCGAAGACGGCGCTCGAGCTTCGCCGGGCCGCGGTCGACGACCGGGCGGACGCGATCATCGTCGGCGTGACCGTCGAGTACGACGCGGCGTTCGCGGGCGCCGTGCAGCTCGCGCAGGTGCCGGTCCTGTTCACGCTGCCCATCCCCGAGCCGGCGGCTGCGGGCGGAGGCTGGGCGTTCGCGCTGGCGCCGACTCCGGCGCAGCTCGCGCGGACGGTGCTCGACGACGGCGCCGCTCGCACGGTGCTGACGTCGAGCCTGGTGGTGAGCGATGAATCGACGTCCGCGATCGCCGAGCGCGCGGCCCTGGTCACCGATCTCGCGCGACGGACGGTGACCGCGAACGTCGTGAAGGTCACCACGGCCGACGCCACCCAGCGCCTTCGCCCGATGCTCGCGACGGCGCCGGTCGTGTTCTTCGCGGGGACACCGAAGACTTACGTCGAGGCCGCGCGCAGCGCGACCACCGGGACGCTTCTCTATTTCTCGTACCTTTCGGAGCTCGGGGATATCGGCGACCTGCGCGAGGCCGCGACCGCTGCGACCTGGCCCGGCTCGCGCTGGCTCGCTCAAGGCGCGACCGGCGGGCGCGCGCCCACGGCGTTCGTCCAGTCATACAGCGATCGCGCGGGACCACCGACTACCCCGGCCGCCTCAGCCTACGACGCCCTGGCGCTGCTCGCGAAAGCGGCCGAGGGAGGCGTCGAGGCCGCGCGGTTGCGGGACCGCCTGCAGGTGAGTACGTTCGCCGGCGTCGCCACCACCTATTCATTCAGCACGACGCGCCGGGCGGGCTTCGCGCTCGGTGACCTCGCCTTCCTCCGCTACACCGGCGCCCGCTCCTTACCGGTGATCCGGTGACGGAGCTCGACCAGCTGATCTACGACTGGAATCGCGATGGGCGCGCCGCGCGCGCGGACTATCGGGCCGTCGAGCTCGACGACGAGACCCTCCGCGACGGCCTGCAGGGCCCGTCCGTCCGCAACCCGCCGCTCGACGTGAAGAAGCGGCTGCTCCACCTCATGGACCAGCTGGGGATCGACAGCGCGGACATCGGCCTTCCGGGCGCATCGCGGCATGCTCGCGACACCATCGTCGCCCTGGCAAGGGAAACGACGAAACTGAAGCGCCTCCGTCCGAACTGCGCGATCCGCACGCACCCCGACGACGTGCGCGGGGCGATCGAGGCGTCTACCGAGGCGGGAGTACCGGTCGAAGCCTGTGCCTTCATCGGTTCGTCGCCGATCCGCCGCTTCGCCGAGGACTGGAAGCTCGACGACATGGTGCGGAGCGTCGAGACCTCGGTCGCGACGCTCGTGAAGGCCGGGCTACCCGTGATGTTCGTCACCGAGGACACGACGCGCGCGGACCCCGAGACGCTGGCAAAGCTGTACGAGACGGCGATCGCGGCAGGCGCGAAGCGGATCTGCGCGTCCGACACGTGCGGGCACGCCACGCCCGAGGGCGTGCGCAATCTGCTCACGTTCATCAGAGATGAGATCGTCCGCGGCCGCGCCGTGAAGGTCGACTACCACGGGCACAACGACCGCGGGCTCGGCACGATCAACGGCCTCACCGCCACGGCGCTCGCGGACCGCGTCCACGGGTGCGCGCTCGGCATCGGCGAGCGCGTCGGCAATACCTCGATGGACCAACTCCTCATCAACCTGCAGCTCTGGGGACTGATCGACCGCGACCTCACGCCTCTCGTCGAGTACACAGCGCTCGTCGCCGAGCATTGCGGGATCCCGATCCCGCCGAACTACCCGGCGCTGGGCGCGGACGCCTTCCGCACGGGGACGGGCGTGCACGCGGCGGCGGTCATCAAGGCGCTGCGCCGGAAGGACCGCGCGCTCGCGGACCGCGTGTACAGCGCGGTCCCCGCGTCCGCGCTCGGCCGCGAGCAGCGCATCGAGGTCGGCCCAATGAGCGGGGAATCCAACGTGATCTTCTGGCTCGAGCAGCACGGCTACGAAGCACCCCGCGGCCGCATCGAGCGGATCCTGAACGCCGCCAAGTCGAGCGACCGGCTCCTGACCGATGAGGAGCTGCGCCGGCTCGCCGTCCAGTGAATCACGCCGCGTGACGCCGAGCGACGTCATCCCGCTACACCTCGCCGACGTCACCTATCCCGCGTCGCACCCACTCGCCGGGCAGGACGGACCGGTCCTCGCGTTCGCGATCCGGCATCCGGACGGGATCGTGCTCGTCGACACCGGGATCGGCGAGGGAGACGCCTCGATCGACGAGGCCTACCAACCGCGGAGGCGCGACATCCGCGAGGCGCTCAGCGCGGCGTCGCTCGATGCGCAGGCGGTCGTGATGATCGTGAACACCCATCTGCACTTCGATCATTGCGGACAGAACCGCGCGTTCGCGGTGCCCATCGTCGTACAGCGCGTCGAGCTCGTCGCGGCGCGCGAGGAGGGCTACACCGTTCTTCAGTGGGTGGCCTTTCCCGGCGCCGAGTACACCGTGGTCGAGGGCGACCGTGAGGTGACCGACGGGGTAAGCGTCCTCGCCACGCCCGGGCATACGGCAGGCCATCAGTCGGTGGCCGTGCGCGCCGGCGACGGCCTCGTGCTCATCGTCGGTCAGGCGGCGCAGGAGGCGCGCTCGTTCGCGGCTGGCGACGCGGATGAGAGCGTGCGGCGGCTCCGTGCGCTCAACGCCGACCGTATCCACTTCTCGCACGACCGCGCGGTGCTCCGCCGGCGCCCGACGGGCTAGCGGATCGCCAGCCGCCTGCGTCGCGCGCCGCCGCCGATCAGGCCGATGTCCAAGGCGAAACCGAGGGCGACGATCAGGAGACCGATGCCGCTCGCTCCGCCGAACTCGTTCCGCGCGATCGCGTAGGCGATCGTCGTCGCCGGCAGGAAGAGGAATCCGAGGAGCGGCCAGATGAACGTCTCGTACGCTCGGCTCAGGTAGTCCGTGAACACCCACAGGAGGAGGATGACGATCCGCGGCGTGAAGAACGCGAGCAGCGCGAGGATGCAGCACATCGGTCGCATGGTGTCACAATCGATGCGATGGCCGCCCCGACGATCGGGCCGGCGCGCCTCATCCCCGGTGCGCGCCTAGAGAACTCCCCCACCGCGGAGCTGGACCGGGTCGCTCGCTCGGACGGGCAAGCGATCCGCGGGAGAGCGCTGATCTTCTGGGACCCCAAGGTGCCCGGGAAAAAGCTCGACGCCATCGACACGGACCAGATCACGCCTGCCGACGACTGCGTCTCCGAAAGCCTCGACACGCTCGACGAGCGCTGGAAGGCGGGCTCGTTCCGCTATCTCATGCCCGACTTCCGCGCGCGCGTCCACCGCGGAGAGACGTTCGTCGTCGCGGGGGACCGGTTCGCGATCGGCAGCTCGCGCGAGATGAGCCCGGCGGGCCTCAAGGGGATCGCCGACGAGGCCGGGCTCGAGATCGTCATCGTCTGCGGCGCGGCGATGGGCGACATCTTCCGCCGCAACGCGCTGAATCTGGGTCTTCACGTGGTGCAGACACGCGAGGCGGTCGAGGACGCGCAGGAGGGCGACGCGTTCGCGTTCGATCCCGTCACGCGCGAGCTGCGGAACGAGACGCGCGGCAAGACCTACCAGCCGGCGGCGCTCTCGCCCCAGGAGGAGGAGATCCGTCGCTCGGGCGGCATCATCAAGATCGGCCGTCGGGAGTTCCGTGACTCCGTTCGGCAGACACCCGAGGTGCGCTGGCCGGACCCCGCGACCGCGCGGCGCCTCACGTCGACCGAGCAGATCCTGTGGGCGCACCGCGTGGACAAGGACGCCGAGGTGCGCGCGGGCGCGACGCTGCGCGTGTACGCCGACCTCCTTCCCGCGTCCGACGGCACGGCGCCGTTCTCGATCCACACGTTCAACGAGATCACCGGCGGCGACACCATCCGCCCGCGGCAGATCGCGATCGCGAACGATCATTTCGTGTTCAACCGACGCGAGGCGGACGACAAGCAGACGGAGATCGGCAGGCAGTTCGCGGAGCGGCACGGCATCGGCAAGCCGCGGTACGCGACGCCGGGCGACGGCATCTTCCACTTCTACTTCCCCGAGCAGGGCCTGGTGGTGCCGGGCGCGCTCATCCCCGGCGCCGACTCGCACAGCCGCGCGTACGGCGCGTACGGCGCCATCGGCTACGGCGTCGGCTCGACCACGCTCGGGTTCGGCTGGGCCACCGGCTACGTGTACTTCACCGTCGCGAAGCAGCGGCGCGTCGTCTTCAGCGGAAAGCTCCAGCCGTGGGTGAGCGGGAAGGATGTCGTCCTCGCTCTCCTCGCGAGGTGGGGCGCGAAGCAGGCGCAGGGCATGAGTGTTGAGTTCGTCGACGCCGGCAAGCAGCTGCCGATGAGCTACCGCAACACGATCGCGAACATGATGGCCGAGGGCGAAGCCCTGAACGGGATCTTCGCCCCAGACGACCTCACGTACGCGTGGTTCCGCGAGAAGGGCCTCGCCGATCTGCCGTATCCGCGGTTCGCGCCCGGCGCGGACGCGCGCTACGAGATCGACGAGACCCTCGATCTCTCCGAGGTCGTGCCGCTCATCGCGAAGCCGTTCAGCCCGGCCAACGCGTTCCCGGCGACGGACATCGCGCGCGAGCGGATCACCTTCGACAAGGCGTTCATCGGCTCGTGCACGAACGGTGGGTACAGCGATCTGCTCGAGGCCGCCCTGGTCGTGCGGGCGGCCCGCGCGAAGGGCGCCACGCATGCGGCGAAGGAGTTCGTCATCTTCCCCGGCTCCGGCGGCGTGAAGCGCGACATCGAGAAAGGCGACCCGCGTTTGGGCGGCGAGTCAATCGCGAGCGTCTTCCGCGAGGCCGGCGCGGTGATCCGCGAGTCCTGGTGCGGGCCCTGCTTCGGGCAGGGGCCGGACGCCCTCGAGAAAGGCGAGAGCGCGATCACCTCGTTCAACCGCAACTGGACCAACCGCATGGGTGTCGGCGGTCTCGGTTACCTGGCGAGCCCGGCGGTGGTCGCGTCATCCGCGCTGCTCGGCTACATGGCCCCGCCAAGCGAGCTCGGTATCGAGTGGCGGGCCGAGCGATTCGTCTAGTACGCGACTCCCCCGGTCGGGGGAGACCGGTTGTTAGGGCCTCGTGCGTTCATTTCGGTATGGGTGGGTCGTTCGACGAAGGTGGGCGGAGCGACTTCGACTTCGCGATGGGTATCGTGCTCATGGCGATCGCGCTGATCGCGGCTGTCGTCCTCCTCCACGGCCAGATCGCGAGTCTGCTGAACCGGGGCTAGCGCGGCACGGCGGCGGCCGAGCAAAAGGCCGTTCGGCACGGCGCGTGCGGACCGTGCGTGGCATGGACCCGAGACGAACGCAACCTGACGCCGACCCCACCGAGCAGATCACCCCGCCACCGGCGGAGGCCGCTCCCGCCCCGCCGCTGTCGCCTTCACGGCGGCCCGCCGACCGCTGGTCGACGGTGTTCACGGTCTTCGCCGCGATCGCGCTCGTCGCGCTACTGCTCCTCGGCGCTGCGGTGATCTCGTCGCAGGGGGTCGCGGTACCCTCGTCGAGTCCATCGCCGTCCGCGTCGCCGACCGCGCTGCCCTCGATCACCGCCACGCCCGCGCCGCGTACGCCCACGCCAAGCCCCACGCAGGCGCCGAGCCCGAGCCCGACCCCGACCTCGACCCCGGCGGCGACAACGCCCGCCCCCACAACAGCACGACCATCCGGCCCCGCGACGACCACACCTCCAACCCCCTCACGAACGCCGTAAGAAAGGCCGGCGGCCGAGTGACCGCCGGCCGTGGTCCGGGCTACCGCGATGTGATCGCTAGCGACGACTCTCGCTCGGGGGGTAACCGACGATCGGCTCGCCACCCTTCTTCCCGATGCCGTGCGTGCGGTCGGTGTGGTCCTGCAGCTCGCTCGGCGACTTGAAGCTCTGTCCGCATTCCTTGCATTTCAGGTCCTGCATCCATGGCCTCCTTGCCGTTTCGCGCGGTCATAGCCGCTGCAGAACGGATGCCCGTGATCGGACCGTTGCGTCCGTTACCGGCCGCGCAGCTCAGCAACGATGGGCGCAAACGCTTCCATCGCCGCATGCGGCAGCGCGATGTAGCTGATGCCGAGGCGCGCGCGCCGCTCGAGCAGCTCCTCGGTAAGCGACGCGCGCGACCCGTACATGAAGAACGGCGTGTCAACGACGGCGGTGACCGTCGACTTGAGCCTCGCCGCGAGCGCGGTGAGCAGCGACTGCCGCGCATCGGTCACCTGCGCATCGAAGACGATCACGTTGAGCTCGACCTCGCCGAACCGCGGGTGCTGACGCAGCGTCGCGACGCGCTCCGCGACCGACGCCGCTGTCAACGTCCGAAGGCGAGGGCCGCCCCGGGCGTTGACCGCGGGGGCGAGCGCCATGATCTGCGCTTCGCGCGCCGCGATCCGCAGCATGCGCGGACCTCCGCCGCCGATCATCACCGGCGGATGCGGACGCTGCACCGGCCGCGGCAGAACGGACGCGTCGCGGATCCGGTAATGGCGACCCACGTGCGTCACCTTCTCTTCGGTCCAGAGGCGCTTGATGAGCGCGAGCGCCTCCTCCATCCGGTCGACGCGCGTCCGCGGCGGGTCGTACGCGATGCCGAGCTGCTCGTAGTCGCGCCGGTTCCATCCCGCGCCCAGGCCGAACTCGAGTCGACCATCGGAGAGCAGGTCGAGCGTCGTCGCCTCCTTCGCGAGCATCACCGGATTGCGGTAGTCGTTGTCGAAGACGAAGCTGCCGATCCGCAGGCGCGTCGTCGCCGCGGCGGCCGCGGTGAGCGCGGGCATCGGCGCGAGCTGGTCGGTCAGGTGATCGGTGAGAAGGAGCGCGTCGTAGCCGAGACCCTCCGCGCGGCGCGCGGTCTCTCGCCACTCCACTGCGGAACGCGCGCGCCCGCACATGACGCCGAAACGAAAGGGGCGCGTGACTAGACCCGCGCGATGCGCTCCTCGATTGGCGCGACGACCGCGTGCTGCTGGTCGCGTCCCCGGCATGTCGCCTCTGAGGCGAACGCGAGCCCTCACCTCATCGATCGTCTCGCCCATGGCGGGGTGCAAGCGACCTGCCGAGAGAGAGAGCGGTCAGCCTGCGGTGTGCTGAGCCGCGTTCGCCGCCCATTCGTATGACCTCTGGACGGTGAAGCCGCGCTCGTCCATGCATCGTGGGAGGTCAGATCCATGAAGATCGTCCTCGTTGTCATGCTCTTGTCATTGTTCGCGACCGTTTCCACCGCACCAGCCGGCCCAACGGACCTCGTCGCCACGGCTGTGTCACCGACCCAGATCAACCTCGCTTGGACAGACAACTCCGACAACGAAAACGGATTCAACATCGTTCGATGTCAAGGCGACCCCGAGTGCTTCGACTTCGGCCAGGTCGGCTCGGTCCATCCCGGCATCACGACTTTCGAAGACACCGGGCTCACCCCCGGGATTCTCTACCGCTACCTCGTTCAGGCATTCAACACGGAGGGGAGCGCCTACTCGAATGCCGCCCAGGCCACTACGCAGCAGATCGCACCGGCCGCGCCGAGCGCCCTGACCGCGACGGCTGGCAAGCGCGGATATCGCAACTGGGTGGATCTCGCTTGGAGCGACAACTCCAACAACGAGTCCAGCCTGGTGATCGAGCGCTGTGCCGGCTCGAACTGCACGGACTTCACGGAGATCGCGACCGTCGGCGCGAACGCGATGGCTTACCAGGACAGCACGGTCGCGCGGCGCACCGCGTACCGGTTTCGCGTATATGCGACGAACTCAGCGGGTGATTCGGGCTACTCCAACGTCGGGGCGGTGATGACTAGATAGTCTCGAGTCTCCGACCCGCCACGGTCGGCTGTCGCTCCAGATGGGTCAAGGACGTATACAGCGTATTCACCATCAAGAATGGTGGGTCGTCTGGAGGAGCATATGTCCGTGGATCGGAGTCACGAGGCGGAGAACGACGCCGAGCGTGAGCGCCTGCGCTCGCTCGTCGAGCGGTTGAGCGATGAAGAGCTGAGGCGGCCCATGGCTGACGGTTGGACGGTGGCCGCCGTGCTCGCGCACATCGGCTTCTGGGATGCGCGCGCGATCTACTCGCTGGGGAAGTGGGCACGCGGCGTTGAGCCTTCCGAGGCGGACTACGAGCACGAACACGTCGACTGGATAAACAACTCGGCCAAGCCGCTCTGTCTCGCGCTTCCGCCGCGTGACGCGGCCCGGCTCGCGCTTCAGCTCGCCCGCGAGGCGGACGGGAAGCTGAAAGCGCTGAGCGACGAGATCGTGTCTCTGATTCGGGCGGTGGGCCCGTTCAACGTGTCGCGCGCGGAGCACCGCAAAGAGCACCTGGATGAGATCCTGCGCGCACTGAACGCCTGACTCAGCGCAATGCGCCTGCCGCCACGTCGTCGATGAACCGAGCCACCTCGCCGATGAGCGTCGGCCCCTCGGCGATCTCCGGATCGTTGTGCTCCATACCGGGAACGACCACGAGCCGCTTCGGCGCGCGGAGGTCGTCGTGCACCTTGCGTGAGAGCGCGATGGGAACGACCGTGTCACGATCGCCCGCGACCACGAGCACGGGAACGCGCAGGCCGGCGAGCGCCGCGCTCACGCGGTAACGGTCCATGAGCAGCGGGTCGATCACCGGCAGGTAGGGGTAATGGACGCGGCCGGCTTCCGCGAGCGACGGGAACGGCGAGCGCAGCACGAGCGCGAACGGCGGACGCTCGCTCGCGAGCTGCGCCGCGACCGCCGCGCCGAGCGACTCGCCGAAATACACGATGCGTGACGGGTCGACGCCGGGCCGCGAGATGAGATACGCGAGCGCGGCGCGCGCGTCGGCGTGTAACCCCGCCTCCGTCGGTGCGCCGGGATTGCCGGCGAAGCCTCGGTAGTCGAAGAGCAGCACCGCGTAGCCCTCATCCGCGAGCCCGCGGGCGAGAACCGCGCGCGACGACCGGTCGCCCGCGTTCCCGTTGCACACGAGCACGGTCATGCCGGCCGCCCTCTCTGACGCGGGGACGAACCAGGCGCCGAGACGAATCCCATCGTCGGTGACGAGCTCGACCTCTTCCGCGCCAGGCAAGACGTCCGAGACTCTGGACACGGGTCCAGGGCCAGGAAAGTACAGCAGGCTGCGTTGCGTCAGCCAGGTGAGGAAGAGAAAGCCGGCGACGACGAGTACGACCAAGATGAGCGGCGCCAGAACGAAGCTCACCCTGCTACGCAGGCGTACGCACCCGGGGCAACCACTGCGCCCGCCTCGCCTCGTAGGCCGCGATCTCGCGCTCGTGACGCAGCGTGATCGCGATGTCGTCGAGCCCTTCGAGCAGCCGGGTGCGCGAGAAGTCGTCCAGCGCGAAGCTCGCATGCACGCCGGGCGCGTCGACCGTCCGGTGCTCGACGTCGATCGTGATCGTGGTCGCCGGATCGGCGCGCACCGCGTCGACGAGCTTCGACACGACAGCCGCGTCGACCTCCACCGGGACAAATCCGTTGCGGAGCGCGTTGTTGCGGAAGATGTCCGCGATCCGCGGCGAGATCGCGGCGCGGTATCCCGCGTCCATCAGCGCCCACACCGCGTGCTCGCGTGAGCTCCCGCTGCCGAAGTTCGCGCCGGCGAGAACGATCGACGCGCCCGCGAAGCGGCGGTCGTTCAGGACGAACTCCGGATCCTTGCGCCAGGCCTCGAAGAGCCCGGGTCCGTAGCCGGTGCGCTCGAGCCGCTTCAGCCAGTGCGCGGGGATGATCTGGTCGGTATCGACATCCGCGCGCCCGAGCGGGAGCGCGCGCCCGGTGACGCGACGGACCGCTTCCATCAGCGCAGGTCCGACGGCAAGGCGAAATGTCCGGCGATCGCGGTGGCGGCGGCCACCGCCGGCGAGACGAGATGCGTGCGTCCGCCGGGACCCTGCCGGCCCTCGAAGTTGCGGTTCGACGTGGACGCGCAGCGCTGGCCGGAGCTGAGGATGTCGGGGTTCATCCCGAGGCACATCGAGCAGCCGGCATCGCGCCACTCGAAGCCCGCCTCGCGGAACGCCCGGTCGAGGCCCTCGCGCTCGGCGTCCGCCTTCACGCGCATCGACCCGGGCACGACGAGCGCGCGGATGCCGGAGCGGACGCGACGGCCTCGGACGACCTCGGCCGCGGCCCGCAGGTCCTCGAGCCGCGCGTTCGCGCAGGAGCCGATGAATACCGCCTCGACCGTGATGTCGCGCATTGGCGTGCCCGGCGCGAGGTCCTGATAGCGGAGGGCGCGGCGCGCGCTCTCGCGCTGCCCCTCATCCCCGAACGCCTCGGGGTCGGGCACGCGACCGTCGATCGTGACCGACTGCGCCGGGTTCGTCCCCCAGGTGACGTACGGGCGAAGCTCGCCCGCATCGAGCGACACCTCACGGTCGAAGCGCGCGTCCGGATCGGTCGCAAGCGACCGCCAGTCCTCGAGCGCGCGCTCCCAGAGCGCGCCTTTGGGCGCGAACGGCCGGCCCTCGAGCCACCCGAACGTGACGTCGTCCGGCCCGACCATCCCGGCGCGCGCGCCGGCCTCGATCGACATGTTGCAGATCGTGAGGCGGCCCTCCATGGAGAGCGCGCGCACCGCGGCGCCGCGGTACTCGATGACCTTGCCGACGCCACCCGCGGTGCCGATGCGCGCGATGATCCCGAGGATCACGTCCTTCGCGGCGCAGTCGGCCGGGAGCACGCCGTCGACGGTCGCGGCCATCGTTCCCGGTCTCGGCTGCGCGAGCGTCTGCGTGGCAAGCACGT
This sequence comes from Candidatus Limnocylindria bacterium, assembly GCA_036002305.1. GTDB lineage: Bacteria > Chloroflexota > Limnocylindria > P2-11E > P2-11E > 3-1-20CM-2-70-9. The sequence goes on from DASYTL010000041.1 coordinate 77,180, forward strand.
GCTCGATCTCGCTCGTGCC
>DASYTL010000042.1:0-3601 GCA_036002305.1 Candidatus Limnocylindria bacterium
CAGAAGCGCGCCGCGGACCTCTACCTGAAGCAGGCCGGTGGGAAGCTCGCGAACCGGCCCGTGACGTTCATCTACGAGGACGAGGCGAACGACCCGCAGGTCGGACTGCAGAAGACGCAGAAGTTCATCGAGCAGGACCAGGCCGACCTGATGATGGGCATCATCGCGACGCCGATCGCGTACGGCATCCGCAACACCGTCGACGCGGCGAAGTTCATCTACATCGGCACGAACGCGGGCGGCAACGCGATGACCCGCGACACGACCGATTGCAAGCCGACCTGCAAGAGCAAGTACATCTTCCGGACCTCCTTCAGCGCGTGGCAGGTCAGCCAGCCGCTCGGGGATTACCTCAGCAAGAAGGGCACGAAGGAGTTCTTCCTCTGCTTCTCGAACTACGCGTTCGGCACCGAGTCCGCGGCCGCCTTCGTCGAGGGCCTCGGGAAGAACGGCGGCAAGGAGACGGGGCGCGTGGCGCCGCCGCTCTTCAACCCGGACTTCGTTCCGTTCGTGACGCAGATCAAGGCGCAGGCCACGAAGAACGTCTACTCGTTCTTCTCAGGCACCGACGCGATCGGCTACATCCGCGCGTGGAACCAGCTCGGCATGCCGGCCGCCGGGTACAAGATGTTCGGTGCGGGGTTCCTCACCGAGCAGGACGTCTTGAAGGAAGTGAAGGGGCAGGCGGACGGCGCGATCACGTCGCTGTTCTGGTCGGTCGAGCTCGACAACGCCGAGAACAAGGCGTTCCGCGACCTCTATCAGAAGGAGTACAGCCTCCTGCCCGACGTCTTCGCCGTGCAGATGTGGGACGGCATGCGGGCGCTCGACGAGGCGCTGAAGAAGACCGGCGGGAACACGAAGGACAAGGACGCGCTCATCGCGGCGCTGGAGGGCGTGTCCTTCAAGAGCCCGCGCGGCGACTTCTCGTTCGACAAGACCACGCACAACGTCGTGCACGACATCTACATCCGTGAGGTGAAGACCACCGGCGGGCAGACCGTCAACACCATCGTCGACAAGTTCGGGAAGGTGACCGACCCGGGCAAGTAGCCGTTACGCTCGCGACCCAGTGAGCCTCGAGCTCGTCGTACAGCAGGCGCTGAACGGGATCTCGTTCGGCGCCTTGCTATTCATCCTCGCGGCCGGCCTGTCGCTCATCTTCGGGATGATGGACGTGGTCAACCTCGCACACGGCGCCTTCTACATGCTCGGCGCGTACGTCGCGTACCAGGTCGTCCAGGTCACCGGCCAGTTCTGGCTCGCGATCCTCGTCGCCCCCGTAGCTCTAGCGGGGCTCGGGCTCGTGGTCGAGCCGCTCCTGCTGCGACGCCTCCGCGGGAAGCACCTCGACCAGGTCCTCCTCACGATCGGCGTCGGCTTCGTCATCGTCGACCTCATCGGGCTGTACTGGGGCCGCGAGGTCCGGACGCTCCCGTTCCCGCCGGGCTTCGACCGCTCCATCGACATCGGTGGCAGTGCGTATCCGACGTACCGGCTCTTCGTCATCGCCTTCGCGGTGCTCCTCGCGGGGATCCTCTACTGGCTGCACCGGCGGTCGGCCATCGGCGCGCTGATCCGCGCCGGCGTCGACGACGCGCAGATGCTGTCCGCCCTCGGCGTCGACACCGACCGGCTCTTCGCGATCACGTTCGCGGTGGGCGCCGGCCTGGCCGGCCTCGCCGGCGTCGTGGCGGCTCCCGCTTTCGGGATCCAGCCGGGAATGGACGTCGACGCGCTCATCTTCTCGCTGATCGTCGTCGTGGTCGGCGGCCTCGGGACGCTGAACGGCGCAGCGGTGGGTGCCGCGCTGGTCGGTCCGGCAGAGACGTTCGGCAAGGTCCTGTTCCCGCAGTTCGCGCTGGCGCTCATCTTCGCGATCATGGCCGTCATCCTCCTCGGCCGGCCGAGCGGCCTGTTCGGCCGGATCCGCATCGGACGGTGATCCGCGCCGGCGCCGCGATCGCGGCATACCTCGCCCTGCTGACGTTCCCCGATTGGTCGGCCATGCTCGGGGGCTCGCGCTACCTGACGACGATCCTCCGCGACATGACGGTGTTCGCCGTGTACGCGCTCTCGCTCGATCTCCTCGTCGGTCGCGCGGGGATGCCGTCGCTCGGCCACGCCGCGTTCTACGGCTCCGGCGCGTACGCGGCCGCCATCGCCGCCGAGCGGCTCGGGACGTCGGAGCTCGGCGTGGCCCTCGCCGCGGCGATCGTCGTACCGGCCATCCTCGCCGTCGTGATCGGGACGCTCTCGGTGCGCGCGAGCGGGATCTTCTTCCTCATGCTCACGCTCGCGTTCGCGCAGATGGTGTTCGCGGTGGCCTTCCAGTGGACCGATGTCACCGGCGGGTCGAACGGCTTCGCGGGGATCTCGCGTCCGACGATCCTCGGCGTCGAGACGAGCGCGCCGGAGGCGCTGTTCCGCCTCGTGGTCGTCGTCTTCGGCCTCGTCTCGCTGCTCGTGTGGTGGATATCGCGCAGCCACTACGGCCGCGCGCTCGTCGGCATCCGGGAGAACGAACGTCGCATGCGGGCGCTCGGCTATCACACGCGCCGCGTGAAGCTCTCCGTCTTCGTCCTGGCGGGCGCGCTCGCCGGCGTGGCGGGTGCGCTGTCGGCCTGGTCGTTCGGGTTCGTGTCGCCCAACGACGCCGGGATCGGACGCTCGGTCGAAGCCTTCGTCATGGTCCTCATCGGCGGTGCTGGGACGCTGCTTGGCCCGATCGTCGGCGCCGGTGTCGTCCTGTACATCGACCGCGTCCTCTCGTCCGCTATCCCGTTCTCGCAGACCGTGCTCGGCGTGGTCTTCGTCGTCTTCGTGCTCGCCGCGCGGCAGGGGATCGTCGGGTCGATCCGGGCCGCGCTCCAGCAGGCACGTCGATGAGCGCGACGGCACGGGAGCCCGCGATCGCCGTCGACGGGCTGCGCCGGTCGTTCGGCGGGATCCACGCGCTCGACGGCGTGACCTTCGCGGTCGCGCCCGGCGAGCGCCGCGCGATCATCGGCCCGAACGGCGCCGGCAAGACCACCCTGTTCAACGTTCTCACCGGCGAGATCCCACCGACGTCGGGCACGGTCCGGCTCGGGTCTGAGGTCGTCACGCATCTCCAGACCTCGGATCTCGCGCGACGTGGCGTGGCCCGGATGTATCAGCGCAATGAGCTGTTCGAGCCGCTCACCGCGCGCGAGAACGTCGCGCTCGCGCTCGCCGCGGCGAAGGGGCCGTACCGCCTGTCGCGCGCACGGACCTCGGCGGAGAGCGCGGACGCGGACGTGGTCCTGGATCGGGTCGGCCTCGCAGGGCGCGAGGCCACCAGAGCGAAGGCGCTGTCGCATGGCGAGCGCCGGCAGCTCGAGCTCGCGCTCGCGCTCGCGCAGCGGCCGCGCGTGCTCCTCCTCGACGAGCCGACCGCCGGGATGTCGCCTGCGGAGACGGCGTCGATCACGCGCCTCATCGGCGAGCTCGACCGCTCGCTCACGATCCTCATCGTCGAACACGACATGGACGTCGTGTTCCGCCTGGCCGACCGCATCACCGTGCTCCACGAAGGTCGCGTCATCGCCGACGGCCCTCCGGCGGACGTGCGCGGCGACCG
>DASYTL010000043.1:0-101414 GCA_036002305.1 Candidatus Limnocylindria bacterium
CGGGTGACTTCGATCTCGTCAAAGAGCGCATCGACCTCGTCGCGCTCATCGGCGAGAAGGTGCCGCTCAAGCGCGCGGGCAAGGTCTACAAGGGCCTCTGCCCGTTCCACGTCGAGAAGACGGCCTCGTTCCAAGTGGATCCGGAGCGGCGCACGTACCACTGTTTCGGCTGCGGGCAACACGGAGACTGCTTCGTCTGGCTGGAAAAACAGGAAAACATGGACCGCGGCGAGGCATTGCGCGTTCTTGCTGAGCGCGCCGGCATCCCGCTGACGCGGCGCAGCCCGGAGGCGCAGGAGCGGGACGACCGGGTCCGCAAGCTGATGGACACGGCGCACTTCTACTTCACCCAGGCGCTGCGCTCGCCGACCCACGGGAAGGTCGCCGCGGCGTACCTGGCGAAACGCGGCATCAGCCAAGCGAGCATCGACACGTTCGGGCTCGGTTACGCGCCGGACCTCTGGGACGGCCTCCTCAATTACCTGAGAAAGAAGAGCTTCACCGAGGAGGAGGGGCAGATCGCAGGCGTCCTGCGGTCCGGCGACCGTGGCGTCTACGACTGGTTCCGCGGCCGACTCATGGTGCCGATCCGCGACAGCCGCGGGCGCACGATCGCCTTTGGCGGCCGTGCGATGCGCGCCGACCAGCTCGGCAAGTACGTCAACTCGCCGAACACGCCGCTCTTCAACAAGAGCGCGACGCTCTACGCGCTCGACGCCGCGCGCCCGGCCATCCGCAAGGAGAGCGCCGCGGTCATCGTCGAGGGCTACTTCGACGTGATCGCCATGCACCAGGCGGGATTCGCCAACGCCGTCGCTTCTATGGGGACCGCCCTGACCGAGGATCAGTACCACGTGCTCGACACGATGCGGATCGAGCGCGCCATCGTGGCCTTCGACGGAGACGCCGCGGGCCAACGTTCCGCCGAACAGCGGGGGAGCGATCTCGCCAGGCAGGTCCAGCGAGCCGTCCGCCGCGCCGGTCGCGGAGCGGTGACCGCCCGCACGGGCCTGGCCGTCTACGTAACGGTCCTGCCGAATGACACCGATCCGGACGACCTTGCCCGCCGCGAGCCCGATCGGCTCCGCGCCCTCATCGCGGAAGCCAAGCCGGTGCTCGAGTTCGTGATCGACCGCGTCGCCACGCGCGGCGACCTCGTCAGTGAGGACGGACGCCGCCGATTCCTCGCCGAGGCGCTGCCGCTCGTTGCCGAGGAACCTGACCCGCTGACGAGAGAGCTGTACCTCGGGAGGCTCTCAAAGCTCACCGGTGTCGAGCAGGAGGCGCTCCGCCGCGAAGCCGCGCGAGCCGGCGGGATTGCGAAGGGGGCAGAGCCCCATTCGATCGCCGCTGAGACTCCCGCGAAACAAACGACTTCGCTCGAGCGTTACCTAATGGCACTATTGACTCGGTTTCCGGAGGAAGCGGCGCGCGCGGACCTCGCTCCCAGCGACTTCGAGGACCCCGACCTCCGAGCCCTCTTCGAATGGCTCAAGGTCGGGAAGCATCCGACCTCTGACTTGCCGGCTCATCTCGCCGCGAAAGCCGCGGCACTGGACGCATCAGCGCCGGAGCTCGCAGAAGAGGTCGATGTGCCCCAGACGATCGAAATCGCTGCGCTCGGCCTTCGGGAACGGAATCTGCGGCACCGTCTGAAGCAAGCGCAAGCCCAGCTTGCGCGGACGGAGGAAACGGCCGTGGGTGCGCTGAATGGTGAGGTCACGGAGCTGGTGGTCGAGCTCACCGAGCTCATGAAGCGCCGGCAAAGCCACACCGTTCTGCAGGCGGCGGATAGGGACGAGAGGGATGAATGAAGACAAGCACTAAGGAAGCCACACCGGCCACGGCGCCGGCGCCCGAGCGCGGTATCCACCCGGAGCATCGCGAGGCGGCCGAGCGTCTCATCGTGCGTGGCCGCCAGCAGGGCTACGTCACGCAGGAGGACATCGTCCGGGCGATCCCCGACGCGGAGCCCGGTGAGATCGAAGAGCTCCTCACCACGCTCGACGACAACAACGTCGAGATCCTCGAGGCCGAGCGCTCGCCGACATGGGCGCAGGTCAAGGAGGAAGAGGAAGAAGCCGAGGAAATGCAGCGCGAGGACTCGATCGCCTCGGTCCTCGCGTCAGACCTCATCAGCGTCGACGACCCGGTCCGGATGTACCTCAAGGAGATCGGGAAGGTCCCGCTGCTCACCGCGGAGGAAGAGGTCAACCTCGCCAAGTCGATCGAGCTCGGTGAGCAGGCGCTCGTGTCGCCGGCGCTGTCGGTCGTGCACCTGTACGAGCTCGGTGTCGAGGTCAAGAAGCGCATGGCGCTCGGCCGTCCGAAGGAGTTCGTCGACGAGGCCACGCGCTTCACCGTCAAGGCGCTCCGCTTCACGCTCGAGGACGAGGAGGGCGGCAAGGAGCTCAAGCGCGTCGCCAACCGGCTCCTCAAGCTGCGCGATCCGCTGCAGGGCGAGGCGAACAGCAAGGAGATCAGCTACGAGGCGAAGGTCCTCATCGACGAGACGGTCGCGCTGATCGACGCGGCGCGCCGCGACCCGGAGCGTCTCGCGTTCCGGATCCTGCCGCAGTACGCGAAGATCCACGGGCCGGCCGAAGGCGCCGAGCGCCTCGGCGAGCTCGTCATGCTCGGCGCGGAGCTGCGCGACATCCTCGTCAAGCACCTCGACAAGCTGGTACAGGGCGACCACGACGAGCAGCGCGCGCTGCGCCGGCTCGCCGACGAGCTCATCCAGAAAGGCGATGACGCGCGGCACAACCTGACCGAGGCGAACCTTCGTCTGGTCGTGTCGATCGCGAAGAAGTACATCGGCCGCGGCATGAGCTTCCTCGACCTCATCCAGGAGGGGAACATCGGCCTCATCCGCGCGGTCGAGAAGTTCGACTACCGCAAGGGCTACAAGTTCTCGACCTACGCGACGTGGTGGATCCGTCAGGCGATCACGCGCGCCATCGCGGACCAGGCGCGGACCATCCGCATCCCGGTCCACATGGTCGAGACGATCAACAAGCTCATCCGCGTCTCGCGCGGTCTCCTTCAGGAGCTCGGCCGCGAGCCGACCGCAGAGGAGATCGCCGAGCGGATGCTTATCACCGCCGACAAGGTCCGCGAGATCGTGAAGGTCTCGCAGGAGCCTGTGTCGCTCGAGACGCCGATCGGCGAGGAAGAGGACTCGCACCTCGGCGACTTCATTCCGGACAACCAGGCCCTCGCGCCGAGCGACGCGGCATCGCACAAGCTCCTCAAGGAGCAGGTCGAGTCCGTGCTCGAAGGGCTCACCGGCCGCGAGCGCCGCGTGCTGCAGCTCCGGTTCGGTCTCGAGGACGGCCGCACCCGCACGCTCGAAGAGGTCGGCCGCGAGTTCAACGTGACCCGCGAGCGGATCCGTCAGATCGAGGCGAAGGCGCTGCGCAAGCTGCGGCATCCCTCGCGGAGCCGCAAGCTCAAGGATTACCTGGAGTAGTCCTCGCCGCTAGCGCGGCTGTGGTCCGCTGCTTTCGCAGTAACCAAGGGGGCGCCGAAAGGCGCCCCTTCTTCTTGTCAGCGCTTCGTCGAGCCGAACTGATCGAAGCTCACGAGCTCCGCGAGCGGTTTTCGGCCACGGGCTGGGCCGGTCGGCCGCGGATCGGCCCTCGACTTCGGCCGGCCGATCATGACGATCTGTCGCGCCGTCCGCGTCTCCGGAATCCCGAGGATGCGCTTCGCCTCCGCCTGATGCGCCGCTTCGCCGAACCAAGCGACCCCGCCGCCGTAGCCGAGGAGAGTCGCTCCGGTGAGGAGCCGCTCGGTCAGACGGCCCTCGTCGTACGCCTCGCTCATCGGACTCGCGCCTTCGAGCATGATGGCGATCCCGACCGGCGCCGATGCCGCCCAGTTGATGTTCGGTCGCAGAGCCGCGATCTTCCGGATCTTCTCGCGGTCCCGCACCACGATGAAGTGCCATGGTTGGCTGTTCCTGGAGCTCCCGGTCCACCTCGCCAGGTTCAGGAGTTGATCGACGACCTCGTCCGGGATCGGCTCGTCGGTGTACTGACGGATCTGCGATACCCGACGGATCGGCTCGAGTCCCGGAGAACGGACGCGGCTCTGCGGCATCCAGGGGATGATGCCTGTTCTTAGCGAGTCGCGGAGCCGCGCAGTCCCAGCAGCCCCTTCACGTACTCCAGCTCGCCGAGATGGCGGTTGTCGTGGGCGATCGACGCGATGAAGGCGCGGCCGAGCGCGGCCGGATCGTCGAAGAAGAACGTCCTCCGCTCGCGGGCAATGTCATCGGCGTCGAAATGGTCCACAACGACGTCGAGCGCCGCGAACGAGCGCCGTGCGTAGTCGATGAGCGGATCCATTGACGGCGGCCGCAGGGTCGCCGCGGTGTCATCGTCGACCCCCGTCCCGACTCCGTTCGAGCCAAGCAGGACATCGGGGAGGCCCCACTTCACCGCGAGCCCCTCGCGGGCCCAGATCTCGTCGGTGCCGGCGATCTCCGCCGCGAGCTTGTCCGCGCATCGCGCGATGTGCCAGAGCGTCCAGCCCATCGAATGCGCGCGCGGAGCTGGGCGCCACGCGAACTGCTCGTCGGTGAGGCCGTCGACGACCCTCAGCACTTGCTCGCGTGTGAGCTTCGACCGCTGCTTGGCGAGCTCGAGCGTATCGGCGCCCACGGCGTCTCCGAGTCTATGCGGGGAAGAGCGCATCATTCAGGAGATGGCAGAGGTCGATTCCGGCGAGCTCGAACGACTCGGGTCGGCGCTGCGGCTCGCGCAGTCCGCCCTCGAGGAGGCGCTCGAGGCTTCAGAGAATCTCGGGAATTTCGATCGCCGCTTCGACGTCCCACGCGCGGTCGGCGGCGCCCAGCGCCTCGTCCAGAACGCGCTCGAGGCCGTCGACGCGGCGCGAAGGCCTTAGGGGTTGCCGGTCGCGAGCACGCGGAGGTAGTGCACGAGCTCCCAGCGCTCGTCGGCGCTGAGCTTCTCCCGCCACGCGGGCATCGCGCTCGGTGGCATCCCGCGGCTGATCATGTAGAAGAGCTCGCCGTCGGTGTGCTGGGGCACGTGCAGCACGAGATCCGCGGGCCGCGGATCAAGGGCGAGACCCGCCGGGCCGTCGCCGCGGCCGCGCGCGCCGTGACAGCTCACGCACTCTTCGCGGAACGTGGCTCGTCCTCGGGCGATCGCCTCGGCGGATGGGGCAGTGGGATTGCGCAGGTCGTAGGCGGCGTTCAGGCCGCGGGTCCAGTCTGCCTCCCGGGCGTAGGCCCAGCCCGCCGCGATGACCGCGCTCGCCGTCACGATCGCCGCGAGCGGCCATCGCCGGACCCTACGACGCGAACCCGCTATGCCGCGAGGCTACGCGCGATCGCGCGGCGACGATCGACGTACGCGCCGACGATCGTCACCAGGACCACCGCGGCGCCGATCACGAAGGCCGGCTCGATCGCGGGCAGCTGGACCTGCGCAGCCGTCGCCGGAGCGGCGGTCGGCGCTGCCGTCGGTGCGGCGGTGACCTGAACCGGGAAACCCCGGCCGGCGACAGGTGTCTGGTCCTGCGCGAGCGTGATCGTGCCGAGCTTCCCATCGAGAGGGACCGTGAACTCGTAGATCCGGCCGCCGAGGTCAACACGCCCGCTGTGCGAGTACGTGCCGTAGGCGTTGAAGGTCCCGCTGTAGACAGCGAAGCCGCCCGTATCGCCGGTCTTTTGAAGGAGCCTGACGTTGAGGCATTTCGTCCGGTTGCCGTCGACCTGCATGACGACCGCGGTCACGGCGTCGGGGAGCGCCGCATCGTCGCGCGCGCTTGCCGTGAACGTCAGCTGGATGGCGGTTCCAGACCGCTCGGCGGAGACGGACGTGAAGCAGGACGAGCAGCCCGCGTACGCGACGATGCCGAGCCCGAGCGTCATGAGCAGGGAAGCGAGCGCCAGAACACGCCACATCACGCACCTCCACGGGCCCGGCCCGGCCTACGCAACCACTACAGCGCCTCGGCACTACCGGTTCCCGCGTACCCTCTGGCCGTGACCGAGACCCCGGTCGGCCCGGCCGACGGCAGGAGCGGCCGGCACGATCGGCGGTGGGGAGTGCTCGGTGGGTTGCTCGGCGCGGCCGTCGGGGTGGGCTCGGCGGCGATCGCGGTCTTCGTCGAGGGCGCCGACCCCTGGCAGTCGAGTCCCTATCCGTCGTTCTTCGCGACGCGAGAGGTCCTCAGCTACGACGTGTTCCTCGCCGCGGTGATCGTGGTCGGGGCCGTCCTCGGGATCGCCACCATGGTCCTCGCGCGGCGCAGCCGGTTCCCGCGTACCGATGCGATGGGTGCCGCGCTCACGGGGACGATCCTCATGCTTCTCGGATCGGCGCTGCTTCTGGCGCGGCTGGTCGCAGTCATCCGAGGCTCGTAGAGCGGTTAGCATCTCCTCATGCGCGGTCTTCTCGGCAAGCAGCTCGTCGACGTAGACGTCGGTTAACTCGCCGCGTCGGCCGCCACGTTCGTCCACGTCGTCGTCGACGTGGGAGCGGGCGACGGCGGCTACGTTCTCCATCGCGCGCGGAGCGAGCCGAGCACCCTAGCGATCGCGATCGACGCGAGTCCCGACGCGCTCGCGGCTGGCTCGTGGCGCGCGAAGCGTGCGCGCCTCGCGAACGCGGCCTTCCTCGTTGAGGGCATCGAGCGCCTACCGAGCGCGCTCGCGCAGGTCGCCGACGAGGTCACGGTCCACTTCCCGTGGGGCTCCCTGCTCCGAGGGGTGCTCCACGGGGATCGCGCCGTCCTTGGGCCGATCGCCGGCCTGCTCAGGCCCCACGGCGAGCTGCGTCTCCTGCTGTCGGCGACACCGCGCGATGGGTTCGCGGAAGCGACACCCGAAACGCTCCACGCCCTCGCGCATGAGTACGCGTGTTTGGGCCTCGAGCTCCTCGAGGTGCGATCCGCCAGTGTCTCGGACGTCGCCGCGTCGCGCTCGTCATGGGCAAAGCGGCTGCGCCGCGGCGGTCTCGTCGTCTTCGCGCGCTACTCGCGCCGCTCATCGCGGCGCGGCCTGACGTCGGCGGGTACTCCGTGCGGACCGCAGTCGATCCACTCGACGCGGAAACGTCCCTCGTAGCCGAAGAGGGGGCCCCACACGGGATTGGTCACGCGAACGGTAATGCGAAAATCGCGGGTCTCGTCATCGAACCACTCGTGCACGTCCGCGTATCCCGAGAAGATCATCGGGAACGAAAACGCGAGCGGCCCTTCGTAGAACCGCTGCGCGCCCGACCGCAGGTGCATCCCGCCGCGGTCGTCGACGCCGAGCCCGATGTCTACCGCCAGATGCTGGTGCGTCCCGAGATAGTCGACGATCCGCCCCCGTCGCTCGCTGTAGATCATCGTCGCGTCGAAGCGACGGCCGAGCGGCGGTCCGAAGTCGCGGACCCACGTGACCGTCTCGCGGCCGAACCGGTCCCGGTAGGCGTAGTTCTGGATCGAGAAGGGGACGTCGCGGCCGCGCTGGGGGAACATGATCTGCCGCCACGTGCCGAGGTACAGGAACGGTAGCGTGTATGGCAACCCGTGCCAGACGCGCTCCATCACGCCGCGTCCGATCGCGGCGCATCCGTCGGCGCTCGAGAAGCCGAAACGCCGCTGGATTTCAGGGTGAAGCCGATCGAAGGCCGATCCCATGGCGCGCCGGTAGATCGAGCTCACTTCGCGGGCGCCCGCCGCAGGCAGCTCGCGGCCCGCGGCAGCTCCTTGTCGGCGCGGAGCGCGACCGCGGCGAGGGCGGCCATTGCGACGCCGATGGTCACGGGCTGGAACGGCGCGAGCAGCAGCTCCGGAATGCGAACGACGGCGAGGACACCGAGGCCGACGGCGAGTGCGCCGCTCAGCGCGAGGAGTGCCCGGGCGTTGGGGAGGAGGAGCAGGGCGAGGCCGAGCGCGATCTCGACGATCGCGGCCGCTGCTGTGAATACCGGCGCGAGCGTGGCCGGGACGCCCAGACGCGTGGCGATCTCGACCTCGCCCGTGACGCCGACGAGCTTGGGGACGATGCCGTGGTAGAGCCAGATGAACGCGAGCGTTAGCCGGGCGATCCAGTGCACCGCGGTCCGCTCGAGGCTGAGGGCTGGATCGACGCCGAGCTCGAGCCAGAGCCGCAGCCGATCGAAGCTCCAGGCGGTGGCCCAGCCCATCAACGGCCGGAAGGCGAAATCGACCGCCCTGCCCACCGGTCCGAAGCGCGTCCGGTAGTCGTAGAGCGTGATGAAGCGCACGCCACCGTCGACCGGGACGTATCGCCAGTACCCCGACCCCTCGCGGATGAGCGACCTGGCGTCGTCGGACCAGAAGCGCAGAGCTGACGTCCGATCGCCGTCACGCTGTCGCTCGCCGGTGCTCTCGCCTTCGCCCGCGATGCGTAGACCGAAGCCGATCCGCGTCGCGTAGAGGAATCGCTGCGGCTCCGCCTCGCTCGGCCTGGGCAGGTAACGAATCTCGGTGAAGCGCAGGTCCCAGCGCCGATGGACCTCGGGCGCCTGCGTCGCGCGCCAGAGCGCGTCCATCGGAGCGCGGATCAGACATTCGACGTAGATCGGTCGGCCCACGCGCGCGACTCTAGACTCGCGCCGTCGTCGTTCCGTGTCCGAAGGAGGTCAAGCCACATGTGCCATCCCGAGGTTCCCGCCGGCGCTCGCATCCCTGATGTGCGCGTGACGGACGTAACCATCCCGGTCGAGGGAAGTGCTGGCATGCCCGCGCTCATCGCCCTCCCTGAGCGCACGCCGGCGCCGGGTGTCCTGATCATCAACGACGTCTTCGGCCGGAGCCCGTTCTACGACCACCTCGCCCGGCGCCTCGCCGAGGCCGGTTTCGTCGCGATCACGCCGGAGTACTTCTTTCGCGAGGGCGCGCTCCCCGAGCCCACGCGAGACGCGGCTGTGGCACGATCGAAGCGGCTCGACTACGCGCGATGGGGGCGCGACATGTCGGCCGCGGTCGACTGGCTGCGGAGCGAGGTGAACAGGGCCGTCGGGACGATCGGCTTCTGCATGGGCGGCACCGCGGTCCTGCTGCTCGCGGCGGCACGCGACGACCTCGCGGCGAGCGTCTCCTACTACGGCTTCCCAGCGGACGCGCGAACCGATGTCTCGCCGATCGAGCTCGCCCCGAAGATGCACGGCCCGATCCTGGGTCACTGGGGCGACCAGGACACCGGCGCGGGGATGGAGAACGTCGAGAAGCTGCGCGCGGGGCTTGCGAGCGCGAGGGTCGAGCACGAGTTCCGTATCTACCCCGGGCTCGGCCACGGCTTCCTGAAAGCGTCGCTCGACGACCCGAAGACCCCCGGCTACGAGCAGGCCTGCGCCTCGTGGACGCGGACGCTCGAGTTCTACCGTCGTTGCTTCGCGCGATCTCCCGCCGGCGCGCGCTGAGCTGACCCGCGCGGGAGAGACCAGGGGACGTCGGCGGGCACCTCGTCGCGAAGGATCGGCTCGAGCGTCGCGATGTAGGCGGCCAGGCGCCTCGCCACCCGCTCGAGGAGCGCGGCATCGAGCCGGTCGAGCGTGAGCGGCTCCCACACGCGCGCCCATCCCTTGTCCCACGCCTCGATGCGCGCGTCGTCGCCGAGCGCCCGCCGAACCGCGCGCTCGCGCGCGCGGAACGCCGCGAGGAGCCGAACGTTCGTGAGCGGATCGGCTTCGAAATGAAGGCCGAGCTCGATCACGCCCAAGCGCTCTCGCAGCCACACCTCGTAGTGCAGCGCGCTGTTGCCGAACCACATCTGCCTGATGGAGTAACCCGCCGCCGTGCGGAAGGTCCCGAGGGTCGCCGGGACGCCGCCGCGGACCGCGTCGGGCACACGGCGCAGGAACTCGCGCGGCGCGAGCTCAGGGCGTGCGCGCGCGGAGCGCGAGGTCGATGACGCCGGTGAACGCCGGCGCGCAGATGCCGGCGACCGTGACGAAGGTGAGGACGGCGCTGCGCGTCGGTCGCTCAACGACTCGCCAGACGCGGTCGGCCAGCCCCGCGCCGAGCGGCATGAGGAGAGCCCCGAGCAGCGCACCGCCGGCGACGCCCTCGCGGTTCCAGACCATCGCCGTGGCGGCCCCGAACAGCAGGCCGGTGAGCGCCCACCAGCGCCAGCCTAGCGAGGCCGACGCGCGCACCGCGAGCACGAGCGCCGGGACGATCACCGGCACGTAAGTCGTCGTGCGCGTGAAGAGCAGTCCGAGCGCGAGGACGAGGAGCGGCCGCGGGTCGAACCGCCTGAGGAGGCCGAGCGAGAACCCGGCGCCGAGCACGACGAGCGGAACGAAGATCGGGTTGGCCCTGGTGATGTCGTTCGCGAGATAGATCCGCGCGGTGTGCTGAAAGGCGGGCTCGACCGCCAGCACCGGGATCGCCGCCACGAACCGCACGAATTCCGGGCTGAGGTTGTCCATGAACGGTCCGGGCACGCGCTCGATGGATACGGCCACGATGAGGAAACCGAAGACCACCGCGGAGACTACCCCGATCGGTTTCCACCTCGCCAGGGCCAGCCGGCACGACGCGATCCCCAGGAACGCGATGAAGATGCCCCAGCCGAGCATCGAGTGAGGGAACGACCACCCGGTCTCGTCCAGACCGAAGCGCGTGTGCCAGATCCCGTCGAACATTCCGGCCAGTCCGGTGACGACGAAGCCGCCCCCCGCGAGCGCGACCGCGCCCGGCACGGGGAAGGGGAAGGGCGGCAGGCGATAGGCGTCGCCGAACCATCGGCGCAGGTCGGGCGTGAACGCGATGTACGCCAGCGTGAGCGTGGCGCAGAGGTGCATGGTGTAGATGAAGAGATGAGGCGGCGAGAAGAAATCTTCGAACGCATGCGTCACGTGCCACTGCCGGTCCCACTGGAAGCCGATCCCGAAGGCGAGGAGATCGAAGGAGACCGCGAGCCACAGAAGGCGATATGCGGTGTCCAGGCCGGCCTGGTCTTGTGCTGCTTCCCCAGCGACGGCGGCGGTCGTCACGCGCCTATGGATACGGCACGGACGCGATCGAGCCTACGCTGGATGAGCCCATCGGAACAGACTCGATACCCGTAGAATTGACGCACGGTCCCCGGTGGCGCAATGGCAGCGCGGCTGACTGTGACCATTTTTGGTAGCAGCCTCGCGAGGAAACTCACGAGTGAAAACTGGGTGAATTGCGGGAAACCTAAAGCGCGCAAGCGCCATGGCAATCCGCAGCCAAGCCCGAGGAACGCCTCGGGAAGGTTCAGAGACTAAGCGCCCAGTGCCTACGGCGCGGGATCTCGCGCTAGGGCAATGAGATAGTCCACGTCCGAGGGAAACCTCGGGGAGCGGGTAATCAGTAGGTTGGAGGTTCGAATCCTCCCCGGGGAGCAGAGCTCATGCGGCGACTAGCATTTCGCCGCATGGCCGCGGGACGCTATCTCGAAGATTTCAAGGTCGGCGACGTGTATCGCTCGTCCGTCGGGCGCACGATCACCCAGACCGACAACATCCACTTCTCCCTGCTCACGAACAACGCGAATCCGATCCACATCGATCAGCACTACGCCGAGCAGACGGAGTTCGGCCGGCCACTCGTGAACAGCTTCCTGACGATGGCCGTGGTCGCCGGGCTCATGGTCCCCGAGACGAGCCAGAACGGCTTCGCGCTCGGCGTGGCCGAGATGACCCTGCCGAACCCGCTCTTCGACGGGGACACGCTCTACGCCGACAGCGAGGTGCTCGAGGTCCGCGAGACACGCTCGCGACGAGGGTGGGGGGTCGTCAAGGTGCGTCAGCGCGGCATCAAGCAAGACGGCACCGTCGTGCTCGTGATGTCGCGCACCTTCATGGTCCCGATGCGCGCGAACGCCGCCGAACGAGACCACTTTCCCAAGCCGCGCACCTAGCCATGGACTTCACCGCCGACACCGACCGCGAAGCGCTCCGCGCCGCGGTTCGCAAGCTCTGCGCGGATTTCCCGGATGCGTACTGGCGTGAGCTGGACCGCAAGCGGGAGTACCCCGAGAAGTTCGTCCGCGCGCTGACGCGGGCGGGCTGGCTCGGGGCGCTCATCCCGACCGAGTACGGCGGCGCCGGGCTCGGGGTCCTCGACGCCGCCGCGATCCTGGAGGAGATCAACCGTTCAGGCGGCAACGCCGCGAGCGCGCACGCCCAGATGTACACGATGGGGACGCTGCTCAAGCACGGGAGCGACGAGCAGAAGCGGCGCTACCTGCCGGCGATCGCGAAGGGCAAGCTGCGCCTCCAGGCCTTCGGCGTGACCGAGCCCGAAGCTGGATCGGAGACGACGAGGCTTCGCACGACGGCCGTGAGGAAGGGCGACCGCTACCTCGTGAACGGGAAGAAGGTGTTCATCTCGCGCGCCGAGCACTCCGATCTGCTGCTGCTTCTGGCGCGCACGACACCCTACGAGGAGCTGGCGGACAAGACGCAGGGCCTCTCCGTCTTCATCGTCCACCTCAAGAAGGCCGTGGTTGACGGCCGCGTGACGATCCGTCCGCTCGAGACCATGCTCAACCACCACACCACCGAGATCTTCATCCAAGACCTCGAGATCCCGAGGCGCGATCTGGTGGGGGAGGAGGGTATGGGGTTCCGGCACATCATCGACAGCTGGAACGCGGAGCGGATCCTGCTCGCGTCGGAGGCGATCGGCGACGGTCGCTGGTTCGTGGAGCGCGCGGCCCGCTACGCGAGCGAGCGGGTCGTGTTCGGTCGCCCCATCGGGGCGAACCAGGGCGTGCAGTTCCCGATCGCCGCGGCCCACGCGCGGATCGAGGCCGCCGCCCTCCTGCGCGACAAGGCCGCGTGGCTCTTCGATCAGGGCAAGACCTGCGGCGCCGAAGCGAACATGGCGAAGCTGCTCGCGTCGCAGGCGTCATGGGATGCGGCGAACGCCGCCCTGGACACGCACGGCGGGTACGGCTTCGCCACGGAGTACGACGTCGAGAGGAAGTTCCGCGAGACCCGCCTGCTGCTCGTCGCGCCGGTGAGCAACAACCTCGTGCTGGCCTACATCGGCCAGAACGTCCTCGGCCTCCCGCGGTCGTACTAATGGGGCTGCTGCGCTCGCTGATGTTCGTGCCCGGCCATCGGGCGCGGATGGTCGACCGCGCCCTCGGGCTCGGCGAGTTCGCGGCCGGTCCGCTCGATGCCGCGATCCTCGATCTCGAGGACGGCGTGCCCACCGGTGAGAAGGAGGACGCCCGCCGGACGGTCGCCGCGGCTCTCGGCCGTGCCGCGCGCGGGGGGCCGGGGCCGGCGCGGTATGTCCGCGTGAATCGTGACGCGGCGGGCCGCGACGCGGACCTCGCGGCGATCGTTCGGCCGGGCCTCGACGCGATCGTTGCGCCGAAGGTCGATCACCCCGACGAGCTCGCCCCGCTGCTGCGGGCGCTCGACGAGCGCGAGGCGAGCAGCAAGCTCCGCGCCGGCGCGGTCCGCGTCATCGTGTCGATCGAGTCCGCGCGCGGGCTGCTCGAGGCGAGCGCGATCGCGGCATGCTCCGACCGGGTAGTCGCGCTGCTCTTCGGAGCCGAGGACTTCGCGCTCGATCTCGGGCTTCCCGCCGACCGCCAGGGTGAGGCCGCCGAGCTCATGCATGCGCGCTCCTCTGTCGTCGTCGCGGCCGTGGCGGCTGGACGTCTCGCCATCGACGGCATCTGGCCCGACATCGGCGACGCCGAAGGCCTGAGGCGCGACGCGCTGCTGGCACGGCGGCTCGGCTTCGCCGGCAAGTCGCTGATCCATCCCGGGCAGATCGCGACGATCAACGAGGTATTCAGCCCGAGCGCGGAGGACGTCGATCGCGCGCGGCGCGTCATCGCGGCGTTCGACGCCGCGCAGGCGAGGGGCGAGGGTGCGGTCGCGCTGGACGGCAAGCTGCTCGACCCGCCCATCGTCGAGCGCGCGCGGCGGACGCTGCGCCTGCACGAGGCCATCTCCGCCGAAAGCAGAACGCCGCCGGTGGAGAGACCGGCGGCGTTGGAGGGGAAAGCGGATTAGCTGTTTCTCGCGAGGGCTAACGGCGCGCGCTCGGCCGGAATTAGGTTCAACGGCGCGCTGAGACCGTTTGGATTCCGAAAATGGAGCGGCCCGCCGCAGGGGGCGGGCCGCTCGACGCAGGGGGGTCGGATGGGCTAGTTAGTCGTCGTCGCGCTCGCGGTCCCTGCCGCGGTCGTTGCCGCGGCGGTGGTCGGAGGAATTCGCCTTCGAGTAGCTCGAGGTGCGCTCCGTCGTCATGGTCTGCGCGGGGAGCGTCGCGCTCACGAGCGCGCCGTCGTCCCAAGCAGGAACACCGCGGACACCGCGGCGCCCTTCGAGCGCAGAAGCAGCGCGAGGAGCGTCTCGGGCATCCCTACTCCTTCCCTGTGCAGCCGTTAGAACGAGCGGGCGATGGGGGCGTTACTCGCAGCGGCCTACATTCGTCGCCTGTTCCGACAAGGACGCGCGCGTTGGCCATATCTCGCGGCCGGAACGCTCGTCCTGGGTGTCGTCGCCTATTGCGCGATCGCGTTCCGAGTCGCGGAAAGCGTCACTCGCGTCGAGCGCCTGCCACTCGAGCCTTCCGCCGCGACGATCGCGGCGACCCACGAGGACGTCGCGTTCGATGGCCGCGATGGGACGGCCCAGAAGGGCTGGTGGTTCGCGGTCACCGGCGCGGATCGCGCCGCGGTCATCGTCCACGGTCGGGCGCGCAGCCGTGTCAACTTCGTCTTCAGGCCCGACCTCAACGCGAAGATGCTCATGGCGCACGGCTACTCGGTGCTGCTCTTCGATCTGCGCGGTCATGGCGAGAGCGGCGGGACGCGCTACACGCTCGGGATCGAAGAACCGCACGACATCCTCGCCGCGATCGATCTCGCGGCGTCGACGGCTCGCCTCGACCGCGGGCGGGTCGCGATCATCGGCGAGTCCCTCGGCGGCGGGAGCGCGCTGATGACCGTCCAGGCCCATCCGTCGATCGGCCCGGTGATCACCGACTCGGCCTTCGCCGACGGACCGACCGTCGTCAGTGAGGGTCGTCCGCGCGAGCACCCCTTGGTCCGGTCGGTGCGTTCGCTGCGTAGGGATCTCTGGTTCGCGCTTGGCAAGTTCGGCCTCACTCCGCGACTCACGTGTAACAAGCCGCCGTGCAGATGTCGGGGCACGAATAGTCGCAGGGCGGCAGCTGCTGCATGGTCAAGGTCCGAGTTCCCATAAGCCATCCGGTCGCTGTGTACACGCCAGCACTCATTGGGGCGGTGAGAGTCCGCACGAGTAACTGCCGACGTCTCATCTCGGACCTCCGATCTGCAGCTCCCACTCGACGCAGAGGACGTGTTCCGCCGGCAGCGCGCTGACGACGGCAGCGGGAATGATCGCCGGCGGGATCGGCGCTGGACCAACCATCGCTTGGGGCGCGCCGAAGCGAAGGGAGCCATCGCGCTGCAAACTTGTGCGCCGCCACTCAGCGATCGTCGCGTAGTTGGGCAGGGGTATCGCTTCCCCCGGCGCATATAGCCGCGCCGTAAACACAGCTTGTCCGCTGTACTTTCGGCCATCTGGCAACGTTTGGCTGACGCCCGGCAATTGGCGCCGTCTGCCGAACTATTTGCATCCGCCTCCTCCTCCTTTTGCTCTCCTAGCAAGACCTCTGTCTCGTACGAAAAGCCGAGAACCATCAGAATCATCTCGAAGCCGTTGTAGACGTTGTGCAGGTCAAGTCGGTCGAGTGGGATTACTCCAATGGCACCTTCCTGTTATCCACTGCGAGGCAGATCAGCTGATCGCCCCGCATCACTCCCGCGATCTCCGCGCGGCGAGCGCGAACCCGCGGACCGAGCTCTGGCTCGTGCCCGGCTGCGACCACGTCGGGGCACACGCGTCGCATCCCGGGGAGTGGGAGGCCCGAGTGCTCGCGTTCCTGGACGCGAGCTGCGTTTCGCGCCCAAGCGATACAGTTCAGGCGTGCCCGCGCTTTCGGTGGTCCCCGGGTGAAACCGCGCCAGGTCCGCTGGGAGGATCATCCGCGCGAGCAGCTCTCGAGCGGGATCGAGCGGAGGTACCTCTACGGCGAGCGCGCCATGGTCGCGCAGATCTTCCTCAAGAAGGGCGCCGTGGTGCCGAAGCACGTCCACGAGGCGGAGCAGATCAGCTACATCGTCGAGGGCACGCTCCGGCTCAAGCTGGGCGACAACGGCGAGCAGGTCTTCGACGTGCCGGCAGGCGAGGTGCTCATCATCCCGTCGAACGTGCCGCACGAGGCCGTCGCGCTCGACGATGTGTACGACATCGACGTGTTCAGCCCGCCCCGCCAGGATTGGATCAAAGGGCAGGACGCGTATCTCCGCGGACGCTAGTGGCCGTCAGTCGTGAGCTCTTCCGCGCGCTCGCCGGTTCGTTCCCGACCGGAGTGATCGTGGTGGCAACGCTCGACGAAAAGAGACAGCCCAAAGGTTTGACGACCCAGGCGTTCGTCGGCCTCTCCACCGAGCCACCGCTCATGCTCGTCTCGATCGACAGGACCTCGCGGACGCTCCCGGCGTTGCGGCACCATGGCGCCTTCGTGGTCAACTTTCTGCGCGCGGGCGCGGAAGACATCGCGACGCTGTTCGCCTCGAAGGCCGAGGACAAGTTCCGCGAGCTGCGCTGGAGGCCGTCGGCGGAGGCGGACGGCTCGCCGATCCTGCCGGATTGGTCCGTCGCGTACGCCGCATGCCGTGTGACGAGGACGATCGAGGCCGGCGACCACTGGCTCTTCATCGTGAGTGTGGAGGCCGGCGACGTTCTCGGCGGCACGCCGCTCATGTACTACAAGCGCACCTACGCGGCCTGGCCGGAGGAGAGCCCGGCGCCGCCTGTCGAAGGCACCGGTTGATGCGCATCTGCACCTTCGAGGAGAGCGGCTGGGTCGGCGCGGGGGTCGTGCTCCGCGACGACACGGTGGTCCGCGTCGAGGACCTCGTCGGCGGCGTTCCGAGCGACATGGTTGGCCTGATCGCCGCTGGACCGGCCGTCTGGTCGAACGTCCGGACGGCCGCGGCGCGGCTCAAGGCCGGCCGGTCGCTTCGGCGTGGGGCGCTGCGCGCGCCGATCCCATCGCCGCGTCGCAACGTCTTCTGCGTCGGCTGGAACTACAGCGAGCACTTTGAGGAAGGCAAGAAGCTCCGCCAAGGCGGCGCGCAGCAGGTCCCCTCCGAGATCCCGGCGTTCCCCTCGCTCTTTTCGAAGAACCCCGCGACGGTCACCGGACCCGACGCGCCGGTCCTCTTCCCCGCGCCCCATTCGGAGCAGCTCGACTGGGAGGTCGAGCTCGCCGTGGTGATCGGCGAAGGCGGCGTCGACATCGCCGAGGCGGACGCGATGCGTCACGTCCTCGGATACACCTGCGCGAACGACGTTTCGGTCCGGGACGTACAGCGGCGGCATGGAGGGCAGTGGTTCAAGGGAAAGAACTTCGACACGCACCTGCCGATGGGCCCGTGGATCGTGACCGCCGACGAGCTCGACCCCGCCGACCTCGCGATCTGCACCCGCGTGAACGGCGTCACCAAGCAGGACTCGCGGACGCGCTACATGGTCTTCAAGGTGCCCCGGCTCATCAGCGAGATCTCGGCAGGCTGCGAGCTTTGGCCAGGCGACATCATCATCACGGGCACGCCGGCGGGCGTGGGTTTCGCGCGCACGCCGCCCGAGTTCCTTAAGGTCGGCGACACGGTGGAGGTCGAGATCGAGGGCATCGGCGTTCTTCGCAACACCGTCAAAGGGAGGACCTGAGGTGCTGGATGCATTCACCTGGTACAAGCAGTCGACGTTCCGGTGGAAGAGCGAAAAGCTCGTGGTCTACATCGACTCGTGGGGTCTGACGGACGGTCTCCCGCCGGCCGACCTGCTCCTCATCACGCACGCGCATGGGGATCACTTTTCGAAGGAAGACATCGCGCGCGTAAAGACGGACAAGACGGTGGTCGTCGCACCTGCGGACGTGGCGAAGGAGCTTTCGGGAAACGTCAAGCCCGTGAAGCCGGGCGACCGCATCGAGGCGGCCGGCGTCAAGATCGAGGCCGTGCCCGCCTACAACATCGATCCCGCGCGCCTGCAGGCCCACCCGAAAGCGAACAACTGGGTCGGGTACGTGCTGCAACTGGGCGGACACACCTACTACCACGCCGGCGACACCGACCACCTGCCGGAGCTCGACCGGATCCGCGCCGACGTCGCGTTCCTGCCGATCGGCGACGGTGGATATGTGATGACGGTCGACGAGGCCGCGGGCATGGCCAAGAAGCTCAAGCCAAAGGTCGCGGTTCCCATGCACTTCGGGTTCTACCCGGGCGTGGGCGTGCCCGCGGACGGCGAGCGCTTCAAGGAGGCGGCCACCCCGATCGAGGTGAAGGTGTTCACGCCCGTCCATCCATTCGCGAACCGATAGGAGGCTATCCTCGAAGCGTGGCAACGAGCGTCGCGCGGATCACCGCGGTCAACCCGGCGACCGAAGAGGTCCTGGCGACGTTCGACGCCTTCACGGCGGAGGAGGTCCTGGAGGCCGTCGCCGACGCGCAGGACGCGTTCCTCGGCTGGCGGGAGCGCTCGATCGCGGAGCGCGCGGCGCCGATGCGCAGGCTCGCCGCGCTTCTTCGAGAGCGCGCCGACCGCTACGGGCGGCTCATCACGCTCGAGATGGGGAAGCCGATCACCGAAGCGAAGGCGGAGATCGAGAAGTGCGCGTGGGGGTGCGAGCACTTCGCGGAGAGCGCGGCGCGTTACCTCGCCGACGAAGTCATCCCCACGAACGCGCGGCGCAGCCTCGTCGCGTTCGAGCCGCTCGGCGTGGTCCTCGCGATCATGCCGTGGAACTTCCCGTTCTGGCAGGTCGTCCGCTTCGCGGCGCCGGCGCTGATGGCGGGCAACGCGGCCGTCCTCAAGCACGCGTCGAACGTCCCGCAGTGCGCGCTCGCGATCGAGGAGGCGGTACGCGACGCGGGCTTCCCCGAGGGTCTTCTGCGCGCGGTCCTGATCACGGGGAGCGCGATCGAGCCGGTGATCGCGGACGACCGCATCCGCGCGGTGACGCTGACCGGAAGCTCCGACACCGGCTCGCGGATCGCCGAGCTCGCTGGTCGGGCGATCAAGAAGAGCGTCCTCGAGCTCGGCGGCTCCGACCCGTACATCGTGCTCGCCGACGCGGACCTGGACGCGGCGGCGACAACCGGCGCGCGGGCACGGAATCAGAACACCGGCCAGTCGTGCATCGCGGCCAAGCGGTTCGTCGCTGAGCGGAGGATCGCAGACGACTTCGAGCGCAAGTTCGCCAAGGCCGTCGAGGACCTCGTGGTCGGCGATCCGATGGATCCGCGGACCCAGATCGGCCCGCTGGCGCGCCGCGATCTCGTCGAGACCCTCGAGCGCCAGGTGGACGGGTCGGTGCGCATGGGCGCGCGCGTGCTCACCGGAGGCGAGCGTCTGGCGGGCAAGGGCTTCTTCTACCGGCCGACCGTCCTGGCGGACGTGACGCCGGACATGCCGGTCTTCCAGCAGGAGACGTTCGGGCCGGTCGCCGCGGTGCTGCGTGTGCGCGACGCTGACGAGGCCGTTCGGCTCGCCAACGAGTCACCCTACGGGCTCGGCGCGTCGCTCTGGACGCGCGACACGGCGCGCGGCGAGACGCTCGCGCGGCGGATCGAGTCGGGGAGCGTCTTCATCAACGGTCTGGTCGCATCGGATCCGAGGCTTCCGTTCGGGGGCATCAAGCGCTCCGGTTACGGCCGGGAGCTGGGCGAGTTCGGTATCCGCGAGTTCACCAACATCCAGACGATCTGGGTCGGGTCCGCGGAGGGTCCAGCGCCGAAATCCCCGCCGGCGGAGTGACGCGCACTCGCTTGGCGACGCGCGCTGACGCGGCGGCGATCGCGCGCATCCATAACGACGGGATCGCCGATCGGGTGGCGACGTTCGAGACCGAGCCAAGGACGGCCGAGGACGTCGCGCGTCTCCTGACCGAGCGCGGCTCGCGCTGGCCGACGGTGGTCGTCGAGCGCGACGGCGCGGTGATCGCGTGGGCGGGCGCGAGCGAGTACCGGCCGCGCGAGTGCTACGCCGGCGTCGCCGAGTTCTCGGTGTACGTGGCGCGCGACGCGCGCGGGACGGGCGCCGGCCGCGCCGCCATGGAGGCGCTCGTCGCGACGTGCGAGGGCCGCGGCATGTGGAAGCTCGTGTCGCGCGTATTCCCCGAGAATGACGCGAGCCGGAGGCTGCTCGCGGGCGTCGGGTTCCGAGAGGTGGGCACCTACCACCGGCACGGGAAGCTCGACGGGGAGTGGCGCGACACGGTGATCGTGGAGCGGCTCATCGGTGAGGCGGCGGGGTGAACGTCGCCGAGCTGCTCGTCAAGTGCCTCGAGAACGAGGGTGTCCGGCATGTGTTCGGCATTCCCGGCGAAGAGACCCTCGCGCTCAACGCCGCCCTCGCCGCGAGCGACAAGATCCGTTTCGTCCTCACGCGCCACGAGCAGGGCGCCGCGTTCATGGCGGACGTCTACGGGCGGCTGTCCTCCTACCCCGGGGTCTGCCTCGCGACGCTCGGTCCCGGCGCGACGAATCTCCTGACCGGGATCGCGGACGCTCAGCTCGATCGCGCGCCGCTCGTCGCGATCACCGGGCAGGCCGGACTCGAGCGGGTTCACAAGGAATCGCACCAGTACATCGACGTCGTCCGCATGTTCGGCCCGGTCACGAAGTGGAGCACGCGCGTGAGCGTCGCCGAGACGACCCCGGAGGTCGTTCGCAAGGCGTTCCGCATCGCGCGGCTCGAGAAGCCCGGCGCGACGCACATCGAGCTGCCCGAGGACGTCGCGGGGCTGGATACGGACCTTCGGCCCCTCGAGGTGCGGCGCACGTCGTATCCGAGGGCGCAGGAGGCGGCGATCGCGCGGGCGCTCGAGCTCATCAAGCAAGCGAAGGCGCCACTCATCCTCGCGGGCAACGGCGTCGCGCGCCGCGAGGCGGCTGGACACGCGACCGTCGACGCGCTGCGCCGCTTCGTGCGCCGGAGCGGCATCTACGCGACGCACACGTACATGGCGAAGGGCGTGCTCGATCCGTACGGCCCGATGTCGCTGCCGGCGGTGGGCCTGCAGCGTCCCGGCGCGGACCTCGCGAACATCGCGCAGCTGGCGAACGCAGACCTGGTCATCGCGATCGGCTACGACCTGGTCGAGTGGTCCCCCTCGCTATGGAACCCGAAGCGCGACAAGGCGGTCATCCACGTCGACAGCACCCCGGCCGAGCTCGATGGGCATTACCAGCCATCGGTCGAGGTCGTCGGGGAGCTCGCCGATTCGCTCACCGAGCTCGCCGAACGAGTGGAGGAGCGGACCGACCGGCAGCCGCAGGTCCGTAAGCCCGTCGCGACGACGACGCGCGACGCGTCCGCGCCCCTCCCGCCGCAGCACGTCGTCGCGGCCCTGCGTGAGGCGCTGGCGCCCGACGACATCGTGGTGAGCGACGTCGGCGCGCACAAGATCTGGCTGTCGCGGCTCTTCCCGACGCCGACCCCCAATACCGTGGTCGTCTCGAACGGTCTCGCCTCGATGGGCATCGCTCTTCCCGGCGCGATCGCCGCCAAGCTGCTGTTCCCCGAGCGCAAGGTCGTCGCCTTCGCCGGGGACGGCGGGTTCCTGATGAACGTGCAGGAGCTCGAGACCGCCAAGCGTCTGGGCATCGCGATCGTGTGCGTCGTGCTCGTCGACGATCGCCTCGGGGTGATCGAGACGAACGAACGGCGACTGTTTGGCCGGACCTTCGCGACCGAGTTCGGTAACCCCGGATTCGTGGAGCTCGCCCGCGCGTTCGGCATCGCCGGCTTCGCGGTACCGACCTCGCGCGAGCTCTTTCCGATACTCCGCCGCGCGCTCGATCTCGGCGAGCCGGCGCTCGTGGCGGTGCCCTGGGACCACCGCGCCAACGAGCGGCTCGCGGACCGGATCGCCTAGTCGCGGGCGGGCAGGCCCACCGACCTCCGCCAGTGCTGCTGCCCGAGCTCGAACCCGACCGCGCAGCCGAGATCAACGAGCTCGGCTTCGCTGAAGTGGCGATGCAGCCTTCCCCAGAGCTCGTCCCCGGCGCGTTCCGAGTCGTAGGCGATGGCATCCGCCCACTCGAGCGCCGCCCGCTCGCGCTCGCCAAAGCGAGAGAGGTCCATCGCGTCGCGAGCACCGGCGAGGTAGCGGAAGCAGAGCTCCTTGATGCCTTGGTCCACGACACCGCGCTCGAGCACGTTCTCGCGGATGTAGCGCCAGCTCTCGAGCGCGGCCGGGACGAGGGCGCGGATGCGGTCAGCGTCGCCCGGGATGCGCGTCACGACCGTCTCGCCTCACGCGGGGCCAGGCCCGCGCCCGGTTCCCCGGGGAGCTCACCGTGGCCGACGCCCCAGGTCTTGATGACCCGCTGCTGTCCATACGTCACCGCGATGAAGGAGCCGAGCTCGACGACCTGCGCGTCGGTGAAGTGCTCGCGGAGCATCGTCCAGACGCGATCGTCCGCGCCCTCGGGGTCCCAGACCAGCATGCTCGTGTAGAGAAGCGCCGCCTTCTGGCGGGCGGTGAACCGTGGCGAGCGCTCGAAGGTCAGCAGCTCCTCGTAATCGGCCTCGGTGAGGCCCTGCTCTCCGCCCCGGAGAGACCGCTGTGACCCTCAGTAGTTGCACTCGATCGTCTTCGAGACGTAGGCGCGGCAGAGCTCTTTCAGCGAGTGCTCGAGGACGCCCTGGCGGAAGATGCGCTCCCACGCGCGGGAGAACGCCTTGGCCACGGCGGGCACGTGCGAACGGATCGCCTGCGTCTCCGGACGCGGGGTGCCGAAGCGGCGGGCGTGCTCCATGTACTCACGCAGCTCCGTGTCGGCGAGGCTCGCGACGTCGACGTAGCTGATGCGCGCCACGGCCCGATCCTACCGGGCCCTCACCGCAGCCACACGAGCTCGCCGAACGAGAACGCGTCGCCCTGCGCGAGCTTCTTCGTCTCGCGCGTCGCGATGGTGACGACTGAGACCGCTCCGGCCAGCGCGTACGCGATCCTGCCGCCGTCACGCGACCACACCGGCGTGACGTCGTCGTACGTCTCGCCGATGGTCGCGATGCTCGAGCCGTCACACGGCGAGAGGTAGAGCTCGGACGGGATGCCGAGATGGGCGTTGATCGATCCCGCCGACCCGCCGCCACGCGCGGTCCGCCCCGCTCCCGAGAAGACCAGCTGGCATCCGGTCGGCGCGAAGCGGGGCGTCTGCAGGTAGAAGAACCGGTCCTTCACCTTGAAGAACGGACGGGCGTTCGTGCCGTCGGCGTCCGCCACCCACATCGTGTCCACCTGGTTGCGCACGAGGTGGACGAACACCATGGTCTTGCCGTCGGGCGAGATCGTCGGGTCAGTGCCGTCGGCGAGGATCCTCCGGCGCTCGCCGGTCTCGAGGTCCAGACGCTCGATGCCGTCGTCGGTGACGGCGGTGTTGTCGCGAAGGACGGTGCTCCGGCGCTGGAAGTACAGGAAGCGCCCAGTCGGGTCGAACACCGGCCCCGAGTAGAACGTGTTCTCCCGCTCGTGCGTCACGACGCTCCGGAGCCCGGAGCCGTCCGCGCTCACGAGATAGATGTCGGCGCCGAAGCCGTTCTGGACGGTCTGGGAGATATTGAGCAAGGAGAAGGCGAGCCGGCGCCCGGCGGGGTCCAGCGAGGGCCCCGAGGCGAAGGTATCTTTCGGCAGCTCGACGAGTCGTCCGGTCATCCGTCCCTGCTCGTCCAGCGTCAGGAGTCCATTCATGGACGCGACGACGAACGCCGCCGGGCCGGCGCTGCCCGTGGGCGCCGGAGTCGGTGCGGCCGGTGATTCTGACCCGCCACCGGTGGCCGCGGGCGTGCCCTGGCAGCCCGCGGCGATCGCGAGGATGAGAAGGAGCACCGCCTCGCGACCGAGCACCCAGAGAGCGTAGTGCACCCGCGACGGGCCTGGACAAACGATTGCCTATACTCCGAACCGGTCTCCAGCCGGCATCGTGACCCGAAGGGAGTGCGAGTGACCGAGCCGCGGATCACGATCATCGACGTCGCCCGCGCCGCGAGCGTGCACCCCTCGACGGTCTCTCGCGTCCTGAACGATCGGGCGGAGCTCAGTCTTCTGCCCGAGACGCGGCGGCGCGTGATCGCCACCGCGCGGCGCCTGGGCTACCGGCCCTCCGCGTTGGCCCGTAGCCTCCGGCTGCGCCGCACCTTCACGCTCGGGATGCTGGTCCCGGACATCACGAACCCGTTCTTCCCCTCGATCATCAAAGGCGTCGAGGACACCGCGCAGTCGCGCGGCTACAACCTCGTCCTCTGCAACACCGAGGACTCGTCAGAGCGCGAGGCGACGTACCTCCGCGTGCTGAGAGAACGGCAGGTGGACGGCCTCCTCATCGCGTCGAGCTTCACGGCGGACGCGACCATCGCCGAGCTGCGCGCCGAGCGGTTTCCTTTCGTGCTCGTCAATCGCGCGTCCCGAGGCGGCGACGACCTCGCGGTCCTGCCCGACAATCGCGCGGGAGCCACGAGCGCGATCGAGCATCTCCTTGAGCTGGGCCACCGGCGGATCGCGCTCGTCGCCGGGCCGCAGACCACCACGACCGGGCAGGAACGCCTCGCCGGCGCGAAGGCGGCGCTTCGCGCGCGCCGTGTGCGTCTGGACGAGGATCTGATCGTCGTCGCCGAGGGATTCACCGAGGAGATCGGCTACCGCGCGGCCCGGCGGCTGCTCGGGGCCGGCGAGCCGCCGACGGCGGTGTTCTGCGCGAACGATCTCATCGCCCTCGGCGTACTGCGCGCCGCGCGCGAGGTCCGGATCGACGTTCCGAGCGACCTGTCGATCGTGGGCTTCAACGACATCCCGAACGCCGGCCTCTTCGATCCGCCGCTCACCACCGTGCACGTTCCGCAGGAGGAGATGGGCGTGCGCGCCGCCACGGTGCTGATCGCGCAGCTCGAGGGCGAGTCCGTTGGCGCGCGTCGGCTCCAGCTGGAAGTCGAGCTCGTCGTGCGCGGGTCGACCGCGCCGCCCGCGCGGCTCGCGAGGAAGAGCGCATGAACCGCATCGTCGTCGACGGCGCGACCAAGCGCTTCGGCTTTGGCGCGCTGACCGTGTTCGCGGAGCTCGAGCTCGAGGTCCGCGACAAGGAGACGCTTTGCATCCTCGGGCCGTCCGGGTGCGGGAAGACCACCCTGCTTCGCTGCATGCACGGGCTCGCACGACTCGACGACGGGCGCGTCCTCATCGATGACGTCGAGGTCCGCGCGCCGAGGCGCAATGTGGCAATGGTATTCCAGCACTTCGGCCTCATGCCATGGAAGCGCGTCGCCGAGAACGTCGCCTACGGCGTCGAGCTCGCCGGGCTCGCGCGGGAACAGGTGTCTGAACGCGTCTCGCGCTACACCGAGATGGTGGGCCTCAAGGGTTTCGAGCGCTCGTACCCGTATCAGCTCTCCGGCGGAATGCAGCAGCGCGCGGGCCTCGCTCGCGCGCTCGCGCTCGAGCCGGACATCCTGCTCATGGACGAGCCCTTCGGCTCGCTGGACGCGCAGACCCGCGAAATCCTGCAGGACGAGCTGCTGCGGATACTGCAGACGCCGGGGGTTCGAGGGGGCGGAGCCCCTTCGACGGTGGTCTTCATCACACATTCCATCGAGGAAGCGATCGCGCTGGGCGACCGGATCGTCGTGCTCACCTCGCGTCCGGCACGCGTGCGCGAGACGATCACCGTGGACATCCCCCGGCCGCGCACCGTGGCCGGGGTCGTCGCGCATCCGCGCTTCGTGGAGCTGCGCGACCAGTGCTGGCGGCTCCTTCGCGAGCGGATGACCGCATGACCGAAACGGTGACGCGACAGGCACGCAAGACCGAGGGCGGCGTGGGCCTTGGAGATGGACTCGCTCCGACGCTCGACCCCGAGGTCGCCGTCGTCCGCGCGCGGACCGTCACGCCGGATCTCCGCAGGCGCCTGCTCTCCGGCGATCTTGCGATCCGCGCCGCCTCGGTCATCGCCGTGCTGGCGATCTGGGAATTCTTCGGGCCGAGCCTCAACCGTCTCATCCTCCGCCCGCCGTCGCAGATCGTGGCCGCGTTCTTCGACCTTCTGGGCAACGGCGAGCTGCAGGTCGCGCTCGTCCAGAGCGTTCGCATGATGGCGATCGGGTTCTCGATCGCGCTCGTGGCCGGCCTCTTCATCGGCATCGCCTCGGGCCGCTGGCGGATCCTCTTCAACGTGCTCGATCCGTGGGTGAGTGCCCTGTATTCGGTCCCCGCGGTCGCGCTGGTACCGCTCATCGCGGTCGCCTTCCGCTATGAGGGCGAGCTCCCGCATATCGCGACGATCGCCCTGTTCGCGATATTCCCGATCCTCATCAACACTCAGCAGGGCGTGAGAAACATCGATCCGGGGCTGATGGAGGTCGCGCGCGCGTTCAACACCAGCGAGCGCCGTCTCTGGCTCGACGTCATCGTGCCCTCCGCGATGCCCTTCATCCTCGCGGGCGTCCGGTTGGCGATCGGCCGTGCGCTCATCGGGATGATCGTGGCGCAGTTCCTCATCAGCTTGCTTGGCCTCGGCTATCTCATCGTCGTGTACCAGAACACCTTCCGTATCGACAAGATGTTCGTCCCGGTCATCGTGGTCTCCGCGCTCGGCGTCGTCCTCATGGGTCTTGTGCAATTCGTCGAAGGCCGCGTCGCGCCATGGCTGCGACGCGAGCAGTAGCAGGAGGGGCAGTCACATGCGTCACCAGCACGCACTCGGTCTGATCCTCGCGTTCGTCCTCGGCGCCTGCGCGAGCAATCCGGCGACCACCGGCGGGACGGGCTCGCCGGTGGTCGGCTCACCGACGGCGGAGCCGAAGGCGGTCTGCCAGCAGACCGCGGTGAAGATCGCCGTGCCGGTGACGCCGCCGAACGTGGTGCACCTGCCGCCGTTCGTGGCGCAGGAGCTCGGCTACTTCAAGGACGAGAATCTCGACGTCACGCTGTCCCGCTTCGAGGGCGGCGTGGGCGCGCTCCGCGCGATGGCCGCCGGGGGTGTGAACATGGCGGGCACTTCGACCGAGCCCGTCATCAGCGCGATCGCCCAGGGCGTCCCGGTGAAGATCGTCAACACGTACTCGCCGAACATCAGCCAGGTCTTCGCGGTCCGCGACACCATCAAGACGGCGGCCGATCTCAAAGGAAAGAAGATCGGCATCCAGGAGCCGGGCGGCTTCGCCGACGCGCTCTCGCGCGCCTATCTGCAGAAGAACGGCATCAGCGCCTCGGACGTGACCTTCGTCACGACGACGACCGCCGCGCGCGTGTCGCAGCTGGTGGGTGGCCAGACCGACACGGCGATCCTCCACGTCGACCAGGTCCTCACGGTCAAGAAGACCGCTCCGAACATCGCGGTCCTCGCGAACATGTGGGAGGTCCTCACCGATTACCAGTACGCGGTCTACGCGGTGCCGACCGCGGAAGCGAAGAGCGCCACGACCGAGTGCATGCTCCGCGCGATCATTCGCGCCAACCGGGCGATGTACGACCCGGCCCTCCGCTCGCGCATCCTCGACATGGCCGTACGGGAGACGAAGGCCGAGCGCGACGTCGTCGAGGCCGCGTACAAGACGCTCGAGAGCGGGAAGGCCTGGCCTCAGAACGAGGGCATCCCGCAGAAGAACATCGAGGGAACGGTGAAGAGCCTGCTCGACCTCAAGCAGATCGACCGGACGATCACGTTCGCGGACGCCGTCGATCTGACGCTCTCGCTCAAGATCGTCGGACAGCTCGGCAAGAAAGACTGGCCGTACTGAGCGAGACGGCCAGGTGACGCGACTCGTCGATCTCACGCAGCCGTGGGGCGATCGGATGCCGACGTGGCCGCAGTTCGCGTCCATCGAGGTCACCGATATCACCACGCACCATCGCGACGGGAAGAGCACCGTGCTGGTGAAAACGAACATGCACACCGGCACGCACATTGACGCGCCCATCCATTACTGGCCGACCGGCAAGCATCTCGGCGAAATGCCGATCCAGGAGCTCTACGGCACGGCTCTGATCATCGATCTGCGGCCGATCACCAAGCCGTGGTCGTACTACTCCCTGAAGGACGTGCTCGGCTGCCTCCCGAAGGGCGAGCGGATCCGCGAAGGTGACATCGTTCTCCTCTACACCGGATGGGACCGCTTCAACTGGACCAAGGCGACCCGCGACGACGTGACGTACTTCGATCGTCACCCGGGGCCGCAGCCCGAGGTCTGCGACTACTTGGTCGACAGGCGGGTCAAGATGATCGGCGGCGACCTTGCGTCGATGGACCATTCGCTGCATGTGCGTGTCCGTCAATTCCGGCCCGACCTCGTGAAGGAGTACGAGGCGCAGACGGGCAAGCCGGTGGACGAGACGCTCCCCATCAAGGATTTCGAGCACATCCACTACCACATGGCCAGGGAGAACATCCCGATGCTCGAGAACCTCGGCGGCGAGATGGCCGAGGTTGCGGGCCAGCGCGTCGAGGTCGGCGCGTTCCCCTGGCGCTGGGTCGGCGGCGAGGCCTCGATCTGCCGCGTCGTCGCGTTCATGCCTTAGCCATGCAGGCGCTCGTCCTCACCGGCCCCCACGCATTCGAGGTCAAGGACGTCCCGAGCCCATCGCCCAGGGCGAACGAGGTCCTCTGCCGCGTGCACGCGATCGCGATCTGCGGCACCGACTCCGAGATCATCGAGGGCACGTTCAAGGGCCGCTGGCCGAAGGCCTACCCGTTCATCCCGGGCCACGAGTGGTCGGGCGAGGTGATCGAGGCGGGCGAGATCGCTCGCGAGTTCGGTTTCGTTCCCGGGACGCGCGTCGCGGGGACCTCGCACTCGGGGTGCGGCTATTGCCGTATGTGCCGTATCGGCCGCTACAACCTGTGCTTCAACTACGGCCGGGAGGAGATGGGGCACCGCCAGTACGGGCACTACACCCAGGGCGCGTACGCCGAGCTGGTGACACACACGATCAAGAGCGTGTTCAAGATCCCCGACGGGATGTCCTTCGACGTCGCGGCGCTGTGCGACACCGCGTCCATCGCCCTGCATTCGGTAAAGCGTCCGGGGATCGACCCCGGAGACGTGTTCGTGGCCGTCGGCTCGGGAGGGATGGGACTCCTGACCGCGATGTGCGCGAGGGCGCTCGGCGCGTCCCGCGTGCTCGTCGTTGGTGGAGGCAAGCGGCTTGAACGCGCGAGCGCGCTCGGCTTCGAGACGGTCGATTATCACGACGCCGACCCGGTCGCGCGCGTGCGAGAGCTGACCGCGGGCCTGGGCGCGGACGTCGCCGTCGACTCCGCCGGTACGAAGGACTCGGTGCGCCAGTCGATCGGCATGGTCCGCAAGGGAGGGCGCGTCGCCTTCACCGGCATCCCCAAGGAGCCGTCGTCCGTCGACTTCCAGAAGGTGGTGCTCGAGGAGATCGACCTCTACGGTGTCCGCGCCAACCGCAACACCATGGAGGAGGTCATCCCGCTGATGGCCGACGGACGCATCCCGGCGGCCAAGCTGATCACGCACCACTTCAAGCTGTCCGACTTCGGCGAGGCGCTCCGCACGTTCAACGAGCGCGTCGACGGAGCGCTGAAGGTGATAGTGGAACCGTGAGCGTCGACGTTCGCGGCTCAATCGGCACGCTGATCCGCACCCGCCGCGCGGTGCGGAAGTTCAAGCCGGGCCTCATCCCGGACGCCGACGTGAACGAGATCCTCGAGGCGGCGCGCTGGGCGCCGTCGCCCGCCAACCGGCAGCCTGCGCGGTTCATCTGGGTGAAGAGCGGGTCAGTCAAACGCGAGCTGCAGGAGCTGGCCAAAGAGTCGAAGGAGCTGTCCGCGTACTGGGACCCGATCTTCCGCGCGGATGGCGCGAGCGGCCTCGTGAACGATCTCGAGACCCCCGAGGTCATCGCGGTGATCGCGGATCCAACGAAGAGCCTCACGAACGTGCACGCGGACAACAGGTTCGAGTGGGCCGCCGCGATGTCCATCTATGCGATGTGGCTCCGCGCCTATTCGCTCGGCTACGGCGGCGTCTTCGTCCAGCACTGGATCACCGAGAAGGCGAAGAAGATCCTCAACGTGCCGCTGTCCTGGACCTTCCTCGGGACGTTCACCTTCGGTCATCCGGCGGAAGCGCCGACGATCGACCGGCTGCCGCTCGACCAGCTCGTGTACGTGGATCGCTATCCCGGCCGGCCCCGGCCATGAAGAACGCCGTCCGCGAAGCGGCGCGTTCGGGACCGCTCCCGGCGACGATGCGCGCGGTCGTTTTCGTCCGGCCGAACGAGTTCGCGGTGCGCGAGGTCTCCACGCCCCGCGCCGGCGACCGCGAGGTCCTCGTCCGCGTCCGCGCCTCGATGGTGTGCGCGAGCGATGCGAAGATCCTGGCGGGGAGGTTCCCTGGGACCCGCTTTCCGCACGTGCCGGGCCACGAGTTCGCCGGAGAGATCGTCGCCTCATCCGACGAGCGGTTCCCGGCCGGCGCCCGTGTGGGCGTCGAGGTGCACGTCGGCTGCGGGACGTGCGAGCGCTGCCGCGAAGGCATGTACACGCTCTGCCTCAACTACGGCCGGCGCGAGATGGGCCACGCCCACGTCGGGTTCACGATCGGCGGCGGCCTCGCCGAGTACGCCGCGGTCCCCGTCGCGGCGCTGCATGTCTTGCCCGAGGAGGTCACCTTCGAGCAAGGCGCCTGGACCGACAACATCGGCGTGGCGCTCTGGGCCCTCGAGCGCGGACGGCTCCAAGCGGGCGAGCGCGTCGTGGTCATCGGCCCGGGCGCCATCGGTCTCTGCGCGGCGCAGCTTGCTCGGGCTCTCGGCGCCGGGCGGGTGACGCTCGTCGGGCGCGGCGGGCGCCTGGCCCGCGTCCGCGACATGGCCGACGAGGTGATCGACGCTGCCGGACTCGATCCGATGCGCGGAACAGCCGACCTCGTGATCGAGTTCGCGGGGACGGCCGATGCGGCGCGTGACGCCATCGGCCTCGCGCGGCGCGGCGGCCGTGTCGTGCTCGGGGGCGCCACCGGGACGGGCGTGGAGCTTTCCGGGGTCGACCTCTCGACGATCGTTCGGGGCAACCTGGACGTCCTCGGTTCGCTCGCGAACCCGAAGGGCGTGTCCGGACGCGCGCTGACCCTTCTGGCCGAGGGCAAGGTCGACGTCACCACGCTGGTCACGCACCACTATCCGCTCGACGCGTTCGAGGCGGCATGGCGCACATTCACGGAGCGGCGCGACGGCGCCATCCGCGTGATGCTCCACCCGGACGGAACAACGTGAGCGCGCCGGACCGTCAGGCGGCTCTCGACCTCTATCGCGTGATGCGGACGATCCGTGCGTTCGAGGAGCGCTCGTCCAAGCTCTTCGCGGAGAACAAGATCTGGGGGACGATCCACAGCTACGCCGGCGAGGAGGCGATCGCCGCCGGGGTCTGCGCGCATCTCCGCGACGACGACTGGATCACCTCGACCCACCGTGGCCACGGGCATTGCATCGCGAAGGGCGCGGACCTCGGGAGGATGTTCGCCGAGCTTCTTGGGCGTGAGACCGGGTACTGCCGCGGCCGGGGCGGCTCGATGCACATCGCCGACACGTCCAAGGGCAACCTCGGCGCGAACGGGATCGTGGGCGGCGGCATCCCGATCGCGACCGGCGCCGCGCTCACCGCGAGGCAGCTCGGCACCGATCAGGTCGCGGTGTCGTTCTTCGGCGACGGCGCGGTGAACCAGGGCACGTTCCACGAGTCGCTGAACCTCGCCGCGATCTGGAAGCTCCCCGTCGTGTACGTCTGTGAGAACAACCAGTACGCGGAGAGCCTGCCGGTGAAGCGCGCGTTCGCGGTGGACGACATCACGAAGCGGGCGGCCGGGTACGGCATGCCCGGGGTAAAGGTCGACGGCCGCGACGTACGCGCCGTCCATGCGGCGGCCGGCGAAGCCGTCGCCCGGGCGCGATCGGGCGGTGGTCCGACGCTCATCGTCGCAGACTCGTACCGCCACGAGGGCCACTACTACGGCGATCCGCGCAAATACCAGACGAAGGACGAGATCGAGGGCTGGCGCAAGCGCTTCGATCCGCTGGCCGACGCGCGCGTGTGGATCGCGAGCGACGGTCTCGCGACGGCCGCTGAGCTCGATGCGGTGGACCGCGCCGTCGCCGAGGCGATCGACCGCGCGGTCGAATGGGCGGACGAGGGCCCGATCGCATCGCCCATCACGCTGCCCGAGGACGTCTATGCAGGCGACTGAGACGCGCGCGCCCGCCGCGACGCGCGAGCTGTTCTACAACGAGGCGCTGAACGACGCGCTGCGCCTGGAGATGCAGCGCGATGAGCGCGTGATCGTGATCGGCGAGGACATCGCGGAGCACGGCGGCGCGTTCCAGGTCACCGCGGGTCTGCTCGACCTCTTCGGCCCGACCCGCATCCGGCAGACGCCGATCAGCGAGATCGGCATCGTCGGCGCGGCCGTGGGGGCCGCGTTGACCGGGCTCCGCCCGGTCGTCGAGCTCATGTACGTCGACTTCGCCGGCCTCGCCATGGATCAGATCGTGAACCAGGCGGCGCAGAACCGCTTCATGTTCGGTGGACAGGCCCGCGTGCCGATGGTCCTTCGCACGCAGGGCGGAAGCGGACGGGGCAACGCCGCTCAGCATTCGAAGTCGCTCGAGGCGTGGTTCGCGCACGTCGCGGGCCTGAAGCTCGTCATGCCCGCGACGCCCGCCGACGCGAAGGGCCTCCTCACGTCGGCGATCCGCGACGACAACCCGGTGATCTTTCTCGAGCACAAGCTGCTCTACCGGACGAAGGGCCAGGTGCCCGAGGGCGAGCACCTCGTTCCGCTCGGACGGGCCGATGTGAAGCGCCAGGGCAATGACCTCACGATCGTGACCTGGTCGCGCGAGGTGCTCTTCTCGCTTGAGGCCGCGTCCAGGCTCGCCGCGGAAGGGATCGAGGCCGAGATCGTCGACGTCCGCACGCTCGTCCCTCTCGACAAGGAGGCGATCCTCGGCTCGGTCCGTAAGACGCATCGCCTGCTCGTCGTGCACGAGGCGATCAAGCGCGCCGGCTACGGCGCGGAGATCGCGGCTCTGATCGCCGAGGAGGCGTTCGACGACCTCGACGCGCCGCCACGCCGCCTCGCCGGTCTCGAGACGCCGATCCCGTACGCGCGGCATCTCGAGAACTCGGTCGTCCCGCAGGTTGACGACATCGTGCGTGCCGCGAAGGAGCTTGTGGGCTGAGCGTCACGCGGGTCATCCTCCCCAAGCTCGGGCTCACGATGGACGAGGGCCGCATCGTCGCGTGGCACAAGAGCGTCGGCGACACCGTCGCGGCGGGCGAGATCCTCTTCGAGGTCGAGACCGACAAGGCAACGATGGATGTCGAGTCACCGGCCGCCGGGACGCTGCGTCGCATCCTCTTCCCTGCCGACGCCAGCGCTCCCGTCGCCACGGTCATCGCCCTCATCAGCGACTCGCCGGACGAGGCGCTTCCGCCCGATATCGGTGCGCTCGGGCCTCAACCTCCGAAACCCTCTCAACGCGACGGGGGCCCCCCGTCCTTCGGACGGAGCCCCATCGCGCGGGGGCCCTCGGAGGTCGAGTCCCTCCCGTCCTCTCCGGGATCTGATCGTGTCCGTTCGAGTCCCGCCGCGCGCAAGCGCGCCCAAGAGCTTGGCGTCGACATGTCCAAGGTCGCTGGCACGGGTCCCGGCGGCCGGGTGACTCTCGAAGATGTCGAGGCCGCCTCGGCCTCGCCGGCCGCTCCTGCGGGAGAGAAGCGCGAACCGCTTTCGCGGATGAGGCGCGCGATCGGGGAGCGGATGGCCCGAAGCGTCCGCGAGCAGCCGCAGTTCTCGATCTCGCGCGACGTCGACATGAGCGCCGCCAACGAGGCGCGCAGGAATGCGGGCGCGTCCTACACCGATGCCATCGTCGCCGCGTGCGCCAAGGCCCTGCGTGATCATTCGCGGCTGCGCGCGCGTATCGAGAGCGACGCGCTCGTGACGCCCGATTCCATCAACATCGGGATCGCGGTGGCCCTCGATGACGGCCTGCTCGTGCCGGTGCTGAGAGACGCCGACCGCAAGGACCTCGCGAGGCTCGCCCGAGAGCGCGAGGAGCTCGAGCGCGCGGCGCAGGCGGGCAGGCTCCACGCCGACACGGCCGGCGGGGCGGTGCTCACCGTGTCGAACCTCGGCATGCTCGGTGTCGATCGGTTCACGGCCATCGTCAATCCGCCCGAGACCGCGATCCTCGCGGTGGGCCGTGTGGCGGATCGGGTGGTCGCGCGCGAGGGGCGGCCCGCCGTCCGTCCGCTCGCGACGCTCACCCTGTCGGTCGACCACCGCGTCGCCGACGGCGCGACAGCGGCGCGCTTCCTGAGCGATGTCGCGGAGCGGCTCGAGCGAGGCGACCTCTAGCCGTGGCAGAGGTGGTCGAGAGCGCCGGTCGCGTCCGGCTCGCTGCCGCGCACTGGAAGCCGCGGTTCGTCGCGAACGGCATCGACGTGAACGACTTCGAGCGCGTCCTCGCTGAGACGACGGACTGGGCTGACTGGGGGCCCGCGTGGCGGCAGGTCGGCGACGAGCACCGGTTGCTCGCGACCGACGCCGACGCGCGCGGGCGGGCGGTGACCGCGACCGAGGCGTATCAGCGCGCGGCCTGGTCCTATCACCTCGGGAAATTCCTGTGGTTCGAGGATCGCGCGCTCCACCTCGAGCTCTCGAAGCTCACGGTCGGGACCTATCTCAGAGCGTTGCCGAACCTCGATCCGCCGGGCGAGCGCATCGAGCTTCCCTTCGAGGGGGCGACGCTGCCCGGGAACCTGCGGCTGCCGCGGGGAGTCTCGCGGCCCGCTCTGGTGCTCGTCGTCCCCGGCCTCGACTCCGTCAAGGAGGAGCTCTTCGCGATCGAGCAGGAGTTCCTGAAGCGCGGCCTCGCCACGCTCACCGTCGACGGTCCGGGTCAGGGGGAGAACGCGCCGCGGTTCCCGATACGCGCCGACTGGGCGCCGGTGGTCGCGGCGATCCTCGACGGTCTCGCCGGGCGCGACGATCTCGACCCCGGACGCGTCGGGCTCGTGGGCATCAGCATGGGCGGGATCTATGGCCCGCGCGCCGCGGCGCGGGAGCCGCGACTGCGCGCGCTCGTCGCGCTGGCCGGACCGTATGACCTCTCGGAGTGCTGGGCGGCGCTCAACCCTCTGACGAAGGGCGGATACGTCTTCTACACCAAGTCGCGCGACGAGGCCGAGGCCTTCGAGCGATCACGGGAGCTGCACCTGCGCGGGGTCCTGGACAAGGTCCGCTGCCCGCTCCTCGTCATCCACGGCGCGAAGGACCGGCTCTTCCCTCCGGAGCAGGCCGCGCGCATCGCCCGCGAGGCGCCGAACGCGACGCTCTGGCTCTACCCGGATGGCAATCACGTCTGCAACAACATCGCGTACAAGTACCGCCCGGCGATGGCGGACTGGATGGCGGAGCGGCTAATCACGTCGCGGTGAGAGCACGCGACCTGGTCGCGCGCCGGTGTGCTCGCCGTCGCGCAGGACCTGCTCGCCGTTGACAAACACGTGCACGATGCCGCTCGCGTACCGGTGTGGATCCGCGTACGTGGCGTGGTCGCGGACCGCGCCCGGGTCGAACGCCACCAGGTCCGCGAAATACCCGCGGGCGACGCGCCCACGCCGGTCCAGCCCGAGGTTCTCCGCCGGGAAGCTCGTGAGACGCCGGATCGCCTCATCGAGCGGGATCTGCGCCTCGTCGCGGACGTGGTGGCCGAGCACACGCGCGAAGGTCCCGTACGCGCGCGGGTGCGGGTTCGACCGGAGGAACACCCCCTCCGGCGCGGGGGCGGCCTCGTCCGAGCCGAAGCTCATCCACGGCAGCGTGACCTGGCGCCGCAGGTTGTCCTCGCTGGCGATGAAGTAGCACGCTCCGACGCGACTTTGGTCCTCGACCACGAGGTCGATCGCTGTCTCTTCGGCTCTGGTCCCGCGAGCGCGCGCGATCTCGGCCAGTGTCTTACCGGTGAGCGGCTTGAGGCGCTCGCTCTTGAAATGCACGAGGAGGACGCCTTCCGCGCCGCCCGCGGCGAGGTAGAGGTTCTCCCAGTCCTTGCCCGGAGCACGCATCTCCCGCGCCACGCGCTCGCGCACCGAGGGGTCACGCAGGCGCGCGACCCATGCGTTGAAGCCGCCCTCCTGTACCCAGGGTGGCATCGTCGCGTTGAGCCCGGTCGCCCCCGCGGTGTACGGGTACATGTCCGCGGTGATGGCGAGTCCGCGGGCGCGGGACCGCTCGACCCGCTCGATCACGGCGGGCAGCTTCGACCAGTTGGCGCTGCCCGCCTGCTTCAGGTGGTAGATCTCGCCGCGGACACCGGCCCGCCGCGCGATCTCGATCAGCTCGTCGATGGCTTCGAGCAGCCGCTCCCCCTCGTTGCGCAGATGCGAGATGTACATGCCGCCTGCCGCTTCGCAGAGCGCGACGAGCTCGTCGGTCGAAGCGAAGGTCCCCGGCGTGTAGATGAGCGCGGACCCCACGCCGAGCGCGCCGTCGGCCATCGCTTCGCGGGCCAGCCGGCGCATCCGCTCAAGCTCCTGGGCCGTCGGGGGGCGGTCGTCGTACCCGACTTCGTGTACGCGCAGCGTCGTGGCGCCGACGAACGACGCGACGTTCACCGAGACGCCGCGCCGAACGAGGTGGTCGAGGCCCTCGCGGAGGGTCGTCCACGGAACGTCATAGGTGATGTCGGCCTGGCGCTCGATGTGCTCGCGTCGCATCTGGTCGGTGAGCGGGCCCATCGATGAACCTTCGCCGAACACCTCGAGCGTGACCCCCTGCCGCACATCGCTCTGCGCGCGACCGTCCGCGATGAGCGACGGGATCGCCCAGGAGAGCATGTTGATGAACCCGGGCGCGACCGCGAGCCCGGACGCATCGATCTCGCGACGGCCAGGATCCCGGATCGCCGGCATCACCGCGGTGATCACGTCGCGGTCGACCGCGACGTCGGCCGCGTACGGCGGGCCACCCTCTCCGTCGTAGACCGTGCCGCCGCGGAGGACGACGTCGTGCATCGGGCGGCCATACTAGGCAGCCGTGTCGAAGCCCCTCGCGGACATCGTCGATCGCTCGACGACCGACGAGAGCGCTCTCAAACGCGATCTGGTGCGGGCCTGCCGCATCCTCGCCGGCGAAGGTCAGGGCGACAACATCTACGGTCATGTGAGCGCGCGGCTCCCCGGCGCCGGATTGATCTGGATGAAGGGCTCCGGCGTCGCGCTCGATGAGGCGCGCGAGGAGCATCTCGTGCGCATCGACCTCGCCGGTGAGCGCCACGAGGGCTGGCCGCGACGGCACGAGGAGTGGCCGATCCATACGGAGCTCATGCGCGAGCGGCCCGAGGTGACCGCGGTGGTCCACACCCACCCGATGTTCGGCATCGCGTTCGCCGCGCGCGGACTCGAGCTGCGACCGGTCTCCCACGAGGGCGCGTACTTCTGGCCGCCCGGCGTGCCGACGTTCGCGGAGTTCACCGATCTCGTCCGCACACCGACGCAGGGCGCGGCGGTGTCGCGACGGCTTGGCAACGCGCGCGCCGTATACCTCCGGAACCACGGCGTCGCCGTGGTCGGGCCGACCGTCGCCGAGGCCTGCTACGCGGCACTCATGCTGGAGCGCGCGAGCGAGATCCAGCTCCTCGCCTCTTCGTCCGTGCTCGACGCGCATGTCCATCACACGAGCGAGGAGGAGGCGCTGCGCAAGAGGGCGATGTGGTACCCAGGAGCCATCCGCGCCGCGTTCGACTACCTCGCGCGCAAGCACGGTCTCGTCGATCGCTAGCTCGGAGACGTTCGGTCTCACGGATCGCGAGCTGGCCGCGCTGCGTCGGCTCGACACGCCCGTCAAGGTGCAGCGCTACCTCGACCGTCTGCCGTACAACCTCGAGCCCCACGGCGACACGCTGCGGTCGCCTCGTCGCGTGCTTCGCGACCGCACCGCGCACTGCGCCGAGGGCGCCGTCTTCGCGGCCGCGGCGTTCCGTGTGAACGGCCGGCCGCCCCTCGTCGTCGATCTCGAGGCCGAGCACGACGACGATCACGTCCTCGCGGTGTATCGCGACCGCGGACTCTGGGGCGCGGTCGCGATCTCGAAGTTCTCCGGCCTGCGTTTCCGCGCGCCGGTCTACCGGACGGTGCGCGAGCTCGTGATGAGCTATTTCGAGGCGTACTTCAACTGGGGCGGCGACCGGTCCCTGCGCGCCTACTCGCGCGCGCTCTCGCTCGCGCGCTTCGATCGCATCGGCTGGATGACCGCGGAGGGCGATGTCTGGCCGATCGTGGAGTTCCTCGCCGACGCCAGACACACGAGGCTCATCCCGCGGGCCGTCGCGCGCGTCCTGCCGCGTGTGGACCGCCGTTGGTACTCGGCGGGAGTACTGGGCGCGCCTCCGCACTGAGCCCGTGGTGTAG
This sequence comes from Candidatus Limnocylindria bacterium, assembly GCA_036002305.1. Classification (GTDB taxonomy): domain Bacteria; phylum Chloroflexota; class Limnocylindria; order P2-11E; family P2-11E; genus 3-1-20CM-2-70-9. The sequence continues at coordinate 38,522 of DASYTL010000043.1, forward strand.
GTGGTTACGCAGCCGCTCACGGCTGCGTAACCGTCATGCTTCTGCGCCTTGCGGCTCCGTAGTAGGCTGCCGCTACCGAAATCGGAGGAGGGAAGGGCCGATGCTCCGTAGCGTCACGCGCGTCGAACAGCGGCCCTGGCTTCTCCTGGGCCTGGTGTTCCTCGTCACGTGGATCTTTGGCTTCCTCATCCAGGCCGCGGGCAGCGCCTGGCTGCGCTGGCAGGACGATCCGATCGCCGCGAACTACCGCACCACGCTCTCGTACACGTCGGCGATCATCGGTGACGGGGTCCTCATCCCGCTCGTGAACGTGTTCATCGTGAGCCAGCTCCTCATCTGGCGGCGCAGTCCGCGCGGGGCCGAGATCGCCGGCGCGCTTCTCGGCGGAGCGCTCATCACCTCGATCGTCCACCTCTACCAGGCGGCGAACGCGCTCCTCAACTGGACGATGACGCAGCCGTACCGCTGGAGCGGCCTCGGCTACGCGCACGCCGCGTTCATGTGGGCCGAGATCAGCCTCGTGCTCTTCTTCTGGGGCCAGGTCGCGCTCGTCGCGAAAGAGAACCCGCGCGCGATCCTCTCGCATCGCATCTGGCTCGTCGCCCTCTGCGGCCTCGCGTTCCTCCGGTTGGTGTTCACGGATTACGGCTACTTCTAGCGAACGGAACCCGCCGGCCGATCGCCGGCGGGCCCGCTCTTTCGCGACGGGTCAAGCCGGCGATGCATGTTGATCTGGTAGCTGCCCGCGGCCGTCGGGCTCGTCTGCATGAACGTTCCCTGGCCGTGCAGTCCCTCGAGTCCGCCGCTCGCATCGACGACGGTGAAGTGCCCCTGGACGCTGCCGGCCGGCCCGCCGGCGCCCGCCCCCTCGAACCGGATCACGATCGTCCCGGTCATCCCCGCGACGTGCACGCGCAGGTGACCGTGCCGTGGAAGTTGCTCGTGCCGTCCGAGTGGAACACCTGGCGCAGATCCTCGGTGAACCCCCCGGTGAGCGCTCCCGAGAGCACCCCGCTCGCGTTGGCGGTGATGATCGTGTTTCCGCCCGCGCTGCGTGACCCGGTGGGCGTCATGCTCGTGAACACGAACGCGCCGCTTTCCGAGGTGGGCGCGGTCGCAGCCGCCGGTAGCGCAAAATGCGGACAGGATGGCGGCCGTCGCGAGCAATGTCGCCGCGCATCGGCGGAGTTGACGGCGGGCGGTGGGTGTCTTCATGTCGATTCCCCCCAGGCCAAAAATGGACCGGCGGGACCCTAGACCCGCGATGGGCGAGGTCAAGACACGGCAACCTGACGGCCGGGCGATCCGCCTGCGCAGCGGACGAGCGGCGGCTAGTCGGCCGAGAAGATCTTCCCCGGGTTGAGGATTCCCTTTGGGTCCATCACGTCCTTGATCCGCTTCATCACGTCGAGCGCGTCGCCGTGCTCGGCTCGCATGTATGGCGCCCGCACAGCGCCCGTCCCGTGCTCGCCGGTGACGGTGCCACCGACCTCGATCGCGAGCCTGTGGAGCCGGTCGGCGAGCTCGTCTGCGCGGCGCACCTCGTCCGCGTCCTCGGGATCGATGAGGATCGCGGAGTGGACGTTCCCGTCGCCGAAGTGGCCGTAGAAGACGACCGCGATCCCGAACTCCGCGCCGAGCTCGCGAGCGCGACGGACCGTCCGCGGAATCTCCGAGAGCGGAACGGCGAGGTCCTCGCCCGCGAAGATGCGGTGCTTGCCCGGATGCGCGAGCGCCGTGGCCGCGGCGAGGCCACTCCGCGCCGCCCAGAGCCGCGTGATCTCCTTCTCGTCCTCGGCCAAGCGCGTGGTCGTCGCGCGCTTGCGCACGATGGCGTCGGTGTAGCGCACGTTCGCCACGACCTGCTCGGGCGTGCCCTCGACCTCTATGAGGAGCACGGCCTCGCCCTCGGGTAGGTCCAGCTCGGGCCGCCAGCGCTGGATCGCGTCGACCGCGCTCCGGTCGAGCAGCTCGGCCGTGGACGGGAGCACGCCGTCCCCGAAAAGATCGTCGAGAGAGGCGACGGTGTCCTCGAGCGCTCTGTACCCGGCGAGGATCACCGCGCGGGCCGGTGGGCGCGGCTGCACGCGGAGCCGGAGCTTCGTGAAGATGCCGAGCGTTCCCTCCGACCCGACGAACAGCTTCGTGAGGTCGATACCGCTCGACGACTTGAGCGCCTTCGACCGGACCCCGCCGGTCGTGATGACCGATGCGTCCGCGAGGACGACCTCGGCGCCGAGCACGTACGCGGACGTTGTTCCCCAGCGCACCGCGTGCGGTCCGCTCGCGTTGTTCGCGGCCATGCCCCCGACGGTGCAAGCGCGTCCGCTGCCCGGATCGGGAGGGAAGAAGAGGCCACGCTCCGCGAGCGCGCTTTGGAAGTCCGCGTACACGAGCCCGGGTTCGACGACCGCCTGCAGGTTCCGGCGATCGATCTCCAGGATCTTCCGCATTCGGGAGAACGAGATGACGATCCCGCCCTCCGGCGCGATCGCGCCGCCGGTCTGGCCGGTGCCCGCGCCGCGCGCCACGATCGGCGTGCCGGTCTCGTTCGCGAGGCGGACGGCGGCGACGACGTCGGCGGTCGACTCCGGGACCACGACGGCCTCGGGGATACGCCGCTGCCTCAGCGACCAGAACGACGCGTCATACGCGTAGGGGAGGAGCGTCGCGGGATCGTCGATGACGCGCGAGCCGGGGAGGACCTCGCGCAATCGGGCCGCGATGCCCGCGGTGCCCACCGCCATGGTCCGTATGCTAGGCACATCGCCGTCCCTTCCATCCATGTGCGCCCCGACGATCTCGCAACGTGCATCTCGTGCGGGCTCTGTCTCAACGACTGCCCGACGTATCGAGTCCTCGGCGAGGAAGCCGATTCGCCACGCGGCCGCATCCAGCTGATCCGCGAGCTGGTCGAGGGGGCCGGTGCCCCCCTCGTACACCCCGGCAAGACCGTTCGGACCCATCTCGAAGCATGTCTCGTCTGCCGGGCATGCGAAACCGCGTGTCCCTCCGGGGTCCCGTTCGGGCGGATCATGGAGGGCGCGCGCGAGGTCCTACGGGAACGCTCCGGCGATCGCGGGATCGCGCGCCCCGTCCTCGAAACGGTCGCCCGACCGCGGCGCCTCGCGCTCTTCGCGCGGCTCACGGATCTCGCGGTACGGCTTGGTCTGATGCGGTTGGCCGCTCGCCTGCCGGGCCGTCTCGGCTGGGCGGCGTCGCTCGCGCCCCGCGCCGAGGGGGCGCCGTTCCGTGGCGTCGAGCGCGCCGAGGCCGATGTCTTGGTCTTCGCCGGCTGCATCATGACCGAGCTTTTCGGCGAGACCGAGCGCGCGACCGTCCGCGTGCTCGAGCGCGAGGGCCATCGGGTGGGCGTGCCGCGCGAGCAGACGTGCTGCGGAGCGCTGCATGCCCATGCGGGCGATGGCGAGCGCGCCCGCGAGCTCGCCCGCTACAACATCGACGCCTTCGCCGGCGGCGACGGAAAGATCGTGGTGAACGCCGCGGGCTGTGGCGCCCACCTCAAGGCGTACGGTGACGTGCTCGCCGGCGATCCATTCTGGGCGGGGCGCGCCAGGGCCTTCGCTGCGCGAGTGCGCGACGTGAGCGAGGTCCTGAAGCCACGCGCCGCGCGCGCGTCACGCCCGTTGCGTGTTGTCTACCAGGACGCGTGTCACCTCGCGCATGGCCAGCGTGTCCGCGCGCAGCCGCGCGCCCTCCTTCGCGCGATCGAGGGCGTGACGCTCGTCGATATCGCCGACCCCGAGCGCTGTTGCGGCAGCGCGGGCATCTACAACCTCAGCCACCCGGAGATCTCACGCGAGCTGCAACGCGACAAGGTGCGCGCCATCCTTGACGTCGGCCCCGACGTCGTCGTGAGCGCGAACCCCGGCTGCATGATGCAGATCGCGGCGGGGCTGCGAGAGGCCGGGTCGCGGGCGCGTGTGACACATCTCGTGCGCATCCTCGATGATCCAGAGGCGGTTATCGGAGGCAACCCCTAGCCCTTTTGTCAAGCGGGCGAGCATCGCGTCGCTCAGAGCAGCCGGTCGCGATTCATGCGAAAATATGTCCAGAGATGAGTGTTTCCCGATCGACCTATCGACACCGGCTTAGCGGCGAGGACGTTCGAAAGACGCGCATCCTGATCACCAAGGACGCTTGGAAGCTCTTCCCCGGACCCGGCGAGCGCGTCGCGCTGCGCATCGGCGCGCGCCGATTCGACGCTGAGATCAAGAGCGAGCGGTGCGAATGCGTGCCGCCCGAGCACGAGCACTACCACCTCATCTGTCCGGCCCTCAAGGGTCAGACCGGCTTCAAGAACGGGGCCCTGGTCGTGATCGCCAAGGACTCCGATGGTGGCTACCGCTTCGTGGAGGAGCGCGGCTAGACTCGGGGCCGTGGGGGCGTCGCCGACTTTCATCCTGATCCACGTCTTCGGTACCGTCCGCGATGAGCTCGATCGAGCCGATCGAGGAAAGCGCACCTACTCCGGATGGCTGCGTGAATACGTCGCCGAGACGCCGCAGCGGCTCACCGAGATCGCACGCCTCCTGGACCTGCTCACCGAGAACGGCTGGAAGGTCGTGGGCTCGCCGTACGACTGCGACGTGATGCTCGAGCGCGACACGAGCCGCGAGCAGGCGGAGCAGGACATCCGGCGCGCCGAGTTCTGGGACCGCCTCGTCCGCGTCGCCTCCGCCGACGACGAAGGGCACATCGTCTGGCGCGAGCATCCCGAGGGGCAGCCCGCGCGGCCGCGGCGGCGTCGACGGGTCCGGCGTCCTCCAACTCGGGAACAGGGCAGCTAAGCGCGCTATCCCGCGGGTCCTCTCCAAGGGGCAGGGCCCCTGACGGCGAAGCCGCTCGGGTTAGGTCTCTCGCTCGCGCACCCTCCCCACCGGTCGCGTCACTCGCTCCGCTCGTTCCGCGAGGGCGGGGCTCCGGGGCACCCGCGCGTCGCGAGAGACCTACGCCTCGCCGTGCCACCCGCGGGCTCGCCGTCCCACCCGCCGCTCGGCCGTGCCACCCGCGTCGCCGCTCGCCCGTGCCACCAGCTGCATGACATAGCCGGTAGCCTTCGGCGTTAATGCCCCATCCCCTCGGAGATGAGCTCACCGAACTGCATGTCCATCTCGGTGGTGCCGTGGATCCTGCGGCGATGTGGGGCATCGCTCATTCACAGGGCATCCGCCTGCCGACGAAGGACTACTGGGAATTCGTCGATCTCATCACCGTCCGGAAGCAGACCAGAAAATCGTTCGAAGACTTCCTGGCGCTCTACCGGTGGACCGAGCTCATCCAGTCGAGCCCGCTCGCCGTCGAGGAGTCCGTCTATCAGGTGGTCGGCGGCGCTTACCGCAAGGCGAACATCACCACGCTCGAGCTCCGCTACAACCCGATGAAGCGCAACCGCGGCGGAGAGCGCGATCTCGACCACATCATCATGGCTTCGATACGCGGCCTGGACAAAGCGCTCCTCGAGTATCCGGTGCAGGCGGGCCTGATCTTCTGCCTTGACCGGACCTTCGACGAGGCGCTGAACACGATCCTCGTCGAGAAGGCGATCGCCTACCGGCATCGGGGTGTCGTGGGCATCGACATCGCCGGCGGGAAGAATCCGCTCTTCCATTACCGCGACTACTCCGCCCTCTTCAAGAAGGCGCGCAAGGCCGGGCTCGGGCTCACCGTGCACGCCGGCGAAGACGACGACTGGCACAGCGTCGACGAGGTGCTTCGCTATCTCGAGCCGAACCGCATCGGTCACGGCATCCACGCCGCGCAGGACCGCGACCTGTGCAGACGGCTCTCCGAGCGGGGCGTCTTGCTCGAGATCTGCCCGTCGTCGAACCTCGACACCAGAGTGGTGAAGGACGCGGACGAGCTGGGCGAGTACATCGCGACGTTCAAGCGCCACAAGGTACGGTTCTCGTTCAACACCGATGGCCCGGAGATGCTCGAGACCACGCTTCGCGACGAGCTGAAGCTCGCCGTCAGGAGCGGCTGGGTGACCAAGGAGGAGCTCGCCGAATGTGGCGTCTGGGCCAGGGAGGCATCGTTCCTGCGGCGGAACGGCCCGGTTTGAACCGCACTCAGGCCGCCTACGTGCGCCTCTTTCTGATCTGCGCGGCTTACGCGCTCGGCGTGGTCGTCGCGCAACAGCTCGACGCATCGGCGATCGGAATGTGGGTCGGCGCTGCGCTCGGCGCGGCCGCGTACGTCTTCACGCAGGACCTCGACAGGCCCCGCAGGGGCGGCGGGGGTCGGGGCGAGATCAGGTACTGGCGTGGTCGCCGGGTCGACGACGACGACGGTCCGCGACGCTGGAACTGAGCCCGCGCGCGGCGAAATGTTCCGCCGACTCCGCGTAGAGATCCACGTACCGGCGGGCGAGGAGGGCCCAGTCGTACCGCCGCACGGTGCTGGCGGCGGTATCTGCCAGCGCGCGCCCTCGTGCCGGATCGGCGAGGAGCGCGGCGATCGCCCTCGCGAGCGCGGCCGCGTCGCGCGGCGGGACGACGACGCCGTCTCTCTCGTGCGTCACGACGGTGCGATAGCCCGCGATGTCCGTGGTCACCACCGGCACGCCTGAGGCCATGGCCTCGAGAAGGACGATGCCCAGGGCTTCGAAGCCGGTCGACGGCGCGCAGAACACGTGCGCGCTGCGGTAGACACGGGGGAGCCGGTCGGCGCTCACCGGCCCGACGAAGACAACGTCGCCCGCGGCTCGCGCGCGGCCTTCCCAGAGCTCGCGCTCGGCGGGTGAGTACGCGCCGGCGACGACGAGACGGACGCTCGCGACGCGCGCCCTGATCGCCGGAAGCGCGGACAGCAGGTAGTCGAGCCCTTTGCGCGGCTCGAGCCGCCCGACGAAGAGCACATTGAGCTTTCCGTCGGAGAGCTCATCGAGCGGACGGATGCCCGGGTCCGCGAACCGCGAGACGTCGACGCCGTCGGAGATGATCCGGTAGTCGCCCGGAAAGTACTGAGACGCCCAGCGAAGCGCGTCGGTCGAGACCGCGGTCCGTCCGTCGAGGCGGCGCATCAGCCGGCCGAGGATCGGGCGGCCGAAGCGGTAGAGCGCGGACGCGTCGCGGTATCCGTGGATCGTCCCGACGGTCGCGGAGCGGGCGGTCATCAACGCGAACAGCGAGACCGCGGGGATCAGCGGCTCGTGCAGATGGACCACGTCGAATTCCGTCGTCGCGAAGAGCCGGCGCACCCTCGGGAAGATTGCGGGCTCGAGCGCGATCCGCGCGACGCTCCCGCTGATGCGCAGCGCCACGATCCGCTCGCTGACGCATTCGACGTTGTCCGCGAGGCCCGGGCGGGTCGCGGCCGGGGCGACGATGGTCGTGTCGTGGCCAAGCGACCGGAGCTGGCGATCGAGATTGGTCACGTGCTCGCGAACGCCCCCCGGCGTCTGATGGTCGTAGGGCGAGACGAGCGCGATCCTCATGCCGCGGGCCAGAAGGTGTAGTTCGCGAGCCATTGCTCCGGACGGGCCCGCACCACCGGCTCGAGCTCGCGCGCGATCTGGGCCACGCCGGCGCGGGTGTCCGCCTCGAGGTCCCCGGTCCGCGCGAAGCGGAATGGAGGATGGATCCGGATGTGGAAGATCGACTTGCCCGAGCTCGTCTCGCGCCACGCGTGCATGAACGAGACCGGCACGTCGAGACGCAGCCCGAGACGGACCGCACCGACCGGGAGCCGCGCCGCCTTGCCGAAGAAGGGAACCATCACCCCGCCGGCGGTCAGGTCGCGATCGGCGGCGACCACCAGGATCCAGTTCCGCCGGAGGAGCCGCACCGCGCGGAGCGCCTCGTCGAGCGGGATGAACGCGAGCCCGCGCCGCATCCTCGCGCGGAGCAGCAGCTCGTGCATGCGGAGATCCTTCATGCGCTCGTTGAGCGTCACGAAGCGGTACCGCGGGTAGAGCGGGGGAACGTGCGCCAGCGCCTCGAGGGAGCCGACGTGGGCGAACAGCAGGACGAGGCCGCGACCGCCCCGGTGGGCCTCCTCGAGATGCTCGTCGCCCTCTACCTGGATGCGGGAGGCGAGCGTCGCGACGTTCCACGACGAAGAGTGGAAGAGCTCGTAGTAGTTCCAGCAGAGATTGCGGAGCGACGCCCGGGTCAGCGTCGCGAGCTCCTGCGCCGGGAGGGCGGCGCCCACCGCCCGCGCGAGGTTGCCCGCGACGCGCTCACGGATGTCGCGCGCCAGCAGCCAGAGCAGATCTCCGACGAGCCCGAAGACCAGGTAGCCGAGCGCCTCCGGGAGATGCGGCATGACCGCGCTCGCGAGGCGGAACGCGAGATACGTCAACGCAGGACCGGAGCGCGCAGATCGCGGGCCGTGACCCGGAGCCCTTCCGCGAGCGGGAGCGCGCGCCAGCCGAGCAGATCGCTCGCTTTGTCGGAGCGCATGTATGGGAAGCTCGGGCCGTCGAGGCGGTCCGTACGGAAGGTGATCGCGAACCCGAACTCCGCGGCGAGGGCCGCGGCGAGGTCCCCGGTCGTCGTGACCGCCGGCGAGATGAGGTTGAAGACCTGATCGCGGCTCGCCTCGAGCCGCCGCAGGATCGCGTCGGTGCCGTCCGCGAGATCGCCGACGTACGTGAACTGGTTGCGTCTGCGGCCGTCGCCCCAGACCTCGATCGGCTCGCCGCGGAAACCCGCCTCGAGGAAGGCCCGCACCGCGTTGCTCCCGCCGGGGCCGTAGGCCGAACCGATCCGCAGGACCGTGTACGTCAGCTGTCCGCGGGCGGCATAGTCGCGGCAGAGCCGCTCGCTGGCCAGCTTTCCGCGCCCGAACGGCTCGAGGCATGACGCATCGATCGGAGCGTCCTCGTCGACGATCGCCCCCGCGCTTCCGGCGTAGACGTAGAACGAGCTGGCGAGCACGACGCGCGTGACGCCGCACCGCGCCGACGCCTCCAGCACGTTGCGCGTGCCCTCGATCTGCAGGCGCGTTCCGGCATCGGGCTCGCGGTGCATCCGCTCGCGGACGAATCCGGCGAGGTGCACGACGGCGTCGGCGCCGCGAAGCGCATGCGCGAGCGCGTCCTCCTCGAGCACCGATACCGGGTACACGGTCGCGCCGTCGATCGCGCGCGCGGCGACGTCGACCACCCGGACGTCGTCGCCCCGCGACGCGAGGCGGTCGACGACGCACGATCCGATGAAGCCGCACCCGCCGGTGACGACGACGCGCATGTCAGTCCCCCCGCAGGATCGCGCGGACCGCGGAAGCGACGTAGCTCGCCTGTTCGTCGGTGAGGGACGGGTAGAGCGGAAGGCAGATGTGTCGCCGGCACAGGCGCTCCGCGACCGGGAGCGGCCCGTTGGCGAACGCGCGGAACGCCGGCTGCTCGTGGAGGGGCAGCTCGTAGACGAAGCCGCTCGCCGCGATCCCGTATCGCTGCCGCAGCGCCGCCGCAACGTCCGCCGGCGCCATGCGCTCGAGAAGGCAGACGTACTTGTAGTAGTTGTGCCGCACGGCGGTCGGGACGCAGAGCGGCGCGACGCCCGCGACTCCGGCGAGCTCTCCGTCGTAGATCGCGGCGATCGCCTGGCGCCGCGCGATGAACTCGTCGAGCCTGCGAAGCTGGACCGATCCGAGGATGGCGTGCAGCTCCGACAGCCTCCAGTTGTATCCCGCGCGCTCGTGGTAATTGCGGCCGTCCACCTTGGCCTGGTCGCGGAGCAGGAGGGCGGCCTCGCGCAGCATGGGATCGGCCGTCAGGATCATGCCGCCCTCGCCGGCCGTCATGACCTTCGTCGTGAAGAACGAGAAGGCGCCCGCGACGCCGAAGGTGCCGGCGAACCGCCCGCCGAGACCGGACCCGTGAGCGTGCGCGGCGTCCTCCACCAGCGCGATGCCATGCGACCGGCAGATTTCGACCAGAGCGGTGGTGGCCGGGGAGACCAGCCCGCCGATGTGAACGGTGACGAGCGCGCGCGTGCGGTCCGTGATGCTGGCGGCCGCGGACTCCGGTGCGAGCGTGAGGTCCTCGCCGATGTCGGCGAAGACCGGCCGCGCGCCGGCCGCGAGGACCGCGAACGCCGTGGCCGCGAACGTATTCGTGGGCACGATGACCTCGCCGCCCGCGACCCCGAGATGGCGGAGGATGATCTCCAGCGCGGCCGTACCGCTGCTTGTTGCGATCGCATACCGAGCGCCGTGGTAGCGGGCGAACGCGGACTCGAATCTCTTCACGTGCTCGCCGAGCGTGAGGTAACGGTGTCCCGCGAGGACGGCACGGATCTCGGCCGTGATCTCCTCGATGTCCTCGCCTGAGAAGTCGTAGACCTGCGCGGCGATCTTCAGAGTCGCCCCTCCCCGCCGGCCGCCCCGAAATCGGAGGGAGGATAGCCGTTAGGCCGCGATCACTTCCCGGCCTCGACTTCTTCCTTGGCCGGCGCCGGCTTGCGCGGCGCAGCCTCGGTGCCCGGCTTCACGCCGGGGATCGCGCCGAACGACGCGGCCCGCATGCCGTCCATCTCGGCGGGGTTGTCGTGGCGCATCACGAACGGCGCGAGCGCGGCGACGATCGCGCGCAACGGCTCGGGCTCGGCGATGCGCTTCCCGAAGCGCGCGTTCACGAAGGCGAGATATTCGTTCGGCCAGGCGAGCCGCCGTACCTCGGCACGCTGGCTCGCACCCGAGGGGACGTGGGCGGGATGGGTGAGCGCAAAGCCGCCTTCGCTCGCGCCGTCGGCGTTCCAGGAGACGATCGCCTCCATCGGGTCGCACGATTCGCCGCACGAGTCGCAGACGAGGTCGTACTCCGCCACTTCTCCGTACGATATCCGTGATGGAGACCCGCTACGGATCCTGGGGCCGAATCCTCCGCGTCGACCTCACGACGCGCACGACCGCCGTCGAGGAGATGGACGAGGCGACGTTCCGCCGGAATCCCGGCGGCCGGGCGATGCTCGCGCACTACCTCCTGCGGGAGCTGCCCCGCGGCGCCGACCCGCTCGGTCCGGAGAACGTGCTCGTCTTCGCCATGGGCGTGCTGACGGGCACGCCGCTCTCGGGCGCGTCGCGGCATTCCGTGGGCGCGAAGTCGCCGCTCACGAACGCGTTCGGCGAGGCCGAGGTCGGCGGTTTCTGGGGGGCGGAGCTCAAGCGGTGCGGCTGGGACGGGATCGTCGTGAAGGGCGCCGCGAGCGCTCCGGTCTACATCTACATCCGGGACGACCGGGTCGAGATCCGCGACGCGGCGCACCTCTGGGGCCTCGAGATCATGGAGACCGAGGACAAGCTCAAGGCCGAGGTCGGCGAGCGGCTCGCGCGCGTGTGCGAGATCGGCCCCGCCGGCGAGAACCTCGTGAAGATCGCCGGCATCGTGAACGACTACAAGGACATCGCCGGGCGTGCGGGCCTCGGCGCGGTCATGGGCAGCAAGAAGCTCAAGGCGATCGTCGTGAAGGGCAGCAAGAATCTCCCGCTCGCGGACGCCGCGAAGGTGAAGGAGATCGGGCGCTGGGTCGCGGATACGCTGCAGGAGAACCATTGGGCGTTCCACAACTTCGGCACCGGCATGGGTCTCGACGGCTACACGAAGGTCGGCGGGATGGCGGTGCGCAACTACGAGGGCGGCCCGTTCGATCGGGCCGCGGACATCAGCGCCGAGGCACTCGTCGAGAAGGGCTATCGCATCAAGATGGAGGCCTGCTGGGCCTGCTCGGTCCGGTGCAAGAAGGTGGTCAAGCTCGAGCAGCCCTATCAGATCGACCCGAAGTACGGCGGTCCCGAGTTCGAGTCGATCGCGGCCATGGGCTCCGACTGCGGCATCGGCGACCTCGCGGTCGTCGCCAAGGCGAACGAGCGCTGCAACGCGCTCGGCGTCGACACGATCTCGTTCGGGGCGACCGTCGCCTGGGCCATGGACCTCCAGCGACGGGGGATCCTTCCCGACGCGCAGGTCGACGGCGTGCCGCTCGAGTTCGGCAGCGGCACGGCGCTGCTCGCCGCCCTTGAGGCGATCGCGCACCGGCACGGTCTCGGCGACGTGCTCGCCGAGGGCTCCGCTCGCGCGGCCGAGCGGCTTGGCGGCAAGGAGCTCCTCACGACCGTGAAAGGTCTCGAGATCGCGATGCACGATCCCCGCCAGCGCACCGAGTACGGGAAACAGGTGCGCATCAGCTACGCGACGAGCCCGTCGGGCGGCGACCACCTCAACGCGAACCTCCCCTCGCGCAGCGCGCGCAACACCGTGGGGATGTGCTTCTTCCTGAGGTACGACGACCCCAAGCTGACCGACATCGTGAACGCGGTCACCGGATGGGGGATCACCGCCGCGGAGCTCGCGGAGATCGGCGAGCGCTCCCTCACGCTCGCGCGGCTCTTCAACATCCGCGAGGGCTTCGACGCCGGCGACGATCGGCTGCCGGGGCAGGTAACGAAGCCGCACGCCTCGGGCGTCCTCTCGAAGGTGCGCCTCGACCCCGAAGATCTGGCGGGCCAGATCCGCGCGTACTACGCGGCGCGCGGCTGGGACGAAAGCGGGGTGCCGTCGCCGGAGACGCTCGCGCGGCTGAACATCACCGATTACGCCTAGCCGCTCTGGCCTCGATCGCCAAGTCGCGGGCACCGTTTTCGGTCGCTCATCCGGCACGAGGACTCGGGACCCGGCGCGAGCGCAGGGATTCATCTCGAAATACAAGGCGAAGTTCAACAAGGATCCCGATCAGTTCGCCGTGCAGTCCTACACAGCCCCCACGTCCTCGCGCTCGCGCTGGACGCCAACAGCGCGCTCGGTAGGTTCACGTTCAAGGCCAACCATGACGTTGAGCAGCCCGTTTGCGTCATGACCGTGAAGGGCCGCCACTTGGCGGGTGCCTAGCCGACCGGGGCTACGTGCTCGAGCTCGGGAGGATTGCCTTGGCCGGGCCAGCCGCGGTCCTGCTCCGCGACGAGCGTGTCGCCCATGCGTATCTCGGTGTCTAGGCGTGGCCGGCTTTTTGGGTGAGCGGTCCGATGGCTACAGCGACACTGCACCGAAAATCTGTCTCGTGGACGCGCGACGACCGCATCTGGGATGATGCCTCGCGTCTCGCGGGAGGATGGCCATGGGTCTGCTTGAGGGCAAAAAGGCGCTCGTCATGGGCGTCGGCAACAAGCGCAGCATCGCCTGGGGCATCGCCACGGCGTTCCAGCGCGAGGGCGCGGAGCTCGCCTTCAACTGGCCGAACGAGCGGCTCAAGGAGAACGTCCTCGAACTCGTGGCGACATTGCCCGATCACGAGAAGATCCCCGTCGGCCCGTGCGACGTGTCGAAGCAGGACGAGATCGACGCGTTCTTCGCGGAGATCGACGGGAAGTGGGGAAGGCTCGACATCCTCGTCCACTCGATCGCCTTCGCGGCGATCGAGGACCTCAAGGGCCGCTTCCACGAGATCAGCCGCGAGGGCCTGAAGACGGCGATCGACATCAGCGCGTATTCGCTCGTCGCGCTCTCGCGCGCCGCGCTGCCGCTCTTCGAGAAGGCTGGCGGCGGATCGGTGATGAGCCTGACGTACAACGCCGTGGATCGCGTGGTCCCGAGCTACAACTCAATGGCCATGGCGAAGGCCGTGCTCGAGGCCGAGACCCGCTATCTCGCGGCCGACCTCGGACCGCACAACATCCGCGTGAACGCCATCTCCGCCGGGCCGCTCAAGACGCTCGCCGGCAGCGCGGTGCGGGGCATCTCTCAGGCCCGCGACCTCATGGAGGCGAAGGCGCCGCTGCGCAGGAACATCACGCAGGAAGAGGTCGGGAACGTCGCCGTCTTCCTGGCCTCCGAGTGGTCGCGCGCGGTCACCGGCGCGACGATCTTCGCGGACAACGGCTTCAACATCCTCGGCGTCACCGAATAGCGAGGCCGGGGAGGATCCCGGCGCGCTGCATCTGACGCAGCGTCGATATCTCGGCGCCGATCGTCGTCGTGGCCCCGTGACCGGGGTAGACCTTCGTGTCGGGCGGCAGCCGCGTGATGCGCTCGAGGCTGCGCTCGAGCTGCTCCCGATCGCCTCCGGGCAGATCCCACCGCCCGGTGCTCCCTCTGAAGATCAGATCGCCCGAGAAGAGGATGCCCTCGCGCTCGAGGTAGAAGCACGTCGAGCCTTCCGTGTGACCCGGCGTGTGCAGCGCGGCGACCTCGAGGTCGGCGACGTAGCGAAGCGGACCCTCGTCGAAGAGATCATCGGCCGCGCTTGGCGGCACCGGAAACAGCCCCGGCGGCGCGCTCGGCCCCAGGCGGTATTCGTCGAGGCGATGGATCGCGAGCCGCGCGTTCGTCGCTTCCTTCACCGCGGCGTTGCCGTAGATGTGGTCCGGATGACCGTGCGTGTTCAGTATCTCGACGATGCGGAGTCGCTGTTCCTTCGCGGCGTTCATGATCTGCCGCTCGCCCATCGCGGGATCGATGACCAGCGCCTCGCGGCGATCGTCGTGCACGATGTACGTGCCATTGTCATAGGGCGCGACGCGCCACTCGAGGATCCTCATCGATCGAGCCTAGCCAGTACAGTGAGCTGGTGCGCGACATCCCGATCGAGAACACCGCCCCTCCGATCGCGGTGCGCCAGGGCCGGCCCGCGCTCCTCGCGTCGCGGCACATGGTGAGCTCGTGCCACTACCTCGCGACGTTCGCCGGCGTGCGCATGTTCGAGCGGAGAGGGAACGCCATCGATGCCGGGGTCGCGGCGGGCATCGCGCTCAACGTCCTCGAGCGCCATCTCACGGACTTCGGCGGCGTCGCCCCGATCATCGTCCACCGCCCTGGCATGTCCGAGCCCGAGACCATCGATGGCCTGGGGCGCTGGCCGGCGTCGCTGGACCTCGACACCTACCGCGCGCGGCACGGCGACGACATGCCGATCGGCGTCGCGCGATCGGTCACGCCCGCGGCGGCCGATGCGTGGCTCACCGCGCTGGCGCGGCATGGACGCCTTTCCCTCGCGGAGGTGCTCGAGCCGTCGATCGAGCTGTGCGACGGATTTCCGGTATACCCGCGGCTCGCGGCGGCGATCGAGCGCCTCGAGGAGCGCCTGCGGCAATGGCCGACGAGCGCGGAGGTGTTCCTGCCGAACGGCCGGGCGCCGCGGGTCGGCGAGATGTTCGTGCAGCGCGAGCTCGGCGCGCTGCTCCGCCGCCTCAGCGCCATCGAGTGGGCGCATCAGAGCGCGGGCCGCGCCGCCGCGATCATGGCCGCGCGCGACGCCATCTACGAGGGCGAGATCGCGGCGGAGATCGCCGCAGGCATGCGCGAGAGCGGCGGGGCGGTCACGGCCGATGACCTGCGCGCGCAGCGCGTGCGCATCGAGGCGCCCGTCCACTCGACATACCGCGGGATCGACGTGTATGCCTGCGGCCCCTGGTCGCAGGGGCCGCTGGTGCCGATGACGCTGAACCTGCTCGAGGGCTACGACGTGGCGTCCTCTGGCCCCGGCTCGCTCGAGCACCTGCATCGGTACACCGAGGCCTTCAAGCTCGCGGCCGCCGACCGCGAGGGCTTCTTCGGGGACCCGGACCAGGTGGACGTTCCGATCCGCGGCCTTCTCGACAAGGCCTACGCGGAGGAGCGGCGATCCCTGATCGCGGACGACCGCGCGCACCCCGAGCTTCCCGGACCCGGGGATCCGTGGCGCTATGAGGGACGGCGCGGCCGCGCCGGCTATCGCCCGCGGGTCGCGGAGGGCGTGGGCGCCCCCGACACCTCATTCGCCTGCGCGATGGACGCGGAGGGCAACGCCTTCGCGGCCACGCCCTCGGACCCGGGTCTCGGTGCGCCGCTCGTTCGCGGTCTCGGGATCATCGTCTCCACGCGCGGGGCCCAGCTTTGGACGACGCCGGGGCATCCCTCCGCGATCGCGCCCGGCAAACGTCCCCGGCTCACGCCGAACCCCGCGCTGCTCATGAGGGACGGCCGCGCGCTCATGCCCTTCGGCTGCCCGGGCGAGGACGCGCAGTGCCAGGCGATGGTGCAGGTCGTCTGCAACCTCGTCGACTTCGGGATGAACACCCAGGCCGCGATCGAGGCGCCGCGCGTGATCTCGCGATCCTTCCCCTGGACGTTCCATCCGCACGCGTACGAGCCCGGCGTCCTCACGGTCGAGGGCCGGATCGCGCGCGAGGTACGCGAGGGGCTCGCGAGCCGGGGGCACGTCGTCCGGGACCTCCCGGACTACTCGCCGGCCGCGGCCGCGGTCTGCGCCGTCCGGCGCCTGGACACCGGCGCGCTCGAAGGCGGTGCCGACCCGCGCCGGGAGAGCTACGCGGCGGGCTGGTGATGAACGCGCACGAGCGCGCCTGGCGCGCCGAATTCCCGATCACCGAGCGGCTCGTCTACCTCAATAACTGCTCGCTCACACCGCTGCACCGTCGCGGGCTCGCGGCGCTCGGCGAGTACGGCCGGACGTGGCAGGAGCTGGGCGGCCGCGCCTGGTTCGATCACTGGCTCGACGTCCTCGACCAGGTGCGCGGCGGTTTTGCCGCGGTCCTCGGTGCCGACTCGGGCGAGGTCGCGCTCGAGCCCGCGGTGTCCGCCGCGCTCGTGTCGATCGCTTCCTCCTTCGACTACGCGAAGCGGCCGAAGGTCGTCGTGTCCGATATCGACTTTCCGACGGACGGCCACACCTGGCTCGCGCTCGCGGCGCGGGGTGTCGAGGTGGAGTTCGTGCGCAGCCCCGACCGCGTCGGTGTCCCCCTCGAGCTGTTCGAGCGCGCGGTGGACGATCGCACCGCGCTTGTGTGCACAGGCCACGCCTACTACACGAGCGGGTACATCCAGGACGTGCGCGCGCTGGCCGAGATCTGCCATCGCAAGGGCGCCGCCCTGGTCGTCGATGCGTACCAGTCCATCGGCGCGTTCTCGTTCGACGTGCACGACTCCGGCGTCGATTTCCTCGTCGGCGGGACGCTCAAGTGGCTGATGGGAGGGCCCGGCCTGGGCTTCGTCTACGCGCGGCGCGACCGAATCGCGGACGCGCGCCCGACGGCGCTCGGGTGGTGGGCGATGGCCAATCCGTTCGACTTCGACGTCGAGCACCTCGATCTCGCTCCCGATGCCCGACGGTTCGAGTACGGGACCCCGGCCGTCGCCGCGGTCTACACCGCGCGCGCGGGATTGGGCCTGCTCCGTGACGTGGGCGTTGCGACGGTTCGCGAACGGCACATGACGCTCTCGCAGCGGCTCGTCGAAGGAGCGCTCGGCCAGGGATGGCGTGTGCGGTGCCCGATCGATCCGCGGCGCCGAACGTCGATCGTCACGCTCGAGCACCCCGACCCGCCGGCCGCGGTCGGGTCCCTCCGCGCGAGCGGCGTCATCTGCGACTACCGGCCGGGGCTCATCCGGCTGTCGCCGCACTACTTCAACACAGCCGTGGAGATGGATCAGGCGCTCGCGCTGCTCGAGCCGCTTCGCGCCGCGCCCGCCCTCGCCTGACGCGACCCCTTCGCCCGTGGCGCATCGCCGCGTGGTCGGCGATCGTCGCGTTCCTCGCGA
Source organism: Candidatus Limnocylindria bacterium (assembly GCA_036002305.1). GTDB lineage: Bacteria > Chloroflexota > Limnocylindria > P2-11E > P2-11E > 3-1-20CM-2-70-9. The sequence continues at coordinate 56,019 of DASYTL010000043.1, forward strand.
TCCTGAGCTATGCGGGCCGCTTCAGCGGGGACATCCAGCTGCCGCGCGATGCGTTCTTCCGCTACTCGACGGCCATCGCCGCGCTCGTCGTGGACGGCATCCTCCTGCTGGTCGTGTTCCTCATCTCGGTCGGCCTGCCGTTCCGCGACACATTCGCGCTGCTTCCGCCGCGCTCGTGGCGGCGCGCCGCGCTCATCGGGGTGGCAACGCTCGTCGGCGCGTACGTCCTGTCGTTCGCGGAGCTCGGGCTCCTCCGCGACGTGCCCCGCGAGCAGAGCGTGCCCGAGTACTGGGATCCCACACGGCTCGGCGCGTGGTTCGCGAACCTGTTCGTGATCGCACTGTTCGTGCCTATCTTCGAGGAGGCGCTCTGCCGCGGCCTCGGGTTCTCGCTGCTCGAGCCCCTCGGCGCGCCCGTGGCCATCCTCGGGACCGCGATCGCGTTCACGCTCGCGCACGGCGTGATCGTGGACATCCCGGTGATCCTGGCCACGGGCATCGGGCTCGGCTACATGCGTGCCGCGACCGGCAGCCTGTACCCGTGCATCGCATTACACGCTGCCTTCAACGGTTTCGGACTCGTCGTGGCCGCGCTCGTTGGAGGCTAGCGGGCGCGGAGCCTCGCGACCGCGGCGATGAGGTCGCCGCCCGGATCGTCGAATGCGGAGCGCCTGGCGACGAGAAGCTCCCCTTCGAGCACGTGGGCGCGCAGGCGATCGGCCGGGAGGAGCGGGTCCGCGAGGTTCGTCGGATCGTTGTCGATACCGTGCTCCTGCTTGATGCGTCGGCGTGTCTCCGCCCAGCGAACGACCACATCGCGGTCGGCCTCAGGGAGCGCGGCGTAGGCCGCGGCGTCGTTCAGCGCGGCGCGGTAGGGGAGCAGGCGACGGCGCTCCGTCCCGCGCGGATGCTCACGTGCCAGCGCGAGCTCCTTCGCGTCGATCACGAGGCCTCCGCGCTCACCTTTCTGGCGGCGGCGAGGTACAGCACCAGGGCGGCCGCGCCGAGCTCAAGAAGCGGGGTGAAGAGACCGAGCACGCCCAGACCGCCGATGGCGATCCCGCCGCCGACCCCGACGACCTCGGCGAAGCTCGGGACGCTGACGAGGATCCACGGCCCGAGTAGCGCGACCGCGATCACCCCGAGCGTGAGCCACTGGCGCGTCGGAGCGACGCGCCGCAGCAGAACGAGTCCGCACGCGACGCCCGCCAGCACCGCCGCGAGGACGACGGCGATGCCTCCTTCGAACGTCGTGGCGGAAAGGAGCAGCGCCGCGAGTGCCGCGCCGAGGACGCTCTGCGTGAGCGCGAGCGCGCCCGATGCTTCGAGCGTCGAGTTCCGGTCACCGTCGGCAGCACGAAGCCACCGCACCAGGAGGTAGGCGAGGCCGGCCCCAAGGAAATAGGGCCAGAGGCCGAGGATGTAGCTCGGCAGCGAGCACAGCGGCGCTCCGGATATCTGCGCGACGCAGAAGCGGAGGACTCCGGTCAGGACGAGCAGCCGCTCCGCCGCGAACAATGCCGCGTACACGACGATCGCGTCCCGGCCGCCGATGGTCCACGCCCCGGCGAGCGCGGCGCCGGTCCCCGCGACGGTCGCGAGCTGAAGGGCGGGGGCCGGCCCCGCGGCTCCGACGAGCCGGAAGAGGACCGACAGCAGGATCGTGACGGCTGCGCCGACGAGAAGCCCCGCGCCGTACGCGGCGAGCACCGCCCAGGTAAGCGAGACACGCGAGACGCGCGGGTTCGGGATCCGCCGCGCGAGAGCCTGGACCTCGGGGAACTCCCGTCGCAGGCCGTCGAGCATCGCGCGCCTATTCTGATCTCAAGGTGTCGCTCTCTTGGTCATGAGCCCGGATACCGGGAGCCATGACGTGCTCGTGCTCGCGAAGACGATCGCCGCGAACGAATTCCCCGTCGAGCGGCCGGGCGTCATCGGCATGGATCGCGCGACGGGCTCGCTCGTTCGGCTGGCCCCATTCCCGTGGAAGGGGGCCGACACGGACCCGCCGGTGCGGCGCTGGTCCTGGATCCAGGTGAACGCATCACGCGACGAGCGCGACGTGCGGCCGGAGACCATGTCGGTGCAGGGGGACATCCTGACCGCGGGATACGTCGAGGCGAAGGACGCCTGGCGCCTGCGCTGGCCTTTCGTGCGCCCGCACCTGCGTGGTTCCGCCGAGTCGCTCACCGAGCTCGCCCGCGCGCGTGCGGCGAGCGCCGGATTCGTCCGGCCCCAGGCCGACATGGACGTCGTGCAGCTCCCCCTCCGGATCCGCTTCCGCTGCACGAGCGAGGACTGCGACGCCCCGCACGAGCTCCCGGTGCTCGACTGGGAGCTCCACGCGCTGGCGCAGGCTACGAGAGCGCGCTATGGACCCCAGTGGGCCACGAAGTTCCGCGAGACCTGGGGGGCGGGGCTCACCGAGCGATTCGACGTTCATCTCATGCTCTCCGCGTACGCGCAGGCGCCGTCGAAGCTGTTCGTCGCCGGGATCTTCTATCCGCCGAAGGTCGCGGAGGACGCGCATGCGCACGCGCATCACGTCGAGCATCGCCGGCACGAGAGCTGATCAGACCTTGCCGACGAGCTCCTCTGGCACGTCCTTGCGCTCCAAGCCCAGCTCGCCCGGCTTGCCGCCGTATCCGTGGGGGAAGATCCGCAGCAGCAGGTAGGTCCCCGTGGTCGGGTCGTCGGAGCGCTCGACGACGACCGAGGGGCCCCACGGCGAGTCGAAGGCCTCGGCGACGTCGGGTTTCTTCCTCGCCAGATCGAAGCCCTGCAGGTCCCACTGGAGGACGGCGTACCCGCGGACGACGCGCTCCTCGTCCCCGCCCTCGTCGGGCCGCCAGCGGTGATCCGCCTCGTGCTCGCGCTGGCAGACCGCCGGCGAGCCGGAATGCATGGCGACCCATTTGTACACGTCCGCGTCCTTGGATTGGGCGCCCTGGGGATACGCTTCTCTGTGCAGCTTCTCGCCGACCGTGCACAGGTAGTAGAAGAGCATTCGGTAGCACGATAACCGGACGGGAGCGGGTCGAGGAAAGAATGGAACCGCGCACCATCACTGTCGAAGGGCTGCGCACGCGGATCCTCGAGGCGGGAGGCGGATCCTCGGGGAGAGACCCGATCGTGCTGATCCACGGTGTCGGCGGTTGGGCGGAGAACTGGCGCGCGGTGATGCGCCCGCTTGCGACGACGGGTCGTCACGTCGTCGCGCTCGATCTTCCGGGCTTCGGAGAGAGCGAGCCGCCGCGACGCGTGCGGTACTTCGATCCCGACGAGCCGTTCTACCCGCGGTTCGTCCTTTCCGCGATGGACGCGCTGGGCATGCCCCGGGCGCACATCGTGGGCAACTCGATGGGCGGAGCGATCGCGTACATGGTGGCCGTGACCGCTCCTACGCGGACGCGCTCGATGGTCCTGGTCGCGCCCGGTGGACTGGGACGCGACGTCGCGTTCTTCCTTCGCGCGTGCGCTCTTCCGGGGTTCGGCCTCGTCGCGCGGCTGCCGCGTCCCAGCCGTGCCGCGCGTGAGGTGCTTCGCACCTGCTTCCACGACGCGCGGCGGATCACGACCGAGCTCTACGACGAGGCCGAGCGGTACGGCAACAACTCCTTCCCCGAGTTCATTCGCGCGCTGTCGGCAGGCGTGAGCATCCGGGGCGTGCGACGCTCGCTGCGGGACGCGTGGGTCGCCCGCTCGTCGCGGTACGGTGGGCCCGCGCTCGTCGTCTGGGGACGGGAAGACCTCGTGCTCCCGCTGCGGCACCTCGCCGACGTCCACGCGACGCTTCCGCAAGCGCAGGTGCACGTCATCGAGCGCTGCGGCCACCTGGCGATGGCGGAGCGCCCTGACGAGTTCCTCGCGGCCAGCCTGCCGTTCCTCGATCGGGCGGAGGAAGCCGCGGCGGCGTGAGCCCCATCGCGTTCGTCAATCACAACTCGTACGCGATCCTCGCCGGCGCCGCGCTCCTCATCGGCGCGTGGCGCTTGCTCCGCCGCAGCGTCACCTGGCGGGGGATCGCGCTCTACCTCGCGCTGGCCGCGGTGCTCGTGATCCCGCCGCTCTACGTGCGCTCCGGCGGCGGCCGGGGGGCGGATGCGCTCGACGCCGCGCTCGCCTCGGGCAAGCCCACCCTGCTCGAGGTCTACTCGCCCTTCTGACTCGGGTGCCTGGAGGCGCGTCCCGTGGTCGACGGGATCGAATCGGCGACAGAGGGAGTGGCGAACGTGGTGCGCGTGGAGCTCCAGAGCGAGGATGGCCGGAGGATCGCCGCGCGCTACGGCATTGAGTTCACCCCTCCTACGTGGTGTTCGACCGAGCCGGGCGCGACGTGCGCAGGCTGGGACGCGTCACGCCGGAGACCGCGGACCTGCTCCGGAGCCTCGCGGCGGCCGGGGGGCAGCGCGTCCCGACTGCTGGCACCATTGAAGGTGGATGAAGACGGGCACCCGCCCTGACATCGCGGTCACCACACCAACCGCGAAGCTCCGCCTCAGCGCTTCGGACGTCCTCGCCGACTACCGGCTCGCGGTGCGCAGCCGCGCGGCGAGCGAGCTCTCGCGCCGCGAGGTGCTCGTGGGGAACGCGCCGTTCGGCATCTCCGGGGAGGGGAAGGAGGTCGCCCAGCTTGCCATGGCCCGCGCCTTCCGCCCCGGCGACTGGCGCTCCGGTTACTACCGCGACCAGACGTTCATATTCGCCGTCGGTCTCGCTGACCTCTCGCAGTACTTCGCGCAGCTCTACGCCGATCCCGATGTCGTGCGCGACCCGAACTCCGCCGGGCGGCAGATGCTGAGCCACTTCGCGACGCGAACGTTGGACGAGCGCGGCCGGTGGAAGGACCTGCTCGCGACGGGTCAGTCGGCCTCCGATCTCTCGCCAGTCGCCGCGCAGATGCCGCGATCGGTCGGGCTCGCCTGGGCGTCGAAGCTTTACCGGGAGTCGCCGGCCGCGCGCACCGTGTCGCGGGGCTTCTCGCGGAACGGCGAGGAGGTCTGCTTCGCGACGATCGGCAACGCGGGCACGAGCGAGGGCGCGTTCTGGGAGAGCCTCAACGCGGCCGGCGTCCTTGGGATCCCGCTGCTCATATCGGTATGGGACGACGGCTACGGGATCTCCGTGCCGAACGAGTACCAGACCACCAAGGGCTCGATCTCGGCCGTGCTCCGGGGCTTCCAGCGCGAGGACGGCGGCACGGGCATCGACCTCTATACGGTGAAGGGCCACGAGTACGTCGCCCTTCTCGACGTGTACCAGCTCGCGGCCCAGCGTGCGCGACGCGAGCACGTCCCGGCGGTCGTGCACGTGACCGAGATGACGCAGCCGCAAGGCCACTCGACCAGCGGATCCCACGAGCGCTACAAGTCGAAGGACCGGCTGCGCTTCGAGATCGAGTTCGACCCGATCAGGCGGATGCGCGAGTGGCTGATCCGGGAGGGGCTCGCCCACGCGTCGACCCTCGACGATCTCGAGCGAGAGGAGCGGCGCGACGTCGAGCGCGTCCGCGAGGAGGCGTGGGAGGCCTATCAGGCGCCGATCCGCGCCGACCGCGACCGCGCGCTCGCGGTCATCGAGGCCGCCGCTTCCGAGTCCGGCGCCGCGCTCGACGCCATCGCCGCCGAGCTCGAGTCGACGGAGCCGCCGAGCCGCCGGCTCGTCGCCTCGGCCGCGCGCCGCGCGGCCGTTGCCCTTCGGGGGCACGAGGGACGCGCGCGCGACGACCTCGTGGCGTTCGTCGAGTCGTACGCGAGGGAGATGGACGACAAGTTCAACTCCCACCTCTACAGCCACTCGGCGGAGTCACCGCTCCGCATCGGCGCGATCGCGCCGACCTACGCGGAAGGCACAGTGCCGGTGGACGGCCGCATGGTGCTCGTGCGCGCCTTCGACCAGAACCTGGCGCGCGATCCACGAATCGTGATCCTCGGCGAGGACGTCGGGAAGCTCGGCGACGTGAACCTCGTGTTCGAGGGCCTTCAGGCGAAGTACGGGGACCGGCGCGTCGTCGATACCGGAATCCGTGAGGCGACGATCCTCGGGCAGGGGATCGGCGCGGCGCTTCGCGGACTTCGCCCGATCGTGGACATCCAGTACGTCGACTACCTGCTCTACGCCCTCGAGCTCGCGTCCGACGACCTCGCGACCCTCCACTGGAGAACCGGCGGCGGGCAGAAGGCGCCGGTCCTCATCCGCACGAAGGGCCATCGCCTCCAGGGGATCTGGCACACCGGATCGCCGCTGGCGACCATCGTCTCGTCTCTGCGGGGTCTGCACGTCGCGGTACCGCGTGACATGACGCGAGCCGCGGGCCTCTACAACACGCTCCTTCGTGGCGACGACCCGGCGATCCTCATCGAGGTCCTGTCGGGCTACCGCCTGAAGGAGCGCATGCCCGAGAACGTCGGCGTGTTCACCGTCCCGCTCGGCGTGACCGAGACCATCCGCGAGGGCCGCGACGTGACGCTCGTGACCTACGGCGCGCTCTGTCGCATCGCGATGGAGGCCGCGGACGATCTCGCGATGGCCGGGATCGAGACGGAGATCATCGACGTCCAGACGCTGCTGCCGTTCGATCGCGATCACGCCATCGCCGAGTCGGTGGAGAAGACCGGGGCGCTGCTCGTCGTCGACGAGGATGTGCCTGGCGGCGCGTCGGCGTACATCGTGCGCGAGGTCGTGGAGGTCCAGGGAGCCGTCGACCACCTCGACGTCGGGCCGCGCACGCTGGCCGCGGTCGCCAATCGCGTAGCGGTGGGAAACGATGGCGACTACTTTTCGAAGCCGAACCGCGAGGACATCTTCGCCTCGGTCTACGCGATCATGCGCGAGCGGCGGCCGAACGACTTCCCGCCGATCGGCCCCGAGCGCCGCTGAGCGTGGCCGTCAAGACGAACGTCCAAGCCGTGCACGACACCCTCCTCGAGGAGTTCCGCCGGGACGGGCGACTGATCCTGCTCGGCGAGGACGTCGGGGTGCGTGGCGGTGTCTTCCGCGTCTCCGATGGATTCATCGAAGAGTTCGGACCCGACCGCATCATCGACACGCCCGTCGCCGAGTCGAGCATCGTCGGCGTCGCGATCGGAGCGGCCATCGGCGGCCTCCGCCCGATCGCCGAGATGCAGTTCGCGGACTTCAGCGCGCCGGCGTTCGAGCAGATTGTGAACGAGGCCGCTCGTATGCGATACCGCTCGAACGGCGCGTGGGGCGTGCCGCTGGTCATCCGCATGCCGTGGGGGGGCGGGGTGCACGGCGCGCTCTACCACTCGCAGTCGGTCGAGGCGTTCTACGCGCACGTGCCCGGGCTCAAGGTCGTCGTTCCGTCGACGCCGTACGACATCACCGGGATGCTCAGATCCGCGATCCGCGATCCCGATCCGGTGATCTTCCTCGAGCACAAGGCGACGTACCGCGCGGTGAAGGGCGAGGTGCCGGAGGGCGAGTACACGATCCCCCTCGGGCCTGCCGACGTGAAGCGCGAGGGCAGCGACATCACCGTGTACGCGTACGGGCTCATGCTGCATCACTCGCTCGCCGCGGCGGACGCCCTGGCGGGCGAGGGTGTGTCGGTGGACGTCGTGGACGTTCGCAGCCTGCGCCCCCTGGACGCCGAAACGGTGCTCCGGGAAGCGCGCAAGACCGGAAAGTGTTTGATCGTGTATGAGGACAACCGCATGTTCGGGGCGGGCGCGGAGATCGCCGCGCTCATCGCCGAGGAGGCCTTCAGCGATCTCGACGCGCCGGTGATGCGGCTGGGCGGGCCCGAGGTTCCGGCGATGCCTTACAACAAGCCACAGGAAGACTGGTTCATGCCCGATCCGGCGAAGATCGCGGCCAAGATGCGCGAGCTGGCCGCGTACTAGGGGAAGCAGATGGCATTCGAGCTCAAGATGCCCAAGCTCGGCGAGTCGGTCACCGAAGGCACGATCGGGAAGTGGCTGAAGCAACCGGGCGAGAGGGTGAACAAATACGACCTCCTCGTCGAGGTCCAGACCGACAAGGTGAACACGGAGATCCCGTCGCCCGTCGCCGGGACGCTCAAGGAGGTCAAGGTCAAGGAGGGCGAGACCGTTCCGATCGGGACGCTCCTCGCCGTCTTCGACACCGCCGACGGCGAGGCGGCAGCGCAGCCTTCCGCGCAGCCGGTAACGCCGGCCGCGCCGTCGACGTCGGCGCCGGCGCAGCAGACGACTGCGGCGCCTCAGCCGCCGAAACCCGCTCAACCCGGCGCACCACAACCCTCAGCCGGGTTGGGGTCCCCCGCCGGGCGGGGGCCCTCGGCGGCTTCGGCGCCGGCCGCAACTCCGGCCCCTCAAAGGCCGTCCCCGCTCCCCGCTGCCCCCGACCGCGCGCAGGCGGAGGAACGTCCCGATCTGTCGGACATACGAGCGACGCCGGCGGTACGCAGGCTCGCCGCGGAGCACGGCATCGACATCTCGCACATCGAGGGCACTGGCTTGGGCGGGCGCGTCTCACGCAAGGACGTCGAAGACTTCATCGCGCAGCGTCAGTCGCAGCAGCAAGCCGCGGCGCGTGTCGTCCCAGCGCAGCAGCCCCAGGCGCAGACCGTTCCGGCGCGGCCAGCGCCAGCAACCTCGCTCGCGGGCGACGAGCTCGTGCCGCTCACGCAGATGCGTCGCGCCATCGCCAACAACATGGTCCAGGCCTGGAGCGCTCCTCACGCCCACGCGGTCATGGAGGTCGACATGACCGATCTCATGCGCTACCGCGAGCGGGTGAGGCACGAGTTCCAGGAGCGCGAGGGCTTCGACCTCTCGCCGGCCGCCTTCATCGCGAAGGCGGTCGTGGAGGCGCTGCGCACGGTCCCCCATGTGAACTCCAGCTGGACCGACCAGGGACTCATCCGCCACCGCGAGATAAACCTCGGCTATGCGGTCGCGCTTGGCGAGGACGGCCTCATCGTCCCGGTGATCAAGGACGCGGACGGCAAGAGCCTCGCCGGTCTCATGAGAGCGATCCGCGATGTCGTCGACCGCGCGAAGTCGAGGCGACTCACGCTCGACGATCTCAGCGGGGGCACGTTCACGCTGAACAACACGGGCCCGCTCGGCACGATCGTCTCGAGCCCGATCGTCCCCCCCGGCCAGGCGGCGATCCTCTCGTCGGAATCGATCGGCAAGCGGCTGGCGGTGACCGATGACGACTCCATCGCCATCAGGCAGATGATGAACATCGTCATCGGCTTCGATCATCGCGTCGTCGACGGATCGACCGCCGCCCGATTCCTCAGCGCGGTGCGCGACTGGCTCCAGACCACGGGCACCTCGGTCCCGGTGTATTAGTGGCGGAGCTCGCGCCGATCCGCTTCGAGATCCCCGGCGAGGTCGAACGGCCGCGATCACGCGGTCGCGGGCCGGCCAACACCGTCGTGCCCATCGATCACGCCCGACCCGAGTGGCTCAAGGTCCGGCTCCCGATGGGGCCCGAGTACGAGAACCTGCGGCGGCTGATGCGCGCGAAGTCACTGCATACGGTCTGCGAGGAGGCGCGCTGCCCGAACATGGCCGAGTGCTGGGGCGCGGGTACGGCGACGTTCATGATCCTCGGCGACACGTGCACACGCTCGTGCGGCTTCTGCGCCGTGAAGACGGGCCGGCCAGGTGTTGTCGACCTCGACGAGCCGGCGCGCGTCGGCGCCGCGGTCGCGCAGATGGCGCTCGGGCACGCGGTCGTCACGAGCGTGAATCGCGACGAGCTGTCCGACGGCGGAGCCTCGCTGTTCGCCGCGACCATCCGCGAGATCCGCGCGCAGTCGCCTGGCACGACCGTCGAGGTGCTCATACCGGACTTCACCGGCGACGCGGCGGCGCTCGACACCGTGCTCGCGGAGCGGCCGGAGATCCTGAACCACAACGTCGAGACGGTCGAGCGCCTCTATCCCCGGGTACGTCCCCAGGCCAGGTATGCGAGGTCGCTCGAGGTCCTGCGCCGCACGAAGGCGCGCTCCGGGGACGGGGTCGTCTGCAAGAGCGGGATCATGGTCGGCCTCGGCGAGACGCGCGACGAGGTGCTCGCGACGATGCACGACATCGCCGGGCAGGGCACGGACGTCCTGACCATCGGCCAGTACCTGCGGCCCTCGCCGGTCCACCTGCCGATCGAGCGCTACTGGACACCGGAGGAGTTCGCCGAGCTGCGCGCGGACGGGATGGCCATGGGCTTCCGCCACGTCGAGTCCGGCCCGCTCGTCCGCTCCTCGTATCACGCGGAGCGGCACGTCGGTCTTGGGTAGCCCTCTGCACGCCACCTGGCTGGGTCGCGTCGCTTACCGCGAGGCATGGCGCCTCCAGGAGGCGGTCGCGACGCGCGTCCGCGAGGGCGGCCCGGAGCGGTTGCTTCTGCTCGAGCACCCTCCGGTGTACACGATCGGCCGGCGCGGGACGACGGACCATCTTCTCGTCGGCCCCGATGTGCTCCGCGCGGCGGGGGCCTCCCTGTACCGCGTCGATCGCGGCGGCGACATCACGTACCACGGGCCCGGGCAGCTCGTGGGCTACCCGATCACGCTGCTCGGCGACGGCGCGGATCTCGTCGCCTACGTCCGGGCGATCGAAGATGCGATCCGCGATGCGCTTGCGAGCTATGGCGTCGCGGGCCGAGCCGAGCGCGGCAAGACGGGCGTGTGGGTCGATCTTCCCGACGGCCGTCCGGCGAAGATCGGCGCGATCGGCGTTCGCGTCTCGCGCCGGATCACGACCCACGGGTTCGCGATCAACGTCTCAACCGACTTGACCGCCTTCGAGCGGATGGTCCCGTGTGGGTTCCAGCACGAGGTCGCTTCGCTCGCCCGGCTCGGCGTGACCGCCGAGGTGCGCGAGGTGGGTGAGCGGTGCGCGCTGGCGCTTGCGGCGCGCCTTGACCGTGATCTGATCACCGACAAGTGGATCGAAGAGCCACGCGAAGCGGAGATTCCGGCCGACGCGCCCGTCCGGACGGCGGTCGATCTCCTCGCGGAGGCCATTCCGGCCTAGACGTCTCTCGCGGCTGGTGGATGGGCTCTCGTGCATTTGCATTAGCCGCTGGCGATATCGCCGTAGGGTCCTGGGACGGGCGTCCCCCGGTCGGGTGACCGAACGCGCTATGGAGACACGAATTGGTCGGACATAACGTTCCTCCGAGCGGTGGGTATGGTGTTCAACAAAGCCACGATCACGCGGAGCCTGGCGGCTGACGAGCCGATGGTGACCCTCGACGCGGCCGCGATCACCCAGCGCATCGGCAGCATTTCCCACCCACCGAAGCCGGAGGCTGTACAGGCGCCGATCTACCAGGCACTGGCGACACGCGCTCAGCCGACCGAGGCGAAGTGGCGCCGGGCTCTCCGGCCGCGACCGGTCAGCTGACCCACGCCGCCGCCTACTTCACCCGGACGCCGCGGTGGTACACGCGCCACACCCGCCACAGCGCGGCCGGGTCCGATAGCGGGTCGCCGTGGACGAGCACGAGGCTGGCGGTGCCGCCTTCGCTGATCGTCCCGGCGTGAGCGACACCGAGGAGCTCGCCACCGACCCAGGTCGCCGACGCGAGCGCCTCGTACGGCTCGAGCCCGGCGCGAACGAGTAGCTCGACTTCCCACGCGAGGTGGCCGGGCCGCACCGAGCCACCGCCGAAGTCGCTTCCGGTCGCGATGCGCACTCTCGCGCTGTTCGCCGCGCGCACCGCGGCGAACGCCTGCTCGAGGAGCGCGGCGCTCGCGTCCCTCGTCTCTTCGAAGCGGCCTCCCGCGGTTGACGCGAAGCCGATGAAGCTCTCGAGGACACTGAGCGTCGTCACGAGCGTGGTGCGACCTGACATCCGCTGCGCGGTGGCGGCGTCGACGCCGAAGCCGTGCTCGATCGAGTCGACGCCGGCGGCGGCGGCGACGGCGGCGCCCCTGCCCTGGGCGTGCGCCGTGATGCGCTTCCCGCGCGCGTGGACCGCATCCACGGTCGGGGCGAGCTCGTCGACCGTGAAGGTGACCTCGTGGCCGAGGCGTCCGGTGTCGACCGCGATCTTCACGAGGTCGGCGCCGGCGTCGATCTCGGCGACCGCCGCCCGCCTCAGCTCCTCGCCCGAATCGACGAACACGACGAACGGCGGGAACTTGTCGCGGCGGGCGAGCCAGGTTCCGGCAGCGAGTATCTCGGGCGCGTCCGGCCGTCCTCGAAGCTTGTCGCGGATGCGCAGGTTGAGCCGGCGCGGTGCTCCAACGTCACGCGCCGTGAGCACGCCCATGCGCACCAGGTCCCGCGCCGCGTCGTCGCCGCGCGCGAGCAGCTCCGCTTCGGGATCGCCGAAGCGCGCGATCCAGTTCGCGCCGCCCAGCCCCGTGAAGTGCGCGTGGCAGTCGACGAGTCCCGGGACGATCGTGGCGCCCGTCGCGTCGACGACTTCGGCACCGCCGGCGTCGGGGACGCCGTCGTCGGGCCCGAGGTAGGCGACGCGGCTCTCGCGAACGAGCGCGGACACGCCGCGAAGCAGCGTCGGCGAGCGGCCGTCGGCGAACGCCGCGCCGCGGAGGAGGGTGCCGGCTAAGGCTGTCGTGCCTTCCGGCCGATGGTGCGGATGAAGGTCTCGATCGGGATCGCCGTCAGCGTCTCGATCTGCACCGTGCCGCGCGCGCCGAGACCGACCGAAACCCGTGCGATCGTCTCGTTGTCCTTCGCCTCGACGATGTTGACGAAGTCGTAGCGGCCGAGCGTCGCGTACTGCGCGACCACGCGCGCACCGAGCGCCTCGATCTCCTTGTTGACCTCTTTGATCCGGCGCGGGTTGGCCTGCAAAGTCTTCACGCCCGCCGCGGTCACCTTCGTGAGCAGGACATACGTCGCCACGGTTCTCCCTCCAGCCCCATACTCGAAAGCGAGCATATGCCGACATTCAGCCGCGCCCAGGCCGAGGCGTTGCTGCCGAAAGTGCGTCCGCTGCTGGAGGATCTTCGGCGCCGCAAGGCGGCGTACGATCGCCGCGCGACCGATCCGGTCGCCCAGGAGATCAACGCGCTGCTCCTCGAGATCGCGCACCTCGGCGTCGAGGTGAAGGATCCCGACCAGGGGCTCATCGACTTCCGGGCCACGCGGCGCGGGCGCGACGTCTACCTCTGCTGGAAGCTCGGGGAAGGCGACCGCATCAGCTTCTGGCACGACCTCGAATCCGGATTCGCCGGCCGGAAGCTCATCGAAGACTAGCCGCGCACATTTGTGCGACGGCTCGTCGTTCTTTTGTGCGACGTCTTCGCACGTCTTGAGGACGGACACGACGCGCGTGTTCTGTCTAACTCTCGTGGTTGGAGAGCCACGAGCTCGCGTGGGCCGCGGGGTTCTTTGGCGAGGGTTGGGCGGCCTATCAGCACCGAGGCTGGAGAACGCGGACAAACCAAGCGGGCGAGTCCGGCGCGCCCGAGGTTCTGCTCAAGTTCCAGCGAATCGTCGGCGTCGGCAGGATCGACGGGCCGGTGCTGATAGACGGAAGGAAGCCCCTCTATTACTGGGAGGCGACCTCGCGCCCGGACCTGAAGCGCTTCAGTGACCTCCTGGCCGCGGGCTCTGTTGGGTGAAGCGCGCGGAGCTCGAACTGGCTCTTGGGGCCGTGTTGCCGGAACTGTCATGGCCCGGATCGAGCAACGAAGAACTCGCCTGGGCCGGAGGCTTCTTTGACGGTGAGGGGAGCACCTATCTCCTTAAGCATCGGACCCACGTCGGGTACCTCGTCCCGGTGATCGAGGTTCCGCAGTCGGGCTGGGAAGGCGCACCTGAGGTACTTCTGCGATTTCAACGTGCCCTCGACGGTGTCGGACCCCTCTACGGCCCGTATGTTTCCGACTCGACCGAAGCGCCGGTGTCGAGATGGAAGTGCGCTGCGCGCGACGATCTCCAACTCGTGATCCATCCTCTGATGCCGTTCATCGGCAGCGTGAAGCGTGAACAGGCACGTGCGGCGCTTCGCGTCGCCAATACGCAGCCAGACCTGCCACGCGGCAATCCCGCGTTCGGTGTGGCGGGAGCGCGATACTGCCGACGTGGTCAGGACAGGTGGAACGTCCGGATCGGGCCATTCAAGGGACGCGGTAGGAATGTCGAGGATCCGCTGGTCCACTTGAGGCAGTGCCTACAGTGCGTTCGCGACGGCGCGCGGAGGAAAAAGAAGCAGCGGCCCTGAGGCCGCTGCTCAGCTGTGTCCCCTAGTAGGTTACTTGTTGAAGTAGTTCTTGTTGATCTCGGTGTAGTTCTTCCACTTGTCGGGAACGGCGTCCTCGGGAAAGATCGCGCTCACTGGACACACCGACTCGCACGCACCGCAGTCGATGCACTCATCGGGATGGATGAAGTACATCTTGTCCGCATCCGTGGTATAGATGCAGTCCACCGGACACACGTCTACACACGACGCGTCCTTCACGTCGATGCATGGTTCCGTGATCACGTAGGCCATCTGCCGTTCGCTCTCCCGTCCCGTACATGTTGAAAAGTCGCGCGGCGATTTCCAGCCTATCATCGCGCGACGTGACCAGCGAAATCGCGGAGTTCCCGTTGCCGGCGGACGTCACCGAAGAAGAGTGGGCCACCGCGAAGCGCGAGATCGGCAAGCACACCAAGATCGTCGAAGAGGCGGAGCGGGCGATCCGCTTCGAGGGCCGAAAGATCGGACAGACGGGGCCGGTCTGGCACCTGCAGTACACGCGCCTCTACGCGATCCCGAAGGGCTATCTCGTCGCGGCGCACGATCTCCACGAGGGCATCAAGGTCGCGTTCGCCGAGTCGCCCGAGCGCCTTCCGGAGGCCTTCGAGAACGAGACGGTCCGCGAGTTCATCGAGGACGAGCTCCGCTTCCGCGGGATCATCGGACCCGAGCACGCGCGAGCCGGCTGACCGCGCGAGTCGCGCGCGGAAGTCCGCGCGCCCGCCCAAGCGACCCCCGCCCGGCGCGCCCGACGAGCCGACCCGCGCCCGCTGCGCGGATCCGCCGCCGCCCGAGCTCCAACGAGGCCTGGAGCAGTTCAACGCCGGGGAATTCTTCGAGCAGCACGAGACGCTCGAGCTCCTCTGGCGCGCCACCGCCGCGCCCGTCCGCGGCCTCTACCACGGCATCCTCCAGGTCGGCGTGGGCTTCCATCACTGGAGGAACGGCAACTTCCACGGCGCGACGGTGCTGCTCGACGAAGGCATCGAGCGCTTGCGTCCGTTCGCGCCGAGCTGCCAGGGCGTGGACGTCAGCGCGCTCATCGCGGACGCGAGCGCGGCGCGCGAGCGGCTGCTCGAGCTCGGCGAAAAGCGCATGCGAGAGTTCGATCTGTCGAAAGCGCCGCGGGTACGCTTCGCGCGGTGAACGAGGCCGCGCGCAGGTGGGCGACACGCCTGGGCAAGGTCGGTGTCTGGACCTTCGATGCGGATCGGATGGCCGCCGCCGCGGAGCGCGACTTCGTCCGCACCCTCGAGTCGCTCGGCTTCAGGGCGCTCTGGATTCCCGAGGGGCTCGGCAGCAAGGAGGTCTTCTCGCACGCCGGCCTACTCCTCGCTGCGTCGTCGCGACTCATCGTCGCGAGCGGTATCGCGAACATATGGGCGCGGGACGCGGTCGCGATGGCCAACGGCGGCCGCACGCTCGTCGACGCGTACCCCGAGCGCTTCCTTCTTGGCCTCGGCGTGAGCCACGCACCGGTCGTGAAGACGCGAGGCCAGACGTACTCGCGGCCGCTCGACCAGATGCGGCGCTACCTCGACGGCATGGACGGGGCTCCATACGTCGGACCGAAGGTGGAAGTGCCGCGGGTGCTCGCGGCGCTCGGGCCGCACATGTTGCGGCTCTCCGCCGAGCGTGCGCTCGGCGCGCATCCGTACTTCGTGCCCGTCGAGCACACCACGGTCGCGCGCACGGTGCTCGGCGAGGGACCCCTGCTCGCCGTGGAGCAGGCGGCGGTGCTGAGTGACGATCCCGCGGTCGCGCGGGCGACGGCGCGCCGGCACATGAAGCGCTACCTCGACCTCGACAACTACGCGAACAACCTGCGGCGTCTGGGGTGGACGGACGCGGACCTCAAGAACGGGGGCAGCGACAGGCTCGTCGACGCGATCGTCGCGTGGGGCGATGCCGGCGCGATCAAGGCGCGCATCGATGAACACCTGGGACGCGGCGCGGATCACGTGTGCGTCCAGGTGGTCCGCACGGATCTCGCCGCTTCGCCGACGCTCGAGCTCGAGCGGATCGCGCGGGCGGTGTTCTAGCGGCCGTCCTGCTCGGGCAGCTCCACTGGCGTGAAGTCGGGTTGATCCCATCCGAGCACGGTGTACGGAGGCAGGTTCACCGCCTCGACCCCGCGCAGATCCGGTATGTCGTCGAGGAGGATGCGCTCGATCCCGCTCTTCAGCTGAAGCGATATCACCAATCGGCTGGGTCGCGGGCGCGTGAGGGCGACGCGTATGCGGGCGATCCCGTCCTCGACGTCGACGAGCTCGACGCGCCCGCCGCTTCGCTCGAGGTAGTGGCCCATCTCGGCGATCCTCGCGGCGACGCGCTCCTTGAGGTCAGCCATCCCCAGCGAGCATACGGAAACCGCTGATCCGCGCGAGCGCGCGCGTCCACACGCGTGCGACCGTGCGGGGGACGTAGCCGCCGCCGCCCAGCAGCACGAGCGCCCCGCCGCAGACCTCGTGAGCGAGCGCGTGCACGCGCTCGGCGGCCGCAAGGAATGCCTCGTCGGTGAGCTCGAGGTGCGCGAAGGGATCGTCGGCGTGCCCGTCGGTGCCGAACTGAACGAGCAAGATCTCGGGCCGGAAGGCACGGACTCGCGCGAGCGCGACCTCCACGGCCGATGCGAACGCCGCGTTCCCATCGCCGCGCGCGAGCGGGAGGTTCAGCGTGTAGCCGGCACCCGAACCGGCGCCGGTCTCGTCCGCGGCGCCGGTCCCGGGGAAGAAGCGGTCACCCCGCTCGTGGACCGAGACGACCAGCACGTCCTCGCCCCAGAAGATCGCCTGCGTGCCGTCGCCGTGGTGCGCGTCGATGTCGAGCACGGCCACGCGCCGGATCCCGCGGCGCCGGAGGTCGCGGACCGCGACGGCGATGTCGTTCAGGATGCAGAAGCCGGACGCGCGGGCCGGATGCGCGTGGTGCAGGCCGCCCGCCGGGTTGAAGGCGTGCGCGATGCGGCCGCCGGTCACCAGGCGCGTCGCGAGCACGGTGCCGCCCACGGCGACCGCGGCGCGCAGGAACATCCCGCGATACGCGGGCGTCTGCCTTCCGTCGACCAGGCCCGAGCCCCGATCGTCGAGCTCCCGCAGATACGCGAGGTAAGAGGGCACGTGCACGGATGCGAGCTCGTCGTGATCCGCTTCCGGCGCGGGGAAGGCCATCAGTCCTTGCCGGAAGAGACCGGCGTCGTCGAATGCGGACAGCGCGAGCGCATAGCGTGACCACGACGCGCGGCGGGGGACGAAGCCGCGACCCAGGTAGCGGTCGTGCCAGACGAGCCCGACGCCGGCGCTCACCTTTTGGCAGCATACCGAGCAGCGCCTGATTGGAGGTCCGTCATGTGTTATCCGACCGGCGCGCGGCCGCCCGCCGTTCCTCCGGATGTCCTCGCGCCCATGTCCGGCGGCGCGGGCGGTGATGACTACGTCGTCCGCAGCGCTGACGGTACGGAGTTCCGTACATACCTGGCGCGCGCCGCGAGCGGCGACGCCGGCGTGATCATCGCGCCTGATGTCCGCGGCCTCCATCCTTTCTACGAAGAGCTGACGGAGCGCTTCGCTTCAGCCGGGGTGCACGCCATGGCGTTCGACTACTTCGGGCGGACGGCGGGCACGGACCGCCGCGGCGACGACTTCGAGTTCATGCCCCACGTGCAAAAGACGAGGTGGCAGTCGATCCAGGCCGACATCACCGCCGCGGCGGAGGAGCTACGGAAGAAGTCCGGCGCGAGTCGTGTCTTCGTGCTCGGTTTCTGCATGGGTGGCCGCGTCGCGTTCATCGCCGCGGCGGAGCAGACCGGCCTCGCGGGCGTCGTCGGCTTCTACGGCCGGCTGTCGACACGTGAGGGTGAAGAGGGCCAGGCGCCCATCGACAAGGTGCCTCGGATGACGGCCCCGGTGCTCGGACTCTTCGGCGGCGCCGACGGGGGCATTCCGGAGGCCGAGGTCAAGGCGTTCGACGAGGCGCTCACGCGCGCGAAGCTGAAACACGACTTCAAAACGTACCGCGGTGCGCCGCACTCGTTCTTCGATCGGACCTTCACCGAGCACAAGTCCGCGTGCGACGACGCGTGGCGGCGCGTGCTCAAATTCATGAAGAGCGGGAATCCCGCCGGTTGATGGCGCATCGGGTGCGCGCCACGTGACGCCGCCCGACCCCACGCTCCTGGCGTTCACCGGCATCGTCGCGCTGCTCACCGTCCTCCCCGGCGCGGACATGGCGCTCGTCGCGAAAGTCACGCTCCTCGAGGGAAAGCGGGCGGCGTTCTTCACGAGCCTCGGCATCACCGCGGGCCTGCCGGTGCATGCGACCGCGTCCGCGCTCGGTCTCTCGGTGATCCTCGCTACGAGCGCCGAGGCGTTCATGGCCGTGAAGGTCGCTGGCGCGGTCTACCTCGCGTATCTCGGTTTCCGCACGCTCCGTGACTCGTGGCGGCCGGCGGCGTCCGCGGCGCTGACGGTCCGCCGGACGCGCGGGCTCTGGGGCGCGTTCGTGCAGGGCTGGCTCACGAACGTGCTCAACCCGAAGGTCGCGCTCTTCTATCTCACGTTCCTGCCGCAATTCATCTCGCCGGGCGACAGCGTGCTCGCGAAGTCGCTGCTGCTCGCGGGAATCCACGCGGCGCTCGGGCTCGCGTGGCTCCCGAGCTACGCGTACGCGATCGATCGGCTCGGAGCGCTCGTTCGCGGCGCGCGGCGCTGGCTCGAGCGGCTCTCGGGCGCCGCCCTGATCGCCCTCGGCCTGCGCCTGGCCTTCGAGCGCCGCTGACCGTTGCGCGCGATGCGGACGCGGCGGGGTGCGCTGCGATAGGCTCGGACCGATGCGCATCGGGGGTCTCCTTCTCGTCGGCACCATCGCCTTCGTCGTGATCAGCTACCTCGAGCAAGTGCCGGTGCTCGGCTGGCTTGGCGCGATCGTGTCGGTGGCCGCGTGGGTCACGCTCGCCCGTGCCGCGGTGCGCGAGGGCGGGTCGGCGCCGGTCGCTGCGCTCCTCGGCGGTTGGACGGGTTTCGTCGGCGCCGCCACCGCCTGGGCGCTTCAGACGGGGAACCTCGTCGCCTTCAACAGCGGTGGCCTCGAGCGAGTGGGCGCGGGCTTCGGGTTCGTGGGCGCATCGCTCGGCCTCTTCTACTGGCCGTTGATCGGAGCGGCGGTGTGCTTCGGCGTCGCGTTCCTTCCGGTCCGGCGGCGCTTCGCGTAGCCGGCGCTAGGCGACGCGCCGCCTCTTGTGCGTGACGTAGTCGACCAGCACGTACTCGCCGAGGTGCTCGGGCTCGACGTAGAAGGCACGGCCGGTGTTGATCTTCGACATCTGGTTCACGAAATCCACGAGGTAATGGCCGCGGGCGAGCATGAAGGTGTTGATGGTGATGCTCTCGCGCGTGCAGCGAACGACCTCCCGCAACGTCTCCTCGAAGGTGCGCTTGGTCGGGGGATAGGAGAAGCGCGGGATCGGGTTGCCCTGCTCGAAGTGCGCGGTCGGCTCCCCGTCGGTGATAAGGATGATCTGCTTGTTCTTGCCGCGCGATCGTGAGAGCAGCGTGCGTGCGGTCTCGAAGGCGTGCTGCATGTTCGTGCCGTACACGTACTCGTTCCAGGTGAGGCGAGGGAGATCGGTCGGCTTGAGCTGCGTCGCGTATGCCGAGAAGCCGACGATGTAGAGGTCGTCCTTCGGGAACGTCGAACGGATCAGTGAGTCGAGCGCGAGCGTGACCTTCTTGGCCGCGAGGAAGCAGCCGCGGAAAAGCATCGAGCGGCTCACGTCGACGAGGATGGCCGTCGCCGACTGGGTCACGAGCTCCGTCCGATAAACGTCGAAGTCGCCGGCCGCGAGCTTCACCGGGACCTTGCCGGAGCGCGCCTCGCCCTCCGGCTCCACTCCCGCTTCACGGATGACCGCGTTGCGGATGGTCCCGGGTAGGTCCAGCAGGAACGGATCGCCGAACTCGTAGGTCTTGAGTTCGTCGGTGGGATCACCGCCACGACCACGCGCCTTCGCGCGGTGACCGCCGAAGGCGTCCTTCTTCAGCGTGGCGAAGATCTCCTCGAGGGAGCGCTGGCCGATCTTCCGGATACCGCGTGGCGTGAGCTCGTAACGGTCCCCGTCCTTGCGGATCAGCCCCGCCTCTTCGAGCAGTTCGGTCATCCGCCGAAGCTCCTCGAGCGCCTGGCGCGCGGACGGCCCGGCGAGCTGCTCGACCCGATCGCGGTCGAGCTCAGCGAGATCGTCGGAGTTGCGGGCGCTGCGAACGACATCCTCCATGTCCGACAGCTGATTCATCTCGTCCATGAGGCCGAGCGCCTCCGCGAGGGTGAGCGGCTCGTCGCCCGACAGCCCGTGGTCATAGCCCTCCATGGGCATGAGCTGGCCCAGAGTCTCGGCGAGCTCGTTCATCGCGTCCTGGAGCCCGGGGTCGTTGAACGCGGCGCCCAACAGCTCCTCGAGCTGCGAGCGCATGTCCGCGGACATCGACTGCCACAGCGACCGCATCGCGGCCATGCCCTGCGCGAGCTGCCGCAGGAGGTCGTCCCAGTCTTTCGCGCCGCCGGCGAGCTCGGGGTACTGACGCTGGAACGCTTCGAAGTCCGGCTCGCCGCCCTCCATGCGCTCCTTGAGCGCGCGGTTCAGGTCGCGGATCATCTGACGTGTCCGCTCGAGCTGCTCCGGGGTGAGGTTCTGGAGCGACTCGCGCATGTTCTTGAAATAGGACCCAAGGACCTGCTGCTGCAGCTCCTTCAGGAGCTCCTGGTATTTCTCGGCGGCCTTCGGCTCCACGAACTCGTAGTCCTTGAGGGCGCGCACCGCGCGTCCGAAGTCCTCGGGGAGCGCGTCGAGCTGCGCCATGCGCTCCGCGGCGAGCTTCTCCATCGCGGCCTTGAGCTGTTCGTTCGGCGCGGGAGCGGAGCGCCGGCGATCGAGGCCCTCGCGCTCGAGGCGCTTCACCTCCTCCAGCTTTTCCTTGAGCTCCTCGAACGTCTTCGACAGGTCGTGGCGCTGCGCGCGGCGCTGTTTCGCGGTGCGCAGCCGCTCGAGGAGGTCCTTCAGTCCCTCCATGCGACCGGGGATGCCCCAGCGCGAGAGCCGCGCCATCGCGTCTTCGAGGTCGCCGCCGGAGAGGAGCTCGTCGGCCATCGCGCCGAGCACCTCCTCGGCCTCGAGCGCGTCGAGGCGCTGCGTTCCGTCCCAGCGCGAGTAACGGACGTCGCCGAACGGCCGGGCGAGGCCCGGTGGTTCGTTGGCGCGCGGCCCCTCGGCGGGCTCGTTCACCGCTAGGCCCTGAAGGTCGAGCGCGTCTCGCCGCGCTCCTTGTTGAGCTTGCGGTTCAGGTGGAGACCCTCGAGGACGAACTCCACGGCCGCGGCGATCGCCGCGGGGTTGCCGGTGGCGCCGAGCTTGGCGACCGCGCCCTTCATCCCCGGGATCTGCAGCGCCTGCTTCACGTACTCCTGACTTCCCAGCGTGGCGCTGACGTGCATCGTGGCGCCGCGCTGGAACGCGGCGAGGAGCGAGTCGAACTCGACCAGCGAGAACGTCCGGTTGAAGACGTTGAGGACGGCGCGCTGCACCAGCCGGTCGATGACGCGCTCCTCCGAGATCTCGCCGACGGACTCGAGCTCGATCTTCCCGGCGGTCGAGGCGACCACCGCGGGCAGGTCGCTGATGCGCGGCACGATGCTGGTCTCGCCCGTCCGCAGCGCGCGCTTCAACGCGGCCGCGACGAGGTTCTCGTAGTTGGCAACCGTCACGCGCACCGATACCCCCGAGCGCTGCGAGATGTCCGGCGAGCGCCGCGCGAGCTGCGAGATCTCCGCGAGGATCTCCTTCATGTACGCCGGTACCGTCGTGGTCAGGCCCTCGTCGACGAAGACCTGCCGCTCCTGTTCGGTGATCGCGACCTCGGTGGCGATCTCCCGCGGATAGTGCGTGCGGATCTGCGAGCCGAACCGGTCCTTGAGCGGGGTGATGATGCGACCGCGGTTCGTGTAGTCCTCGGGGTTCGCGGAGGCGACGACGAAGAGGTCGAGCGGCAGCCGCACCTTGTACCCGCGGATCTGCACGTCGCGCTCCTCCATCACGTTCAGGAGGCCGACTTGCACGCGCTCGGCGAGGTCGGGGAGCTCGTTCAGCGTGAAGATCCCGCGATGGGTGCGCGGCACGAGGCCGTAGTGGATGGTGAGCTCGTCGGAGAGGTACCGCCCCTCGGCGACCTTGATCGGGTCGACCTCGCCGATGAGGTCGGCTATCGAGATGTCCGGCGTGGCGAGCTTCTCGCTGTAGCGCTGGTCGGGCGTGAGCCAGACAAGCTCGACGGAGTCGCCGTCGTTCGCAACCCGGTACTTGCAGGCGGCGCAGATCGGCGAGAAGGGATCGTCGTTGATCTCGCAGCCGGCGATCGCCGGCACGGTCTCGTCGAGGAGCTCGATCAACCGCCGCGCGATCCGCGTCTTCGCCTGACCGCGCTCGCCGAGGAAGATGATGTCCTGACCAGACAGAATCGCGTTCTCGATCTGCGGGATGACCGTGCTCTCGTACCCGACGATCCCGTTGAAGATCGGCTTCTTGGCCGCGAGCGCGTTGATCAGGTTCCTGCGGAGCTCCTCTTTCACGCTCCTCGCCCGGTAGCCGGTCTCGCGGAGCGCGCCGATCGTCGTGGCCTCTGTCATAGAGTCGGATCTCCTCGCATGTCGATTGGGGCTCGCTCTCCACGGTACTCGGCGAGCGCCGCGCGCACGTCCGGAATGGCGCGTCGCCGGCGCCGGACGAGATCGCCGAGGAACTTCGCTCGACACTCGAGCTCCGTCGCGGCCGCCGTGGTGCTCTCGCCGCGACGGTCCGCCAGGAGGTCGAGCTCCGCGTCCTCCGCGTGGCTGTGCTCGTCGCTTTCCTGCTCGTGCTCGACGAGCGGCACGAGTCGCACGCGGGCGCCGTCGCGCGGCGCGAGCCGATGGAGCGACACGACCCGCCGGGCGTACTGGCCGCGCATCGTGGCGTACACGCGCATGACCATCAGGAGGTCCACACGGGCGAGGTCGCCGGGCGCAACGCCGAGCTCGCCCGTGAGCTGCGCGACTGCCTCGTCGGCGCTGTCGGCATGGAGCGTCGAGCCAAGCGCGTAGCCCCTGCGCAGCGTTTCGAAGACCCGCACCGCATTCGGTCCCCAGAGGTACACCGGCAGGTGCGATGAGAGCTCGTTCCCGAGCAGGATCGTCTCGTCCGGCGCGGTCTGCTTCAGGTAATCGAATGTCTCGACCCACCCGCGCAGGAAGACGCGCCTGGTTCCGATCGGGAGGAAGTCGAGGAATGCGGTGAGGGTCGTCGTCTTCCCCGAGTGCGGCTGCTCCGCGGCGATCAGGATCGAGCCATGCGCTTCGAGGACCATGCCACAGAGCGCGGCGGTGCGCGCGTCCATGTTGCGGGACTCCAGCAGCTCGGTGACCGACATCGGGATCGGCGGTTCCCAGTTCCATCCCCACCAACCCACCGGCACGTCGTAGTCACGCGGGGACAACGGCTGCTCGACGAGGCTTTGACGACGGTACTGCACGCTTCCGGCTCCTCGGCCGAGCCTAGCACGCTATTGTCGTCGCTCCGGTGGCGGAGGAAGAGCGGAACATCGACGATCCCGCGCGACTCGCCGACGAGGCACGCGACAATGTGCAGAAAGCGGCGACCGAATTGCGCGCGCAGCGCGTTCCGATCGAGACGGAGCCGCCGACGGTCTTCAAACCGGATTGAGCACGAGTGACGTCCGCTTCGCGACCGCGGCCGAGCTGACGTCGGCGCTTCGTCGACGACGCATCTCCGCGGTCGAGCTCGCACTGTCCACTCTTGACCTGCTCGAGAAGCTGGGACCGAAGTACAACGCGGTCGCCGCGCTGACCCGCGAGCGCGCGCTCGACGAGGCGAAGCGCGCCGATGCGGCGCTCGCGCGCAAGAAAGGCGGCGCGCTCACCGGCATCCCGTACGGCGCCAAGGATCTGCTGGCCGCGCGCGGCGCGCCGACCACCTGGGGCGCGCCGCCGTACCGCGATCAGATCATCGGCGAGGACGCGACCGCGGTCGCGAAGCTGAAGCGCTCCGGCGCCGTGCTTGCCGCCAAGCTCGCCATGGTCCAGCTCGCCGGAGGGGGCGGCTACCGCTACCCGAGCGCGTCGCTGCAGGGTCCGGGGCGCAACCCCTGGAACACCGAGCGGTGGTCAGGCGGATCGTCGAGCGGGTCCGCGGCTGCCGTCGGCGCCGGTCTCGTGCCGTTCGCCATCGGCTCGGAGACCTCGGGCTCGATCGGCACGCCCTCCGCGTACTGCGGCGTCACCGGTCTCCGCCCGACGTACGGCCTCGTCTCACGGAAGGGCGCGATGGCGCTCTCGTGGACGCTCGACAAGCTCGGGCCGATGGCGCGCACGGCCGAGGACTGCGCGGCCGTGCTCGCCGCTATCGCCGGCTCCGACGGAGATGATCCAACGACGCGCGGAAGGCGCTTCCAGCCGCTCGCCGCGCGCGCCGCCGCGACGGCCGCGAAACGCGCGCGCATCGGCTTCGCGGAGGAGGACGTCACCGATCACGCGTCGCCTGAGGCGAGACGTGCGCTCGAGAACGGCGTCGCCGAGTTCAGGAAGGTCGCCGGCGACTTCAAACGCGCGACGCTCCCGACCATGCCGTACGGTCCGATGGTGCAAACGGTCTACGGTGCCGAGGGCGCGGAGATCTTCGCCGAGCTCATCGAGGGAAAGCGGTTCGCGCAGCTCGTTGACGCGCGCCAGAAGGCGGGGCTGCGCGCGGCGCTCGAGATCAAGGCACGCGACTACCTGCACGCGATGCGTCTTCGCGCACGTCTTCGGGACGCGCTTGGCTCGCTCTTCCGCGACGTCGACGTGATCCTGTCGGTCGGCCGGGCGATCACCGCCACGGGGATCACGCAGCCGCTCGACGACCCGCCGAGCACCGCGAGCGGGGGGCCGCCGCCGAACAAGCGGCCGGGGAACATCGGGCTCATCCCGGCGGGCAACCTCGCGGGCGTCCCGGCGATCTTCTTCCCCTGCGGCTTCGCGACCGACGGGCTGCCCGTCGGTCTGCAGCTGGTCGGTCCGCCGTTCAGCGAGCCGCTCCTCGTCGCGCTCGCGTCGGCCTACCAGCGCGCGACGGACCACCACACCAAGCGCCCCAAGGACTAGGTCCGCCCCGCGGCGAGGGGTCTTGTGGGACCGCCCGACGCGGTACATCCTTCCGCGGGACGTTCGCGCGGGGAGGGAATGCTGGTGGAGGCGACCCTCGACCTGCCGGTCGAGGTGCGGCGGCAGCTCGACGCGGTCGTCGCGGCGCTCCGCGGCGCGCTGGGCGACGACCTCCGATCGGTCGTCCTCTACGGCAGCGCGGCGGAGGGACGGATGCGCCCGACCTCCGATGTGAACCTCATGGTGCTGCTCAGACGCTTCGACCCCGCGAAGGTGGACGCGGTGCGCGAGCCACTGCAGCTGGCGCAGGCGACGGTCCAGGTGGCTCCGATGTTCGTGCTCGAGGATGAGCTCGAGCCGGCCGCTCACGCGTTCGCGGTCAAGTTTGGCGACCTCACGCGCCGGCACCTGGTTCTCTACGGACCCGATCCGCTCTCGCATCTCACCGTGCCTCGCGACGCGGCCATCGCTCGGCTTCGCCAGGTGCTGCTCAACCTCGCGATGCGCATGCGGCAGATGTACGTCATGCGCAGCGAGCACGAGGAGCAGGTCGCGCTCGTCATCGCGGACGTGGCCGGTCCGCTGCGCGCGAGCGCCGCGACGCTGCTCGAGCTCGAGGGGCGGCCGGCGGCGTCGCCGAAGGAAGCGCTCGAGCGCGTCGTCACCGGTCTGGGCGCCGAGCGCTGGGACGATACCCTCGCGAACCTCTCGCGGGCCCGCGAGGAGAGGCAGCTTCCGCCCGGCGTAGCCGCGCCGACCCTCCTCCGGCTCGTCGACCTCGCCTCGGCCATGCGCGAACGCGCCGAGCAGCTCGGGTGACCATCCCGAACCCGTTCGACCTCTCCGGACCGGAGTTCCTCGTCTTCTACGCGCTCCTCGCGGTCGTGGTGCTCGGGGCCGCGCAACTGCTCGGGCGAGGGAGTGCAGCGTCGGCCGAGGTGCCACATATCAGCACGGACGATCCGCATCTGGTCGCGTACCTGCGGGGCGGTCCGAATGAGGCGCTGCGGATCGGCGTGGCTTCGCTCGTCGATCGGAACCTGCTCCGCCTCGACAAAAAGGCGAAGCGCGGGTTCGAGATCGTCGCGCGGCGAGGGAGCGATGCCGTCGCGCGCCGCCCTGTCGAGAAGGCGATCCTCCGCCACTTCGCGAAAGCCGCCGCGCCGGAGTCGGTCTTCAAGGACCGCGACGTCGTGGACAAGACCGAGGACTACGGAACAGAGCTCGAGCAGCGCGGCCTCCTCCTCGACGGTCCCGGGCGCGCGGCGCGGCGACAACGGTTCCTCATCGCGGGCGGTGTCCTCCTGGCCGTCGCCGGACTGAGGCTCATCCTGGCCCTCGAGCGCGGCCGAACGAACGTCGGCTTCCTGATCGTCGAGGGGATCCTCGTCGTGCTTCTCGGGCTGTGGCTGCTCGGCTGGAGCACTCGTACCGCCCTTGGCGACCGCGCACTCGCGGACCTGCGCGAGCTCTTCCGCGGCCTGCGCGACCGCGCCGGCACGCTTCGGCCGGGCGGCGCGACGAATGAGGTCGCGCTCGTCGCCGCGGTGTTCGGTCTCGCCGCGCTCCCCTCGGACCCGTACGCGGACCTGCGTGGCGCGTACGCGCGCTCGACCAGGAAGACCTCGGGCGGCTGGGCGGCGTCCTGCGGCTCCATCGGCGGCGGAGGCTCGAGCTGCGGCGGCTGACCGCGATCGGGTCGGCATCGGCTGGCGCGGGCCGCTCGCCGCCGGGATCCTCGCGAACCTCGACCGCATCGACGTCGTCGAGGTCATGGCCGACGATCTCGTCGGCGCTCCCGCCGCCGCGCGGCGCGCGGTGCGGACGCTCGCCGCGCAGGTGCCGGTGACCCTTCACGCCGTCTCGCTGGGCCTCGCGACCGCGGCTCCCGCCGACGAGGCCCACATCTCGCGGATCGCGCGCGTCGTCGACGCCGTCGGGCCCGAATCGTGGTCGGAGCACCTCGCGTTCGTGCGCGCGGGCGGGATCGAGATCGGCCATCTGGCCGCGCCGCCTCGGACCGCCGCGACCGTCGAGGGTGCCGCGCAGAACATCGATGCCGCGAGTCGGATCAGTGGCGGGCGACCGCTGGTCGAGAACGTCGCCACGCTCATCGACCCTCCGCTCTCCGACCGCGACGAGGCGACCTGGATCTGCGAGGTCCTTGACGCGTCGGGAGCCGATCTCCTCCTCGACCTGCACAACCTCCACGCGAACGCGACGAACTTCCGGTTCGACGCCGGGGAGTTCGTGCGGAAGATCCCGGCGGACCGGATCGGCGCGGTGCATCTTTCCGGCGGACGGTGGATCGTGTCGTCCGAAGCGACCGGCAGCGAGCGCCGGCTGCTCGACGACCACCTGCACGACGTCCCCGATCCGGTCTACGAGCTGCTCGTCGAGGTCGCGACACGGTCGCCCCGCCCGCTGACCGTGATCCTCGAGCGCGACGGGAAGTTCCCGCCGATGGACCGACTGCTCGCGCAGCTCGACCGGGCGCGCGCCGCGATCGCGAAAGGCCGGGCGATGGCGGTGGCCGCGTGAACGACGCGCGCATCGAAGCCTTCCTCGCGCGCCTCTACGTCGATGACCTGGCGAGAGCGCGGTTCCTGCGCGATCCCGGCGGTGAGGCCGCGGCCGCGGGGATCGGCGCCGCCGATCGCGCTCGGCTCGGCCTCATCGATCGAGCCGGCCTCGAGCTCGCGGCACTGAGCTTCGGACGCAAGCGCGCCGGCAAGCTCCACGGCCGACGCACGGGCGCTCGCCGTCTCCTCTCGCGGATCGCGCGACGCTAGATGGCTCTGGCGACCTCGCGCAGCGCGCGGATGCCGGGGATCTCGTGACCGTACGGGAACATCACGTTCGCGTGGCCGATGCCGGCGGCGGCGATCTCGCGCAAGCGCTGGCCGACCTCATCGGCGGTGCCGGCGATGAATCCGGGCCGAGCGGCGAGCCACTCGGCGCCCGACAGGCCCGAGCGGTGGCCCAGCTCACTCGCGAGCTCGTCGATCTCGCGCCGCGTCGGCGCGGCGAGCACCTGTATGAAGAGGCTGCGCCCGAGCGTCGCCGGGTCGCGACCGATCGAGCGACACGCCTCATCGAGCTGGCGAAACGCGGTGATCCGCTCGCGAGCGGGAGTGCTGGGGTTCGACATGTTGAACCAGTGCGCGTACTTCGCGGCGATGCGCATCACTCGCGGCTTGGTGCCGCCGATCCAGATGGGGAGCGGGCGCTGCGCCGGTTTCGGTGAGCACAGCGCGTCGTCTATCCGGTAGTGCTTGCCGTGGTACGTCGCGCGCTCCTCCTTCCACATCCGGGTGCAGATCTCGAGCGCCTCGCTCATCTGGGTCACGCGGGCCGGAGCGTCGGGGAACTCGTACCCGTACGCGCGGTACTCGACCTCTTTCCACCCGGCCCCGATGCCGAAGTCAAGTCGGCCGCCGCTCATGATGTCCACGCCGGCGGCGATCTTCGCGAGCAGGGCCGGGTTGCGGTACGACTGGGCGGTCACCATCGGTCCGATGCGGATGCCCTCGGTCCGCACGGCAAGCGCCGCGAGAAGGGTCCATGCCTCGAGGCAGTCCGTGTTGACCGCGTCCCTTCCCAGGAAGAGGTGGTCCGAGACCCAGAGGCGCGTGAACCCGGCCGTCCCGGCCTCGTTGGCGATCGCGAGGATCTCGCCGAGCTTGAAGCCGAATTGCGGCTCGATCTGAACGCCCAGATCCACGGGTCCGGACTCTAGAGCTTCCATCGAGCGTGCCGCCCGTTCACTCAGAGTCGAGGAGACGAACCCCGGCGCCCGGTGGACACCGGGGTCGTCCCCGGCTAGCGGGCGGGTATCTGGATGAAGGGCGTCGCGCCTGTGCCGGTGACCTGTGGCATCTTCCCGTCCCACTTGTCGACCGCGAGGAACTGCACGTAGATCTCGCTGAGAGTCTGCCGCTGGATCTGCTGAGCCTCGGCCGCCGCCTTTGCGCGCGTGAGCACGGCCTGCGCATCGCCCTGAGCGGCGATCACGCGAGTGTCTGCCTCGACCTTGGCTCGCTGCTGTTCGTTGAGAGACTGTTGCACCCGTTGCGCGGCAACCTGCTTCGCCTCGATGGCGTCGTTGAACGCGCGTGAGAACTCGAAGGTGACGATGTTGAGCTCGTCGACGATGACGTTGAACGCGCCGAGCCGATCCCGAAGGAATCCTCGAGCGCGGTTCTTGACATCCTCACGCTGCGTGATGAGCTCCTCGGCGGTGAACTGCGCCGTCGTGAATTTGAAAGCCTCCTGGATCGCGGGGTCGACGATCCGCTGTTTGTACTGCGGCCCGATCTCGCGATACACGGTCGATGCGCGGCGTGCGTCGAGGTGGTAGTTCAGGGCGATCGTTGACTTGACCTCTTGGAGGTCACGGGATGCGGCCGCCGCGTCGACCTGCTCCTTCTGGGTGCGCACATCGGCGATCCACACACTCTCGACGAAGGGCATCTTGTAGTTCAGACCCTGCTCGAAAATGGCGCCGGTCACGGCGCCGAAGCGTGTGACCACGCCGACGTGGCCCGCATCGACGATTACCGCCGTGTTGGCCGCGGCCGCGAGCGCGAGGCCGATGATGGGCACCGCGTACAGCGCGACGGGCAGCGTCCGTTTCGCCGAAGCCTTGAGGGTGAAGTTGGTGACCCAGAGCGCGACGAGGACCAACAGCGGGACCGCGACTGAGATCGTCTCGAGCATCGCACCACTCCATGAGTACCCGACGGCCACCGCCTCGGGGCCGGCCGCCTCGTGAGACGGCCCTCCGGGGCATCCCCGGCCCGCTCGACGTTACACCGGACGAGCGAGCGCAGAACTACCATCCTGCTGTGGCGGCCTGGCGCTCCCCCTCAGCCATCGGCGTCTTCGGAGCGGCCCTTCTCTTCGCGCTGATCTCGTTCGCGGCCCCGATCGCCCTGCTTACGCGTGGGACGGCCGTCCAGGCGGAGGGCGAGCCGACCCCCACGCCCGTGCCGGCGACGGCCACCCGGCCCCCGACGCAGAGCGCGGTTCGTGTGGCCGGTGCGAGTGGAACGGCCGAGCGGCTCGACTCAGGCGCCTATCGCGTGACGTTCTCGTGGAGGCTCGAAGGTGCGCGCGAGGGCGATACGGCCGTCGTCCGTTTCCTGGCCGGTACACGGCAACTGTCGGAATCGCGCGGAGCGCTCGATCCGAGCGTGTTCTCGGCTTCGACAGGCCAGCTGGTCCTGGTGACGCAGCAGGAGTGCTCGACCGCGGGGTGGAGCGCTGAGCTGACTTCGCTCAGGGGTCAGCCTCCGGTCGGTGACGCCGTGGCGCGCATCGCCGGCGTCAACTGCGGCTGAGCATCCCGGCGCAACGCGCCGACCGGGTCAGCCCTCGGCCGACGCCCCGTCGTCCTCGGCGGTGAGCCGGAACATCATGTGCCGTCCCATGACCGTCAGCGTTGCCAGCATGAAAGCGGCGAACGCGGCGATGCCCACGTTCGGGATAGGCCCGAGTCCGACCACGAAAGCGTTGAACGCGGTCACCAGGACGAACCAGATCGCGAACGCGAGGAGCGTCTCGCGCACCTGGAACGTGATCGGCCGGCGCGGCACGCGCCGCGGCGGCCGCCGCTCAGGCGGGAGCGCGGCCTCGGTCGCCTGGCGCTGCCGGCGGTCCGCTTTCATGACGCGCGCGACATAGGCCACGCAGACGACGAGGACGATCGCCTCCAGCAGCACGTTCGCCAGGCGGCCGAGTGCGATCGAGACCGGGATTAGCAGCAGCGCGAGGACGGCCACGATCGTGGCGAGGGTCGCGAGTGCGATGGTGAGCGCCCGGCGCCCGCTCATGCGCCTCGCCGCGCACGGTCGAGCACCTCGACGACGTGAAGCACCGGGATGTCCCCGCGCCCGCGCGCGCGCAGGCCCGCGGCGATCTGGAGCATGCAGCCCGGGTTCGCGGTCACGACCGCGTCTGGGTTCGTGGCGAGGATGGCGTCGGTCTTCGCCTCGAGCAGGCGGTCGGCGTACTCCGGCTGCGCGAGGTTGTAATAGCCGGCGCTGCCGCAGCAGACGTCGGCATCGGTCATCTCGACGAGATCGAGGCCCTCCACGCGGCGCAGGAGCGCGCGTGGCTCCGCGCGTATGCCCTGCGCGTGCGCGAGGTGGCAGGGATCCTGGTAGGTGACGCGCATGGCGAGCTCGCCGAGGCTCGCGTCGCCCGAGATGCCCGCGAGGTGCTCGCTCACGTCGCGCACGCGCGCCGCGAACGCCACGGCTCGCTCGCGCCAGGCCGGGTCGTCGTCGAGGAGATGGACGTAGCTCTTGAGGTGGGCGCCGCAACCGGCGGCGTTGACGAGTACGACCTCCGCCGCGGAGCGCTCGAAGGCCGCGATGTTCCGCTTCGCCAGGCGGACCGCCTCGCGCGTTTCGCCGGCATGCGCGTGCAACGCGCCGCAGCAGGTCTGGCCAGGCGACTCGACGACCGCGACACCGAGGCGCGCCAGGACGCGCGCGGTAGCGGTATGCACGTCGCCGTACGACACGCGCATGACGCACCCGAGCAAGAGCGCGACCGAAGAGCGCGGCGAGTCGACGGCGACGGGCTGGTACTGCGGCCGCGCCAGCGGCGGCGCGAGGTCGTCGAACCGCCGGAGGCGCGCGGGAAGGAAGCGTCGCGCGATCCGGCGGAGCCCGGTGCGCTCGTACAACGAGAAGAGCGCCGCGACGACTCGAAGGAACGCCGGCCGCGACACGATCCAAAGGAGCGGGCGAGCGGCGGGGCTCATGCCTCGCGACCACGCGACGGCCGCGCGTGCCTCCTCGATGAGATGACCGTACGGGACGCCCGAGGGGCACACCGCCTCGCACGCCCGGCAGGCGAGGCAGCGGTCGAGGTGCACGATCGCGGCATCGCTCCGGCGCAGGTCGACGCGGCCATCCGCGATGGCGCTCATGAGGTGGAGACGTCCCCGCGGCGACTCGGTCTCGAGGCGCGTGATGCGATAGGTCGGGCAGGCCTCGAGGCAGAGTCCGCAGTGGATGCAGCGCTCGAGGCCGCGCGGATCGAAGGCGACGATCACGCCGGCACCCTCCCCGGCGACAGGACGGCGCGGGGATCGAAGCGCTCCTTGAGCGCCCGCGCGATCGCCAGCGGAACGCGCGGCGCGCCCCATGCCCCGCCGACCTCGCGCTTGTACTCGGGGCTCGCGCGCTCGAGCACCGCGAGGCCGTCCACGGCCTCGAGCGACGCGCGCACCTTGCGGAAGGTTGGTCGATCGATCGAGCGAAGGAGGTACGCGGTGCCGTTCGCGGGATAGATGAGGGCGCTGTAGCCGGCGAATGCGAGGGCCGGCGCCGAAGCGGCGGGCCACGCGAGCCGGGCGGCCCATTTCGCCTCGAGCGGCAGCGACGCGATGCGCTCCCAGACCTCGTTCCCCACGTCGTGGCAGCGCACGCGCCCGCGCACCGCACGGCCCAGACGGCGCACCGCCGCGCCGGGTCCCGCGAGACGAACGACCAGCGCCGCCTCGCCGCGGGCGCCGAGGCCGGCCACGGCCTCGCCGGTGACGACCGCGAGCGCGTCGAGCGGCAGCCCGGTCCCGTGGAGCGCGGCGGCGGCGTCGAGCGCGGCCGCGGCGTCGAGCTCCGCAAGGAGCGACACCGTGCGCTCGGGCACCGCGGTGAGCTTCAGCGTGAGCTCGACGATCGCCGCAAGCGTGCCGAACGTTCCGCTCCAGAGCCGCGTGAGGTCGTATCCGGTGACGTTCTTCACCACCTTGCCGCCCGATCGCACCGGCGTGCCGTCGCCGAGCACCACACGCGCTCCGATCACCCAGTCGCGCGGATGGAAGTAGCGCAGCCGCGACGGTCCGCCCGCCGCGCTCGCGAGCGTCCCTCCGACGGTCGCGCGTTCCGAGAGGCCGGCCTCCACCGGCCACCGCTGGCGGCGCGGGGCCAGCGCGCGGTCGAGGGCCGCGAGGGTGGTGCCGGCGCGCACCGTGGCGACGAGATCGTCCGGCTCGTACTCGACGATGCCCGAGAGGCCCGAGAGGTCGAGAGCGATGTCGTAGCGCGCGGGCGGGTCGCCCGCAGCGAGACGCGTCGCGCCGCCGCTGACGACGATCGCCTCGCGCCGGTCGTTGGCGCCGCGGATCGCGTCCACGACGTCCTCGTCGCGAATGGCGCGCACGACATCTCGCGGCGAGAGGCCGTCGACGGCTTGACCGGGAGCGCCGACCGCTACACCCACATGCCCTCCGCGAGCGCCCGTTTGGTGCGCTCGGTGGGGATATCGGCGCAGGCATCGCCGCCGGGGAAGATCTTTCCCGGGTTCATCCCGCCGGCGGGATCGAACGCGTCGCGCGCGCGGCGCTGCGCGTCCAGATCCTCCGGCCCGAACACCCAGAACATGAAGTGATTCTTCTCGAGTCCGATCCCGTGCTCGCCCGAGAGCGCTCCGCCCGCGTCGATCGCGACCTTCAGGATCTCCGCGCTTGCCTCCATGACGCGGTCGATGGGCTCGGTGCGCGCGTCGAACAGGAGGACGGGATGCAGGTTGCCGTCGCCGATGTGGAACATGTTCGCGATCACGTACCCGTAGCGCTCCGCGATGGCGTTTACCTGTCGGAGGACGTCCGGCATCTTCGTGCGCGGAACGACCGCGTCGTGGAGGTAGTTGTTCGGCCGGATGCGCGCGAGCGCGGCGTAACCGAGCTTGCGCGCCTTCCAGAGGAGCTCGCGCTCCGCGGCTGACGCGGCCGCCCGAACATCGGTCGCGCCGTTCTTCTTGAGGATCCTGCCGATGGATCCCGCCCAGTCCTCGGTCTCCTCGCTCATGCCCTCGATCTCGACGAGCAGGAGCGACCCCGCGTCCTCGGGGAGATGCACGTCGAAGGCCGCGTTCACGGCTCCGATCGTCACTTGGTCCAGCATCTCCATGGCCGCGGGCACGACGCCGCTCGCGATGATCGCGCTCGCGGCGCGCGCTCCGCTGTCGACGTCGGAGAAGATCGCGACGAAGGTGCGGACGTCCTCGGGGAGGGGGAGGAGACGAAGCCAGACCTTCGTGACGATCCCGAGAGTGCCTTCGCTCCCGACGATGAGCGGCACGCAGTCGTAGCCCGGGAGGTCCGGCACCGTGCCGCCGAAGCGCGCGACCTCGCCCGAGGGCAGGACCATCTCGATCCCGAGCACATGCTGGACCATCGAACCGTATCGGAGGCAATGCGGTCCGCCCGCGTTCGTGCCGACGTTTCCGCCGATCGTCGAGATCCGCTGGCTCGCGGGGTCGGGCGCGAAGAAGAGCCCGTGCTCCCGCGCCGCCGCGCTCACCTCGAGGTTCGGAACGCCGGGCTCCACGACGGCGACGCGCGCGGCGCGGTCGATCGAGACGATGTTCCGCAGCCGCGTGGTCGAGACGACGATCGCTCCCGCGCACGCGATCGTCCCGCCGGAGAGACCGGTGCCCGCGCCGCGCGGCACGACCGCTACGCCTGCGTCGTGGGCGGCCCGTACCACGGCCGCGACCTCGTCAGCGTTCCCCGGGACCGCCACCGCGGTCGGTGGGTGGCGGTCGAATCCCGCGTCGTACTCCCAGACGAGCAGGTCCTCATCGCGCCAGAAGACGTTTTCATCTCCGCATGTCTCCTGGAGTCGCTGAACGAGCGCGCTCGGTGAGGTCCGGTCCACGGTCGGATTCTGTCACGCACACGCGTCGCTTCATCATGCCGAGCGGGTCGGGTCCCCTCCCGCCTGCCACGATGCGATCTGCGCCCGCGAGCGCAACCCGAGCTTGCCTAAGATTCGCTCGACGTGCCCTTCGGCTGTGCGCTCGCTGATCACTAGCTTCTCGGCGATCTCCTTATTCGACATTCCCGTGGCGACAAGCGCGGCAACCTCGCGCTCCCGTGCGGTGAGCTGCGGTCGCGCTTCACGCTTGGGCGCCGCTGCCGCCGCGGTCACATCCACAGGGAACTCGAGCCCGAGATCATCCGCCCACCGCTCGAGCTGGTTCAGGTACCACACGGCCTTTGCCCGGCGCCAGTAAGGAAGAATCCCCGCGAGCTCCGCCTGAGCGGCCTGGCGGTCGCCAGCGGCGCCTCGCCGGAGCAATAGCTCGACTCTCCTGCGTCGTGCCAATGTCTCTGCGAACGGCACGAACGACTGATCGAAGAGCTCAGCGCTCTCACTGAGGAGCGGTATCGCGCCGTCGAGATCCCCTGCGCTCGCCGCGCGCTCGGCTCGAGCGAACGCCCGCCTTGCACGCGCCGCAACGCGTCGACCATCGGGGTCCTCACCAAGCGCGATCTCGATCCAGCGATCGCCGGTCTCGGTGTCCTGTAGCGTGGCCGCCGCCAGTACCGCGCAGACAACAGCCTCGTCTGTCTCAGGATAGAAGCTCCGCCCGACGTCGGCCTTGATGCCATCAAGTACCTCGAGCGTTGCGCGAGCGTCGCCTGCCAGCAGCGTCGTCCGCGCCATGAGGCTACCTCCGAACAGGCGGTGACCCGCGCTCGCTTCACGGAGCCTTCGGCGGGATGCCTCGAGTAGCGACAGCCACCGGTCCGGGCCATCGCGACCTGATCGAATGAAGGTCTCCAGTATCTGAAGTTGAGCCATCCAGACCGACTCCCCGCGGGCTTCCTGTGCGAGCCTGAGGGCGGCATCCCAGTCGCCGCCTGCGACCATGTAGAGAACCTCGTCGGTGACAACCGTCTCCGTGCGGATACCGTGCCGGCGACCATACGCGAACATCTCCTCTTCGACGCGGCGTATCTCTGCGCCGTAGGACCCAGTCGCTTGAAGCGAAATACGGATGTTGTGCAAGCCCCTCATGGCGGCCTCGACCATGTCATGCGCGGATGCGAGGTCGATGGCCTCGCGCTGTGTGGCGACGCCCTCAATGCGGCCCTGCTGTCCAGCCGCAGCCCCGAGGGTGAGCAGCGCGTCAACTTGGATACTGAGTGCCCCTTGTTCGCGGGCCATGTCGGCAGCGCGCCGCCCCACGACTTCCGCCACCGAATAGTCGAGGTCCAGGTTTGCGAGCCTCGCGACCTGCGCATATGCGCCGGCAAGCTCCTGGGTCTTTCCGATCGGCTCGAGGAGCCGCGCCGCATCGCCGGCCGCTTCCCTGGCGCCACGCGTCTCGCCGAGGAACCATCGATACGACGCGATCCTGCTGAGCGCTAGCCCTGCGCCACGAATGTCGCCTGCCCGCTCGAACCACCGTCGCGCCTCCTCGGCCGCACGGAGCGCGCGCCGAGACGTCGCGCCGAGGTGGGCGGCGTCCGCGAGCCTCAACTGCAGGTCGCCGAGCACTGGTTCGTCGTCTCTGGCCAGCTCGACCGCGCGCTCGAGGTGCCGGGCAGCGCGTGTGAATGCGACAGGCGGTAGGACTCGCGGGCCGCGAGGTCGTGGTAGCGAAAGGCGCGGCGCTGATCGCCGCCCTCGTCGAAGTGGTAGGCGAGCTCTTCGGCGTGCGCCGCGAGGTTCTCGCCGGCACGTGACTCGATCGCCTCGCCGACGATGGCATGCATGTGCCGCTTCTCGCGCTGCAGCAGCTCGAGCAGAACGCTCTCGCGCGTGAGGGCATGCCGGAACGCGAAGTGGTCCGGTCCCTCGCCGTCGGCGACCTCGAGCATCAGCTGCGCGTCGATAGCCGCTCGTACCGCGCCAACAAGGGTCGCCTCATCCGAGCCGGTCACGCGAAGCAACAGATCGAAGTCGAATCGCTGCCCGATGACGGCGGCCTGCTGCAGCACATTCTGCGTCTCCGCCGGCAGTGTTCTGAATCGCTCGAGCACCGCATCGCGCAGGGTGTCCGGGATCGCGATCTCGGCGACCTCCTTCGTCCGTCGCCACGACCCCTCGCGGTATTCGAT
This sequence comes from Candidatus Limnocylindria bacterium, assembly GCA_036002305.1. Taxonomy (GTDB): domain Bacteria; phylum Chloroflexota; class Limnocylindria; order P2-11E; family P2-11E; genus 3-1-20CM-2-70-9. The sequence goes on from DASYTL010000043.1 coordinate 93,247, forward strand.
ATCGCCGCGCTCGATGAGTGCTCGGAGCGCTTCCTCGATGAAGAGCGGACTTCCCTCGCAGGACTCGAAGATCGCGCGCCGAAACTCGGGTGTCGGCGGTCGATCGAGGCGCATCGCTTCGCGCAGGAAGTCGGCGACCTGATCCTCGCTGAGCCCGCGCAGCTCGATGTCGTCGGCGACGCGATAGCGGCTCAGTTCCGCGAGCACGGGCCGCAGCGGGTGCCGCCGGTGGAGCTCATCGCTGCGGTAGGTGCCGACGAGCAATAGCGGCAGGTCGCGGAGCTTGCGCGCGAGATGCGGGAAGAGTTCGAGTGACGCCTCGTCCGCCCAGTGCAGGTCTTCGATGACGATGATGATCGGTCGCTCCCGCGCCAGGTCGGCCAGAAGAGTGGTGAACGCCGCGTAAAGTCGGTAGCGATCCGCCTCACCCGCCAAATCTGGAGACGCGACGGGGAGCGTGGCCATGCGGTTCGCGGCGCGGGCTATGTCCACGAACGGACCGAATGGGCGGCGCGCATCGATCTCTGTGCACTCGCCTGAGAAGACGCGTGCGCCCACCGTGTGCGCCTGCCGAACGAACTGATGGACGAGCGCGGTCTTGCCTACGCCAGCCTCGCCAGAGATTAGCGCGGTGTGGCCGCGCCCAGCGACGCTTTCGCGCAACAGCGCCTCGAGCTGACCTATCTCGGCCTCGCGGCCGATGAGGAGCGGGCACAGGATCCGCCGGTCAGCGCCTGGTCGCGCGGTGATCATCACGTCGCCTTCCCCTGCGCCGGATTGTGTCATGCGATGTTGCGCTAGCACGGCGTCGCGCTCCGAGCCCCGCTAGGGAGAGGCGGGAGCGCGACGCGCGTCGCTCAGCGAGGACCGCGTCCTCTCTGCTCGGCCGCCGGAGCGCCGGCAAGACCCGCCGACGCGAGGGAGCCGCGCCAGTACGGGTTGTCGGGGTCCGTGACGATCCACGGAGCGGTTCCGCCCTCGACGACCTGCCTCGACGCCTCGGAGCCGCGCCAATACGGGTTATCCGGATCGCGGACCACTGAAGCGCGTCCGCTCGGCTCGTGCCAGACAACGCTTGACTCGTTCCGCAGGCGGCGAGCACGAGACTCGCGCCGACGGCTAGGGTCGCGAGTGTCAGGCGCGCTCGGTCCGTCGCACTTCGGTGCTCGTTCCTCGCCATCTCGATCCTCCTTGTTGAGATGGCGCAAACGTAGGCTCGGAAGCGTTCGCTGAAAATGCGGGAAACACCTGAACCGCGTCGCGATCAGTACGCGCGTACCGCGCCGGAACGGCGTGTCCTAGGGCGTCTCGGCCCTTCCTTCGGCGCGCTCGACCGTGCGCTCGTGGTTCTCAGAGCTAGGACGATCGCCTAGTTCGTCACGCGTGCTCTTCGATCCACAGCGCGCCGTCCTCGGCGTGCTCCTTCTTCCAGATCGGCACGATCGTCTTCAGCTCGTCGATCGCGGCGCGCGCGGCCGCGAACGCCTCGTCGCGGTGCGGCGCCGCCGCGGCCACGATGACGGCGACGTCGCCGATCCCAAGGTCGCCGATGCGGTGGTGCATCGCGATCCGCACCGGGCCGTGCTCGCGCGCCAGACGCTCGGCGATCTCGTGCATCTTCGCCTCTGCCATCTCGGCGTAGGCCTCGTACTCGAGCCGCAGGATCCGCTTGCCGCGGCTCTGGTTGCGGACCGTCCCGAGGAACACGACCACGCCGCCGAACGCGTCGTCGCGCACCAGCGCCAGCGCGTCGTCGATCGAGAGCGGAGCCTCGCTCAGGGCGATCGGCGCGAGCGTGCGGGCGTCGCCGCCAGAGACCGGGGGGATGAGCGCCAGCTCGTCGCCGTCGGCGAGCGGCGCGTCCGGCGTGACGTACTCGCGATTCCGCGCGATCACCACCTGGCGACCCTCCGCGATGAGCGGATGCTCGCGCAGGATGCGGGCGATCGCATCGCGGACGCTCGCCCCGGCCGGAAGCTCTAGATCGAAGTGTCCCCTCCCCGCCGCTTCGCGATACGAGGCGAACAGACGAATGTTCACTCGCACGCACACGAGTCTAGGCGCACGCGGACGGCGTCCGGCATGCGACAATCGCTCGCTCATGGACCTCGGCGCGGCTGTGCCCGCGCTCGCGCTGACCATCGCGCTCCTCGCGCTCAACGCCTTTTTCGTGGCGGCGGAGTTCGCCATCGTCCGCGTCCGCAGCACTCAGCTCGAGGCGCTTGCGGAAAGCGGAAGCCGGCGCGCGAGGCTTGCCCGCCACATCGTGGAGAACATCGATGCTTACCTGTCCGCCTGCCAGGTCGGCATCACCGGTGCCTCGCTCGCGCTCGGGCTCGTGGGCGAGCCGGCTGTTGCGGTTTTGATCGAGCCACTCTTCGGTTGGCTGCGGGTGCTCTACGAGCCCGCATTCCACGGCCTTTCCTTCGCGATCGCCTTCGCCATCGTCACGTACCTGCACCTCGTCGTCGGCGAGCAGGCGCCGAAATACTTCGCCATCCAGCGTGCCGTTCCGACCACCCTCTGGACGGCCGACCCGCTGCACTGGTTCGCGACGACCTTCCGACCCTTCGTCTGGCTCGTCAACGTGAGCGCGAATATGGTCCTGCGGCCATTCGGTCTGCGGGGCACCGACGAGCTCGAGGCGCACAGCGAGGAAGAGCTGAAGATGCTCGTCGCGATGTCGACGCGCAGCGGCGTGCTGCGCGAAGAGGAGCGGGTCATCGTCGGCCGCGCGATGGAGTTCGCGGACCGCATCGTCCGCCAGGTGATGGTCCCGCGCACCGAGATCGTCGCGGTGCCGGACGACCTGCCGGTGGCGGAACTGCTCGTCGTGGCCCGGCAGCACCGCTTCTCGCGCTTTCCCGTCTACCGCGAGGACCTGGATCACATCATCGGCATCGTCCACGTGAAGGACCTCGTCGGCGTCGACAAGGAAGCGCGGGCGCGCGCGCGTGACGTGATGCGCAAGGTCCTGGTCATTCCCGAGACCATGCGGCTCGATCAGGCGCTCGCCGAGTTCCGGCGCCAACGCTCGCAGCTCGCCATCGTCTTCGACGAGTTCGGTGGCACCGCGGGCCTCGTCACGCTCGAGGACCTGCTCGAGCAGCTCGTCGGCGAGGTGCAGGACGAGTTCGACCGCGACGCGCCCGCGTTCCGCGAGGAAGGTCCGGGGACGTTCGTCGTCGATGGGCTCACCTCGCTCGAGGTTCTGCGCGAGCGTCTGGGGATCGAGCTCCGCGATGAGCCGTACGACACCGTCGGCGGCATGGTCTTCGGCCGCCTGGGACGGCTCGCCACCGTGGGCGACACGATCGAGCTCGAGGGCTACCGCTTCCAGGTCACCGCTGTCGACGGGCGCCGCGTGGCGCAGGTGCGGGTCATGCGCGCCAAACCCCGCAAGGCCGCCTAAACCGTGTCGAATGTGACGGCGAAGTAACGGCACGCTTGCCCGCCGCGCTGGCATGACGGGTGCTTAGACGGCGACCATGATGGAGCTTCTTTTCGGCGATCTCGGACTGGCCGTCTTCACCACCGTCGGCATCGTCGCGACCGCCGTGTTCATCGTGCGTGACGCGAAGGCCCAGAAGGCCCGCGTCGTGGCCGAGGAGATCCCGGTCGAGGTCCGGCCCGCCGCCTAGGGCCCGAACAGCGAGCGCACGAAGCTGACGGCGTCGCCCGCCCGGGTGGACCAGAAGGCTTGCGCGCGCGGATCCATGAGCACGAAGAGGCCCATGGCGGCGAGCGTCACCACGCCGGTCATGAGGCCGAACGCGACGGCGCTGCCGCGGAACCCCACGCGCATGCCGCCTAGCCTAGAGCGCCGCCGCGCTAGGCTCTCGCCCCGCTCCGCAGGCGCGCGACCAGGTTGTCGAGCCGCGCGCGGGAGATCGTCAGGAACTTCGCGAGGTTCTGACGGTCGGCTTCGGCGATCGTGCCGTGCCCATCCTCACCGATGACCCGGGCGAGCTCAGCGAGCGCATCGTTGAGCTTGCGCGTGGAGACGATGAGCGCGTCATCGCGAAGGGGCGGGATCGCCGACTCCGGCCGCACCCCCTTCTCCTCCGGATGGAGGATCCGCTCTACGCGCTCGTGCAGCCGAAGGAGCGTGAGCTTGCCGGCGATGATCTGCTTGGCCAGCGACTGGCGGCGCCGCTTGTTCTCGAGCTTCATGAGCTCGTACGCCGCCGAGAGCGTGTCGTAGCGCTGCGCGACCATGTCGCGGACGTCGTCCGGCGCCGACGCGAGCCGCAGCCGGTTCTCGACGTAGCCCTTGTCCTTGCCAAGTTTCGTCGCGAGGTTGCGGATCGAGTAGCCGAGCTCGTCGGTCATCTTCTTGTAGATGACCGCCTCGTCGAGCGGCGACAGGTCCTCGCGCTGCAGGTTCTCGATGAGGGCGATCTCGAGAGCGGTCGAGTCGTCGAAGCGCTCGACGATGGACGGGATGGTCTCCTTGCCGGCGAGCTTCGACGCGCGCCAGCGGCGCTCTCCGGCGATGATCTCGTACTGGTCTCCGGCGGGGCGGACGAGGATCGGCTGCAGAACGCCGTGCTCGCGGATCGATGCCGCGAGCTCGGCGAGCGTGTCCTGGTGCCAGGTCATCCGCGGCTGCGACGGGTTGGGGACGACCTTTCCGAGCGGGATATCGCGCACCGCGGTCGGCGTCCGCGCCGCGAGCAGGCTGATGATGCCGGGCTGCGCGTCAGTCTCCTGCTGGAAGATGCGGTCGCCCGCGTCCCTGAACGACTTTCTGGGTCGACTAGTTGTTAGCACCGATCACCTCCTTGGCCAGGTCCACGAAGCTCTTCGCCGCGTCGCTTCGGGGCTCGTACACGGTGATCGGCACGCCGGCGGTGGGCGCCTCGCCGATCTTGACGGACTGACGGATCACGGTGTCGAACACCTGGTGGTCGCCGAGATCCTTGAGCGAGTCGAGCATGTCGCGCGCGAGGATCGTCCGGCTGTCGTAGAAGGTCGGAAGAAGGCCGTACACCTTCAGGCTCGGGTTGAGGCGCGTCTGCACCGTCTTGATGATCTTGAGAAGCGCTGCCACGCCCTTGAGGGCGTAGTACTGCGTCTGCACCGGGATGATCACGCCGCTCGCGGCGACAAGCGCGTTCAGCGTGAGGAGCCCGAGCGTCGGCGGGCAATCGATGAGGACGTAGTCGTAGCGCTCGACGATTTCGCGCTCGAGCTTGTCGCGCAGCGCCATCTCACGGCCGATCGCGTTGAAGAGCTCGACTTCGGCCGCCGAGAGCTCGAGGGTGGACGGCGCCACATCGACCTTCTTGGTCTTCGTCGGCCGGATGATCGACCCGAGCGTGACGTTCGAGTCGATGAGGACGTCGGCGATGGAGCGCTCGACCGTGTTGAGGTCGATGCCGAGACCGACGGTCAGGTTCGCCTGCGGGTCGAGATCCAGACAGAGGACTTCGTGACCGAGCGACGCGAGCGCGCCGCCGAGGTTGATGGCGCACGTGGTCTTGCCCACGCCGCCTTTCTGGTTCGCGATCGCGATGACCTTGCCCAACCGCGCTCTCCTCTTCGCGGACCCATCGCCCCTGGGCCCGCTTCGAGTTGCTGTGCTCCCCACAGCGCGCGGAAGCGCACGCGCCCCAGCCTTGCGAGCGACTATAGCCGCTTCGGTAGGCTTAGTTCCATCGTCGCCGTACCCTTGAATGGATAGCGGGCCCGTATCGCTTCGCTCACGGGCCCATCGTCGCCCCACTGAGCGAGATCGCTCGCTCCTGGGGCTCCTCGGGCCCGTAGCTCAGTGGTCTAGAGCGGCGGACTCATAATCCGCTGGTCCCAGGTCCGAATCCTGGCGGGCCCACAGAAATGAGGGAGGGCACCGTCGCCAGTCCGGCCGGCGTCACGCTCGCCGACGTCCACCGGGCCCGCGAGATCGTCGGCCCGGTCCTACACCGCACGCCGCTCTTCTCCAGCCGTTCGCTCTCCGAGCGGATCGGCGCGACCGCCTTCCTGAAGGCCGAGAGCCTTCAGCGCACCGGATCCTTCAAGCCCAGAGGAGCGGTTTACGCGATCGCGTGCCTTTCCGCCGAGCAGCGGCAGCGCGGGATCGTGACGATGAGCGCGGGGAATGCCGCCCAGGCCATCGCCTTCGCCGCGGCGACCGCGGGCGTGCGCGTGACCGTGGCCATGCCGGAGAGCGCGCCCAAGAGCAAGGTCGAAGCCACGCGCGGGTACGGCGCCCAGATCGTGTTCGCGCCGGACATGACCAAGCTCATCGCTCTGGTCGGCGAGATCCGCGAGCGCACCGGTGCCCACTTCCTCCATCCCTACGACGACGCGGCCATGATCGCGGGTCACGGGACCTGCGCGCTCGAGATCCTCGAGGAGCTTCCCGATGCGGACCTCCTCGTCGTGGGCGTCGGAGGTGGCGGGCTGATCGCCGGTATCGCCGTGGCGGTCGCCGCGATCCGTCCCGGCGCCCGCATCGTCGGCGTGGAGCCCAAAGGTGCGCCCGGCATGCGGCGGGCTCTCGACGCTGGCGAGCCGGTCCGCCTCGAGCAGGTAAATACGATCGCGGATGGCCTCGCCGCGCCCGTCGCCGGCACGATCCCGCTGTCCATCGTCACGCGGCTGGTCGCGGATGTCGTCCTCGTCGAGGATGAGGTGATCGCCGAGGGCATGCGCTTCCTCGCCACGCGGGCCAAGCTCGTGGCCGAGCCCGCCGGTGCCGCCGCGACGGGCGCGCTCCTCGCCGGTGTGATCAAACCGCGGCCGGGCGAGCGTGTCGTCTCCATCGTCTCCGGCGGGAATGTCGACATGGCGCGGATCGCGCAGGTCTTCGGGCAATGAGCGGGCTCGTCATCTACGCGGACGGCGCGGCGCGCGGGAATCCCGGTCCGGCCGGCGCCGGCGCGGTGCTTTTCGACGAGAAGGGGCAGGTGGTCGCGGAGCTCACGCGGCCGCTCGGCCACGCGACGAACAACGTCGCCGAGTACGCCGGCCTGATCCTCGGCCTCGAGGAGGCGAAGCGGCGAGGGGCGACCGCCGTCGACGTCCGGATGGACTCGCTGCTCGTCGTCCAGCAGATGCGGGGGCTCTGGCGGATAAAGCATCCGGGACTGAAGCCGCTCGCGCTCCGCGCCGGCGAGCTTCTGGCGTCGTTCCCCAAGCGCGAGATACGGCATGTCCCGCGGGAGGAGAATGCGCACGCGGACGAGCTTTCGAACCGCGCGATCGACGAAGCCGGCGCGATCACGTGAGCGAGGACCCGCTGACCGCGTTCGTGGCGCGGAGCCTGCGCGGCGAGGTCACCGACGTGCGCAGCGAGACCGTCGCGAAGAACGCGAGTCTCGAGCTCGAGCGCATCCACTTCCGGCACGAGGGAGTGGAGCGCTCGCTCGTGCTGAAGCGCGTGCCGCCGGATGACGCCCTCGAGGTGCAGCTCGTTCCGTTCCTGGCCCGCAAGACGGATCGCGTCCCCGAGATCCGTTCGCGGGGCATCCCCCCGGCCGCCGTGCCCGCGTGGCCGTGGGTGCTCATCGAGGACCTGCTCGACGCGCGAAGCGCCTGTCACGGCGACCCGAGGGCGATCGTCCGTGCCAAGGTCGCGGTAGAGCGAGCGGTCTCGGCCGACGCGCCGGCACTCAAGGCCCTCGGCGTGCGGACCGTGACGCCGATCGAGCTCGTCGAGCGAGCGGCGGAGCGCGCGGCGGTCGATCGACCGCTCGACGCGGACGCGCGGGCCGCGGCCATTGAGCTCGCGACCCTCCCGACGGTGCTCTGCCAGGGCGAGCTCGTCTGCGGCAGCGCGCGGCTCGCAGAGCGTGGGGTCGTGCTCGTCGAATGGCGTCGCGCCCACCTGGGGTGCGGCATGCTGGACGTCGCTCGTCTCGCCGGCGACGTCGAGGCCTTTGGCGATGGAGAGGGAGCGGGGGAGCTGTTCGCGCTGTACGGTCATCTGACGGGCATCGCGATGAAGGACGACGTGGTGCGAGCGGCACGCCTGGTCGATCGAGCCGCACGAGCCGCTCTCAAGTAACGAGACTCCGCCCCGGAGGGGCGGTAAAATAACTAGACCGAGCAGGCCGGATGGTCGCGTCGGCGAAAGCCGCCGAGGAAAGTCCGGACTCCGCAGGGCAGGGTAAGGGGTAACACCCCTCCGCCGTGAGGCGAGGCCAGCGCCACAGTGACGATCC
>DASYTL010000044.1:0-2999 GCA_036002305.1 Candidatus Limnocylindria bacterium
GCAGCAGGACGGCGATGGCCACGTGAACATCGATACGTTCATTCGAGCGAAAAGCGCCGCGCCGCTGGATGCGTATCGGCTCCGCGTGACGCTCTACCAGCGCCCTGGGAGCGCCGCAGGTCCGTCGGTGCGAATGCTCGCGGCGGTGACGTCGGCAGCGTTCAAGTACGAGATCCCGAGCCTCTTCGACGAGACTGCGGTGCAGCTACAGGTCCCGACGTTCTCGCAGGAGACCCATAACGGCGAATTCCCCGAGTATGACGGTGGGGGCGAGGCCTGGTGTAGCCCGACCTCGACCGCGATGGTCGTGGCCTTTCACGGCGCCGGACCGACCCCGGACGAGCTCGAGCTCTTCCCCGGCCCCAACTACGACGATCCGCAGGTCGACCACGCGGCGCGCTATACGTACGACTGGAACTACCAGGGCGCCGGGAATTGGCCGGCCAACGTCGCGTACGCGACGCGCTTCGGCCTGGACGGGTTCGTGACGAGACTCCGCTCCCTCAACGAGGCGCAGCGCTTCCTGAGCGCCAGCATTCCGCTCGTCGCGTCGATCAACGGCGAGTTGCCAGGATTCCTCTTCGGCAAGACCAATGGGCATCTGTTGGTCATCCGCGGCTTCGACGCGAACGGCGACGTCATCACGAACGATCCGGCGGTCAAGACGGACGAGGAAGCGCGAAAGGTCTATCGCCGCGCGGACTTCGAGCGGGTGTGGCTCGGCGGGTCGGCCGGGATCGTGTACGTGATCTATCCGCGGGGCAAACCGCTTCCGCCGAACGTCCCCGGCCTTCCCCCGAACTGGTAGGCGTCGGCCACAGCTGATGCGAGGCGATCTGCGGCGGGCGCTCGCGCTCGTGCGCCGTAGAACTCATCGGGGGCAGCCGCTCCGCGTCCGGCTTTTGGAGAAGCCGGACTGCGGCCTCTGCGCCGAGGTCTACCGCGCGCTTCGCCGCGTGTCCCTCGATATCCCGCTCGACATCGAACGCGTGGACATCACCCAGGAGGGCGCGATCTTCGATCGCTACGCGCTACGCATTCCGGTCCTCGCGATGGGGGAGCGGGAGCTCGACGCGGCGGGCGTCGACGACCGGACGCTGGCGGCGTGGCTGCGCGGATGACCGCGGCGGCGAGCGCGCTTACGTTCTTCCGCGGGCGGCTCAGGCGCGGTGGCAACCGGACGCGCGCCGCCCATGACAAGGCGTATCTCAAGAGCGACCTGCGCTTTTGGGGCGCCGACCTGCCCGCGATCCGGGCCGCCGTCCGCGAGTACTGCCGCGCGCACTCCGATCTGAGGCGCGCCGACCTTCGCGCGATCGCCGAGACCCTGTACGCGACGAACGTGCACGAGCTGCGCGCCTCGGCGATCGGCGTCCTCGAGTGTCACCGCGAGACGCTGATCGGCCGCGACCTTTCGTGGCTCGTTGACCTCGTGCGCCGCTCCAAGAGCTGGGCCTACGTGGATTGGATCGCACCGAAGGTGGTCGGCGACGTCATCGCGCGCGATCCGGGTTCACGGCGGTACCTGGAGAAGTGGGCGAAGGACGAGAGTTTCTGGGTGCGTCGCGCCGCGCTTCTCGCCGAGCACGACACGCTTCGCGCCGGTCAGGGCGACTTCGCGCTCTGGTCGCGGCTCGCTGAAGAGATGCTCGACGAGCGTGAGTTCTTCATCCGCAAGGCGATCGGGTGGGTGCTGCGGGAAGTCTCGAAGAAGCGTCCGGAGCTTACCTACGAGTTCCTGCGGAAGCACCGCGACCGCGTCTCGAATCTCTCGCTGCAGGAAGGCGCCAAGTACCTCCCCGCGGCGCGGCGCAGCACGCTGGGCCTGCCGGCGCAGGCCGCGTGGATCGGGCGCGAAAAGCGGCGAAAAGCTGCGGTCTAGGAGTCGCTCCCACCGGTGCCGAAACATTGCCGTCCCGCGGATGAGTGAGGGCGAGATGATCGGCTCGCGCCCCAACTCGGCCCCGGGCAGTACTAGCAGCTGATATGGCTACCTTGGAGGACGCCGAAGCCGCGCGCCTCGCGCACCAGGACCGCTTCGGCGCGATGGGCGCGCATGCGATCGAGATCCAGCCGGTCCGCGAGCAGGCCGGCTATGAGCTCATCGTGCACTTTGCGAAGACGCCACCGGACGGCTTTCCGAGATCGGTTCGCGCCGGCAAAGCCGCGACGGTCCCGGTCCGGACGAAGACGACCCGCGGCCAGTAGCGTCCGCTGCACTCATCTGCGCCGCACCCTAAGAGTTGCGGCGTCCTCGCAGAAGTTCCGTGAATCGTTCGAGATCCGGTTCCGCATCGAGATGAAGCGACCGGTCCGCCAACTCGAGGACAGCTTCATCGTCGATGACCGCTAGGGCCAGGCTTGCGAACTTGGCGCGCAGCTGTTGGCGACTGATCGGATTGGCAGGCTCGCCGCTTGGATCAGGGATTCGCGCGGAGAGCTCACGGCCGTCCTGCATGCGCACCTCGACGGTCGCCGGCCAGTGGTCCGGATAGGTGGCGTCCAGCTCCGCGTCGAGGTGGCAGTCGGTGCGTAGCATCAGCGCGCGGATGACCGGGTCGTCCACGTTTGCCTGCGTGTACTCGTCAATGCCCGCCGATCCGTGCGCCAAAGCGACCGCCGCGGCGAACGGGGCGCTGAACTGAGCGTCGACGACGTTGCGCGGGGCGCGCTTCTCATCGATCGGTTCGGCCACGAGGAGCGCGCCTCCGCGGAGCACGCCAAGCCTGATCCGCTCGACATCCTCCGGGCGCAGGCGATGCGCACGCCGCAGCTCGAGCACGCCGTCGATGAGGCCGTGGTTGTATCGACAGCACGCGTACGGCTTGATAGAGACGCTCATGATCGCGAACGACCGCCCCAGATCGCGAGTGAGCAGCTCCGGCCGCGGCTCGTCGGTGTAGCCGCGCAGGAGTCCATGGGGTCCTTCCAACGCGCTGGCCGGCGCGGTGAAGCCCTCGCTCGCGAGGTGCGCGGCCACGATGCCCGAGTGCGCGGCC
>DASYTL010000045.1:0-143681 GCA_036002305.1 Candidatus Limnocylindria bacterium
ATCGGCGCCGAGGCGAAGCGGATGGTCGGCCGGACTCCCGCGTCGATCATCGCGATCCGTCCGCTCCGCGACGGCGTCATCAGCGACTTCGACATCACCGAGCAGATGCTTCGCTACTTCATCCACAAGGTGCACAACGGCATCGCCCTGCTCCCGAGGCCGCGCGTGATCATCGGGATCCCCTCGGGCGTGACCGAGGTCGAGAAGCGCGCGGTGCAGGATGCCGCCCTCTCCGCCGGAGCGCGATGGGCACGACTCGTCGAGGAGCCGATGGCCGCCGCGATCGGCGCGGGACTTCCGGTGAACGAACCGTCGGGCTCGATGATCGTCGACATCGGCGGCGGCACGACAGAGGTCGCGGTCACGTCCCTCGGCGGCATCGTCGTCTCGCGATCGATCCGCATCGGCGGCGACGAGATGGATCAGGACATCGTCAGCTACGCGCGACGCGAGTTCAACCTGCTGATGGGCGAGCGCACCGCGGAGGACATCAAGATCGCGATCGGCTCCGCGTACCCGCTCGACGAAGAGGTCACCACTTTCTTCCGCGGGCGCGATCTGCTCACCGGTCTGCCGCGCTCGATCGAGGTCACGAGCGCGCAGATCCGCGAGGCGGTGGACCCGTCCGTCGAGCAGATCGTCGACGCGATCAAGGACACCATCGAGGAGACCCCGCCGGAGCTCGTCGCCGACGTCATGGACCAGGGCATCTATCTGGCCGGGGGCGGGGCGCTGCTGCGCGGCCTCGACACGCGGGTCGCGGAGGCCACCCAGATGGCCGTTCACGTGGCCGACGACCCGCTCACCTGCGTCGCGCGGGGCTGCGGGATGATCCTGGAAAACCTCGTCAACTACGAACGGAGTCTCGTAGTGGAGACATACGCGGCGCTACCTCGATAGAACTAGAGACAGACGGGCCGCCGCCGCGTTAAATAGCCCCGATGGCCACTTTCGGTCGCGCGCGGCGCGCGCCGGGCGCAGGGAATGCCTTCCTCCGGCCCTTCGCCCTCCTTCTGGCCGTCAGCCTCGCGCTCCTTTTGCTCCGTGACACCGCCGCCGTCCGGGCCGGCGCCACGTTCGTGACGGAGCTCCTCGTCCCGGCCGAGCGGGTGCTGGGCGGGGTGGGCTCGTCGGTCAGCCGGATGTGGCAGGCGGTCGTCGAGATCGAGACACTCCGCACCGACAAGGACGCGCTGCAGGCCGAGGTCGATCTGCTCACCCTCGAGAACGTCCAGCTTCGGGAGCAGATCATCCAGGCACAGCAGGCCACGCAGCTCGGAGCGGCGGCGCGGGCGCTCCCCCTCAAGACGGTCACCGCTCCGGTCATCGCGCGCGACCCGTCGGGGGTCCTGCACACGATCGTGCTCGGCGCCGGAGCGAAGGACGGAGTCCTGCTCGACGACGTCGTCATCTCCGAGAAGGGTGTCGTCGGCCGGGTCTCCGAGGTCGGCAACAACTACAGCAAGGTGCTCCTCGTGACCGACTCGGGTTCGGCGGTGTCCGCGCTTGTCCAGGGCTCGCGCGCCGCGGGCATCGTGCGCGGCCAGTTCGGGGACACCCTGGTCATGGACTGGATCCTTCAGACCGAAGAGGTGAAGACCGGCGACGTCGTCATCACCGCCGGCCTCGCGATCGGCAACGACCTTCGCTCGCTCTACCCGAAGGGCCTTGTTCTGGGAAAGGTGGTCGAGGTGACCAAGGGCGAGAACGGCACCTTCCAGCGCGCGATCCTCGTGCCCGCGGTCGACCTGCGGCACCTCGAGAACGTGCTCGTAGTCAGGACATCCCCATAGCAGACGGGAGTCAACTTCCGTACACCCGTCGCCGGATCAGCTTCTGATTCGCATACTCGACGAGGCATGGGAAGGGTGAGATTGAGGCACGCGCTCAGCGTCGTCGTCGCGCTGGCCTGGCTGCTGCCCGGCGGTGTCGCGCTCGCCATGCCGGGCGGGACGCTCGCCGCTACCTACGCCGCGACGCCCCCGGCGCAGACCCCCGCCGGGAATGTCTTCGTCGTCCCGACGACGCTGACCAACTCCGGGACCGAGCCGTGGCGGTCCGCCGGCGGCTTCGGGAGCATCAACGCCAGCTATCACTGGTACGACCCCTCCGGAGCGACGCTGGTCTGGGACGGGACGCGCACACCCCTCGGGGCCGATGTGCCCCCCGGCGGGCAGCGCCAGGTGCAGGTCAGCGTGGTCGCGCCAAGCGCGCCCGGTCCGTACCTCCTGCGACTTGCGCTCGTCCAGGAGGGCGTCGGCTGGCTCGCGCCGAGCAACCCATTCGCGATCACCGCGCAGCCCGCCTATCAGGCGAAGTTCGGCGCGGTCACGCTGCCGAGCTTCATCGCCGGAGGCACCTACCAGATCCCCGTGCCGGTCACGAACATCGGCACGGTCGCGTGGCCCGCTCAGCCCGGGCCGTCGGCTCAGCCCGGCGTGAATCAGGTGACGCTCAGCTACCACTGGCACGACGCGACGGGCCCGACCGTGGTGTGGGACGGCAAGCGGACGCCGCTACCGCAGAACGTGGATCCGAACGCGACGATCACGGTAAACGCGAGCGTCGTCGCGCCGCCCGCGGCGTGCGCCTGCACGCTCTCGTTCGACCTAGTGCGCGAGGGCGTCGCGTGGTTCCAGACGCTCGGCAGCATGCCGCTCCGACTTCCGGCGAGCGTCGCGCCGGTGACGTACCGCGCGGCCTTTGCGGCGGCTCCGTCAGCCGCGGCGTACTTCGGCGAGGCCAAGACGATCCAGGTCGCGGTCACCAACACCGGCAACACCACCTGGAACGCGACCGGCCCGAACCCGGTGAACCTCAGCTATCACGTCATCGACGCGAACGGCAGCCCCGTGCTCTGGGACGGCCCGCGCATGCCCCTCGGCGCCGACATCGTTCCCGGCGCGAGCAAGACCTTCACCCTGACCTACTTCGCGCCGTCGAGCGCCGGGACGTACACGGTCGTCGTCGACCTGGTGCGCGAGGGCGTCTCGTGGTTCGAGGTCCTCGGATCGACGCCGCTCCGCCAGTCCCTTGCGGTGACGAGCGGCCTCCTCGCCGGATACGGCCTCTCGACCACGCCGCAGCAGGCGACCATCGGCGCGACGCTCCAGCTGACCGTGCAGGTCGCGAACTACGGACAGCGCACCTGGGTCCCCGGCGCGTTCGCGCTCAGCTATCACATCTTCGACGCGAACGGCGGAGTCGCGGTGTGGGACGGCGCGCGCGGTCGGCTTCCGGCGAACGTCAGCCAGTATCAGACGGTCACGGTCCCGATCGACGTCACGCTGCCGGGCGGCACGGGTAACTACGTCATCGGGTGGGACATGGTCCAGGAGGGCGTCGCCTGGTTCAGCCAGCTGGGCGTGGTCCGCAAGGCCGAGCCGCTCGAGATCGTGCCGGGTGTCGTCTTCTACGGGTCGGGCTTCGGCCATGGCCTCGGGCTGAGCCAGTACGGCGCTAACGGCTGGGCGACCGGTGCGGTCGGCCTCGTCCTCAACGGCGAGCAGATCATCGCGCGGTACTACCCGGGAACAGCCCTCCAGTTCGTGGATCCGTCGCGACCCGCCAACCGCGTCCTGCTCTCGGCGCCCTCGTCGCAGGGGCGCTTCAACTGCGGCGACAACCGCTACTTCGCCGGGAGCCTCGCCGACCTCAACTCGAGCGGCGGCATGCGCGTCCTCGACGAGAGCGCGAGCAACCGGGAGATCGCGCGCGGCGCGGGGCAGCAGAACTTCCAGGTCGTCGCGCGTGGCGGCGTGGTGGAGGTCTGGGCCAACTGGGCCCCGGTGACGCGGGTGTACGCCGGCCCGGGCCCGATCGCGGTCGTGCCGGTCGACCCGAACCAGCCGCTTGGACTGCTGCAGAAGGGCGGGGCCTACCGCGGGAACATGCGCTTCACGAATCTCGGCGGCACGCTCCGCATCATCAACGCGGTGACGTACGACGACTACGTGAGAGGCGTGCTGCCGCTCGAGATGCCGACGAGCTGGCACCCGGAGGCGATAAAGGCACAGGCCTACGCCGCGCGCACGTACGCGTACACCGCGTACAAGGGAGGCGCGCGCGACTACGACGTGACCGACGACCAGGCCGACCAGTGCTACGGCGGGACGCGCGTCGAGGTCGCGTCCTCGAACACCGCGGTCACCGCGACCAGCGGCAAGGTCATCACCTACAACGGCGCCTCGATCCGGGCGTACTTCGCGAGCTCGAACGGCGGCTACACGCTCTCGGACGGCTGCTGGATGAACAACGTCGTGAAGGTCGGCGGCGCGTGGGCCTGCTCGGCCGGCCAGCCGTACCTCGCGCCGGTGGCCGATCCCGCCGACCGCGCGGTGAGGGCGCCGGCGAATCCGCGCGCGAGCTGGACGGTGTCCTTCACGAGCAGCCAGATCCGTTCCGCGGTGCTGCGGTGTGGCGGACCGGACATCGGCGTGCTGCAGGCGGTGGATGTGTCGAACCAGGTGCCCGCCGGCTCGGGACACGTGATCTCGGTGAAGCTGTTCGGCACCGCGGCGACTGCCGACATGAAGGCCGACGAGTTCCTCCGCACGTGCCTCGGGCTGCGGTCGACGATGGTGAGGCTGAACCCCTTCTAGGCTGAGACCTTCGCCATGGACGGCGGCTCCGGTATGTCGTAAATTCAGGCAGGGCGTGCCGAATATTACGTCACGGCGACGCCTGGTTCGTCGGCACCTCGAGGAAGTGCTCCGTTCGGATCTTCGGCACTTCCCAGTTGTGACGGTTGTCGGTCCTCGCCAAGCTGGGAAAAGCACACTCGCTCGCGAGCTAATTCGCTCAGGTTATGAAGCGCAGTACGTCTCTCTCGACGACCCTCAGCAGCTCGGGGCCGCCGAGCGCGACCCGGCAGGTTTCATCGAGCTGCTCCAGAAACGTGCGGTGATCGACGAGGTCCAGCGCGTCCCCAGGCTGATCCTCGCGATCAAGTCGTCGGTTGACCGTGATCGCCGCCCGGGACGATTCCTTGTCACCGGGTCGGCAAACGTCTTCACTCTCCCGAGAGTCGCCGATTCCCTCGTAGGACGCACGAGCGTGCCGACTCTCTGGCCACTCTCGCAAGGCGAGATCGCCGGGCATCGTGAGGCCTTTCTCCGCGCGGTTTTCTCAGCTCGTATCGAATCGGTCGACGAGGAGGTCGACATCAAGCGAGACGTCCTGCGGCGTGCCCTGCGTGGCGGGTTCCCGGAGGCCACGCAGCTCGGATCGGCAGCGGCCATTCGCACATGGTTCGGCTCGTATGTGACGACGGTGATTCAGCGGGAAATTCGTGAGATCGGGAACGTGGCCGGACTGCGTGAGATGCCTCAAATCCTCGGCTTGTTGGCTGCGCGTGCGATGAGTGTCCTGAATCGGGCGGAGCTCTCGCGCATTCTCGAAATGGACGCCCGAACGCTAAGTCGGTACCTCGCACTCTTATGGCAGACATTCTTGATTCAGCTCATCCCGTCGTGGGCCGGAGGTTTGGGCCGCCGGCTGGTGAGACATCCGAAGGTCATGCTCGGCGACACGGGCCTGCCCGCCTACCTACAGCAGGTCGAGCTTGAGCGGATCACCAACGAACCTACTCTTGGCGGTCCGATTCTCGAAAACTTCGTCGCGGGTGAGCTGCTGCGGCAGCTGAGCTGGGCTGACGAGCCGCTGACCCTTTACCACTTCCGCTCGCATGAGGGCGCCGAGGTCGATCTTGTGCTGGAGCGAAGGGACGGGAGGCTCGTTGGGGTCGAGGTCAAGTGCAGATCCACGGTCGGGCCAGAGGATTTTCGAGGCCTGCGAGCACTCGCGCAGCGCGCCGGCAAGAAGTTCGTCCGGGGGATTGTGCTCTACACCGGACGCCATACGACGGGTCTCGGCGAGAACCTCCTTGCGATGCCGGTCAGCGCTCTATGGAAACTCTAGACAGAGCAACGCCAAGAGCTCGCGAATTTGACGGTTACCGTCAATTTTGCGACGGCCTATTTTCTTGACGATGAGCTCTCTGAGGGTCCTCGCGAGACTACGTCGAGTTGGCTCCCCCTATCTCACGACAAGAGAGGCTGCGGCTGCGCTGAGAAACCTCCGCAAGCTCGGCGAGTCGGGCTCTAAGAACACTCGCCGATCATGGACTCGCCGTGCGACTTCGTCATGGACTCTGGTCCCTGGAATCCGAACTAGGCGACCCGCGTCTCTTCGTCTCTGAGCTCACACGACCGTATCCCGCATACGTGTCGTTCGCTTCGGCATTGGCGGCTCACGGAGCGATCGATCAGATTCCGAGGGAGATCGCCATTGCGTCGATGAGTCGCCCGAAGCGGGTCCGGACCATTACGGCTACGTTCCTCGTCCACCGGATCCCGCCTGAACTCTTCGGTGGCTTCGAGGTCCACGGCGGAGTCCCGCTCGCCACGCCCGAAAAAGCGGTCTTCGATTTCGTGTATGTGAGTCAGGCGAGTGGTCGGACCCGACAACGGCTGCCGGAGCTCGACTTGCCGCGTTCCTTCTCGCGTCGCGCAATCGATACCTGGATCAAACGGATTAGTTCACCTCGGCTTCGCACACTCGTCGCCGACCGCATCCGACGAGCGGTGGCGCACGCCGCCTGAGCCCACGCCTGCACGTGTGTTCTTAGGAAACTCGACCGACACCGCGCGGTAACGCGAAGGGCATCTTCTCGTTCGACCATGTACAGACCAATCCCGCTGCCTCAGAATCGCGCGCAGCGTAGGGGAGGTGAGTGACGAGGTAGAGAGGGGGCCTGCGCGTGCGCCGACCGCTTAGCAAGAAGCGCCTCGCCCTCCTCATCGGCCTCTTCCTTCTCGCGCTCTTCCCGAACGCCGGCCCGCCCGCCGTCGCCTCGCCGCGCGCCACGGGCCAGGTCGTCGCGAACGAGGTCACCATCGCCTCCCCGGCGACGACCGGGACGCTGACCACGCAGGGCGGCACGACCATCCTGGCTCCAGACGCCGGCTCCACGGGCGGCGAGACGCTCCTCTTCACCTCGCCGACCATCAGCGCGAACCAGCTCTACGACCGCGTCGGCGTCCACTGGGTCGCCGCGCCGGGCACCCAGGACAGCTTCTTCGTCGAGCTCCGGACGTCGGCGGACGCCGCCTCGTGGAGCGAGTGGCAGCTCCTCACGCCGGACGAGGACATGGCGAACATGGACACGAACGAGTGGTACGCCGCGCCGCAGCTCGCGGTCGACAACGCCCGCTATGCGCAATACCGCGTCTGGCTCACCGCCGGCGATCCGGCGGCGGTCGTGCGCGTCGGCCTTACCTTCATGGACGTGAGCGACCTCAACGCGGGCCCGTTCGCCCGCGCGTGGAACGACCTCACCGGTGCGCTGCACGACATCGCGCGCTCGTTTACCGAGCCGTCCTACGCGAACGCCGCGCCGACCGGCGCCCCGCGCATCCTCGCGCGGTCGGACTGGGCGGCCGACGAGAACATCATGCGGTGGGTGCCGAAGTACCCGCAGCGCATCCAGAAGGCCGTCGTCCATCACACGGTGACCGACGACGGCAAGACGAACGTCGCCGCAACGATCCGCTCGATCTACTACTTCCACGCGGTCACTCGCGGATGGGGCGACATCGGATACAGCTACCTCGTCGACAAATACGGGAACATCTGGACCGGCCGGCAGGGCGGGGACGCCACCGAGGGCGGGCACGCGTACGGCTGGAACAAGGGCTCGATCGGCATCGCCGCGATCGGCACCTACAGCGTGACGAACCCTAGCCCGTCGATGGTTGCTGGTATCGCGAGCATCATCGCCATGAAGTTCAGCCAGTTCGGCCTGCAGCCGTTCGGCGCGGACCAGTACGTCCACCAGGAGCAGGCCTCGGACGGGTCGTGGATCAACGTGACCTCGAACCCGCCGAACGTGCAGGGACACCGCGACTGCAACTACGTCCAGAGCCAGTACGGCGGGCAGACCGCCTGCCCGGGCAACGCGCTCTACGGCCAGCTCACGAACATCCGGACGATTGCGCAGAACGCGGTGCAGCAGGGTTTCTGGCAGATGCCTCTCATCGAGACGTCGCTCGCGAAGGCCGCCTACCCCGGCGCCGCGTTGCCGGTCACCGTCACCGTGGTGAACAAGGGAAAGACCGCGATTCCCGCGGGCACGCGCGTGTCCTACCGCATCGTGCAGCGCGCGAACGTCATCGTCCCGCAGGGTGGAGCGACCGCACTCCCCGAGCTCGCGCCCGGCAGCGCAGCGACGGTGCAGGTCCCGTTCACCACTCCCGCGCTCGGGAGCTATCTGGTGCGCTGGGACCTTCAGACCGGCAGCGCGTGGTGGAACACGGCCAACGGCACGCCCGTGCGCGAGCAGTGGTTCCGCAGCGCCGACTGGAGCGTGGACTGGGTCAGCGACAACGTGCCGATCAGCTGGACCGCCGGCGAGACGAAGCTCGTGACCGCGACGGTCGCCAACGACGGCGGGCGCGTGTGGAACGCGACCGGCGCGAGCCCGGTCCGCCTCGGCTACGAGTGGGTCTCGAGCGCGACCGGCAACCGGTTCCCCGGCGCGAACCGCGTCGCGCTCCCCGCGGACGTGCAGCCGGGCGGCACGCTCACGCTGCCGATCCCGATCACGGCACCCGTCTACCCGACGAACTACGTGCTGACGCTCGACCTCTACAAGGAAGGCGAGTTCAAGTTCGGCGACAAGGGCGTCGCCGACAACGACAACACCGTCGGTGTGGGCATCGACTTCAAGGCGGGATACGCCTTCGCGTCCCAGCCGCCGTTCGCCGCGGGGCAGACCGCAAACGTCCCGGTCACGATCACCAACCGCGGCAACGGGACGTTCCCGGTGACGAATTCCTTCCCGGTGAACCTCGGCTATCACTGGACGACCCCCTCCGGCGCGAATGTGGTGTGGGACGGCGCGCGCACGAAGCTCCCGTCGGATCTCCTCACCGGGCAGTCCGTCACCGTGAACGCGGCGGTCACCGCGCCGACCGCAGGCGGGACGTACACGCTGAAGCTCGACCTCGTGCAGGAGGGCGTCGCCTGGTTCAGCATCAAGGGCGTCGCCACCGGCAACGTCGCGGTCGCGATCGCGGGACCGGTCGTGGCCAGCTTCGGCGCGACGTACGCGCCGGGCCTTCCGACGGGCGCGATGGCCGGGACGCAGACGACGGTGCCGGTGACCGTCACGAACACGAGCAACTTCACGTGGCAGTCGGCCGGAGCGAACCCGGTCACGCTCAGCTACCACTGGGCGAACACCGCGGGCCAGACCGTCGCGTGGGACGGACTCCGCACCAAGCTCACCGCCGACCTCGCGCCCGGCGCGGCCGCCGTGCTGCAGGCAAACGTGCGCTTCCCCGCCGCGGCCGGCACGTATGTGCTGCGCTGGGACGCGGTGCAGGAAGGCGTCGCGTGGTTCTCGAGCAAGGGCGTCACCACGATGAACCAGAGCGTCGCGGTCACTCCGTTCGTGACCCCGTTCTACGGCGGCTCGCTCGACGTGACCCGGACGCCGGACACGATGCCCGCGCGCCTGACCATCACCGTGCCGCTCCGCATCCAGAACCTCTCGAACTTCGACTTCGGCTCGAGCATCAACCTGAGCTACCACTGGTACGACTCGACCGGCAAGGTCGTGGTGTGGGACGGCTTGCGTACGCCGCTCGCCGGCATGCGGCGGACCGAGCTGCACAACGTGATCGCGACGGTCGCTGTCCCGGCGCAGCCAGGGACCTACACGCTGCGCTACGACATCGTCCACGAGGGCGTGACCTGGTTCAGCGCCGCCGGGATGCAGACGCCGGCCGAGACCGTGATCGTCGTCGTGCCGCAGCTCAGCGCGCTCTACACCGTGCCGAGCATGTTCAGCGGCGTCGCGAACGGCACGGTCGCCGTGCCGGTCACGCTCGTGAACGCCGGCACCGCGACCTGGCAGCCGGGGTCGTTCAACCTCGCCTACCACCTCTACACCGCGAACGGCGCGGTCCTCGTCTGGGACGGCGCGCGCACGGGCCTTGCCGCCCCGGTCGCGCCCGGGCAGACCGTAACCGTGAACGCCACGGTCCGGGTGCCCGCGCTCTCGGGCACCTTCTCGATCGCATTCGATCTCGTGCAAGAGGGCGTCGCCTGGTTCTCCGGGCAGGGCGTCCCGGTGGGGAGCGCTACTCTCCAAGTTCCGTGAGATCGCAGTTCGCGCGCGTGCTCGTCGCGACGCTCGCGATCTCCACAGCCTGCGCAGCCCGAACCCCATCCGCGGCACAGCCCCAGTGGCAGACGGTCGGCGAGCTCTCGCACCCGCGCGCCTACGCCAGCGCGGTCGCGCTCACCAACGGGAAGATCCTCGTCGTCGGGGGATTGGATAACGCCGATCCGGAGGTCATGAACTACGAGAGCGAGCTCATCGATCCGCGGACCGGCAGCGTGAAGGTGCTGCCGCAGAGACTCCTCGGCCGGCTCCATCAGAGCATCACGCCCGCGTGGGAGGATCTCGTGGTCGTCGCGGGCGGCGTCGAGTGGCGCGACTCGTACTGGAGCCCGGTCGATCGCGTCGACGTCTTCCGGCCGTCCCAGCAGCAGTGGGTCATCGGACAGCCGCTCCAGCAGCCGCGCTCGGATCACGCGGCGGTGGCGCTGCACGATGGACGCGTTCTCGTGACCGGCGGCAACGCGAACACGCACCTCCTCGATTCGACGGAGATCTACTACCCGAGGCAGGATCGCTGGATCGAGGCCGCGCCCATGCCACGCGCGCGGACGCAGCACAGCGCCGTGACGCTCATCGACGGCCGCGTCCTCGTCACCGGGGGCATCGACGCCGACGGCGCGGCGACATCGACGACGTTCATCTACGACCCGCGAAGGGACTCATGGTCTGACGGCCCGCCGCTCACCATGCCGCGACTCCTGCACGTGGTCGTCGCGCTCCCGAACGGCGACGTGCTGCTCGCCGGTGGCGACGGCCCAGCGTCTGGCACGAGCGAGATCTACGACGTGCGCGTCGGAAAGTTCGTCCGCTCTGGCGCGCTCGCGTACCCGCGCCTCGCCGCCCAGGGCGCGGCGCTCTCCGACGGCCGAGTTGTGATCGCGGGCGGACTGCCCACGCGCATCCGCGCGTTCACGCCGCTGCGCAGCGCCGAGCTCTGGGATCCGGCGACCGGGAAATGGACGGAGCTGCCGCCGGCCCCGACGCCGCGGGCGTGGGGGACGATCGTGACCGTCCGCGGGGTCGTCTATCTGCTCAGCGGGACCGGCGAGGGCGAGACTGCCTACCGAACGATCGAGCGCCTCGCGCTCAATTAGGTACTGAACTGTTGTCGGGAAAACGGCCCGATGACCGTATAGTCGACGTGCCTGTCTTCGTTACCCCCACGACGTGCCTTGTTACTTACGCCGCTCACTCGAGGAGGGACCACTGATGCGTTCCACGCTCATCCGACTTGCCGCGAGCCTGGTGCTGGTTGTGCCCGTGTTCCTCGCCGCTATCCCGGCCGCTCCCGCGGCCGCCGCGGCCGGCAAGATCCAGGGGACTATCACGTCCAAGGCCACCGGGCAGCCTCTGGCGAACGTCTGCGTCACGTTGGGTCCGCCGATCAAGTGCTTCGGCGCTTTCGGGAGCAACCCAGGCCTACACACCAACGTCGCCGGCTTCTACATGATCGACCTCGACGCGCTCGCGGCGAACGACGGCGGCACGTGGGATCTCTACTTCCTCCTCGACGGCTACAAGACCCTCTACTCGGGGAAGTTCGTCTCGAACGGCGGCTTCACCTACAACGGCCAGATGGAGGTCAAGCCGATCGTCCCGCGCGCGAGCTGCACCGATCCCGGTCCCGAGACCGGACCGGCGCTGACGACGACGGTCTACCTCCCGAACATCACGCGGCGCCTTGGCGGACCTGATGGCTTCTACACGCCGTTCATCGTCCAGAACACCGGCGCCCTAACGACACTCCTCGAGGTGTCCTTCTACAAGTTCACCGACGGGTCGTGCGTCTCGCGCTACCAGGTCTTCAGCCTGCCGCCGGGCACGTCGCACGCCAACAACCCGAATGACAACGGACAGAACCCGACGCTGCCCGACGACGCGCAGTTCTCGGTCGTCGTGCGGAGCTTCGGCTCGCAGATCGTCGGCGTCGTGAACGAGCACGCCGGAACCGGCACGCGCGCCGAAGCCCTCTCGTACAACGGCTTCACCGCCGGCGCGAAAACGGTCTACCTGCCGAACATCACCCGGCGGTTCTTCGGACTCTTCTTCACGCCGTTCATCATCCAGAACCTCGGCACGGGCACGGCCTCGGTGACCGCGACGTTCCGCGCGTTCGACGGTACGGGCGCGCCGGTCGTGATTCCCCGCAGCATCGAGCCAGGGCGCGCGAAGCCGATCGACCCGAACTCGAACGACATCAACCTCGGCGCGCCCGGCCTCGTCGATGGGAAGCAGTACGCCGTGACCGTGGCCTCGAACCAGGACGTCGCGGTGGTCGTGAACACGCAGGCCGACGCGCCCAACGTCGCGAACCCGGTCGCTTGGGCGACCGACGGCACCGTCAGCGGGGGCGCCACGCTCTACGGTGCATACGCCGCGAAGAATGCCCAGGGCGTCGGCCGGTACAGCACGATCGTCGTGCAGAACCTCGGCGCCGCCGCGGTGACGCCGAAGATCACGTTCACACCCCTCGCCGGCGGCATGGGCACCGCGAACACCTACACGTTCCCCGCGATCCAGCCGAACGCCTCGAAGGCATTCGATCCGCGCTTCTCGTTCAGCACGCAGGGCACGACGAACACGCTCTGTACGACAGGGGGCACGGATTGCCTCGCGGACGGCGAGTACAGCATCAAGATCGAGGCGGCCGGCGGCAACATCGCCGCGCAGGTGAACGTCTCCACCGCGGTGACAGGCATGGGCTACTCAGCGACCGCCGCGCCGGCGACGAAGTTCTTCCTCCCGAACGTGACCAAGGGACTTTGCTTCTGCCCGACCTCAAGCGCGACGGTCGGATGGACGACACCGATCCTGCTCCAGAGCGTCGCGGCGACGACCGTCACGCTGCGTTGGTACAACTTCCTGGGCGGGGCCCTGGTACACACGCAGACCGTGAACATGACCGTGGGCACCGGGACGCGGATCGACCCGTGGACCATCACGCAGCTCACCGCGGACCGGCAGTACTCCGTCGTCGTCGACGGCGGGACAGGAACGGTCACCGCGATCGTCGTCGAGCTTCGCCCCGACGACAAGGGCGACGCCGCGATGATCTACGAAGGCATTGCGTCCCCCTAGCGCCGAGGATCCGCGCGTCCTCCGCCGGCCGGGAGGTTTCGCGGTGCAAGGCCGCGAGTGGCTCGGCCGGCTGGACCGTCGCGTCCTCGGGGGCGCGGCGGCGGTCGGCCTTCTCCTGATCGGCACGCTCGCGTTCGTTCTCGCCACCTCCAGCCCCGCCGCGAGGGGACCGATCGCGACACCCGTGCCCACGGTGGAGCCAACCGAAACCCCGCGGCGGCCACGCGCGACCCCGCCGGGCACGCCGGCGCCGCGCCCGGCGACGTTCGTCGGCATCGCGGCCTCCATTCCGGTGAGCCCGCCCCCCGCCCCGCGCGCGACGGCATCGCCGGAGCCGGGGCTCTGGCGCATCGAGGGATACGTCGTCGACGAGCAGGGCAAGCCCATCGAGAACGTGTGCGTGGTCATCGGTCCGACGTCGTGCGCCCCCTTCAGCATCAAGACCGATGAGCGTGGCCACTACTTCATCGACGTCGCCGCGGTGGGCTCAGCGACGAACCTGCTGCAATTCGACTTCTACTTCGAATACCCGGGACG
Organism: Candidatus Limnocylindria bacterium; assembly: GCA_036002305.1. Lineage (GTDB taxonomy): Bacteria > Chloroflexota > Limnocylindria > P2-11E > P2-11E > 3-1-20CM-2-70-9. The sequence continues at coordinate 13,805 of DASYTL010000045.1, forward strand.
CGAGACCAAGTGGCTGCGGATCAGCCCGCAAACTTCGACGGTGTTCAATCTCGTCCTACGCAGGACCTAGTCCGAGATGCGCGAGAGAGCTCGCCGTCGGCCCGGCTCTTGCACGGTCACCGCGACCGTCACCGAGCTCGTCTCAGGTGACGACCACGCGATGACCCATCAGGGCATTGCGTCACCCTGATCGAAGAAGGTGCACACCTGCTCAGGAGCTCGGACCGCCGTCTCCTCCTGCTCGGCGCGGTCATCCTTCTCGCCCTCTTCGTTCCCCTCGCGCTCTACAGCCCAGCGCTGAGGAGCGTGAGGCCGGTCGCGGCGTCGCCGACGCCCTCGTCGGCCGCCACCCAAGAGCCGACTCCGGCCGTCGCGCGCGCGACGCCCGAGGGCACGCCGGCTCCCGCGCCGTCCGCGCCGGTCGAGAACGTCCCCTCGGTCCGGGTCATGGTGCCACCCGCGCCGCGAGCGACGGCCACACCCGAGCCCGGCCTCTGGCGCATCGAGGGATACGTCGTCGACGAAGCCGGGACGCCGCTCGAGAACGTCTGCGTGGTTATCGGACCGCACGGTTGCCGGCCCTTCAGCCCTCATACCGACGAGCGCGGCCACTACTTCCTCGACGTCGCGGCGAGCGAGCTGACCACGGCCTTCGACTTCTACTTCGAGATGCCCGGGCGCCAGACCCTCTGGTGGCGCGTCGTTCCTCGAGGCCCGGTGGAGTTCAACGTCGTCCTGAAACGGACTTAGGCGATTGAGCGTTTACCAGCACATAAGTAGGCCAGTACGATGACGAGCGCCGGCATGTCCGCCTCGATCGCCAGCGAGCTCGCCCGCTCCGCAAGCGCGGACGCGCGTCTCGTCGCGCTCGCGCGCGAGTCGCGTGGCGCCGCGCTCGAGGCCATGTACTCCGCGTACAAGTCGCGCATCTACACCTTCCTACTGCGGCTGCTGGCCGATCCCGAGAGCGCGGACGATCTGACGCAGGACGTGTTCACCAAGGCCTACCAAGCCCTTGGGTCGCTCACCAACGAGCACCGCATCCTCCCGTGGCTCTATCGGATCGCCACCAACACGGCGATCGATCACATCCGCCGCAAGCGGCGCTTCACCTGGCTTCGGGTGGGCAGGCTTACCGGCACCGGCGAGGAGCCGCTCATGCCGGACCATCACGGCGAGGTTCCGGAACGGGATCAGGTGCGCGGGGTGCTCGCGACGCTGCCGGCGGAGCAGTCAACCGCGCTGCTCCTGCACGCGCTTGAAGGCTATTCATACAAAGAAATCGCCGAAATTCAGGGCTGCAGCGTCACCGCCGTTCGGAGCCGACTCGCCCGCGCGCGCAAGGCCTTCCGTACGGGGTATGCGACAACGGAGGCCCGCCACCCGTCTTAGCCAGAGATGGGGATCGTCCACCTTTCGTCTGAGGAGATTTCCGCCCTCATAGACGGCGAGCTGGTGCCAGCCGACGAGCGCCGCGCCCGCCAGCACCTCGGCGAATGCGAGTCCTGCTCCGCTGAATACGCGCTGAGCTTCCGGCTCGATCAGGAGCTCCGCCAGCCGCCCATCCTGTCGTGCGACCAGGTCCTCGAGCTGCTCTCGGCGAGCCTCGATCGGGAGGCGAACGAAGCCGAGCAGGCCGCCGGCCAGCGGCACCTCGCGGGGTGCGCCGACTGTCAGGCCAGCGTCCGGAGCTGGTCCGCGATGACCGCGGCCATCCGCGCGCTGCCGGTGCTCGCTCCACACGTTCGCGTCGACCTCGCCATCCGCGAGCTGGCCGAAACGCCTCGCCTGCGCCCGCTGGCACCGGTCCGGGGCGTCGCCGCGCGGGCGCTCATCGCGGTGACCGCGGTGATCGCGATCGTCGTCGCGGGCCTGGGCACCGGCGCGCGCCCGCAGACCGCGCTCGTGCCGAACCCGAGCGATCGCGTGCTCGTGGCGGGCGCGCAGCAGGTCGTCTTCAACGCGCGCAACAACACGCTCTACGTGCTCGACGTCATGAGCGCCGCGGTCGACGCACGGGAGCCGAGCTCGAACGAGCTGAAAGTGCGGATCCCGGTCGGCGGCGAGCCGACCGCGCTCGCGCTCAACGAGGTCGCGAACACGATCCTCGTCCTGGATTCAGGGCAGAAGCGCGTGACCGAGATCGACGCGTCGAGCAACACCGTGATCGGCGCGACGACCGTGGCCCTCACGGGCACGCCGACGAGCATCAGCGTGGATCCGGGAACGAACAACATCATCGTCGCCACGGTCTCGGGGTCGGGGCCCGCCGCGCAGCGCTCGCCATCGGGTGCGGTCGCCGTCATCAACGGCGCGACGAAGCAGCTCGAGACCGTTCGGGAGATCAACATCGCGCCGCAGCTCGTGGTGCCCGACCCGCGGGGCAGCCGGACGGCGATCGTCTCCGCGAACGCGGTCACGATCGTGGATTCCTCGTACAAAGTCATCGAGACCCTGCCCGGCGGCGTGAGCGCGGCCTTCTCGCGGCGCGGCGAACATGTCGCCGTCCTCTCGGCGTCGGGACCGGACGCGCAGGTCAGCTTCACCGGCGCGAGCGCACCCGGCGTAGTGAAGCTTCAGGGCACTCCCCGCGCGATGATCGCTCTGCCGGATGGCGGCTATCTCGTGCTCGTCGACGCTGGTGGAAGAGGCCGGGCCACGAAGATCGCCGGCGACGGCGGCGTGGTCGGCAGCGTCGAGGTCGCGATGACCGGCGGCGACCTGGTCTACGACGCGGCCACGAATCGCTTCACCGTGGTGGCCGCTGGCCGGTTCGACACGGCCGAGATGCCAACGCAGGTGGCGCTCGGCTCCGGCTCGCCGAGCGCGAACGCCTCGGGGTCCGCGAGCCCGACATCGTCTCCGACCGCTTCTCCCTCCGCGTCGCCCGAGTCGTCGCCGGCGTCGAGCGCCTCGCCAGCAGTAGCGGCAGCCTCGCCGCTTGCGAACGTCCTCGGTCAGGCGCGACTCATCTCCACCGGTCTCTACACGCTGCCGCTGCCGAACGATCTCCAACCGCAGATCGCGACGACCTACGGCTCACGCCTCTGGTTCGTCGACCAGTCGAACGGCGTGAACTGGTTCGATACAGGCACGGGCGAGGTGTTCCACGTCGGGAGCCTGCGAGCGGATGCGAAGATCAATTTCTGGGTCGCCGGGCCCTCGTACGTTTTCGGCGTGGACGCGACCACAGGCCAGGTCAACGTCGTCGACGTGCGGAGGCAGCAGATCAACGCGTACGCGACGAACGTGCTGAGCCCGGTGTCAGCGGTCGCTACCGGTTCTGACGATCGCCTCTGGATCGGTCTCCGGGACGGCTCCTATCTCCTGGCGTTCGATCCGAAGACGCGTCGGATGGACTCGCTCGACCTTGCGGGTGCCCGCATCAGCGCTCTCACCATCGACGCTCAGGGACGGATCCTGTATGCGGACGACTCCCGCGAGACCGTCGGCCTCTTCGACCCCAAGACGTCTCGACTGAACGAGGTCGCCTTCACGCGCCGAGGCGCGACCACCGCGCTCCTTGTCGACAACACCAGCACGCTCTGGCTGGGGACCAGCAACGGTGAGGTCTACGCGGTGCGCGGTGGCCTCGCGAGGCTGACGGTGAGCCTGCAGCGCCCGATCAGCGCTTTCGCAACGGACCACACCGGGCATGCTTGGTACCTCGCTCCACTCCCTGGCGGGCTCAGCGGGTACAGCTACGCACCCGCCGATGGCAGCAAGGCTCCGCGCTCGGTTGCTGGACCGGCTGTCAGCCTGAGTTTCAACCCGATCGGTCGGGCTCTGCTCGCCGACCCGCGCGGCGGCATCTACATGAGCATCGAGGGCGCGCTGTGAGAGAAGCGACAAACCAGCCTGTTCGACCGTCTAGGGCACGTGAGGGTGGTCAGGCCCACAGTGGCGACCGTAGCGCCGGTTGGCCGCCTATGGTACAAACCGGCGTTGGAACGCCGCCCAAGCCCACGATCCATTCCTCAAAGTGTCCGGTAACGGGTACGACCCCGGATGTCACGCCCTCCGGGGCCCGGCCTGATTGGCCATCAGGCCACTAACTGAAGAGGGGGTGAACTGAAACATCAGGGGAAATGCCCGCCGGAGTTCAGTCGCGCGTTAGCGCTCGAGCACGAACGCGATCTCGCGGACCAGTTCCTCGCGAAACCGACCCACGCGAAGCACTAGTCAGCGAATCAAGAGAAACGAAGGAAGGAACTATGCGGAAGATCACAACCGCGGTCACAGCGGCTGCGCTCGCGCTCAGCATGCTGGCAACGGCCATACCGGCCGGAGCGGTGACAGGCTACGACTCGTCTTACGCTGGCGAGTCGGCATTCCTGTTCTTCTCGCCCGGTCAGACACAGACCTTCCAGGTCTTCTTTGCCAACACGGGCACGACGACCTGGACCAAGGGCACGGGCACGCAGGTCGACCTCGCAGCTTGTCTCGAGGACAAAGTGACCTGTAATGCACAGGACGCCACCGAAGCGAGCTGGAACGCTGGCTGGCTCTCGGCCGTCCGCTACGCAAGCACAACGCAAACAAGCGTCGCGCCAGGCTCCCTCGGCACCTTCAGCTACAACGTCACCGCGCCGGTGGGCGCTGCCGCTGGCATCTACCACTTCAACGGTGACCTCGTCCTCGCATCGACCGGCGAGAGGATTCACCCCGAGGGCTACTTCCAGGACGCGAACCTCGGAGGCGTGAGCGCAGGCGCGGCAACGATCACCTCGCTCACTCCGGACAACGGTCCCAGCACCGGTGGGACCAACGTCGTCATCGCGGGATCGGGCTTCGTCTGCACGCCCGCATTCCCCTCGGTCTCGTTCGGCGGCACCAACGCTGCCGTGAGCAGCTGCGGTAGCTCTTCGATCACGGCCGTTTCGCCGGCGCATGCGCCCGGTTCGGTCACCGTCACGGTGACGAACAGCGGGACAGCGGCCTCCAACGGCCTGACCTTTACCTACGCGGACCTGACGGCACCTCAATTCACGGGCCAGTCGACGACCGGCAACTTTGTCACCGTCACATTCAGTGAGCCGGTGTGCAACACGGCCGCCGGTGCGACCACGTTTGCCACTGACTGGACCGTCCAGAACGTTTCGGCTGCGACGCCGATTACGGTCACCGGCGACAACATCCCCACGTGCACAGCCGCCGATGACGCGAGCGTCACCTCGGCAACGCTCTTCCTCGCGAGCTCGATTCCACCGGGTGCGTTTGTTGAGGTAACCCTCCAGACGTCCGGGTCGACGACCGCGAACGATCACATCGTCGACCTCTCCGACAACCAGATCAAGGCGCCTCAGGCGCAGACGGCCACTGCAGGTACCCCTGAGACGACCAAGCCGACAATCGTTTCGGCATCCGGCGCGGTTGGGGCCGGGGAGATCACACTCAACTTCTCCGAAGCCGTCTTCTGCACCGGCATCAGCTACAACGACACGGACTTCGCAATAACCGACAACAACAGCGCGACGACGGATCCGACGGTCGACGCGGCAGGCACAGATCCCTGCAGCACCACGCAGCAGACCGCCGACTCGTCGTTCCAGATCAGCACGAGCTTCCCGCTTCCGGCTGACAGGACATACACCGTCACGATCAACACGGAAACGGGCGAGCTCACGGACATCGCTGGCAACAGCATCGCCACTGGATCGAGCGTCACCTTCACGACCGGCGCCGCGGACTTCACGCCGCCGACGATGGTCGACGCGCGCATGGTGAACAACGTCGGGAGCTCCGACTTCATCGAGGTCAATGACTCATTCAGCATCACGTTTAGCGAAAAGATGAATGGGAGCACGACAGGCAATATCGAGGCTCAGGATCAGGACGGAACGACACTGAGCACGACGACCGGCAACCGCATGAACTGTGGTCTCAACGTCAGTTGCACCTGGAACACGGCCGTGACGACACTTACCGTCACTGTCACCGCAACACTCACTCCGACATCGCAAAACGGCACGACGCCAGGCATGCAGATTCCGTTCAACATCACGATTCTCAACGGAATCAACGACACCACGGGCAACCCGCCGAACGTTCTCGGCTCGTCTGACCGCCTCGTCGACTTCGAGTAGTCAGCGAACCACGCGTAGCGATCACGACCGGGGCCCGTAAGGGCCCCGGTCTCTTTTCGTCGCACACCGATAGGCTTCTGGTCATCGGCAGGCGAAGGGCACGGCGGGGGGACAACATGGCGCCCTCGAGGACGGCGCCCGAGTTCACTTCCTCGAAGCTACGGTTTCTTGGTGTCGTCTTGCTCTGCGCGAAGGTGGCGCTAGTGCCACTTGTCTTCGATCAGGGCGCGGACATTCCGTTCACAGTTACGAAGGCGCTCTTGAGCCACGCCCTCGCTTACGTCATCGCGGGGATCCTGCTTGGACTATTTCTCGGATATGGCCGCGCCTTCTTCGTATGGTCGTCGCTTCACGTCCCGGTCCTCGCCTTTCTCGTCGTGAACGTCGCTGCAGCCCTCTTCGCAGCTGATTCGCTGCTCGCTCTTTATGGAACACACGATCGGATGGTTGGCCTTGGAACGATCGCCGATGGCGTCCTGCTCTATTTCGCTGTCGTCCTTCTGATCAGGACGCGGACGGAGGGGCTGGCCCTAACCACGTGCTTCGTTGGGTCCTCAGCGCTCGTTCTGATCTACGAGGCCATCCAGTTAGCGGGAAGAGACCCGCTGATATGGAGCGTAAACGGCGCGTTCCGGCCCTTTTCCACGATCGGCCAGACGACGAGCCTCGCGGAATACATGACGGTGGTCACCATAGGCGCAGCTGCCCTTGGGCTCTTCATGGGAGGCCTTGGAAGGTTTCAGCGTTTCCTCTTGCTTATCTACTCCGGTCTCGCTCTGGCTGGGGTCGTCGTAACGGAGACTCGCTCCGCCCTCCTGGGCTTGGTCACTGGGGCTGGGCTGCTCGTGCTGCTGACATTGGCTTTGCATCCCGATCGCCTGGCTCGCGTCATGAGCCTTTTGGGCGCTGCCGCCGCGAGCGTCACCCTGGCCCTTGTGCTCGCCCTGACTCCGCTCGGAGCCCGCGTTCTCGGTACCGTCGAACTCTCCGCCGCTGCCGAAGGCGAGGCAGGTGCGCGGCTCGAGCAGTCAGCCGACGTTCGCGTGGCCCTCTACTTGATGGCCCTCGATATGGTCCGCGACCGACCCGCTCTCGGCTACGGTCCGGACAACTTCCTGGCCGCCCTGCCGGCATATCGTTCGGAAGACGAACCCGCCGCGATCCAACAGAGTCCTAACACGAGCGCTCACGGTTGGGTCGCGCAGGTTGCCGCCACGAGTGGAGTCTTGGGCCTGATCGCATTCGTCGCGATCGCGATTGTCGCGTCCTGGCTCACGATAAGAACCGGTTTTCGGCCCGCAGCCTGGGCGGCTTTCGCGATGCTCGGTGCCTTCCTTGGAGCGGGCCTTACCACCGTGAACGGTGTGGGAACGGACTGGCTTTTCTGGGCCGCTGCCGGCGCGGTGGCTGCCACAACGACCCGAGTCCAGCCAACTCCGGCTGAGGGCTCTCCCTCGAGCTCACGCCGTGTCAGGTCTCAGCCGATGCGTCGCGGATCGTGGAGGAGGCCAGCTGTTGGCTTCGCGTGCGGGGCTCTCGGACTTGCGCTCGCCATGACAACGGTGAATGCCTTTGACGCGGCGCGCTCCGCACGCGCATCGCAGGTGGCGCGACTCCAACTGAGGTCCCAGCAAGCTATCGACCTCGGTCTCCGCGCGACGCGAGCGGATTCTCTGCGTGCGCAGTACTGGGATACTCTCGGTCTCGCGTACGTCTCGGGGGATCGCATTCGCGAGGCCGCATCAGCGTTCGAGCGCGCGAGCAAGCTCGCGCCATACGACGTGCGGTACTACGGCGACCTCGCCCGTGCATATGTGGTGCTTACGCAGCGGGGCGACGCTGCCTCTGGCGTGCGCGCGCGCGAGGTAGCCGAGCGCGCAGTCCAGACGGATCCGAACAACCCACAGGCGCACACGACAAGAGCTGTCGTGATGCAGGTCACCGGCAATCTGCCGGAGGCCTCTCGTTCAGTGCAGCGCGCTCTTGCTTTGGACCCGCAGTCGATGAGCCTTCCGCTCTATGTAACCGCCGCCCAAATCTTCATCGATTCCGGGAACCCGGCGGAGGCTGTGAACATCGCGCGTCGCGGCCTCGGCATCTTCGACGCCACTGAAGTGACCGCTGCCGCGATTCCACTCCGATTTGAGCTGGCGCGCGCATTGGCCGCGACGGGCCAACGCCGCGAGGCGCTCGACGAACTCGATCTCGTTCTCCGGATCCGTCCGAACTACCCAGGAGGCGAGCAGCTCCGCGCTGCAATTCGCGCCGGCTTAAGTAACTGAGAGTCACCCGGCGACCCTTCACTTCTGCGTGTAGCTCGCGTAGATTCGCCTTTCACCCGCGAGTGAGGGAGAGGTTTCTCAACGAAAGTGGTGCTTGCTTGCTGAGCGCTCAGATGAGAGTCATGGTCACAGGTGGGGCCGGCTTCGTCGGCAGACGCGTTGTCGAACGACTACAGCTCGCGGGCGTTCAGCGGGTGTTCGTTCCGCGTCGTGCGGAGTACGACCTGCGTGACCGCACCGCGGTACGCGCCGCACTTGAACGTGGCCAACCCGACATCGTGATCCACCTCGCCGCGGTGGTGGGTGGGATCGGTGCCAATCGAGCGAGCCCCGGGACGTTCTTCTACGACAACGCGATCATGGGAATCGAGCTGATGGAACAGGCGCGTCAATACGGCGTACGAAAGTTCGTCGGCATCGGTACCGTCTGCGCCTACCCAAAGTTCACCCCGGTCCCTTTCAGAGAAGAGGATCTCTGGAATGGCTACCCGGAGGAGACCAACGCACCGTATGGCCTTGCCAAGAAGATGCTGCTCGTCCAAGCTCAGGCGTACCGCACGCAGTACGGCTTCAACGCGATCTACCTGCTTCCGGTAAACATCTACGGGCCGGGCGACAACTTCGACCCCGCCGGCTCGCATGTAATACCCGCGCTTATCAAGAAGTGCATCGATGCGAAGGAAGGGGACCTCCCTCACATCGAGGTCTGGGGGACAGGCCGGGCTTCGAGGGAGTTCCTCTACGTTGACGATGCCGCCGAGGGGATCGTTCTGGCGACGCAGAGGTATGACGGTCCAGACCCAGTCAACCTTGGCGTCGGTCACGAGATCAGCATTCGCGAGCTCATCCTGCTGATCGTGAAGTTGGTCGGCTATCGGGGCGAAATCCGCTGGGATACCTCGAAGCCCGATGGCCAGCCCCGCCGCGCACTCGACACCTCGAAGGCTCGTAACCTATTCGGCTTCCAGGCGCGTACAACCTTCGAAGACGGGCTTAGAGAGACAGTCAACTGGTATCTACAGGCGAGGCGCACGGGGGCATTACGGGGCACGGCAAGCTAACGGATCGTAGATCGGCGAGCGATATCACATGCCGATGCTGTTCAATCGTTGAGGACTCTCTTCCTGATCACGGCGCGTGGCGGATCGAAAGGCGTTCCGGGCAAGAACCTCCGCGAGCTGGCCGGGATCTCGCTCGTCGGGTTCAAGGCGATCTCAGCCCGCAGGTCGAAGTACTGCTCGCGCCTGATCATTTCGACCGACAGTCCGGAGATCCAGCAGAACGCTCGGCGGCACGGCGCGGATGTGCCGTTCACCCGCCCCGCGGAGCTCGCGACTGACACGGCCACCAGCGCGGATGTGATTTCGCACGCGATGGACTGGATCGAGGCCAACACCTCGGAGCGGTACGAGGCGGTCATGCTGCTCGAGCCGGCGTCGCCTTTCGCTCGCCCACTCGACTACGATGCGGCGGTCGAGATGATGCGCGCTCGCGACGCCGAGGTCGTCGTCGGCGTCCGCCCAGTCGAGGTCAACTCCGTCTTCGTTGGCCCGCTCGACGAGAGCGGGCGCATCGCTAGCATCGTCGAGAAGATGAAGTCGCTGCGCGCGTCGCGCCGGCAGGACCTCCCGCAGGAATACACGATGAACGCGGCCCTGTACCTATTCCGGTGGGCGTATTTCAAGCAACACCGCGACATTTACTTCAGCGGCGAGAAGAGCTACGGGTACGTAATGCCACCCGAGTACTCGGTCGAGATCGACACGCCGGCGGATCTCCGCCGGGCCGAATTCCTCGTTGAGAAGGGCTACGTGGACCTCGCCCACTGGAAGGATTGAAGATGAAGACCGCGGCGGCCGGGACCGGCCAGAAGCTCTACGAGCGCGCGCGGAAGCTGATCCCCGGCGGCACGCAGCTGCTCTCGAAACGGCCCGAGATGTTCCTGCCGGGCGAGTGGCCCGCCTACTACGCACGCGCCCGCGGCGCCGAGACGTGGGACCTCGATGGCAACCACTATATCGACGTGAGCCACTCTGGCGTCGGTGCTTGCGTCCTCGGTTTCGCCGACCCCGACGTGAACGAAGCCGTGTTTGAGGCGATCCGGGCAGGGACCATGAGCACGCTCAATTGCCCCGAGGAGGTCGAGCTTGCCGAGCTGCTTCTCGAGCTGCACCCCTGGGCCGAGATGGCCCGCTTCTGCCGCGGCGGCGGTGAGGCCATGGCTATGGCGGCGCGGATCGCGCGCGCCGCGACAGGCAGGGACAAGATCGCCTTCTGCGGATATCACGGGTGGCACGATTGGTATCTCGCTGCGAATCTCGCGGAGGACCACGCGCTGGACGGGCATCTGCTCGCGGGCCTCGAGCCTGCGGGCGTCCCTCGAGGCCTCACCGGGACGATGCTGCCGTTCCACTACAACCGAATCGAGGAGCTCCGCGCCATCGTGTCGCAACACGGTCGAGACCTCGCCGCGATCGTGATGGAGCCGACCCGCGACGACGGACCCGCCCCCGGTTTTTTGGAGGAGATTCGGGACATCTCGAGCCGCGTCGGCGCGGTTCTCGTCTTCGACGAGGTGACGTCCGGCTGGCGCATGAACACCGGCGGCATCCACCGGACCTACGGGGTAGATCCCGACATGGCGGTGTTCGCGAAGGGGATGGGGAACGGTTACGCGATGGCTGCGGTGATCGGGGTGCGCCCGGTGATGGAGTCTTCTCAGACCACGTTCATCAGCAGCACCTACTGGACGGAGAAGATCGGGCCCGTCGCCGCGCTGGCCACCATTCGCAAGCATCGCGCGCGCGATGTCTCGAAGCATCTCATCGCGGTCGGCGAGCGCGTGCAAGTCGGATGGCGCAAGGCCGCGGATACCGCGGGGCTCAGCATTGACGTCGGTGGCATCGCGCCGCTGTCGCATTTCTCTCTTCCCGGGAAGGACGGCTTGGCTCTGCTAACGCTGTTCACGCAGGAGCTGCTCGAACGTGGTTTTCTGGCGTCGGGCCAGTTCTACGCGTCGTACGCGCACCAGCCTCATCACATTGAGGCGTACCTCAGCGCGGTAGGGGATGTCTTCATGATCCTGTCGCGCGCCGCCGCCGCCGGCGATGTCGCGCGCCTCCTGCGGGGACCCGTCAAACACTCGGGGTTTCAGCGCCTGACCTGAGCGCCCGTCCCACTAAACTGGACCAATGAGGACGGTGAACGAGCTGCGCGATCTCACCGGTCGCGTTGCGCTGATCACGGGCGGTGCGGGTCATCTCGGACGCGCGATCGGTGACGCGCTCGCCGAGTCCGGGGCTTCTATTGCGGTCCTCGACGTTTCCGCCGATGCCTGCGTGGGCGAGGCGAAGCGCCTCACCCAGACACATGGGGTCCGGGCGATGGCGCTGCCGCTCGACCTCGATAAGGCCGACTCGGTGCGGTCCGTCCCCGAGGCGGTCAGGCGGGAGCTCGGCCGGCTGGACATCCTCGTCAACAACGCCGCGCTGGTTGGCACGTCGCCGCTCAAAGGCTGGACTGTGCCGTTCGCCGAGCAGAGCGTCGACACGTTCCGCCGCGCGCTCGAGGTGAACCTGACCGCGGCGTTCGCCCTGACCCAAGTGTGTGCGCCGCTGCTCGCCGTCTCCGGGCAGGGCTCCGTCGTGAACGTGCTCTCCATCTATGCGCTCGTCGGTCCCGACCGCCGCATCTACGAAGGAACGGCGCTGGACAACCCAGCCGGCTACGCGGCGAGCAAGGGTGGGATGCTGCAGCTGACGCGGTGGCTTGCGACGACGCTCGCCCCCGCCATCCGCGTAAACGCGATCACTCCGGGCGGGATCTTTCGCGACACCAAGGAACCGTTCCTCTCGCGCTATGTCGAGCGCACGCCCCTGAGGCGGATGGCCACGGAGGAAGACTTCAAAGGCGCCTTCGCTTTCTTGGCTTCCGGCATGTCCCAGTACGTGACCGGACAGAACCTGATCGTGGATGGCGGCTGGACGGCGTGGTAGGAGCGAAGGCCGCATGAGGTACTGCACGAACTGCATCTATCCGGAGACTCAGGACACGATCATGTTCGATGCGCAGGGCACCTGCAGCGTCTGCCAGCAGATCGAGTTCCGCGACGAGAACATCGACTGGACAGAGCGCCGGAAGGAACTAGACGCTCTCGTCGCCCAGTACCGCGGAAGGGGTCAGTACGACTGCATCGTCCCCTTCTCGGGCGGCAAGGACAGTACCTTTCAGGCCTGGTACGTGGTCAAGGAGCTCGGTCTCAGACCACTGCTCGTGCGTTTCGACCACTGGTTCTACCGCCCGCTTGTGCATGAGAACAACACCCGTACGCTAAAGATCCTCGGCGTCGAGATGTTGAACTTCACGCCGAACTGGCACGTCGTGCGGGAGCTGATGCTCGAGTCCCTGACGCGACGCGGGGACTTCTGCTGGCACTGTCATACCGGCGTCTACGCGTATCCGATGCAGGTAGCGATCCGCTATGACACCCCGCTGATCATCTGGGGCGAGTCACTCGCTGAGTACATGTCGTTCTACTCGTACGACGAGATGGAGGAGGTCGACGAGAAACGTTTCAACCGCGCGATGAACCTCGGGATGACCGCCGACGATATGTACGAGTTCCTCGGCGGCCGGGTGGAGCGCCGGGATCTTCTCCCATTCACCTACCCGGACCGCAAGGACCTGATGCGCATCAAGTGCCGTTCGGTCTGCCTAGGCAGCTACATCAAGTGGGACACGAAGAAAAACGTCGAGATCATCAAGCGAGAACTCGGCTGGGAGGGCCAGCCCGTCGAGGGGATTCCGCCCCAGTACGATTACGAAAAGGTCGAGTGCATGATGCAGGGCGTCCGCGACTACCTGAAATTCATCAAGCGTGGCTTCGGGCGCACCAACCACCTCGCGAACATCGACATTCGCAACAAGCGGATGAGCCGCGAGGAAGGGTGGGAGATGGCGCAGGAGTACGACGGGAAGCGACCGGCGAGCCTGGACTTTTTCCTGGACTTCCTTCAGATCAGCGAGGAAGAATTCCTGGAGCTCGCGATGAAGCATCAGGTTAGCCCGCACGAGCACAAGATCGAGTTCGTCAAGGATGGCGCACCGCTTCCGGACATGAATCAATGGGACCGAACGCTGATCGAGAAGCCAGTCGGTCCGCCGCGAGACAAGAAGGGCAAGGTCAAGACCTACATCTGATCGCGATCATCGACTACGGGATGGGCAACGTGCGGTCCGTCTACAACGCGCTCGACGCGCTGGGGCAGGACGCGGTTGTCACCGCGGACCCGAAAGAAATCGCGAATTCGGACCGGGTCATCCTCCCTGGGGTCGGGGCGTTCGGCGATGCCATGGACAACCTGAGGCAACGCGGGCTGATCGAGGTGCTCTCGCGAGAGGTTCTTCAGGAGAAGAAGCCGTTCCTCGGCATCTGCCTGGGGATGCAGCTCCTCGCGATGTCGAGCACGGAGCACGGCGAACATCCGGGTCTCGGCTGGTTTGACGCGAGCGTGGTGCGGTTCGGGCTGCCAAAAAATGGCTACAAGGTCCCGCATATGGGCTGGAATGACATCACGCCACGCCTGGACCATCCCCTGTTGCGGGGCCTCAAAGAGGGCCAGTTCGTGTTCTATTTCGTCCACAGCTTCCACGTCACGTGCCGCAACCCCGCTGATGTCGCCGCCAGCTGCGATTACGGGTATCCCTTCACGGCCGCGGTCGCGAGGGACAACATCTTCGCCACGCAGTTCCATCCCGAGAAGAGCCAGGACAACGGGCTTCAGGTCCTCCGCAACTTCGCGGAGTGGCGGCCGTGACACGTGAGGCGTGCTAAAGAAGCGGATCATCCCGAAGTTTCTGCTGAGCGACGGCCGTCTCGTGAAGGGTGTTCGATTCCACGAGAATTTCCGCGAAGCCGGGAACCCCGTCACGACGGCGAAGGTGTACGACTCGTATGGGGTCGATGAGCTCATCTTTCTCGACATCCAGGCCACCCTGAAAAGCCAGGCGACGATGGTCGACGTCATCGAGCGCGCTGCCCGCGACATCTTCATGCCGTTCACCGCCGGCGGCGGGGTGCGATCGCACGCCGACGTGAACCGGCTGCTGCGGGCGGGGGCGGACAAGGTCTCGGTGAACACGGCGGCGGTCGAGAGGCCACACTTCGTCAAGGAGGCGGCGCGATCGTTCGGCGACCAGTGCATCACCGTCGCCATCGACTACCGTCGTCGCCCGGACGGTACGCATCGTGTGTGGACGCACGGCGGTCATCGCGAGACGGACCTGGACCCGCTGGAATGGGCGCTGCGGATGCAGGATGCGAGCTGCGGAGAGATCCTGCTGTGCTCGATCGACCGCGACGGAACAATGGAGGGGTACGACCTGGATATGATCGCGAAGGCGTCGGAGGCGTTGGAAGTGCCGGTCATCGCTTCGAGTGGGGCTGGAAGCCTTGACGACTGCGCTGACGCCCTCAACGCGGGCGCTTCCGCGATCGCGATCGCCAGCCTCTTCCTGTTCACCGACCACAGTCCGATCAAAGTGCGGTCCGCTCTCTTCTCCAGAGGTCTCAATGTCCGTGCGAGCACGAGCAGCCGGAACTGACGCATGCAGACGACTCTGACCCCATCGGAGCTGACCAGCTACGTCGAACAGCAGGTATCGACGTTCTTCCCCGACGGCGCAGTGGGTGTGGGCGCCCTATCGCCTGCGGTCGTCCGCGCGCTGGAGCGGACGGAGCACTGCTTCTCGCGGATCAACCAGAAGTACTTCACTGAAGCTGGTCAGACGCACTTCGATCATCTCCACACAGACCAGTACGCGATGTTCCTGTATATGCTCGCGAACTCCATCCATCGTATGGGCGGCGACCCGCGGCTGGCGAGCAAGATCTACGCCCTGAACAAGGCGCTGCACGGGCTCGACGTCTTCTACGAGGTGGAGCTCCCTGAGGTGTTCGCGTTCCAGCACCCGGTCGGAACGGTCTTGGGGCGAGGTCGATATGGAAACTACTTCTTCGTATATCAGCGATGCTCGGTCGGCTCGAATCTCGCGGGCACATATCCCACCATCGGCGAAGGCGTCGTCATGTATGGGGGTAGCGCGATCGTCGGTGCCTCAACCGTCGGAGATAACTGCTGGCTGTCGCTCGGTTCGATCGTTATTGATGCGGCCGTACCTTCGCGCTCCGTCGTATTCGGGCGCTCGCCGGACCTCGCCATCAAGCGCACCGATCGGGACGTGGTCCGCGATCTCTTCGAACGCTGATGCACATCGGCGGGCACCTCATCGGTGACGGTGCGCCGTGCTTCGTGATTGCCGAGGCTGGTGTGAACCACAACGGGGATGTCGAGCTTGCCCGCCGCCTCGTTGTCGCGGCGGCCGACGCGGGAGCCGACGCCGTCAAGTTCCAGACTTTCCGCGCGGAGGCCCTCGCGACGGCGGACGCGCCCAAGGCCGACTACCAGGCTGTCCGCACTTCCTCGAGCGAGTCTCAACGTGAGATGCTGCGGCGCCTCGAGCTTTCTGCCGAGGCTCATGTCGAGCTCTCGCGGCACGCGAGAGCACGTGGGATCATATTCAGCTCGACTCCCTTTGATCTGGAAAGCGCCGACCTGCTGGCGGAGCTCGACGTCCCGTTCTTCAAGGTGTCGTCCGGCGACCTGACGTACATACCGCTGCTGCGTCATCTTGCGGCAAAGGGCCGGCCGATCGTTCTCTCAACTGGAATGGCCGACTTCGCCGAGGTCGGGTTGGCCCTACGAACAATGCGCGAGGCCGGCGCGGCGGACGTCGCCCTACTGCAGTGCGTGACCGCATATCCCGCGCCGTCCGCGGAAGTGAATCTACGGGCGATGGCGGCGCTTGGCAGCCGCTTCGGCGTACCCGTCGGCTATTCGGACCACACGCGCGGCCGCGAGGTCGCAATCGCCGCAGTAGCGCTCGGCGCCGCGATCATCGAGAAGCATCTGACGCTCGACCGGGATCTGCCCGGCCCGGATCACGAGGCGTCGCTCGAGCCCGGCGAATTTCGCGAGCTCGTTCGCGAGGTCCGCAGTGTCGAGGCAGCCCTGGGAAACGGCGACAAGCACGCGATGCCGAGTGAGCTCAGCAACAAGGCGGTGGCCGCGCGTCGAAGTGTCGTCGCCGCCGTAGACATCGCCGCGGGTGCGAGGGTGGGTCCGGAGATGCTCGATTGCCAGCGGCCTGGTGATGGCATTCCCGCCGCCGAATTCGACAGCGTTGTGGGACGGCGCGCCACGCGGGCGTTTCGAGCGGGCGAGAAGATCGTTCGGGACGGCCTCGCCTGAGCGGTGCGTCAAGGCCGGTGGAGCGCCTAGCCCTGGTCACCGGCTCGCGCGCGGAATACGGGATCCTCAGGCCGGTCATGGCTCGGATCCGTGAAGCCCGCCTTGAGTTGATGGTCGTCGTCGCGGGGATGCACCTCGCGCCCACTTTCGGGGAAACCGTCCGGGAGATCGAGGCCGACGGCATTGCCATCGCCGCGAAGGTGGAGATGACAGCGATCTCGGACGACCCCGCGGCCATGGTTGACACCATCGGTCGCGGGATTGCGGGGCTCGGGCGGGCGATGACGGAGTTGAATCCCGATCTGGTGCTCGTCCTTGGGGACCGTGTTGAGGCGTTCGCCGCCGCGATCGCGGGGGCCGGCTCGAATCGCGCGGTGGCACACCTACACGGCGGAGATGTGAGCCGCGGCGGGCTCGACGAGTCGATGCGCCATGCGATCACGAAGCTCGCGCATTTGCACTTCGCGGCAACCGAGAAGAGCAGGGAGCGGATCGTTCGCATGGGCGAGAGGCCCGATCGAGTTTTCGCCGTCGGCGCCCCGGGTCTCGACGCGATCCACACGAGCCGACGCGCGTCGATCGGAGAGCTTGAAAAGTTGGTTGGCGCACCCCTTCCGCGGCCACTCGTGGTGCTGGTCCAGCACCCAGTCACGACCCGCGCCGACCAGGCTCAGGATGAGATGCGCGAGACGCTCGAGGCTCTTGATGTGGAGGAACACACCACGGTGTGCCTCTACCCGAATGCGGATGCCGGTGGTCGACGGATGATCGAGGTGATTGAGTCCTTTCGCGACCGGCGCTGGCTCCACGTCATCCCGAACCTCGAACACTCGGCCTACTTGTCGCTCCTCGCGGTCGCGGACGTGCTCATCGGGAATTCATCAAGCGGCATCATCGAGGCGCCCTTCTTCCATCTGCCGGTGGTGAACATCGGCGAGCGGCAGGCCGGCCGCGAGAGGGGCGACAATGTGCTCGACGTCGCCCCGCGGCACGAGGACATCATCCGCGCGCTCAAACGGGCACTTGGCGACGCAGAGTTCCGCGAACGGGTGCGAAAGGGCAACAGCCCATACGGCGACGGCCGGGCGAGCGAGCGCATCGTGGCTGTTCTCCAACGCACCCGCATCGGCCCCGAACTGATTCAGAAACAGTTCGTGGATTGAGCCCGATCCTTTGAAGTTCGTCTTGTACGGCGCCGGAGGGCACGGGCGGGTCGTGGCCGACATACTCGCAGAGACGCCCGGCGCCGATGCGGTGGGCTTCATTGATGATGACCCCTCCCGTCATGGGCAGGTCGTCGGAAAACTCCGAGTGCTGGGCGGACCCGAGCAGCTGCCTCGTCTGCGGGACGAGGGCGTCACACGCGCGATCGTGACGATTGGTGCGAACCGGCTCCGGACCTCAAAAGCCCAGACGCTCATCGAGGCAGGACTGGAGCTCGCCACGGCCATCCATCCGTCCGCGGTTCTGGCGCCCGACGTGGTCGTCGGTGCTGGCACGGTGGTGATGGCCGCAGCCGTCATGAATACCGGCACGAGGATCGGCCGGAACGCCATCATCAACACGGGCGCCACCGTGGATCACGATTGCGTTGTGGGCGACGGCGCCCATGTTTCCCCGGGTGTCAATCTTGCGGGTAACGTTCATCTGGGAGACGAGGCGCACGTGGGGATCGGCTGCAGTGTCATTCCGGGGGTCCGCATCGGTGCGGGTAGCACCGTGGGAGCAGGTGCGGTGGTCCTGCGCGACATCCCACCTCACGAGACATGGGTAGGCAATCCAGCTCGCAGAATCGAGCATGACGAGGTCGAGGAGAAGGGAAGGCATGGACCCGCGTAAAGAGAAAGTCTTGGTGTCGCCGGATTTGACCGTTCGCGACACCCTGCGCGTGATCGACAAAAGCGGGCTAGCGATCGCGCTGGTCATCGACGGTGAGCGGCGACTTCTCGGTACTGTCACCGACGGTGACATTCGGCGGGCAATCCTCCGGGGCGCAAGCCTCGAGGTTCCGATCTCAACCGTCATGCATACGCAGCCGGCGACGGTCGGGCCATCGTCCGACATGCAGGAGATTCGTGCAATTTTCATCGAGTCGAATCTGAAGCACATACCGGTCGTTGATCACGCGAACCGCGTCGTCGATCTCCTGACCGTATCCGAGCTCTTGACCGTGCCGCTCTCCAACCCGGATATCACCGATCGTGAGATCGACGCTGTCCTCCAGGTTCTGCGGACCCCGAACCTCTCGCTTGGACCTAAGCTCGCCGAATTCGAGAGGAAGGCAGCGGAGTATGCCGAACGGGATTTCGCGGTCGCCGTCAACAGCGGAACGTCCGGACTCCACCTGGTCGTTCGTGCTCTAGGTATCAGCGCGGGCGACGAGGTCATCACGACGCCCTTCTCGTTCATCGCGTCGAGCAACTGCCTGCTGTACGAGCGCGCGGTGCCGATATTCGTCGACATTGATCCGTTCACTTACAACATCGACCCCGATCGGATCGAGGCCGCTATCACTCCACGGACCCGGGCCATTCTCGCTGTCGACGTCTTCGGCCAGCCCGCGGACTACGACGCCATCGAGGAAATCGCTCAGCGTCGAGGGCTGACGGTCATATCGGATTGCTGCGAGTCCATCGGCGCGGAGTACCGAGGCGAAAAGGCCTCCCGGCGGGGTGCGGCTGGGGTGTTCGCCTTCTATCCGAACAAGCAGATCACGACCGGTGAGGGAGGGATGATCATCACGGACGACGAGGAGGTGGCTCGTCTCTGCCGATCGATGCGCAATCAGGGGCGTAGCGACGGGAGCGCGTGGCTATCGCATGAGCGGCTCGGCTACAACTACCGCCTACCCGATCTGAGCTGCGCCCTTGGGATCGTCCAGCTCGAGCGGATCGACGAGATCCTTCGCCTGAGGCAGAGCGTTGCCGACGTGTACGGCTCGCTCCTCGAAGGCGTCGAGCGTGTTAAGGCGCCGCGCGTGGCTCCCGATACGACTCGGATGAGCTGGTTCGTCTACGTCGTTCGGCTCGACGACGACTTCACTCGCGAGGATCGCGACGAGATCATCCAGATCCTGAGACGGCACGGCATCGGCGCAAGCAACTACTTTCCACCGATCCACTTACAGCCCTTCTACCGCGAGATCTTCGGATTCCGCGAGGGCAACTTCCCGATCACGGAGAGCGTGGCCGCGCGCACGATCGCGCTGCCATTCCACAACAATGTGACTGTTGCTGAGTGCGAGGCGGTCATCGGCTGGCTCAGAAGCGCGCTCCGCGAAGTGTCAGTGCACGCCTGACAGGAGTCGCCTGACAAGCCGGTCGCGGTGTTCGAGATGACTCCGTCGTGAAGGTGATGATCTACACGTTCAGCAATACGACGCGTTGGTGGCGCTACATCGCATCGCGACTGGACTTCGCATCCCAGACCGTTCTCGTGAGCGATCTTGACGACGCGGACGTTGACATCAGTCCGGCGTTCAACCGTCATATGCGCGAGGTCGGCGTCGAGCGCGAGGCTGTCCAAGCGCTCGGGTCGGAAGCATGTGATGAGATCATCGCTCGGTGCAGGCTGCTCCGGCTGCTCGATCGCGATCGTGCGATGCGGATGATCGGAGCGATGTGGAGGACGATCGAGGAGCTCCTTGACTGGGAGAAACCGGATATCTTCCTCTCTTTTATCGTGGATCGGTACATCCTGGATCTCTTCGACCGCGCCCTCGTGCGACGGGGTATCCGCTACGCCGGTCTCGCGATCGGTGTCCTCCCGGAGACATTCATGTTCATGGCTCGTGGCGAGCACACGGCGATCCGCGAGCCGTCCGAGGCTGAAGTCGACGCTGCTGTCGCCGCACTGGCGCAGCCCACATTCGTACCGACGTATGTTTCAGCAAGGCGCTTCGGCCTCGCGCGATTCCTGAGCATCTATGCTCGGTTCACCGCGCGCTGGGTCGTATTCGAGGCCCTTCGAATCCTCCGGCGAAGGCCGCACGACTACCGCTATCTGACGGCGCGCTGGGCCGGTTGCGGGTTCAGAGTGCGGCTGCGCGACTGGGGCGTCATGCGCTACCTCAAAAACGACTGGCGCCGAGCCTTAGAGAACAGCCCGTTTGATCGAAGAGTCTTCGTTGCGTTGTCGGTGAACCCAGAGGCCGCAATCGAGTATTGGGTCCGCGACACACGGATGATCGACTACGCGAGAGTCCTGGAGCGTTTGGCACAGAGCCTCGCTCGCGAGGGGTTCCGCCTCTTCGTGAAGGATCACCCGAGCCAGTTCGCCTTCCGTCAGGTCGAAGTGTTTGCGAACTTGGCCAAGGAGGACTCTGTCTCCTTCGTGCCCTACGAGGTTCCGGGCCAGTGGCTGATCGATCGCTGTGGCGCGACATTTACCTGGACCGGAACCGTCGGTCTGCAGACGGCAGTCGCCGGACGGTGCGCAGTGGTGGAGTCGGGCGCCTACTACGTGACCGACGGTCTCTTCGTGGTCCTGCGAGGGACCGATGACCTAGATGAGCTACCACGAAGAATCGCCGGGTTCAAGCCGTCGCTCCCACTGCCAGAGGCGCGACGTGCGCTGGTGCGAAAACTTCTTCGCGCCTCCGCCCCAGGTGACTACATGTCATGGAAAGGCTTTTCTGCTACCGACCCTGAGCGAGCGCGACGCGCCTCGACCGTCGTCGCGTCGCTCAATCGTTACCTCCCAGCCTTCGTGAAGCGCGGCGCCGCGTGATCCGCGGTTTGCTTTCACGAGGCTACGCCGCGATCAACCGCGTTCTGCGTCCCTTGGGGCTTCGGCTGCACAAGACCCACGCCCCGACCCGTACGTTCGAAGACTTCTTCGCGCATTTGCGATCCCTTGGGATGGAGTTTCGCACGGTCATCGATGTAGGCGTTGCACGCGGTACGCCGTCAATCTATCGAGCGTTCCCGAGGGCGAAGTACCTGTTGGTGGAACCGCTTGAAGAGTTTCGCCCGACGCTTGAGCGCCTGACCTCGAGGCTCGACGCGACGTATGTGCTGGCTGCCGCTGGTGCCACCGACGGCGAGGTCGAGCTCCACGTTCATTCCCACCTATCTGGCTCGAGCCTCCTGCGTCAAGCCGAGGGCACGACGCTGGACGGAGTCACACGTCGCGTTCGGAGCGTGCGCTTGGATGGGGCTTTGCCGACAGTTGTCGAGCGACCGTGCTTGCTCAAGATCGACACGCAAGGCTCGGAGCTGGAAGTGCTTGATGGCCTTGGCCGGCGGATCGCCGAGATGGACGTTCTCATCATCGAAGCCTCGCTCTTGCCATTCCGCGTCGGCGCGCCGGTGCTGGCGGAGCTGATTGCGCGGCTCGACACCCTTGGCTTTGCCGTCTACGACATCCTGGAGGGCCACGTCCGGGCTCTGGACGGAGCGCTCGCGCAGGTCGATCTGGTGTTCGTGCCCAAGACGGGAGAGCTACGACGCGACCCCCGCTTCTTCTCGCCGGACCAGCTCGCGCGGTACGCGCGACAGGCGACCGGCCACGGAGAACGCTGATCAAGACGACGGTCACCCTGGGCGACGTACCGGCTGGGATCACGAGCGCCGGGCTGCGTGGGCTCACGCTGGCGAGCAAGTTCTTACTGGTGATCGTCCTCGCTCGCTTCTTTCCACCGGAAGAGCTCGGTCTTTACGGGCTGATGGTCTCAGCCGTGGCGATCGCGACCTTTCTTCTCGGCCTCGAATACCACTACTTCACGATGCGGGCGGTCATTGGGCGCCCCCCCGCCAGCCAGGTCGCGGTCATGCGCGACCAGGCGGTGCTCTACACGGTCGTCGCGAGCGTCGCGCTGCCACTGCTCGCGCTCCTGATGTGGACCGATAGGTGGGCTCCCGTCCCGAAGAGCGCGCTGGCTTGGTTCCTCGTGCTCGTCGTCGTCGAGCTCGCTGCCCAGGAGGCAGGGATCGCGCTGATCGCCCTCGCGCGTCCGCTCGCCGCAAACCTGGTCCTTTTCGTTCGGTCCGGAGCCTGGGTCTATCCGGTGATCGCCCTCGCCATCTTTGGCGTGCGTGAGATCGGCTACGTCTTCCTCGCCTGGCTCGCCGGCGCGCTCGCGAGCCTAGCGGTAGCGGCGTGGAGCCTTCGCGGCATGGGCTGGCGGGCCGCACTGACCGAGCCCATCAACTGGTCCGCAATGCGTGCGGGTCTGAGGGTCGCCGCGCCGTTCGTGGTCACCACCGGCGCTTCGATGGGGCTGCTATTCCTCGACCGCTTCATCATCGCGGCGTACTCGGGTCTGGGGCCGGTCGGTGTCTACACGTTCTTCGCGGGAATCACGACCGCGCTGCACACCCTGGTCAACACGGGAATCTCGCTCGTCCGCATGCCGATGCTGGTGGAGGCCGCTCAAGATGCGGATGAGGGGCGATTTCGCAGTGAGTTGGCGACGATGGCCCGGATCACGATCGTCAGCACCTTGCTGCTGGCGTTGGTGATCGCGGCTGGCATCGTGCCTCTTCTGCAGGTGGTGGGAAAAGCGGTCTATCAAGAGAACCTCGTCAGCTTCTTTCTGTTGCTCGCAGCCGCCATGATCCGTTGCGTCGCGGACCTGCCCCTGTATGCGCTCTACGCGAAGCACCGCGACCTGCCGCTGCTCGCCGTGAATGTCACCGCGTTCCTGGTGAACGTCGTGCTGAACGTGGTGCTCATTCCCGTCTTCGGTCTCGCCGGCGCCGCTGGGTCCGCGGTCGCAGGCGCGACGATCCTCTTCGTCTTCGCGGCGGCCGTCGCCGTCCGCGGGAGGGGCCGAATCATGCGCGCCGCTGCTGAGGACGCTCCGCCTGCTCGGTCGGTGCTGTGATGGTCAAGCAAACGTTTACGAACGCGGTGCCGCTGTGCTAGAAAAAGCGGTCAAGACCAAACCGCTGGGGGAGGGTCACCTTGTCTACGTATGCACGCCAAGCGACGGAGGTAGCTGCTCAGCCCGCGTCGCTCCAACGCATCCCGAGGCCTGATTACAGCTCGCATCCGGCGTACGGCCGCGCGTTCCCGAGGCCGAGCTTCGGGCTGAGGCTTCGCGCGCTTGGTCGCTTCCTCCCGTGGTTCGCGCTCGTCGCGGGGAAGCGTGTGTTGCTGTTCGACCGCCTGCCGATTCAGAAGGACTACGACGGACCGATGAGCGGAGGCATCATGCGCCGCGTCGCGGCATCTGGCCGCTACGCGCCACTCATCGCACGAGGTCTGGTCCAGCAGGTTGCGAAGCCGTTGTCGAAGAAGACCCAGACGGAGCTGTCGCCGGACGCGTCGGCGCTGCTCCAGACCCTCGCTCGGGATGGCATCGCCCCGACGCGCTTCACGACTGAAGAGATCGCTGCGATTCGGACGCTTCTCCAGCAGGGCGCCGAGCAGCGACTCCTTGCGCAGCGGGATGCCAAGGGAACGCGAAGCTTCGAAAGCAACCAGACCTGGCTGAACGCGAAGGAGGCCGGGCCGCTCTATGCGCTCTTGACCGAGATATTCACGCGCCACGGGATTCTTCCGGCGGCCGAAGCCTATCTGCGCCGGCCTGTCGTCGTGAAGCACATGCTCCTTCAGATCAACGACGCGAATGACGGCTATCAGAAAGGAAAATTCGCGGACGTCGGCGTGCCGGATCCGGCCACCAACTACATGCACCTCGACACCAGTGAGGAGATGGTGAAGTGCATGATCTATCTGACCGAGGTCACGCACCGGACGGGGCCCTTCGGCTACGTCCGCGGCAGCAACCGCATTCCCGTCGGGATGTTTGAAGGGCTCTTCCGTCGCGCGAACGACCGCGCGGGCCTCTCGGGCTATGCGCCCGAAACGCGTCGAATGTTCATGGCGCTCCCGGCTCCGCTACGCCACAAGTCCATGTTCGGGAGCGATCTCATGGACGGGACTCCCGAAGCGCAAGCCGTGGTCGAGAACGAATACCAGTTTGTTTCGGCGGATGGCAACGCGGCGCTGTTCGACAACCTGGGCATCCACCGTGGTGGTCTGGTCCGCGAAGGCGAACGGCGTGTCCTGATCGCAAATCTGGGCTGAGAGCCAGGAACGGTCTTAAGGCGCGGTCTATCGTCGAGCGCAATGGCGAAGCTCGTAGCCTTAGTAGTTAGGACGCCTGCCGGTCACCTCCTGGCCGTGTGGGCCTTCGCAGTCGGGCTCTTTGCCCTTGGGCCGATCCATTACAACCACCCGCCCGGACTGCCGACGTGGTTTTTCGTCGGCGGGTGCATCGCGCTCTTTTGCGTTGGCGCCTGGCTGGGCATATCCGTGCTCCGACGTGGCACCGCGGCCACCATGTCAACTGCCAGCAGGCTGGACCGAATCGTCTGGGTCACGGCTCTGTTCGGGGTATTCGGCGCGGGATGCATTGCAGTGGACAAACTCCTGCTGTCAGGCCTCGACTTCTCACAGGGAGTAACAGCGATCCGATTCGCGCGTGAGGAAGCCGTCGATGCCGGGACTGCCTTGGCGCTACCTCGGTCCCCACTCCTGTATCTGGGTTACCTGACCTTCGGCTTCAGTGTCCCTGCTTACCTGCTCTCGATCTTGCAAGGGGAAGCCCTCCGCAGGAGGACGACGTGGCTTGCATTCGCGAGCCTCGCGTCCCCCTTTGCCTATTCATATCTTTACGGCGGTCGATCCCCGCTCTTCCTGGTGCTTGGAATGGCGTGTGGGGCGATCGCCGTCCGCCTGTTGAGCCGACAGCGTGCTCTACCGCGAGGCAGGACAGCACCGATTCTGTTCGTCGCGTTCGTTGCGCTCACGCTCGTGTACAGCAACTGGATCGTGTCGGAAAGGTTTGTGGCGACGCGAACGGCAGACTATCCGACCCTGGAGCAGCGGTTCAGGACGACGTACGACGCTGAGATCCCGAGGGTCGAAGGCGAGCAGCTTTCGCAGCAGCTTCTGATGCATGGGGTCCTCTATACCTACTACTTCTCGCATGAGCTCCCGATACTCGAGCGCACGTTGCAATACGAGCATCGAGTGGGCCCGTACTACGGTGCCTATCAGTTCTATCTGTTGGCGGCGTTCGTGGAACGCGTCGTCCCCGCGTGGAACGTGGACGTGGTCATGATTCCGCAGCTGAAGGCGGCGAACGTATACGGCTGGTTTTCGACCGCTTGGGGCGGCATGTATCTCGACTTTGGACTGCTCGGCGCCCTCGTCGGGGCTTTGCTTTCCGGGTGGCTCGCGGGACGCGTCTACCGTCGTGCCCTTGTTGACCACACCGACGGCGCCCGGTTGTTGATGTGCTATGCGGTCGCGGGGATCATCGCCACGCCTATTCTCTCGATCTTCACGATCTCGATCTCGCTTCCGATCCTTTTCTCGCTCCTGATCACGTCGCTCTTCATGCGCTCGGCGCGGACCTCACCCGCGACCGCCAACCAGCCCACCGGCGCGCCGGCCCCGGTCCGCTAGTCAATGCGCGTCCTCGTGACGGGCAGCTCCGGGTTCATCGGACGCCATCTCGTTCGGGAGCTCGCCCTCCACGGCTATCAGGTGACCGCGGTCGATCGCATCCCCGGCGACCCGCCGGTCCCGGGCGTTGCCGAGCAGACCTCGGACCTACTCGATCGCGATGGGCTCGCCGCCACGATCCGAGGAGCTCAGCCAGAGTGCGTCATTCACCTTGCGGCCCGGACGGACCTCGACGAAAGGGGGGACCTTTCGGGATATGCGGCCAACATTCAGGGCGTCGAGAACTTGGTCGCGGCGATTCGTGCCACCCCCGGTGTACGGCGCGCTATCTATACATCGAGCCAGCTCGTTTGTCGGATTGGGTACACCCCAGAGAGCGACGATGACTATCGTCCGAACACGCTTTACGGTGAGAGCAAGGTGCTGGGCGAGAAGATCGTCCGGAGAGAAGACGGTGGCGGCGTGGCCTGGTGCATCGTGAGGCCGACGACGATCTGGGGACCCGGGATGAGCGCTCACTACCAGCGCTTCTTCCGGATGATCGCGGCCGGTCGCTACGTACATGTCGGGCGCCGTCCCTTATTCAAGTCGTTTGGTTACGTCGGGAACGTCGTCCACCAGTACCTTGGGCTGCTCTGGGCCGACGCGATCACCATCTCGAGGCGAACTTTCTATCTGGCCGACTACGAACCGATGTCACTCCGGGAATGGGCCGAAGGTATCAGGCGGCATCTGGGCGCTCCACCAATTCGGTCCATCCCAGAGCTGCTCGCTCGGGCCGCGGCTCGCGGCGGTGATGTCCTTAACCGGCTGGGCTGGCGGACCTTCCCATACAACTCATTCCGTCTCGGCAACGTGCTGACCGAGTATGAGTTCGATCTCGCCGCGACGGCGGAGCTCTGCGGGCCGCTGCCCTACTCGATGGACGAGGGAGTTACGGCCACCGTCTCGTGGCTTCGCGATGCGGGGATTCTGCCGGCACGCGCCGCTACACGCGCTCCCTGGAGTGAGGCCGCTGTGGGTCGGGTGCCAACAGCTCCGACACCACCGAACGATAAGCCGAGATGACGCGGTTGTAGGAGTACTTGCGCTCGGCGGCCGCACGTGCGCGCGTGCCCATCTCGGCGAGCGCGGCTCGGTCGCTCGATGCCTCCGCGATCGTGCTCGCAATCCGCTCCGCGTCCCCCGGCGGGGTCACCCAGCCGATGCGCTCCTCGCGGACCAGTTGGGCCAACTCCGATTGAGGATCAGCGACCGCGACGATCGGCTTTCCCGCCGCCATCACGTTGTACATCCGGCTTGGGACGGAGACCCCTGCCATGCCGGGTGCGAAGGAAATGAGCGCTATGTCGCAGGCGTTGAGGGAGACTCCGATCGCCGAGCGCGGCTGATACGGGAGGATTGTCACGTTCGTCAGGCGACGATCGACGACCGCATGCTCGAGCCAGCTCTTCTTGGCCCCACCGCCGATAAGGAGGAGATGGATCTCTCCGTTACCCCTGAGCCGCTCAGCGGCTGCGATTACGCTCTCGAGTCCATGCGTCCGCCCCATGTTCCCCGAGTACTGGACGATGAACTTCTCGGCGAGGCCGAGCTGCGCGATCAGGGGATTGGCATCGCGCGCTGTTGGCCGCACGTCATCCAGGTCGGCCCAGTTCGGGATGCGCGCGGTCTTGCTGTCCGCGACCGCCGCCCGCCGCGCGACGAGGAGCTCCATATCGCGGCCGATCACCACGATCTTGTCCATCCAGTGGTAGAGCACGCGCTGGAGGGCAGCGAGCAGACGCACGGCCGTACTTCGCTCGGAGAACAGGCCGCTCGCGACGAGGACCTCCGGATAGACGTCGTGGACGAGGAGCACGCATCGCGTGCCACGGAGCCGAGCGGAGATGACGGCGACGAACGGCAGGGTCGGCGGGTTGGTCGTCACCACGACCACGTCGCCTTGGCGGAACCGCCGCAAGGCGTTGCCGAATATCGACAGACTGATGGTCGTCAAATTCACGCAGCGGGACAGGAGCCGATCTTTGTCGAGAGTCGTTCCGGCGCACCGCCAGATCTCGACGCCTTTGCGCCGTTCGTGGCTCGGCGCGCGCGTCCCGCGCGCGGCGTACGTCGGCTGACTGCAGAGCACGGCGACCGCTTCGTCCGCCGCGAGTCCCTCGGCGATCCCGGTGACGTAATAGCCGGTGGAGGTATCTTCGGGGTAATAGAGCTCTGACACGAACCACAGCCGGCCCCGCTTCCGCGGAGCGTTCGTCTTATCGGTTCCCACGCCCGCTCATCACGGCCCCGATGGTGCGGAACGCGATCCCGATATCGACTGCCGGACTCATCGTGCGCACGTACAGCGCGTCGAGCTCGACCTTGTGGTCCAACGTCAGGTTCTCTCGTCCGCTGACCTGCGCGAGACCGGTCAGCCCCGGCAGAACCCTGAGGACGCCTTGCCGCATCCGCATCTCCGTGAGCTCGGTCTGATTGAACAGGGCCGGCCTCGGCCCGACGAGGCTCATATCGCCGACGATCACGTTCAGGAGCTGCGGGAATTCGTCGATGCTGGTCCGGCGGAGGAGCCTTCCAAGGGCGGTAGCTCGGGCGGCCACGTCACCGAGGTCGCTCTTCGCGACCTGAGGCGTGGATCTTGGGAGACTCCTGAATTTCCACATCAAGAACTCCTTCCCA
Source organism: Candidatus Limnocylindria bacterium (assembly GCA_036002305.1). Classification (GTDB taxonomy): domain Bacteria; phylum Chloroflexota; class Limnocylindria; order P2-11E; family P2-11E; genus 3-1-20CM-2-70-9. The sequence goes on from DASYTL010000045.1 coordinate 42,584, forward strand.
CAGAGGCCGATCCGCCGCTGCCTGAATAGCGGCGGCCAGCCGCTCTCGACGACGATCATCGCCCCGACGACCAGCCCGGGTAGGAGCAGCGCGGCCAGGAGGAGGACCGCGGCGGCGAGATCCTCAGCTCTCTTCCAGGCGGGAACGGAGTCACAAGGCTCCGCTCGCACGCATCCACTCCACTTCCCGCCGAACCCCCTCCGTCAACGCGACATGAGGTCCATGGTGCTCCAAGAGCAAGTTGTCCCGCCGGCATGGCGCAGGGGCAAAGGCTGTTCGAGCTCCGGTTGCGAGGTCGATCATCGGCCGGGCCCTGAGCAGACGGCCGGCCGATTCCAGAGGACCGATACCAAGCGACATGACGCGGGGGGACACCGGCAAACGGCGCGCCCTTCGGCCGACCGCGTCCTCGACGGCGGCGACGACCTCGGCGAGCGTGTACGCGCGCACGTCGGCAATCGCGTGCGCGCGCCATGCGCGCAGTCGGTCGGGCCGAATCTCCTCGGCGACAGTGGTGCCAAGTGACCCCGCATAGAGAAGACATTTCGGGACGACCCCTCCCGTGGGCAGCACGAATCGGCCCCGCCCGATGCCCTGAATGAGACGGGCCATGCTGCCATTGTCGTGCTCGCCATAGAGCGAGGCAGCGCGCAAGCTTAGAGCCGGAACCTTGCCGCGGAGGACTTCACGTATGCGTCGCTCCGCGAGGTACTTGCTGATCACATACAGCCTGGTCACGGTGCGCGACGAATGGCGACGGCCCAATCGGCCACCCGTGCTGATGTACACGAAGAATCGAGCTCGGCGGCGCACTGCTTCCTCCGCCAGGAGGGTGCTGGCCATCACGTTCGCGCGGTGAAATTCCGTCCACGTCGTCGTGCCAATTCGTGGCGTCAGGCCGGCGCAATGAACGAGACCAGCGAAGTCCGGGAGGAGCTCGATAGCGCGAGGATCCGTTACGTCAGCGGAGTGCCCTCGGGCCTGTGGTCGACGAGAGATGCGCACAACCGGCATGCCTCTCCGCTCCAGTTCGTCGGCGATGTGCCAACCCGCGATGCCGGTGGCGCCCGTGACTAGGGTGGCCTGAATATCGTCCGGCCCGGCCGGCCGCAAGGGCGACGCGCCTACGCGTGCCAGTTGGCTGGAGCGCTCTCGAGCCGGCTCGGTCGATCGGCGCCGATCACCGCCGTGAGCAGATCGAGAGCGCCTTCCACGTCCTGGTGGCGGACCCGATCGTCGATCGCCCGCACCGCGCTCTCGAGTGCGTCGAGGGAGGCCGTCGCGCCGGTCGATTCGACACGAATGATGCGAGGATGGGGGGTACCGGCCGCGCGCTCGTCCGCGGAGAGCAGCTGCTCATGTAGCTTTTCCCCGGGCCGAAGACCGGTGAACCGAATCTCGATGTCAGCCGGCGTTCGGAGGCCGCGGAGCCGAATCATTCGTTTCGCGAGGTCGACTATCGAGACGGGGTCGCCCATGTCGAGGACGAGGAGATCGGCTGGTCCGGCGAGCGAGCCCGCGACGATGAGGAGACCCGCAGCCTCTTCGATCGTCATGAAGTACCGAGTGGCTTCCGCGTGGGTCACGGTAAGCGGGCCACCGCTGTCGATCTGACTGCTGAACACCGGCACCGCGCTCCCGACGGAGCCCAGAACGTTTCCAAACCGGACGACGGCGTAATGCGCCGCCTGATCCCGGGCGCGGGCCAGGGTCAGCAGCTCACCGAAGCGCTTCGTGTAACCGAGGACGCTCGCGGGCTCTACGGCCTTGTCGGTCGACACGAAGACGAAGCGTTCGACGGCAAGCGCGCCGACCGCGTCCAGCACGTTCGCGGCTCCGATCACGTTCGTCGCGATGCCGGGCAGAGGTGACCGCTCGAGTATCGGCACATGCTTATAGGCCGCTGCGTGGAACACCACGTGGGGCCGGAGCTGCTCGACGGTGTGACGCAGCCACCCTGCATCGCGGATGTCGCCAAGGACGATCTCCGAGGTGGCCGGGTCGCCCAGCGCCTGCTGAACGCCATGGAGACCGCTCTCGTTGACGTCGAGAAGGAAGAGACGGTCCGGCGACAGGCGAATCAGCTGACGCGCGAGCTCGCTACCGATTGAACCAGCTGCGCCGGTGACAAGAATCCGTTTCTCGCGGTAGTGCTTGGTCGTCCCGGTCGTGACCAGGTCAACCGGCTCCCGGGCCAGAAGCTCTTCGATCCCGATCGGACGGAGCGGCGTCGTATCGCCGTGAAGCAACGCAAAGCCGCTCACGCGCCGTACTCTGACGTCCTTACCGTTGCACACATCCAGAACTCGCCGGACAAGAGCCCCGGGCGCATCCGCGATTGCGATGACGACATTTGAGCACGCGTATCGATCGATGAGTTCGGGCAAGTCCACGATCCGCCCGGCCACCCGAATCCCGCGGACGTACGAGCCGGTCTTGCGTGGATCGTCATCGACAAAGCACGCGATCCGATAGTCGCGACTGCCGCGCGCGATGTCGGCGGCAAGCAATTGGCCTAGACGACCGGCGCCTATGACTATCAGGTTCTCTGCCTGGGGCGAGCGGCCCAGTGCGGCTCGCGCGATCTGCGGCCAACGAGGTCGTAGGTGCAGCGCGGCTTCGACGACGAGACTTAAGCTGCCACCTGCCAGAACGGCGCCGGTCGGAATCCAGTGGGCATCTGTTGCCAGATTGAAGGCAAGAAGTGCCACGACCACCAGCGTCGAGGCTTTTGCGATTGCGACCATATCTTCGATGGCAGCGGCGCTCCAGTCGCGCCAGTAGACGTCAAAGAGCATGTTGCTCAAGACCTGCAGGACACCGGCGCCGAGAGCGGCGCCGATCGCAAACGGTGCGAGCTGTGGATCGAAGACCTCAGGGCGACCGCCGGTCCGCACCGCGATCGCGAGGATGTACGTCGCACCCACGGCGAAACAATCGATCAGCGCAAGCGCGCCGTAGCGTTTGATTCCGCCGACCACTCGCCCCACTGTCCAGGGCCGCCGCCTTCGGCCAGATGGTTGTTTGGTACTCACTCCAAGTTGCCCCGGTACCCCTCCGCCCAACATACGCAGGCTGTGCATTCTCTTACAGATTGACCCTGGTTCGACGGCCGCGACCGGGTTCGGTAGCCTTTTCTTGATTGAGCCGACCCCTCGCGGGGCACCGTATCGCCTCGCTCGTTCCAATCCTTCTCCTCGCGCTGGCCACCGTCATAGGGGGCTGGCTCAACACGGTCACGATGAGCGGCCGGGTGATCGACGAATTCACCGACCTCGGAATCGGGACCGCGAAGGTCACGCTCGGGAGCCGGTTGGCGACCGCCGACCCATCGGGGAATTTCACGTTCCCTGAGGTCCCGCGGCTCTCGCAGGTGCGGGTCGACGCTCCGGGGTATCTCGTGCGAAACGGCGTGCCCCCCACGACGCAAGAGGTCCGGCTAAGCCCACTCACCTTGACTCTCGAGGTAGTCGAGGCAGGGAATCCGACGAAGAAGATCGCGAAGGCGGAGATCCGCCAGGGCGACAAGCTCCTCGGCCAGACGAACGACAGTGGCAACACCGTCATCACCCCACACCCGGGCAAGGACGCGAAGCTCCTGATCTGCGCCGCGGGGTATGACAAGAAAGAGGTCGACGTAAAGGGCGTCACCGCGACGTACGAGGTCACGCCCGGCACCGACGCGTGCCCGCCGCTGCCGACCCCGTCGCCCTCGCCTTCGCCTTCGCCGTCGCCCGGGGAGAGCCCGTCGCCGTCCCCGACACCCTCACCGTCACCGACCAACCAGTAGCGCGACCTGATCCGAAGCTAGTCTGCCCGGCGTGATCAGCGTCGCGCACGGTCTCGTCGGCGCTACGTTCGCTGTCCTTCTCAGGCGCGCGCTGACGCAGGTGTGGGTCGACGAGCTCAGCGCCGACGACGCGGTGCGCGACGTCATCCGCTGGGGCATGCCCGCGCTCAGCGGAGCCGCGAGCGCCCTCGCGGTCGCGGCCGGGATCTTCACCGCGAGGCCGCGCCGCTTCTTCCTGCGCGACGCGCTGTCATGGGCCGCGCTGCTCGTGATCGTGTTCGCGCTCGCCCGAGGCAGGCTCGACCGCGACTACATCGGCGTCCTCTACGTCCTCGCGGTGATCGTCCGCTTCGCGCCGGCGGCGATCGCGAGCGCCACCGCCGAGCGGGCGTGGCCGCTTCTGTTCGCGACGGCGTTCGGGGTCTATGCGTCACTTGCGGCCTGGCACCAAGCGGCCGCGCTGCCCCTCGGCGATCAGGTCCACTATCTGCTCACCGCGGACCGTCTCGCGCACGGCAGCGTCGACGCATCGTTCGACGCCGCCTTGTTCCGGCGGCTCACGACGCTGACCCCGGGCGATCTCGATATCGCGACGCACGTCCTCGACACCCCGCTCGGCCCGCGCAGCATCCAGGGCTACGGGCTGCCGCTCCTGCTGCTCCCGGGGTGGCTCGCCGGGGGACGCCTAGGCGCGGAGCTCGTCGTGGCGTTCGCCGCCGCGGGTGCGTCTGTGTTGACGGCGCTGATCCTTCGCGACACGATCGCGCCGGTCCGCCTCCGCGCCGCGGTGTGGGCGATGGCGAGCTTCCTCGCCCCCGCGGTCCTGCTCGCGTTCCATGTCTATCCGAACGCGTTCGGCGCGGCGGCCATCGCCGCGGCGTACCGGTTCGGCGTGACCGCGTCCGTCCGCCGTCCCGCGCTCGCCGGCGCGGCCGCGGGCCTCACGCTCTTCCTCAACCCGCGCGACGGCCTCGTGCTGGCCGTGCTCCTCGTGGCGATGTGGTGGGTCGGGCGGCATGACTTCGTCCGCTTCGCGCTGGGCGCCGGGGCAGTCGTGGTCGTGGCCGTCGCGTCGAACGCGCTCCTCTACGGGCTACCGCTCCCGTACGCGGGATATCTCGTCGGCGTGGCTCGCGCGCAGGAGCTCGTCCACGAGCCCACGCTCAGCTTCCAGTTCTGGATCGGCCTGCCCGCGATGCTGTTCGACCGCACCTTCGGCGTCGCGGGCGTGGCGCCCTGGCTCTTCATCGCTGCGGCCGGCATTGCCGCCGCCCTCCGAACGGATCGGCGCAGGCTCGCGCCGGCCGCGGCCGCTATCGGCCTGGGCCTCATCGCGCTCTCCATCTATCGCTACTGGGAGGGCGGGTACGCGCCGGCCGCGCGGTACTTCGTCGACGTTCTCCCGCTCGTGGCCCCGTTCGTCGCGTACGGCCTCGCCGCGATGCGCGACCTCTGGGCCCGCGCCTTCGCCGGCCTGCTCGTCGGAGTGAGCGCGGTCGCGACGCTCGTCCTCTGCGCGATGCCGTCGCGCGCCGCGAACGACGCGTTCCAGCAGCAGCTCCAGGACGTCCTGAACGGCAGCCTCGGTGTGAACCCGATCGGCTGGCTTCCCTCGTTCGTGCCGACGACGCCCGACTGGTACATCGGCGCGTACCTGCGGCTCGTGCCGGCGCTCGTGATCGTCGGCGGCCTCGCCGTATACGGATGGCGCCGCGGCGCGTCCGCCGATCAGCCCGCGCTCCCGCGGACCGCGCGCTCCGTGATGCTCGGGTTCGTCGCGGCCAACGCCGTCGCGCTCGCGGTCACTGTCGTGGCCGTCTCCCAGCCCTGGACCCACGGGCTCGGAGAGCCGCAGCGTAGCCTCGCCGCTTACTGGCTTCCGATCGCGCTGGCGATCGCCGCTGGGCTCTCGACCGTGGTGGCTATCCATGTCGACCCGGCGGCGCGCCCCGGATTCTTCGCGCGCCACTTCGCGCTCTACCTCGCCGTGCCGCTCACGCTCCTCGGACTCCAGAGCAGCTTCATCCCGCTCGAGGCGCTCGGTGTCGCGTACATCGGCGTCGCGGTCGCGCTCGCGGCGAACGCGCTGCACGCGATATGGCGCGCGCTGAATCGTCTGAGCGACACGCGCATCGCCGCTCTCGTGGGCGCGACGATGCTGGCGGCCGCGCTCGTTGTGCTCCTCTACGACATGGCGGCCGTACCGCTGGCGTCCGACGAGCCGCACTACCTGATCGTCACGCAGAGCATCGTGCTCGATCGCGACCTCGATCTCGCGAACGACTACGACGACGACCGCTACTTCAGCTTCTACCCGGCGCGCCTGCCGGACGTGCACGGCATCCACGTCGGAGAGCGGATCTACACGCTCCGCGATCTCGGCCTCCCGCTCCTCGCCGTCATCCCCTTCGCGCTCCTCGAGCGCGCCGGCGCGCTCATCCTGACGTGCCTCTTCGGCGCGCTGCTCGCGGCGCAGCTCTACCTGCTGCTCCGGGACCTGGCGTTCGATCGCCGCGTCGCGTTTGGCGCGGTGGCCGCCACCGCCTTCGTGCATCCGCTCCTCACGTACACGACGCAGGTCTATCCGGACCTCATCGCCGCGCTGATGTTCGTCAGTGCGGTCCGCCTCCTCCGCCGCGGCGCCAACGCTTCACTCCGCGAGCTCGCGCTCGCGAGCGCCTTCACCGGCACGCTGCCGTGGCTGAGCACGCGAGCCTGGTTCGTCGCGATCGGGCTGGGCCTGGTCATCGCCTACGTCGCGCTCCGGCCGCGACGCGAGCTCGTGCGCCGCGCGCTCGCGGCCGCGCTCCCGTTCGCCGCGCTCGTGCTCGCGCTCGCCTACGTCAACTGGCGGATGTTCGGGCTGTTCCTGCCGAGCGCCGGATACTTCCTGGTCCGCGGCCAGACGGAGATCGCGACCTTCGCGCCGCACGTCGGCCTTCTCGGCCTGCTCTTCGACCGCGCCTTCGGCCTCGTGCCGCGGGCCGCGATCTACCTCCTCGCGTTCCTCGGGGCCGGCGCGCTCTGGCGGCGCCGGCGGTCGGGCGGACCCGAGCTCGCCGCTCTCTTCCTCGGCTGGCTTCTCTATCTCGCCTTCATCGCCAACGTCACGTACTGGTTCGCTGACGGCGCGCCGCCCTCGCGCTACCTGCTCGCCGGGCTGCCGTTCCTGGTGGTCGCCGTCGCCGCCGGGATCGAGACCGCGCTCGGCGCGTCCGGTCGGCTTCGCGCCGCGCTCGTCGGCCTGACCTGGGTCCTTGGGGGATGGTCGATCTTCATCACGTTCGTCTACGCGGTGATGCCCAAGCTGCGCTCCGAGTTCGCGTCCCAGATCCGCGACAGCGGCCAGGTGCAGCTCTGGCTCGACGTCGGTCGCATCGTGCGGCCGAACCCCGAGGTCCTGATGCCGTCCTTCATCGCTGCCGACGCCGCAACCGCGCCGCTCGCGCTGTTCTGGGTCGCAGTCGCGGCCGCGCTGATCACGCTGCCGCTAGTCTCACGAGCAAGTGACGCCTTACACGATGCGCGACGGGTTCGAGCTGCACCTTGATCTCGCCGATCCGCTGCAGCACGCGATGGCGGTGCAGCGCCGCTACGAGAGCGACGTCACCTGGATCTTCCCGTATCTCCTGCGGCCCGGCGATACCGTTGTCGATGGCGGCGCGCACATCGGATACCTGACGCTCCTCGCGTCGCGCCGCGTGGGTCCGAGGGGCTCAGTGCACGCGTTCGAGCCGGTCTCGCGTACCTTCGCCGCGCTCGAGGAAAACATCCGGCTCAACGGCGCGGCGAACGTGCGGTTGAACCGTGTGGCGCTCGCCGCGCGCCGGGGTGAGATCGAGCTCGAGGTCCCGATAGACCCCGAGGGGAGCGGGCTCCTCGCCTGGGGCGCGACCAGCGTCGTCCTGCGGCGGGGTCCGATCGAGCGGGCGCCGGCGATCGCACTGGAGAACTACGCGCGCGAGCGGGGGCTCGCGCGCATCGCGCTCGTCAAGCTCGACCTCGAGGGCGCCGAGCTCGACGCGCTCCGTGGGATGGAGCGCCTTCTCAAAGAGGCGAGGGTCAGCTACATCGTGTGCGAGCTCAACACCTTCCTCGCCGACGCCCAGGGCGCGAGCTACGACGCCACGCGCTCCTTTTGCGCTCGCTTCGGCTATCGCGCGTACGACCTGCGGCGGAACGCGCGGTTCGCGCCGATCGATCGGCCGATCGTCGAGACCGGTCACCTCGTCACCGATCTCCTCTTCGTCGCGCCGCGCGGAGGCGGCGGAGATGCCTGAGGACGAGCCCGGCCGGTACGTCGACGAGCTTCGCGAGCCGCTCGCCGCGCTCCCGCACTACTTCGGCGCCGAGATCCCCTACGACCCCCGGTCGCGGCGGATGCCGTTCGGGCCGGTGGTCACGGTCGTGCGCGGCGGGCTCGTCCGCCTGCTGCGCTGGTGGCTGCTCTCGGCGCTCGAGCGGCAGGACCGCGTGAACCGGCTCCTCGTGCGCGCGATCGAGCGGCTCGACGAACGCTCGCCGCACGCGCTCGACGAGCGCCTGAGCGCGATCGAGGAGAGCTGGCGCGCGCGCGATTCCGCGGAGCGGGCCGAGCTCCTCGAGTCGACCGCGCTCGCGCAGGCGTTCGCGTCGCACGACCGGTTCGCGGGCGCCGACGCGGCGACGATCGTCGAGCTCCTCCGCTCGCGATCGCGCGTGCTGGTGATGGATCTCTCGTGGCCCGCGCTCATCGGTGCGCTCCGCGACGCCGGCGCGGTCGTGCAGGGCGTCGACCAGGACGCGCGCACCGTCGAGGCCGCCCGCGCCGACGGCGCCGACGCGCTACAGCGGAATCCGGACGTGCACGTGCGCTCGCTCGCCGACGAAAGCCTCGATGGCGCGGTGCTCGTTGGGTCGCCGCTGCACGCGAGCCTCGGGCACGTCGTGGTGCTCCTGCGGCAGCTGCGCCGCGCCCTCGCCGCGGGCGCCCCGCTCGTGATCGTCGCGCCGAACGCGGACTCGGTCAGCGTCGGCGCGCGCGATGTGTGGCGTGACCCCGCCGTTCGCCGGCCCGTGCCACCCGCGCTCTACGCGCAGGTCGTCGAGCTCGCCGGTTTCGCGCGGCCCGAGATCGAGACGCTCCGCACGGCGTCGCGCCAGCTGTCCGAGGAGGTCGGCGATCCACGGCTCGCTGAGAACATGCGCATCTTGAACGAGCTGTTCTTCGGCCCGGAGATCTGCGCGGTCATCGCCCGCAAGTGACTGCCGTGATATAAGGCGTGGTAGTGAAATCCACTGCATCGGAACGCGTGGGTCCGTTGAGTGTCCAGCTCTCGGCGAGCGAGCGCCGGCGACTTGCTGCGCACGCGAAGAAGCGCCGTCTCAAGGTCGCCACCGCCGCGCGGGTCTTCCTTGGCGAGTATCTCAGCGAGCTCGAGGACCGCGCCGAGCTGACCGCAGCCGAAGAATGGCAGAGGGCCCAGGCATGGGCGACCTGGGAGAAGATCAAGGCGGGCGACGTGCGTGAGGCGAGCCTCGAGGAACTCCACGCGATCATCGCCAAGGCGCGCCGCTCCGCAGCCCGTCGTTCGCGCTCAGGCTGACCGCGCTCTGTGGCGCGTCTTATCCGGATCCATGCGGATTTCCGCAGAGACTTGTTGGTGCAAGTCGACTGGCTCCGTCGTCACGCCGACTCGTCCTGGCTTGATCGGCTCGATTCGGACCTGGACCGGGTGGCGGAGCTGATAGGAACGTATCCGTCCGCGGGCACAGTGGCCGCTCGGAGCGGAAGTGTCGTCCTGCGTCGAGTCGTCTTTCCCACGACTCCATACCTCGCCTGGTACGCATACGACGAGAGCGCTCCACGCGGCGACGCTTGGATCGTGCGGCTCTTCCACTCGCGGCAACATCGTCCGTCCGCGGAATTGTCGCGGTGGCTCCCATCGATCGAGGATCGATGACCGACGCCATCCGCGCCGAGCGACGACCTCAGAGGTCGTCTTGTAGTCGTCGGGCTGGTCACATTCGCGGCTCCGCCTAACGCATCGGGGCCGGCCTTCGTTAGGCGTCCGTCAGGGGGAATTCGCCGGCCTTCGGGCTTTGGAGAGGAGCAGCGATGAACTTGCGCGTCTTTTGGGTAACCGCGGCGATCCTGGCGGTCCTCATGCTCTTAGCTCAGATCGCGGGCGCATCCAACCGCACGAGCGAGCAAGCCCCCGGCCTATCAGCGATCAGTGCTTTGGTCTCCGCCGACCTCACCGGCTCGGAAGTCGAGCTGGCTCTGCCGGCTCAGGCGTCGGCGGTGGCCGTCGACAAGTCCGCGAAGGGCCTCGAGACCGCGAACGAGGCGCGGGCGTCGAACAGAGGCGAGACGACGATCACCGACGAAGCGCGCGTCAACACGCCCGCGTCCGCTCCCCGTGACTCGAGTGCCGGGGCGGGCACGCGGCCCGGCTGGGGCTGCGGCGACACGAAGCACACGCACTCCGGCCCTCCCGGCCGTCCCGACGCGACACCGCCACCCGGCTGCACAAAGCCCTAGAAGACTTCATGTCGGAGCGGCTCATGGGAGCCGCTCCGGCCGGTTAGCGTAGCTCGCGCAAGTGGACCGCCCTCCTCAAGCCACAGGGAGCATGACGATCTGTCTAGGGCACTAGACAGATCTGACGCGCGCGTGGCACCATTTTGGCGACGTGACCGGCAAGAAGCTGCTGGGCATGGTCCCGGCCCCATGAGTCGATACACGGTCGTGTACGAGCGCGACGAAAGTGGAGCTTGGATCGCCCATGTCCGAAGAGTCCCGGGCGCGCATGGTTACGGCCGCACCATAGAACAGGCTCGCGAGCGAGTTCGAGAAGCTCTTGGTCTGTGGGTGCGGCAGCCGGAGAGCGCCGTTCTCGTCGATGAGATCCGTCTGCCTCGGAAGCTCCGAGGGTCGGTCCGGAGGGCGCGTACCGCTCGCACTCGCGCGGACCGAGAGCAGACGCGAGCTCAAGCCTCTGCGGCTCGAGCAGCCGCGGAGCTCACGCGGGACCTTCGACTGAGCCTGCGGGACGCTGGTGAAGTTCTTGGTCTCTCTCGGCAGCGGGTGCAGCAACTGGTCGCAGCGAAGCGACACGCGCGTCGAAGTCGCTGATTGCGGACAGGCACGACTAACCGAACGTTCCGACCCGCCCAGGCGCGGTCTAGCACGCGATGACCCACGCCATTCGCGCTGAGCACCTTTCGAAGACCTACAAGCTGCGCCGCGAGCGAAGCCGCACGCTGAAAGAGACCTTCCTGCGGCAGTACGCGCCCGCGGACCAGGTTCAGGCGCTGCGGGACTTGAGCTTCAGGGTCGAGCCCGGCGGATCCTTCGGCGTCGTGGGCGCGAACGGCTCAGGGAAGTCCACGTTGCTCAAGCTTCTCGCCGGCACAGCGAAGCCCACGAGCGGGATGCTCGAGGTCAACGGGCGCGTCACCGCGCTCCTCGAGATCGGGGCCGGGTTCCACCCGGACTTCAGCGGCCGCGAGAACGCGTATCTCAACGGCTCGCTGCTGGGCCTCTCGCGGAAGGAGATGGACCGGGTCATGCCCGCGATCGAGGAGTTCGCGGACATCGGCCGCTTCTTCGACGCCGCGGTGAAGACGTACTCGTCTGGGATGTACATGCGGCTCGGCTTCGCGGTCGCCGTCCACCTCGATCCCGACGTCCTCCTCGTCGACGAGGTCCTCGCCGTCGGCGACGAGTACTTCCAGCACAAGTGCTTCGCGAAGATCGGCGAGTTCCGCGCGAGCGGAAAGACGATCGTGCTCGTGTCCCACGACCTCAGCGCGGTCGCTCGCCTCTGCGAGCGCGCGATGTGGCTCGACCAGGGAGTGCTCAGCGCCGAGGGCGCGCCGCACGACGTCATCAACGCGTATCACCAGAAGGTCGGCGAGAAGGAGCAGCGCGAACGCGCGCAGCGCGGCGAGATCGGCGCGCGCTGGGGCTCCAAGGAGATCGAGATCACGAGCGCGCGCGTGCTCGGACCCGACGGGAGCGAACGCGTGGTGCTCGAGTCCGGGAAGCCCGCGGCCATCGAGATCGGCTTCCGCAACCCTCGTGGCGTGACCGACGCGGTGTTCGGCGTCTACCTCTACCGCGACGACGGGATAGGCGTCTTCGGGACGAACACGCTCATCGATGGTGCGCCCGTGCCCGCCCGGCCGGAAGGAATCGCGCGGTTCAGCATCGACGAGCTCGAGCTGCTCCCGGGTGCGTTCGACGTGGACATCGGGATCATTGATACGCAGGACCGGGTCTATGACTATCACCAGAAGGGCTTGCAGTTCCGGGTGATCGGCACGTCACGCGAGGTCGGCGTCGCTCGTCTTCCGCATCGCTGGGAGTTCCGCTAGACGGGCCGCACGTTCCTCGCCCCGGCGCTCTTCCTCATCCTTGTTGGCGCGTGCGTCGGAAGCACGCCGCCCGCTCCACCGACGCCGTCGCCGAACGTGCGTGCGGCGATCGACGCGTACGTCGCGCAGGTCGCGCACGAGGACCGCTTCTCGGGCGCGATCGTGGTGGCGAAGGACTTCGTGCCGTTCGCGACCAAGGCGCTCGGATACAGTGACCGCGCGCGCGGGCTGCCCAACGCCACGATCACGCCCTTCAACATCGCGTCGATCGCGAAGCTCTTCACCGCGGTCGCGATCGGGCAGCTCGTCGATGAGGGCAAGGTCGCCTTCGAGGATCCGCTCACGAAGTACCTGCCGACATATCCGAGGCCGGTCGGCGACCAGATCACGATCGCGATGCTCCTCGAGCACACCGCGGGGACCGGCGACTACCTCACCGACCCGGGCTACGAGCGTGTCCGCGAGAGCTTCGAGTCGCTCTCCGATCTCCTCGCCGCGGTCGACACCCGCCCCGCCGCCGGCACCGTCCCTGGCAAGACCTTCCGGTACAGCAACACCGGCTACCTGCTGCTCGGCGCGGTCATCGAGAAGGCGTCGGGCCGCGACTACTACGACTACGTCGCGGACGAGATCTTCCTGCGTGCCGGAATCGCGGCGGGGTTCCTGCGCAACACCGAGGAGGACCGACGGCTGCGCGGATACGCGCTCGGCTACCGGCCGGACGGGACCACCAACTGGAGCCTGCTGCCCGCGCGCGGCACGCCCGCGGGCGGCGCGTACGCGACCGCGCCGGACCTGCTCGCTTTCCATCGCGCGCTCGCGACCGGGGCGCTCGTGAAGCCCGAGACGCTGAAGCGCCTGGTGCTGCAGCCGCCGCCGGCCGGACAGGCTTCGGCGGGGCTAACTTCCGGCGTGTTCGCCGGCGCTGACATCGGCGCGAGTGCGGTGTTCGGAATGATGGCGAACGGCTACACCGTGATCGTGCTCTCGAACGAGTCCAACGCCGCCCAGCCCGCTGCCGACGAGATTCTCAGAGCGATTTCGGGTCGCATCTAGCCGCCAGGGATGCGTGCGTGCGCGCGACCCGCCTGAGCTCGACCGAGCAGGACTGCTAGTGCCTCGCTAGGGCAACCACTTCGTCCGCAAGCTCGCGGGGGCGGTCGAGCGGCACGTTGTGGCCCGCGTCAAGCTCGAGGAGCCGCCCGTCACGGAGCGTCCGCACCATCGATCGCGCCGCCTCGTCCGATAGCACGTTCGAACGCGTCCCGCGAACAACGAGGGCGGGGCAGTCGATCGAGGCGAGGGCGTCCCAACGATCCTCGCGCGGCGTGCGCGCGGTCATGATCCGCTCGAGCGCGTTCTGATCTGACCGCCACACGAGGCCGCCGGCCTCCTCGCGGAATGCCCACGCGAGCCGGTTCTCGTAGACCGCGGATGAGTACCCGGGCGAGGTGCGCTCGAGGTACGCCCGCGCCTCGGTCCGGTCGGCGAAGCGCGGCGGGCGGCCGGTGAGCAGCCGCTGCGCGCGCTCGGCGCCTTCGGGAAGCGGCTCCGAGCTCGCGTCGACGATCGCGAGCGCGCGGAGGCGATCGGGGTGATGTGCCGCGAGATGGATCGAATGTAGCCCGCCCATCGAGTGACCGACCACGACGGCGCGGTCGATCCCGTTCGCGTCGAGCACCGTGAGCGCGTCCGCAGCGAAATCCGCGGGCGCGTAGCCGCCCGGCGGCCGTCCGCTCTCGCCGTGTCCGCGGGCGTCTGGGGCGACGAGGCGCAGCCTGCCGGCGATCGCGTCCGCGAAGAGGTCCCAGTAGCGCCCGTAGTTGCCGATCCCGTGCAGCAGCAACGCGGGCGGATCGGCGCCCGGCCAGTTCCAGTACACGAGCTCGGCGCCCTCGCGAGTGATCGCGCCACGTGTCGGCATCACTGAATACTCTTCCACCGTGATCGCCGACCTGCGCGAGCTCGTTGATCGACGCGAGCTGCTCGCGGACTTCGCCTGGCGCGAGCTGCGTGCCCGCTACAAGGGCTCGGTGCTGGGGTTCGCGTGGAACTTCGTGAACCCGCTGCTACAGCTCGTCGTGTTCTGGGCGCTGTTCGGCGTCATCCTGGACACGCGGCCGGTCACCGCATCGGGAGAGCAGCCCTACGCGATCTTCCTCTTCGTGGGGCTCCTGCCCTGGACGTTCTTCGCGACCTCGCTGCAGTCCGGCGCCTCCGCGATCCTCGCGAATGGGCCGCTCGTGAAGAAGGTGCGCATGCCGCTGCAGGTGTTGCCGGCGGCGAGCGTGCTCTCCGCGCTCGCGAACTTCCTCCTGAGCCTCGTCGTGCTCCTCGGGGTCCTCGCGATCTTCGGCCCGCGGCATCCGGAGGGTCTCGTTTGGCTTCCGCTCCTCATCGCGGTGCAGATCGCGATGAATCTCGGATTCGCGTATCTGCTGAGCGCGCTCGCGGTGTTCTTCCGCGACGTCCAGCACATCCTCGGAGTCCTGCTGCTCGCCTGGTACTTCCTTACGCCGGTGCTCTTCTCGGTCTCCGTCCTGGACAACCGGCCGGACCTGCTTCGGCTGCTCTATCTCAATCCCATGACCGCGGTCATCGTCTCGTACCAGCGCGCGCTGCTCGACGGCGTCGCACCGCAATGGGATGCCCTCGCGTACTCCGTGGCGTTCGCCGTCGTGGTATTCGTCGTGGGATTCTGGTACTTCGATCGGGCGAAGGACGACTTCGAGTCGGCGCTCTGATGAGCCGGCGCGACACCGCGAGGCGAGCTGCGCGGGCCCGCGGGCGGCTCGCAAAGGAGCAGCGCGCCGCGTCGATCTCTCGGGCGGAGGGGTGGCGCGAGCTCGCGCTCCTGCTCGCGTGCGCCGAGGTCGCGATCCTGATGCTCGCGTTCGATCCCTCGGTGCTGAACGTCTTCGACCTTACCAAGGCGACGTTCTCCCACGCCCTGGCGTGGCCGCTGCTGGGCGTGCTCGTCGTCGTCGCCCTCGTCGGCGGTCTGCGGATCCCCGTGACTCCGCTGTTCATCGCCTTCTATCTGGTCCTGGCGACGGAGGTGCTCGCGACGGCGACCGCGACCAACCAGTACGTCGCCACGTACGGTGAGGTAGGGCGTTATCTCGGGCTCACGACCCATGCCGTGCTCGCGCTCGTCGCGGTCGCGCTCGCGGTGAGCCTCGACTACCCCCGCCGGCTCTCATGGTTGGGATGGGCCCTCGGCGGAGCGTCCGTCGTCGCCGGCGTGTACGCCATACAGCAGGCGCTGGGCGCGGATCCGGTCCGCTGGACCGACCAGAACTCGCGGCTCCGGCCGTTCGCGACCTTCGGCAACCCCGACTTCTACGGACAGTTCCTTTCGGGCGTGGCCCTGGCCTGCGCCGCGGCCCTCGCGTTCGGCGCCGCCGGTCGGCGCCTGTGGCTGGTACTTACGCTCGGGTCGCTCGGCCTGATGACCGTCGGTCTGATGGTGATCGTCGCGACCCGAGGTTCGGTGATCGGTGTGATCGGAGGCGCGTTCGTTCTCGGGGTGTTGTGGCTGCGCCGGACGGGGATCTCGCGGCACGCCATGACGCGTTTCGCGGCCGCTCTTGTCGCGTCGCTGCTCGCGTTCGGACTGGTCCTGGTCACCACGCCGCTCGGTGGCCGCGTCCTCGACATCAGCCGGGGCGTCGGCCTTCGCGACCGCGTGCTGCTGTATGACTCGGCCGTGCGAATGTTCCTCGACCATCCCGTGGCCGGCGTGGGCTTCGAGAACTTCGCGGTCGTCTACCCGCGGTACCAGCAGGCGGAGTGGTTCGCGCTCGTCGGCCCGAACACGACGAACACGTCCGCGCACAGCTGGATCTTTCATGTCGCCGCCACCACCGGGCTCGTCGGCCTTCTCGCGAACTTTGGTCTACTCGCTGCCTTCGCGGCGCATGCCTGGCGGCGAGCGCCCGAGCCGGATTCCACGGGCCTCCTCGTGGCGGCCGTGGCGACCGCCGCGTTCTACGGCAGCGGGCTCGTCCTGCCGGGGGCGCAGAGCATCCAGTGGATCCCCTGGGCCTGCGTGGGGGTCGCTCTCGCAAGCGACCTGCGGACGGCGCGGACCGTCGCCGTGCTGCCTCCGCTTCGAATTCCGACGGCGGTCCGGGTCCTGATCGCGGTTGGCCTCGCGGTCGTCGCGCTCACCCAGCTGGGCCCCCTGAGCGCGAACCGCTCAGCGAAGAACGCGCAGAACGCCTTGGGTTCCGCTCCGGCCTCCCGCGCGGTCGAGGCAGCACGGAACGCGACCGCGACAGACCCGGGGCGTGCCGTCTACTGGAACGACCTTGGGCGCGCTGTCGAGCTCGTGCCCGACCTCGCCGGCGCGCGGAGGGCGTACCGCGAGGCCACCGCGCGGTCGCCGTACACGCCGGCTTTCTGGTGGAATCTCGGCCGGATGGAGCAGGAGTTCGCGAAGCAGGGCGAGGCGGGCGCGCGCGAGGCGGCCTACGACGCGATGCGGCGCGCGATCGCCGCGGGTCCGCAGAACTCGGAGAGCTACGACCGGTTCGCGCGCCTGCAGCTCGCGCTCAGTGACTACGCCGGAGCCATCGAGAACGAGCTCCAGGCCATCCACTACCTCCCGACGGAGCCGCGGTTCTACACCGTCGCCTCCGAGGCGGCCCGGCAGGCCCGGGACACCAACGCGAGCCTCGACTTCCTGCGAGCGGGAGTCGCGGCCACCGACTCGAACGAGCTGCGCCTCACGCTCGCGCGCGGGCTCATCGACGCGGATCGCATCGCCGAGGCGCGGACCGTCCTGCGCGACGCGCTCGCCAAGGAGCCCTCGAACGCCACCGCCGTCGCGCTCATGAAGCAGATCGAGGGGCGCTAGTTGAAGCGCGCGACCCTTGCGCTCGTTGCCTTCGTGGCGCTCGCGGCGGTCGTCGCCTTCTACGGGCTGGACACGCTCGATCGCGCGGTCCTCGACGTGATCCAGCGGCCGCACGAGGACTGGCTCGATTACGCCGCGTCGTTGGTCACGGTCCTCGGCCAGTCCGAGGTCGTCGGCAGCTTGGCGCTGGGCGTCGCGGTCGCGCGCCTCCGCCACCGACGGCGCGACTGGTGGGTTCCGCTCGGCCTCGCCCTCGTCGTCGCGATCGAGGTGGTCGGCAAGACGGTCATCGCGCAGGCGGCACCGCCTGACGAGCTGTCACGGAGCATCGAGTTCATCGAGTTCCTGCAGCCGCCCTCGCTCGATGCGTTCCCCAGCGGCCACGTGGCGCGGGTCGCCTTCCTGGCGACTGCGCTGGGCTGGCCACGGTGGCTCAACGTGAGTTTCGTCCTGGTGATGGCTCTGACCCGGGTCTATCTCGCGGAGCACTGGCCGAGCGATGTCGTCGGCGGATGGCTCCTCGGATATTCGATCGCCCTTTTCGCGAAGCGATCCTGACGTGCTCGCGAACCGGTCCGCTCAGGCGGTCGTCCGGTTTGCCCATCGCTAGACGCTCCGGTAGTATGTCTGACGAACGCATGACACGGAGAGGTGCGCCATGGGGGCGGTGAACGTCAGGGAGCTCGCGAGGAACACCAGCAAGGTCATCGGCGATGTCGCGCGCCGTAAGCGGCCGACCATCATCACTCGAGGTGGAAGGCCGGTTGCTGCAGTCGTGCCGATCGACGCTGACGCTCTCGAAGATTGGATCCTCGCCAACTCGCCAGAGTTCGTCAGGGGGATGCAGAGGGCCGACCAGGAGCTAAGACGCGGGGAAACGAAGGGCATGAACGAGGTCTTCTCGCGCCTCGATCAAAAGAGGCCCCCGCGTGCTCGGTCCGTGTCCGGGCGTGCTCGCGGCGCCAAGATGCGTCGCCGTTGACCGAGCGGGTCCAGTTTTCGAAGAGGGCGACCAAGGACATAGAGCGTTTCGACCGAGGAGTACGCGACCGGATTCGGGCCGCGCTCGCCGGCCTCGTCGGGTCTCCGATGCGGCCGAACCTCGACATCCGGCCGCTAGCCGGCCGCAGTCCGTGGCTGCGACTGCGTGGCGGCAGCACCCGCGTGATCCTTCGACAGCTCAGCCTGGCCGAGCTTCGCGCACTCGGCCGGAAACCTCCTGCGTACCTCGTCGAGCGGATCATCGATCGGCGGGATCTCGACGACGCGGTGCGACCGCTATGAGCCAGAGATCCATCGATCTCGACGCCCTCATGGCGCAGGTCCGCGAGCGCATCCGCGAGAAGCGTGAGAAGGGTATCTACGGCCCGGACGTCGAGGCGCTGCTCCGCGTGCCTCTTCCCGGCGGGCGGCGGATCTTCTCGGACGACCTGGAGGACCCCCTGGCGTCGCTCGCGGAGGCGCTGGACGAAGAGGTCGAATACGACCCGCGCAGCCGCAAGCCGATCGTCGGGCCGCTCATCACCTTCGCGCGCAGAGCCATCATTTCCCTGACACGCTGGTGGATGGGCGCGATCCTCGAGCGCCAGGAGCGCATCAACCGACTCCTCGCGGCGGCCTACGACTACGAGGGGCAGATGGCACCGCGCTTTGGCGCGCGCCTCGAGAGCCTCGAGCGCTGGCGCGAGCACCAATCAGCCGCGAATCTCCACTCCGAGCACTTCCAGGCGCGCTTCGGCGGGGAAGAGCGGGTCATCCGGAAGCAGTCGGAGGCGTTCGTCGACCTCTTCAAGGGGCGCGAGCGCGTGCTCGACCTCGGGTCGGGCCGCGGGATCTTCCTGCAGCTGCTGAAGGACAAGGGCATCGGCGGGTACGGCGTCGACCTCGACCCGCGCATGGTCGCGCACTGCCGCGCGAAGGGCTTCGAGGTCCACGAGGCCGAAGCGCTCACTCACCTTAGGCAGGTCGAGGCGGGCAGCGTGGACGGGCTCTACGCGCGCCACCTCGCCGAGCACATCCTGCCGGGCGAGCTCGTCGAGATCCTGCGCGCGTGCCGGCGGGCGCTGGCGCCGGGTGCGCCGCTCGTGTTCGTGACGCCGAACCCCAGGACGCTCACGGTGGGCGCGCACACGTTCTGGCTCGACCCCCAGCATCTGCGGCCGATCCCGCCCGAGCTCTTTAAGTTCTATCTCGAGGTCGAGGGCTTCATCGACGTCGACGTACGTACGTTCGAGCCGAGCGAGAAGCGCCTGCGCGAGGACGTGCCCGAGGGTGCGATCCGCGAGAACGTGAAGCTCCTGAACGAGACGCTCTTCGGCGACCGCGACTACGCCGTCATCGGCCGCGCGCCCTCGGGATGAGAATTCACCAGTTCCATCCGGTCCTCGCGCAGGGCGACGCGATGAGCAACCACGTCTTCGCGCTTCGCAAGAAGATCCGCCACTGGGGCTTTGAGTCGTTCGCGTATGCGATCGAGGCGAAGCCGGGCGTGGCCGACGTCCGCTCGTACCGTCGCCTCTTCCGCGACGTGCAGCCTGACGACCTGCTCATCGTGCATTTCTCGATGGGCAGCGAGGTCGTCGATCAGCTCATCAAGATCCCGGCTCGGCGCGTGCTCGTCTATCACAACATCACACCGCCGGAGTTCTTCAGCGGCATCAACCCGCACGCGGCGGCGTTCGCCCGCCTCGGGCTCCGTCAGCTCGCGCGCATCGCGCCGGAGTTCGAGCTCGGGATCGGCGTCTCGGAGTTCAACCGCCGCGCGCTGCAGGCGGCCGGGTACGAGGAGACCACGCGCGTCCCGATCCTCATGGACTGGGATCACTTCGCGGTGCCGCCCTCCGACACCGTGCTCGCGCGGTGGCGGGGCGTGCGGACGGTCCTGCTCTTCGTGGGGCGGATCTCCCCGAACAAGCGCCAGGACGACCTCGTCCGCATGCTCGCCTATTACCGCCGCTGCATCGATCCCGAGGCGCACCTCGTCCTCGTCGGCGCCTTCCGCGACCAGCCGCAGTACCACGCGCGCCTCGTCGCGCTCATCGAGCGCCTCGGTTTGGGTGGAGCGGTCGCGTTCGCGGGCGGCGTCGACGACGCGTCGCTGCTCGCCTACTACCAAGCGGCATCGGTATTCGTGTCGCTCAGCGAGCACGAGGGGTTCGGCGTGCCGCTGCTCGAGGCGATGCGCTTCCGGTTACCGGTTGTCGCGTACGACGCGGCCGCGATCGGCGAGACCGTGGGCAGCGCCGGGGTCCTGCTGCGCGAGCGGGATCTCGCGGAGGCGGCTGAGGCGGCCGCGCTGGTCACCGAGCGCGCCGATCTGCGCGAGCGGCTCATCGCCGCCGGCGAGAAACGCGTGAGCGACTTCGATCCGGACAGAGTCGCGGAACGTATGCGGCAGGTGCTCGGTCTCTAGCGGGCCTTGACGGAACACGCCGCGCGATGCCATCATGATGGCATGCAACGGAAGCAGATTCAGCTCACAGGACATCAAGCCGCGGCGGTCCGTAAGGAGGCGGCTCGACGCAAGACCTCGGACGCGGCGATAGTCCGCGAGGCCGTTGATCAATGGCTTCGGGCTCGCGGCCACGGCCGCGCTCCTGACCGTCTGGCCCGAGCGATGGCTGTGGTCGGTCAGTTCTCCTCAGGTCGCAGGGATGTCAGCCGTGAGCATGATCGTGAGCTGGCCGACGCGTTTCGCAAGTGAGCGTTTTCGTTGACACGTCGGCGCTCTATGCGCTTCTCGATCGAGACGACCGTTTTCATAAGGCTGCGGCAGCCGCGTTCAGCGGAATGGCCGACGAGGAGCTCGTCACCGACAGCTACGTGCTCGTGGAGACGATGGCGTTGATCCAGCGTCGTCTTGGCGCCGACGCCGTGAGACGCTTCTCCCACGACTTTCTGCCGGCGCTGAGCGTGGTCTGGATCGACGAGGCGGCGCACACGGCGGGTGCGGCTGCGCTCCTTGCAGCGCTGCCCACGGATGTCTCGCTGGTGGACTTTGTCAGCTTTCAGGTGATGCGCGAGCGTGACATCGCGCAGGCCTTCGCCTTCGATGAGGACTTTCGAGCCGCGGGCTTCCGACCGATTTCTCCCCGGTAGGTCACCATTTGCCGAGCTGGCCGTGACCAACACTCTGCGCTTCGCGCACCAGTTCCATCCGGTCGTCGCCTATGGCGACGCGATCGGCAACGATGCCTTCGAGCTGCAGCGCATCTTCTGGGCCTCCGGGGTGAGAAGCGATCTGTTCGCGGCGGAGGCGAAGCCCGAGGTCCGCGCGCTCGTCCGTGACTGGAGGGATCTCGAACGCGTGACGATCCGCGACGGCGTGCTGCTGGTGCACCACTCGATGGGGCACGACGCGGTCGCCGAGGTCGCGAAGCTCCCCGTCCGGAAGGCGGTCGTCTACCACAACATCACCCCGGCGCGTTTCTTCGAGGGTCTGAACGAGCACGCGCGGCAGTACGCCGAGGTCGGACGGCTCCAGCTCGTCGACCTCGCGAGGAACGCCGAGTTCGGGTTCGCCGACAGCGAGTACAACCGCCGCGAGCTCGAGGAGGCCGGGTTCGCCAACACGTCGGTGGTACCGATCGCGATCGATTGGGAGCAGTTCGACGTTCCGCCCGACCCCGAGGTCGCGCGCCGTCTGACGGACGAGCGCACGACGATCCTCGCGGTCGGCCAGATCCTGCCGCAGAAAGCGGTCCACGACGTGATCGCGGCGTTCGCGAAGTACCGCGAAGCCGACCGCTCCGCCCGCCTCTACCTTGTCGGCTCGACCGCGATGTCCGCCGCGTATCTCACGCGTCTGCGGCGCGACGTCGCCAACGCCGGTCTCGAGGACGCGGTGACGTTCACCGGGAGCCTCACGGTCGAGCAGCTCGTCGCGTACTACCGCAGCGCGAGCGCGTTCATCACGCTCTCCGAGCACGAGGGCTTCTGCGTACCGCTCCTCGAGGCGATGCGCAGCGATCTGCCGATCGTCGCGCATTCGGCGGGCGCGATCCCCGAGACGCTCGGCGACGCCGGCATCCTGCTCGAGGACAAGTCCCCGGCAAGGGTCGCCGACGCGCTCGAGCGGATCGTGCGCGACCAGGCGCTCCGGAAAGATCTGATCGCGAAGGGTCGCCGGCGCGTCGAGGAGTTCTCGCGCGAGAAGGTGGCCGGCCGCCTCACGCTCGCGCTCGCGCAGGGCGGGTGGGAGCTGCCGCCGGCGCGGGCGAAGCGCGTCGCGGTGGTGTCGAGCGACCAGCGCTGCGGCATCCACCATTACTCGCTCGCGGTGACCGAGGGGCTTCGCGAGCGCGGGCACCAGGTCACCTTCGTCGGCGTGAAGCATCTCGACACGCCGGATCTCTACAAGAAGGGCCGGTTCATCGCGCGGCGGACCGATGCCGTGTTGATCGAGCACGAGGCCGGGATCTTCCGCGATGTGCCGTTCGTACTGACGCTGATCAGGCTCTGGCTGCGACGGCTGCCGGTGATCCTCTCGCTGCACGAGCTCGAGCCCGAGAAGTTCCACCACTACCGCCGGCTCACCGCCGCGCTGCACTACGAGCCGCGCTACTCGTGGCCGCTCGAGCTCTTGCGCATGCCCTGGGTGGGCCTGCGATTGGTGAACTGGTTCCTGCGCTACCGCCTCGTCCTCATGCTCATGGGCTCGCTGCCGAGGAAGCTCGTCGTACATTCGGCGCGCAGCGACCGCTGGCTCCAGCTCCTCACGAACGACGAGGGCAAGCGCGAGCGCTTCCCGCTCCCGATCATGCCGCTTGAGAACACCGTCCTGCCGCGGAGCCCCGAGGAGAAGCGCCAGCTACGCGCCAGGTTCGGCCTGCCCACGGATCGATTCATCTTCGTCTCGCCCGGTTTCTTTTTCCCTCGCAAGCGGTACCTCGAGGTCATCGAGGCGCTTCCCGACGATGCCGTGCTCGTTCTCTCGGGGACCCGATCCGATCGCGACCCCGATTACTTCGACGCGGTGACGAAGGCCGCCAAGGGTCTGGACAACGTCGTCGTGAACACCGAATACAACACGATGGGGGAATACGTGGCCGCGTCCGACGCCGTCGTGCTCTTCTACGAGGACGTCTTCCAGAGCGCTGTCGTCACGCAAGCCGTCTGGGCGGGGCTGCCGTGCATCTTCTCCGACGCCGACGGCTTTGCGCCGTATCACGCGGCCGGACCCGTCGTCCGCAGCGTCGACGATCTCGCGAAAGCGATGCGCGAATTACAGCGGCCGGAAACCTACGCGACGTACGCGCGCGGCGTCCGCATCCTGCGCCGTCTGCTCTCGCCGGAGCGGATGGCGGAGCGCTACCTCGCCGGCATCCGTTGAGGATCCTCATCGTCGTCCAGCGCTACGGTGCCGAGGTCGTCGGCGGCTCCGAGGCGCACGCGCGCGTGGTCGCGCAGCGCCTCGCGAAGCTGAACGAGGTCGAGGTCGCGACGACGACGGCGCTCGACTACTGGACCTGGGCGCCGCACTTCGCGCCCGGCGAGTCGCTCGATGGACCGGTGCGCGTTCGCCGCTTTCCGATCGCCT
Source organism: Candidatus Limnocylindria bacterium (assembly GCA_036002305.1). GTDB lineage: Bacteria > Chloroflexota > Limnocylindria > P2-11E > P2-11E > 3-1-20CM-2-70-9. The sequence continues at coordinate 66,134 of DASYTL010000045.1, forward strand.
CGGGCCGCCGGGCAGACTTCAAGGACATCGAGCGCCACGTCACGCAGGAGCCGCACACGCTCTCCGAAGAGCGCGACTGGCTGGTCACGCAGGGTCCGCACGTGCCCGAGCTCCTCGAGTTCCTCCACCGGGAGGGGAGCCGCTACGACGCGATCCTCTTCTACACGTACATCTACGAGCCGACCGCCGCCGGGCTCCCCCTGGTGGCCGAGCGTGCCGCGCTCGTGTCCACCGCGCACGACGAGGCGCCGCTCGGTCTCGCGCCGTACCGGGCGCTGTTCCAGCTCCCGCGGGCGTTCGGCTTCCTCACCCCGGAGGAGCGCGACCTCGTCCACGCGCGCTTCGCGAACGCGCATATTCCGAGCGAGGTCATCGGGATGGGCCTCGACGCGCCGCCCTGGCACGACGGGGAGCCGTTCCGCGAGCGGTACGCCCAGCGCGGTCCGCTCGTCGCCTATGTCGGTCAGGTCAGCGAGGGGAAGGCGGTCGACGAGCTCCTTGCGGATTGGACCGCCTATCGCGAAGGCGGAGGGGCGGGAACGCTCGTCCTCGCGGGAACGCCGCGCATGGCGCTGCCCGAGCGCGAGGACGTCGTGTCGCTCGGCCGGGTGAGCGAGGAGGACAAGTACGCGCTTCTCGAGGCGGCCGACGTCCTCGTGCTCCCGTCGCGCTTCGAGAGCCTCGGGATCGTGCTCCTCGAGGCCTGGCAGGTCGGGACGCCGTGCCTCGTCGCGGCGCGCAACCCGGTCACGAGCGGCCAGGTCGCGCGCGCGCACGGCGGGGCCGCGTACGAGCGGGACGGCTTCGCCGGGTCGCTCGCTGCGGTGCTCGCGAAGCGGGACGAGCTCGGCGAGGCGGGCAACGCCTACGTCGCGCGCGAATCGGCCTGGCCGGCGTTCGACGCGCGGCTCGAGCAGCTCGTGGACCTCGTGGCGAGGTGAGCGCACCGAGCCTGCTGGTCGTCGTCCAGCGATACGGCGACGTGCCGGGCGGCGCTGAGGCGCACGCGCGAAGTGTCGTGCGGCGTCTGGCGCCGCATTTCGCGATCGACGTCGCGACAACGACGGCGACCGACTACCTCACCTGGAAGAGCGAGCTCACCGCTGGTATGGATGTCGTCGACGGCGTGACGGTCCGCCGCTTCCCGGTCGAGCGCCTGCGCGCGTGGAACTTCAAGCTGCGTGAGCGTCGCGCGTTCCGCGTGGGCCACAGCCTCGACGACGAGTGGGCGTTCATCGAGGCGCAGGGACCGTACACGCCCGAGCTGCTCGAGTTCCTCTTCGCGCATGGCCGCGAGTACGACCACGTGCTCTTCTTCACCTACATCTACTACCCCACGGTGCTCGGCCTGCCGCTCGTGCCCGAGCGCGCCGCGCTCGTGCCGACCGCGCACGACGAGTCCGCCCTCCAGCTCGCCGCCTACAAGCCCGTCTTCCACGCGCCGCGCGCCATCGCGTACAACACCGAGGAGGAGCGCCGCATGGTGTGGCGCCGCTTCGGCAACGAGCGCGTCCCCAACGAGATCGTCGGCGTCGGGGTGGACGCTCCGGCGGACCGCGACGCCGGGCGGTTCCGCGAGAAGCACGGGATCGATGGCCCGTACCTCCTCTACGTCGGGCGTATCGGCGTGAGCAAGGGCTCGCGCGAGCTTTTCGAGAGCTACCAGCGCTGGCGCACGAGCGATCCCGCGCACGACGTCTCGCTCGTGCTCATCGGCGACGCGGAGATCGCGATCCCACGGGTCGACGGCATCCGTCACCTCGGCCGGCTCCCGGAGGCGGACAAATGGGACGCCCTCGCCGGATGCGCGGCGCTCGTCATGCCGAGCACCCTCGAGTCGCTATCGCTCGTGACGCTCGAGGCGTGGGCCGCAGCACGGCCCGTGATCGTCGACGCGCATTCGCCGGTGCTCGCCGGCATGTCACGCCGAGCGGGTGCCGGCCTCGCGTATCAGACGTACGCCGAGTTCGCCGAGATCGTCGAATTGCTGGTCGACGACCCCGGCCTCGGCGATCGCCTCGGGCGGGCCGGCGCGGCCTTCGTCGCGCGCACGTACACGTGGCCCCGCGTCGTGGATACGTACGTCGGCCTCTTCGACGAGGTCCGCGCGCGGCGAAGCTCAGGCTGATATGCTTTTCCATATATGGAAGCTGCACGGCTGGTTCGCGCCGCACGACTCCGAAAGGGCCTCACCCAGCGGGAGCTCGCTCGCCGCACGAAGATTCCGCAGCCGATGCTCTCGTCGATCGAGCGTGGCGTTCAAGACCCACGGCACAGCACGCTTGAGCGGATTCTTGCTGCATGCGATCAAGAGATCGACTTGTTCCCGCGGGCGGGTGACGGAGTCGATCGGACCCAGTTCATCACATCGTTGAAGCTTTCGCCCGCCGACCGTCTCCGCCGCGTCGGAGAGGGCGCGCGTTGGCTGCGTACGGTCAGGCGTGCGCGACGCGTCGGCTGAGTTCGATCCTCTTGGGATTCTGCGTGTCCTGTCTGAACACGATGTTCAGTTCATCGTGATCGGTGGGGTATCGGGCAATCTTCACGGGTCCACGACACTGACCGAGGACATCGATGTCATGTACTCGCGCGAGCGCGGTAACCTGCGGCGTCTCGCGTCAGCGCTCGCTGCGATTGAAGCGACGCTCCGCGGCGCTCAAGCGGGTCTCCCCTTCAAGCCGGATGCGCGCACCCTGTCGAGGGGGTTGAGCTTCACCTTCGAGACGCGGTTCGGTCCGCTCGACTGCCTGGGTGAGGCCGCGGGCGGCTTCACATATGACACGCTCGTGCGGAACGCCGAGACGTACCCCATTGACGAACTGAAGATCGTCACCGCGTCGCTCGACGATCTGATCCGCATGAAGCGCGCAGCCGGGAGAATCAAGGATCGGGTCGAGGTCGAGAACCTCTCGGCGTTGCGCGAGGTCAGGGAGCGTCACTCGCGTTAGGAGATCAGACCTTTCTGATCGACCAGTTGCCGTCCGCGAGCACTTCCCAGCAACAGCAAGGACCCTTTCCAGTGCTGATCAGGGGCTGCTCACATCGTCGCCCGTGCCGGAGAACCCCGTTGGGTTTTCGCAGCACTCGATGCCTGAGATCTGCACGGCCCAGTTCCCAGCGGCTTCGATAAAAAGCCGGAAGCTGTCCCCGCCGAGCAGTCGCGATCGCGAAGACGAACGTGATCGCCAGCGCTCGGCCGTTCGGTACGCGCGGCAGTCGCACCCTCGCCCCTTCCCTTCGGCGCCGGCGTTAGGTTGCGACCGGCGCCTCCGCGCTTGCGAGCGACCAAGCGAACGCGATGCCGCCTATCCTGAGGTACGTGCGCGAACGAGGGCGGGGCGGGGACGGCGGGCGCGACTGGGGGAGCATCGACTGGTCGAACATCGACCTCTCGGGGTTCGGGCGCGGTGGACGCGTAACGGGACCCTCGCGTCGGGCGATCTTCATCGGGGCGCTCATCGCCTTCCTCCTCATCATCCCGCTGCTGGTCGGTCCGCTGGTGAGCTTCCTCACCGATCTCCTGTGGTTCCGCAGCCTCGGGCTCGAGTCCGTCTATCTGCGCCGTTTCACCGCCGCGTTCATCGCCTTCAGCGCGTTCGGCGCTCTCTTCTTCCTGCTCGCGCTGCCAAACCTCTACTTCGCGTTGCGGCCGCAGGTGCCGCGTGTCGTGGTCGACTCGGAACGTCGGCGCCGCGGCGCCACCGTGACGACGCTCAGGTGGATGTGGCTTCTGCTCATCCCCGCGTTCTTCTTCGGCCTCGCCGGCGGGGACGAGTGGGACATGCTGCTGCGCTGGGTCAATCAGGTCCCGTTCGGCAAGGTGGACCCGGTCTTCGGCCGGGACATCGGGTTCTACTTCTTCACGCTTCCGGTCCTCGAGTTCTTGCGCGGCTGGCTCCTCGTGGCGCTCTTCGTCATCGCGATCGGCGTGATCGGCCTCTACTTCACGCGGGGGGTCATCGGCGTGGCGACCGGGCCGCTCGCGAGCGCGGATATACGCGTGGCGGGCCGCACCGCCCTCGCGCTCGCGGTGCCTGCCCGGGCGCACCTTTCGATCCTCGGCGGACTTTTCCTCGCGCTCATCGCAGCGGGCTACGTGCTCGATCAGTTCGATCTGCTCTTCCGCGAGGAGCGAGTCCTCGTTGGCGCCGGCTACACGAGCATCAACGCGCGCATGCCCGCGCTGACGATCCTGACCGTCCTTGTCGGCATCGCCGCGGTCGCCTGCTTCGCCAACGCGTTCGCGAGGACGCTCTGGGTCCTCGGCGGCGCCATCGTCTTGTGGTTCGCGGCCACGCTCCTCGTCGGCAACGTCTATCCGGGGCTGATCCAGAACTTCATCGTGAACCCGGATCAGCTCAACAGGGAGCGGCCATACATCGTTCGCAATATCGAGGCGACACGGGCTGCCTATTCACTCGACGCCGTGGACGAGTCCTCATTCAACGTTGCGGACACGCCGACCGCGGCCGAGGCGCGCGCGGCGCTCGCCGATACCACGACGGTGCGTCTCTGGGACTACCGGCCGCTGCTGCCGGCCTTCGACCAACTACAGGCGCTCGGTCAGTACTACACGTTCGCCGACGTCGATGTGGATCGCTACCCGATAGGCGGCAAGGAGACGCCGGTCATGCTCTCCGCTCGCGAGCTGTCGGCGAACCGCATTCCTCAGCAGACCTGGGTGAACCGGCACCTGGTCTTCACCCACGGCTTCGGCGCGGTGGCTACCGCGGTCGGCGGCGTGGCCGCCGAGGGACGCCCGGCGTTCCTGGTGAAGGACATCCCGCCACAGGGCGAGCCCCGGATCGACCAGCCGCGCATCTACTACGGCGAGCTCACGAGCGATTACGTGATCGTCGGCACGAGCCAGGACGAGTTCGACGGGACCGAGCGGGGCAGCAGCGCGACCAACTTCAGCGGAGCCGGCGGGGTGGGCGTCGGGTCATTCTGGGACCGGCTCTTGTTCGCTATCCGCTTCGGCGACACGAACATGCTCGTCACCAACCAGATCACCGGGCAGAGCAAGGTCCTCTTCCATCGGCAGATCCTCCCGCGACAGCGCCTCATCGCGCCGTTCCTCGAATACGACCCCGATCCCTACCTGGTCATCGCCAACGGCAAGCTGTACTGGATCAACGACGCTTTCACCGTCGGCGACCATTACCCCTACAGCGAGAGCCTCACGGCGCTCGGTACGGGGACCCGGCCGGTCGCGGGTGGCCGCCTCAACTACATCCGCAATAGCGTCAAGGTCGTCACCGACGCCTACGACGGGACGATCACCTACTACGTCGTCGACGAGAAGGATCCGGTGATCCGGAACCTTCGCGCGATCTATCCCGCGCTCTTCTCGAAGTCGATCACCGACATGCCGCAGGCGCTCCGAGACCACATCCGCTATCCCGAGGCTCTCTTCAGCGTCCAGGCCCAGGTCTTCGCGCTCTACCACATGACCGACCCCGACGACTTCTACAACCGGACCGATGCGTGGCGGATCGCGAACGAGGTGATCGTCCAGGGTGGAGCCCCGCAGCCGATCGAGCCGTACTACGTGAGGACCACCTTGCCGGGGTCGAACCGCGCCGAGTTCGTGCTCTTCGTCCCGATGACGCCGGCCGGAGGCGAGCGGAACAACATGGTCGGCTGGATCGCGGGCCGCGCGGACGCGCCCGACTACGGCAAGCTGCGTGTGCTCACGTTCCCGCGCGGCCGCACGATCTTCGGTCCGCTGAACGTCGAAGCGCGCATCGACCAGGACTCGACCATCCGCCAGCAGCTCACGCTCCTGGCGGGAGGCGGGGGCGCGAGCATCATCCGCGGGAACCTGCTCGTGCTGCCGGTGGGGAACAGCTTCATTTACGTGAAGCCGCTCTTCGTGGTCGCGACGCAAGCTCGCATCCCCGAGCTCCAGCGTGTCATCCTCGCGACTCCGGACCGCATCGTCATGGCCGAGACCTTCGAGAAAGCGCTCGACCTGCTCTTCCCGGCGCCGACTCAGCCGCCGCCCGAGCAGCCCCCGCCCCCGCAGCAGCCGCCGCCACAGGAGCCGCCGCCGGCGTCGGTGATCACGCAGCTCGTCAGGGACGCGACGCTTCACTACAACCAGGCGCAGGACGCGCTGCGGCGTGGCGACTTCGCCGAGTACGGGCGCCTGATCAAGCTGCTCGAGGACGACCTCGCCAAGCTCAGGGCGGCGACGGGGCAGTAATCGCCGCGGACCGGTCTGCATGCACTTCGTATGCTAAGATGCAGATACGATGGCTCGTCTGGTGCAGGTCCGAGACGTTCCGGATAACGTTCACCGCACCCTGAAGGCACGGGCGGCGCAGTCTGGCATTTCTCTTTCCGAGTACCTCCGGGCGGAGCTCGCGCTCATAGCGGCAAGACCGACGCCCGACGAAGTGCGCGCCCGACTGCGTGAACGGAGCCCGCTGACAGTCCCGGCCCGCGAGCGGCCGGCCGCCCTCATTCGCCGGCTCCGGGATAACGGCCGCTGAGCATCGTTGACGCGTCGACGGTCGCGGAATTGCTGCTTGGTCTGCCTCTCGCCGGCGCCGCGGAGCGCCATGTCTTCGACGCAGCTGAGGGCGCCGCCGCTCCGGACCTTCTGAACGCCGAGATACTCCAGGTGCTTCGCCGGTACGAGCGACTCGGCTACATCGATCAAACGAGATCGCGCGAAGCGCTCGGGACCCTGCTCGACCTGCCAATAGCGCGCTACCCGACCACAGCTCTGCTCGAGCGGGCGTGGACGCTGCGACTGAACCTGAGCGCTTACGACGCCATCTACGCGGCGCTTGCCGATGCGCTTGGCGCCGCGTTGGTCACCGCCGACGCTCGACTCGCGGCGGCTGCGCGGCGGTACGCGCGAGTGTCGGTAGTGCTTCTGGCCTGACCGGTGCTCTCAATGAAGGATCGACCTCGCCTCGAGCGCATTCCGGGCGCCACGCAGGGGCCGTATAAGGTACTCCGGGTTTGTTGATATGACACTGCGGGTGGGCGTGATAGGCGCCGGCTACTGGGGGCCGAACCTCGTGCGGAATCTCAACGAGGTTCCGAATGCCGAGCCCGTCGCGGTCGCCGATCTCGCCAACGACCGGCTCGACGCGATCCGCAAGCGCTTTCCGGCGGTGCGCACGACCACTGACTACCGCGACCTCCTCGCTGATCCCAAGACCGACGCAATCTGCATCGCGACCCCGGTGGGGACCCATCGCAAGCTCGCGGAAGAGGCACTCGCAGCCGGGAAGCATGTCTTCGTCGAGAAGCCTCTCGCCGGAACCGTGGCCGATGCCGAGGCGATCGTTCGGGCCGCCGAGCGTGCCGGCAGGACGCTCATGGTCGGACATACATTCGTCTACAACCCGGCGGTCGTCGAGGTGAAGAAGATCCTCGATGCCGACGGCGTCGGCCGGGTTCAGTACATCGACAGCCAGCGTGTGAACCTCGGCCTGCACCAATTCGACATCAACGTGCTGTGGGACCTCGGACCCCACGACGTGTCCATCACGCTCTACTGGCTTGGGGAAGAGCCCGAGTGGATCCAGGCCACCGGTGCCTGCTTCGTGCAGCCGGAGATCGAGGACGTGGTGTTCCTCGTCATGGGTTTCCCGTCTGGCGCGATCGCTCACGCGCACCTGTCGTGGCTCGCGCCGAGCAAGCTGCGCACGATGACCGTCATCGGGTCACGGAAGATGGTCGTCTACGATGACGTGCAGGCGGTCGAAAAAGTGAAGGTCTACGACCAGGGCGTCGACAAGCTCGAGGGCGAGGAGCTGCGGCGCAGCTACCGCGCCGGCGACATCTACAGTCCGCGCGTCCCGATCACGGAGGCGCTGCAGGTCGAGATGCGGCACTTCGTCGAATGCGTCCGCGACGGGAAGAGGCCACGGAGCGACGGCGAGTCCGGTGCTCGTGTGGTGCGCGTGCTCGAGGCCGGGATGAGGTCGCTGCGTTCGGGCGGCGCTCGAGTCTCGTACCGGCCGGCGACGGTCCGCGCATGACCGCCGGCGCGACGGTGCACCGGACCGCGGTCGTCGCGCCCAACGTTCGCCTAGGTGAGGGGAGCGTCGTCGGCGAGTACGTCGTGCTCGGCCGCGCGCCGCGAGGCAAGAAGGACGGCGAGCTCGAGCTCGTGATCGGCCCCGGCGCGGTGATCCGCCCGTTCACCACGATCTACGCGGGCGCACGCATCGGCGCCCGGCTGCAGACCGGGCAGGGCGCATCCATCCGCGAGGACAACGTGATCGGCGACGACGTCTCGGTGGGCACCCACGCCTCCATCGAGTTCGGCAACCGCATCGGCTCGCGCGTTCGCATCCACACGGGGTGCTTCCTGGAGCTGACGCAGGTCGAGGACGACGTCTTCCTTGGACCGCACGTCGTCTTCACCGACGACCCGCATCCACAGTGCCCGGCGTACCTCGACTGCGTCAGGGGCGGCGTCGTCCGGCGGCGCGCCCGGATAGGGGCGAACAGCACGATCCTGCCCGGCGTCGAGATCGGGGAGGACGCGCTCGTCGGCGCGGGTAGCGTCGTGCGTGCGAAGGTGCCGGCGCGAACCGTCTGGGCCGGCAACCCCGCCGTGCAGCTCAAGGAAGACATCCGCGACCTCGCGTGCTTCGTCGGCATCTACCCCCACGCGTACGCGTGGCTGCAAGACCTTCCCGCGCGCAAGAAAGAGGGAGCGACGACAAGATGACCATCGCCACACAGGAGATCCCCCTGGTCGACCTGCGTGCCCAATACGCCACGATCCGTGACGACGTGCGGCGCGCGATCGACGAGGTACTCGAGAGCATGCAGCTCACCATCGGACCGAACGTCCGCGCGTTCGACCAGGAATTCGCCTCGTATATCGGGACGAAGCACGCGATCGGGGTCGGTTCGGGAACCGACGCCCTGCAGCTCGCGATCCGTGCGTGCGGGGTCTCGTCAGGTGATGAGGTGATCACCGTCTCGTTCACGTTCTTCGCGACCGTGGAGGCGATCCTCTACGCGAACGCGCGGCCGATCCTCGTCGACGTGGATGAGCGCACCCAGCTCATGGATCTTTCCGCCGTCGCCGCGGCGGTCACGCCGCGCACCAAGGCGATCGTCCCGGTGCACCTCTACGGCCGCACCGTCGACCTGAAGCCGCTGCGGCAGATCGCGCAAGACCGCAGCATCATCATCATCGAGGACGCCGCGCAGGCGCACGGCGCGATGCTCGACGACGGGAACAAGGCGGGCACCGCTGGTCGAGTCAACTGTTTCTCCTTCTACTGCTCGAAGAACCTCGGCGCGTACGGAGAGGCCGGGAGCATCACGACGAACGACGATCGCCTGGCGGAGGAGCTGCGCGCCCTGCGCGAGCACGGCCAGTCGACGCGCTACTACCACCCGGTCGTCGGGTACAACGCGCGGCTCGACGAGATCCAGGCCGCCGTCCTGCGGATCAAGCTGAGGCATCTCGAGCGCTGGAACGCCCGGCGTCGCGAGCTGGCGCGGATGTACGACGAGCGCCTGCGCGGCACCGGCGTGATCGCGCCGGAGATCCCCCCCGACATCCGCCGGCACGTCTTCTACACGTACACGGTCCGCGTGCCCGGCGGGCGCCGCGACGACCTCCGCAAGTACCTCGGGGAGCGCGGGATCGGGACCCAGATCCACTATCCCATCCCGATCCACCTGCAGCAGTCGGCGGAGTTCCTCGGCTATCGCAAGGGCGACATGCCGGTCACGGAGAAGCTCGCCTCCGAGGTCCTGTCGCTGCCGATGTACCCCGAGCTCACCGACGAGCAGCTCGAGCGCGTCGCCGACGCGGTCCGGTCGTTCATGAAGGCGCGTTGAGCGAGCTCATCGGCGAGAGCGAGGGAGAAGAAGAGGCACCGGACCGGGTCGTCAAGGCGGTCCACGGCCTTCAGAAGGTCGAGCCCGACGATCCCGCGGAGGTCGCCGACTCACTCCGGCTGCGCGAGACCGAGCTTCGCGAAGCGCTCCTCGAGCGCTACTCCCAGACGCTGTTCCGCGACAGCGCGGACGGCGCGCGAGAGCGGCGCGTGTTGTTGCGAGCGCTCTGCAAGTCATTCGGCGATGGCGTGCGGGTCGGTCTGGGCGTGCTCGTCCTGCATCCGCACACGTTCGAGATCGGGGACGGCGTCTTCATCGGCAACCAGACCTACCTGCAGGGGCGCCACGACGGGCGCTGCGTCATCGGCGCGCATACGTGGATCGGTCCGCAGAGCTACTTCGACTGCCGCGATCTCGAGCTCGGCGAGTACGTGGGCTGGGGCCCTGGCGCGAAGGTCCTCGGCAGCGAGCACACCGGCCAGCCCGCCGACGTTCCAATCATCCAGACGGATCTGGTGATCAAGCCGGTGCGCGTGCTGAAGTGGGCGGACATCGGGGTGAACGCGGTGCTGCTGCCAGGGGTGACCGTCGGCGAAGGCGCGATCGTGGGCGCTGGTGCAGTGGTGACGAAGGATGTTCCCGACTACGCGATCGTCGCGGGCGTCCCCGCGAAGCGCCTCAAGTCACGCAAGCCGCCGGTGCAGAAGGCCTGAAGCCTTACCCTGACGGCATGTCAACTATCTCGGGGGCTCGCGTGGTCGTGACCGGCGGTGCGGGGACCGTCGGCTCGCACATCGTCGACGCCGCGCTCGGAGCGGACGCGACCGAGGTCGTGGCGCTCGACGCGCTCGTGCGCGGGGTGCCGGAGAATCTCGCCGGCGCGCTCGCGACAGGCCGCGCGCGGCTCGTCGAGGTGGACATCCGCGATCGCGAAGCCGTCCGCGCGAACATCGCGGGCGCGGACTTCGTCTTCCACCAGGCGGCCCTGCGCTGGACCCGTTGCCAGGAGCAGCCGCGTGAGTGCCAGGAAGTCATGGTCGACGGCACGTTCAACGTTCTGGAGGCGGCCGCGGAGGCGAAGGTGGCACGTGTGGTGCTCGCTTCCTCCGCCGTTGTGTACGGGAAGCCGATCCACCTGCCTATCGACGAGGACCATCCGCTGAACGACACGACCGTCTACGGCGCCGCGAAGGTGGCGGGCGAGCAGATGGCCCGCGCGTTCGCGCACCTCCACGATCTACGAACCACGACCCTCCGCTACTTCAACGTCTACGGGCCGCGCCAGGACATTCGCTCCAGGTACGGGGAGGTCCTCGTGCGTTGGCTCGACCTCATCGACCTCGGAAAGCCTCTCGTCCTCTACGGCGACGGCTCGGCATCCGCGGATTTCGTCTACGTGGGGGACGCCGTGCGCGCGAACCTGCTCGCCTGCGACGCGAGCTCGCCCGACGCGATCGTCAACGTCTGCAGCGGCATCGAGACCCGCATGGCCGACCTCGCGGAGCTGCTGCTCGAGCTCACGGGCAGCGATGTGGGCGTGGAGCACCGTCCACAGCCGGCGGGCGCGCTCCCCGCGCGACGGTTCGGCGATCCCCGGCGTGCGCGAGAGCTCCTCGGCTTCGAGGCGGAGACCTCGCTGCGCGAAGGCGTGCGGCAGCTGATCGAATGGCGGCGCCAGACGCTCGAGAGCGCCTCGAGCGCGACCGCGTAAGGGGGAAGGCATGGCCGTCGAGGCCAAGAAGAAGCTCAACATCCCGATCACCAAGCCCGCGCTCACCGAGGAGGAGGCGCGAGCCCCCTTCGAGTCGATCAAGAGCGGCTGGGTAACGCAGGGCCCGAAGGTCGCCGAGTTCGAGAAGGCGGTCGCCGGGTACGTCGGCGCCAAGCATGGCATCGCGACCACGTCCTGCACCACCGGCCTCCATCTCGCGCTGGCGTCGATCGGGGTCGGGCCGGGGGACGAGGTCATCGTCCCGTCGTTCACCTTCATCGCTTCCGCCAATGCGGTGCTCTACACCGGCGCCGCGGTCGTCTTCTGCGAGGTCGACCCGCGTACGTACAACGCCGATCCCGCCGACGTGGAGAAGCGCATCACCAAACGGACGAAGGCGATCATGCCCGTCGACCAGATCGGACTCGCCTGCGACATCGCGGCGATCAACGAGATCGCCAAGCGCCAGGGCGTCGACGTCGTCGAGGACGCCGCACCGGCGATCGGCGGGACCTACCGGGGCCGCCGCGTCGGCTCGAACGCGCACCAGACGGTCTTCAGCTTCCACCCCCGCAAGGTGATCACGACCGGAGAGGGCGGAATGATAATCACGGACGACGATGCCCTCGCGGAGCGCGCCCGCAAGCTGCGCGCGCACGCGATGAGCGTGTCCGACCTCGAGCGTCACAGGGCCGATCGGCCGATCCTCGAGGAGTACGCTGAGCTCGGCTTCAACTACCGCATGACCGACATCCAAGCGTCCATCGGCCTTGTCCAGCTGCGGCGGCTCGACGAGCTGCTGCGGATTCGCGTCGCGAAGGCCGAGCGCTACAACGCGGAACTGTCTGGGATAAAGGGCATCGAGACCCCCTACACGCCGTCGTACGCGACGCACACGTATCAGTCGTACTGCGTGCGGCTGACGAAGGACGCGGCGCTCGACCGCGAAGAGCTCATGACCCGTTTGCTGCGACGCGGTATCGCCACCCGCCGCGGAGTGATGGCGTCGCACCTCGAGAAGGTCTACCGCGACCGCGTCGGCAAGGTATCGCTGCCGGTCACCGAGGACGCGTCTCGCATGACGATGCTCATCCCGCTCTTCGCCACGATGACCGACGAGGAGCAGACCTACGTGATCTCCGCGCTCCGCGAGGAGCTCGGAGCCCGGTAGCCGATTCGCCGTCGAACCCACACCCCGAACGTGAGGTAGGCGACGCCGCGCGGGCTACCGCGCGATCGACACTGCCGGCCTACAGCGCATGAGGAGGAAGGAAATGAGCGTCACCTACCCGCTCACGCTGACATTCAAGGTGCTGACGATCGGTTCGCACATGCGGGTCGTCGACGCCGCCGGTCAGCTCGTCAGCTACGTGAAGCAGAAGGCTTTCAAGCTCAAGGAGGACGTCACGATCTTCGCGGACGAGGAGCAGTCCCAGCCGCTCTACCGGATCCAGGCCAACAAGATCATCGACGTCGGCGCGACGTACGCCATCAGCACGCCGGACGGCCGGTCTCTCGGCGCGGTGAGGCAGCACGGGTTCCGCACCTTCTGGAGTGCGACCTATGACGTGCTCGACGGCGCCGGCGAAGAGGTCGCCCGCATCCACGAGCAGGACGCATGGGTGAAGGTCCTCGATGGCATCGTCGGAGAGATCCCGCTCGTCGGTTTCGTCCTTCAACAGTGGATCAATCCCACCTACCTGCTGGACGGCGCGGATGGCACGACACTGCTCTACCTGAGGAAGAGGCCGTCGCTCATCGAGCGCCGGTTCGTCTTGGAACAAGGGGCACCGTTGCCGCCACGGCTCGAGCAGCTTGCGCTGCCCGCGGCGCTCATGGTGGTCCTGTTGGAACGCGGACGGGGCTAGGTCGTGACGATGACCACGAAGTACTCCGCCGACTAGGACTATCTCGGCCTTTCGTGCCCTGACAGGACGCGGCTAGGCTCCGCCGCAGTGGAGTTCCTCCTCGTCCTGCCCATCCCCGGATCATCCATCCGCGGTCACGAAGAGGTCATGCACCTCGAGGAGCGCGTCTCCGCCGCCCTCGGAACGACCGGCAAGATCGACGGCTATCAGTCGGGGCCCGGAGAGACGGAGTTCCTCATCCTGACCCAGAACCCGCTCGAGGCCTACGACGTCCTGCGCGGCCTCAGCGACTTCGACGCCCGTCCCCAGCTCAGGGCCGTGTATCGCCAGATCGACAAGCAGGACTACGAGGTCCTCTACCCAGAGGGGTCGTTCCGCTTCCACATCGCGTAGCGCGTTCAGGCCCCGCGCATGAACTGGATCGCATCCGGCCGCTGCCGGTAGCCCATGGTCTCGTTGATGTGGAGGATCGGCGCGTTCGCGGCGTCGTTGTCCGTCCGCACCTTGGGCACGCCAAGCGCGATCGCCTGGATGACGGTCTCGCATTTGAGCGCGCGCGCGATGCCGCGGCCACGGCCGGCTCGCGCGACGGCCGTCCAATCCGTCTGAACCACCCCTCGCGAGGGCGGGTAATTGAGCATCGAGACGCCGAGAATGGCGTCGGCTTCGCGGGCGATCCAGATGCGGTCCTCGCGAAGCCCTGGCGAGCGCATCCACGTCATGAAATCCTCGAACCCGATCGCGACGTGCGGGACCGTCGTAGGAACGTCCTGCTCCGCTTCGTTGCTCATCGCCTGCAATTTGTGCCATTTGCCGGGGTCGTCGTCGCGGTCGATGGTGAGGATCCGAATGCCCTCTCTCCGCATCTTCCTCCGCGACTCCTCGGCCATCCGCTCGAGGCGCTGGCTGTTCGCAACGAGGTCGAGCTCCCAGAAGCGCTCGCGCCGCTCCTCGCGGTACCCGCGCGAGGTGAGCACCCCGGCCCGGAGCTCGTCGTGCTCCCACGCTACCGCCGTGAAGGTGCGCGTTCCCTCAGCCCGGGAGCCGTCCTCCATCGCGGCGATGAGCGCATCGAGCCGCTTGGGTGTCCGGTGAGATGGGAGCAGGTCTCCGCCGATGTTGCCGTAGCGCTTCGGCATCTGCTCCCAGACGACGTGGCGGTGATGCGCGTACGCGACGCGCGTGCCGTCGAGCTCGCCGACGAACCGCTCGACCCGCTCGTTCGTATCGGGGTTGCGCCACCAGTGCGTCATCTGCACCGGGTCCTTCGGGTCGTCGGGCTCGACGGCGGTCAGGAGGTCCGCGGCGAACGCGGCGTCGTCCAGCTTCGCTTCGCGGAGCGTGATGTCCGCGGCCTTCACCTGAGCCTCCCCAACACCCTGTCCCGCGCGACCATACCGAGCTGCACGAGGTACTGGCCGATCTCGCGACGTCCGAACTTCGACGCGCCGAGCTCGCGATCGCGGAAGGTGTACGGCACCTCGACGATCCGATCGGCCTTGGCGCGGGCGATCACCTCGAGGCCGATCTTGAACCCGATCGCGTTGAGCCTTACGCCGTCGAGCGCCGCCCGGCGGACCGCGAAGAAGCCGCTCGTCGCGTCACGCACCGGGACGAGCACGTTGCCCATGAGGCACGCGACACGGGAGACCACCCGGCGGCGTATCGGCCAGTCCATGATCGCGCCGCCGCGAACGTAGCGGCTGCCCACGGCGAGGTCGGCACCGCCCTCGATCGCGTCGACGAGCGCCGGCACGACCTCCGGGGGATGCGAGAGGTCCGCGTCCATCACCGCGAGGATGTCGCCACGCGCCGTCTCGAATCCCGCGATGACGGCGGACGCGAGCCCGGCCTTCCCGGCGCGGCGAAGCACCCGCACCGGATGGCGCGTGCCGAGACTCTCGGCGAGGTCCGCGGTCCCGTCAGGCGAGCCGTCATCGACGACCACGAGCTCCCAGTCGCGGCCGGCCATCGCGCTTGCGAGGCGATCCACGAGCGGCGGAAGCGAGCCGGCCTCGTTGTATGTGGGAACGATCACCGAGATCACGAGCGCCGATAGTCTAGGAACGGTGCGAGTAGCGTTCGACGCGCGTCATCTCCAGACGGTGGCGCGCCTTCGGGGCATCGGTCGCTACTCGCGGAACCTGCTCGCCGCATTCGCCCGGCGCGCGCCTCGCGACATCGAGTGGAGCTTCCTGCGGCTGCGGAACTTCCCGCCCGCGGATCCCGGCCTGCTGCCCGCGCACGAGGACATCGCGACGGCGCGGCTGCGGCGGCCGGAGCTGTCGATGCTCGCTCTCGACCCGGTGCTGCTCTCCTTAGAGCTCGCCGGGAGAAGGATCGACGTGTACCACTCGACGCAGCTTTCGCTTCCGGCGCGCCGCTCATTCCCCGCCGTGATCACGATCCACGACGTCGCGCCGCTCATCTGGCCAGAGGACTACCTCCGCCTGCCGCACGCGCGCATCGGGCACGCGTGGCAGTACGCGCTCGCGCGCCGCGCGGATGCCGTCATCGCCGTGTCCGAGGCGACAAAGGCGGACGTCGTCGAGCGTCTACGCGTGCCGGGGGAGCGTGTGACCGTCGTCCCGGAGGCGGTCGACGACTCGTTCGCGCCGCCGTCGCACGACCAGGGCCGGGCGATCGCACGCGATCGCTGCGGGGTCAGCGGCCGTTACGTCCTCTACGTCGGGCAGTTCGATGCGCGGAAGAACATACCGGGGCTGCTTCGCGCGTTCGCGCGCGCGGCGGACCGCGACCGCGACCTTCGGCTCGTGATCGTAGGCGATCTGGGGAAGCTGTCCGCGCGGCTGCGCGACGCCCTCGCGACCGAGCGCGTGCCGCGCGAGCGGGTGATCCTCACCGGCTTCGTCGACGACGCGACCCTGGCCGCGCTGTATGCGGGGGCGGAGTGCTTGCTCCATGCGGCGCTCCTCGAGGGCTTCGGGCTGACCGCCCTCGAATCGCTTGCCGCGGGGACGCCCGTGGTCGGCTACGCGGGCGGTGCGGTCGCCGAGGTCGTCGGCGACGCCGGCGTTCTGGTCCGAAGCGGCGACGAGGATGCGCTCGCTGCCGCGCTCTGCCGGGTGCTCGACGACGACCCGCTTCGGCTCGGGCTGGCGGGGCGCGCCAGAGCCCGAGCGGGCGCCTTCTCGTGGGACCGTGCCGCGGACGAGACGCTCGCCGTGTATCGCCGCGTCGCCGGCTGACTCTCGTACAATTTTTCTTCTCCAGATATGGCTCGCCGCATCCCACTTCCACGTCTCACCCGCAGGCAGCGCACCGCGCGCTGGCAGCGCGAGCGTCGCCAGCAGGCGATCATCGTGACCGTCTTCTCGGCGGCCCTCTTCTTCGTCGTCGGCCTGATCACCTGGGCCGCGAGCGACCGGTATTACCAGGAGAACCTCAAGGCGGCCATGCGCTTCGACGGGCAGGCCGTCCCGATGCGCGATTGGCGAAACGAGGTGAACTACCAGCTGCTTCGCTTCTATGTCGAATACGGGGTTCCCGCCGGGTACGAGAACGACCCCCAGATCGCTCAGCAGAAGGCCTCCTACGAGCGGGCCGCCCTCGATTCGCTCGTCCAGTACACCGTTCTCGACGCCCAGGCGCGAGCCGACGGCGTGACGGTCTCGCCGGACGCGATCTCCGCGCGGTACGCCGACGATTGGAGCCAGTTCCGGAGCCGGCACGTCCTCATCACGATCAACAAGGAGGCTCCGGACCAGACGCTCGAGCTGAGCAACGCGCTCGCCAAGGCCGTCGCCATCCGCGACGAGCTGCGCGCCGATCCGAACAACCAGGCTCTCTGGAACCAGGTCGCGAAAGACAACTCGAACGATCCCGGCACGGCCGACAAGGGCGGCGAGCTCGGCTGGGTCGGCAAAGGCCAGTTCGTGAAGGAGTTCGAGGACGGTGCTCGCGCGCTGGCCATCGGTCAGGTGTCCGACCCGGTCAAGTCGGACTTCGGCTATCACGTGATCCAGGTCGAGGAGCGCCGAGGCCCGGAGTTCCACGATGTCGTCAAGCGCTGGCTCGCGAGCGGATTCACCGAGGGCGACATCACGGCGCACGTGCGCTACGACCTCCTGCGTGAGGAGTTCACGAAGCGGCTGCAGGAGCAGGGCATCGCATCGCCAACCGCCCAGATCCACCTCGCGCAGATCCAGGTCGCCACCCCGCGTCCCGTCGCGGGGGACTTTCAGGCGTTCGGCGATCAGATCAAGAAGGTGAGCGACATCAACACGGCGCTCGAGGCCGGGACCGACTTCGCCGAGGTGGCGAAGAAGTACTCGGAGGACAGCGCCACGGCGGAGAAGGGCGGCGACCTGGGCTGGATAGCCCACGGCATGATCGTCGAGCTCACGCCCTCGAAGCGCGACCTCGTCGAGAACGAGCTCTTCGCCCTCGCGGCCGGCGCGAGGAGCTCGCAGTACAACCAGCTCATCACGACCACCTGGTACAAGGTGATCGAGAAGTCCGACTCGCGCGAGCTCGACGACGATCAGAAGAAAAAGGTCAAGGACAACGCGTTCCAGTACTGGCTCAACCAGCAGAAGAAGGCGCACGACGTCCTCCGCCTCGTCCCCGGCCTCGAATTCGACTAGCACGGCGCTGCTCGATGCGGCGCTCGCGCGCTGGCCGGGCGGCGTCGACGTCGTCCTCGCGAGCCGGCTCGATCGTCATAGCTTCACGACGATCCGAGCCGTCGCGATCGCGCTTGACGCGCCTTTCGATTGGTCGCTCCTGCGCGGCCGCTATCCATCCGGTCATGCCTTGACCCTGCTCGACGGCGAGCGCGAGCGGAAAGCGACGCTGGCCGAGGCGGAGCGCGAGCTGCAGGGCGTCCGTTTTATGGTGCTCGCGCCCCTCGAGCCGTTCGCCGATCTCGCGTCCCTCGCCACCGTGACGCGCATCGCCGAGCGGCTGCGCGCTCCCGACGGCTGCCCCTGGGACCGGGAGCAGACCCATGCGTCGCTGCGTCCGCACCTGCTCGAGGAGGCCTATGAGGCGCTCGGCGCGCTCGACTCCGGTGACCCAGCGCGCCTGCGCGACGAGCTCGGCGATCTCCTGTTCCAGATCGCGATCCATGCGCAGCTCGCCCGAGAGGAGGGGTCGTTCGACGCGAGCGAAGTCGCCCGCCGGCTCAACGAGAAGCTCATCCGTCGTCACCCGCATGTCTTCCAGGGCAAGGAGATCGTCGGCGGAGACCTGCTCGCGCAGTGGGAACGCATCAAGCGCGAGGAGCGTAGTGAGGGGGCGGAGCCGGCCGACACCCCCCACGGGATTCTCGGCGGCGTGCCGCGCCAGCTGCCCGCCCTGTTCGCGGCGGAGCGGATGCTGGAGCGGGCCGCCCGCGTCAAGATCGATCCACCGCGCCTCGAGCTGCCCCTCGACATCGACGACCAGGACTTCCTGGGGGATCTGCTCTTTGACGTCGTGGCGGCCGCGCGGGAGGCCGGCTTCGACGCCGAGACCGCGCTGCGCGAAGCGAACGAGCGCTTCGCCGGCCAGGTCGGCCGCGTCGAGGCGCGGGCGAAGGAAGCCGGTCGCACGCTCGAGTCCTACGCTCCCGCCGAGATGCGCCGCCTCTGGGAGGAGACCGCGTGAGCGATGCGCGCCCCGACGGCCGAAAGGCCAGGGATCTTCGTCCGGTGACGATCGCGGTCGGCGTTTCGAAGTTCGCGGAGGGGTCCGCCGAGATCGCGTTCGGCGACACCAAGGTGCTCTGCCTCGCGACGCTGCAGGAGAGCGTGCCCAAGCACCTCGAGGGGAAAGGGACCGGCTGGGTCACGGCTGAGTACGCGATGCTGCCGCGCAGCACGCCCGAGCGCAGCCAGCGGGAGAGCATCGCCGGCCGCCCCGGAGGCAGAACGTTCGAGATCCAGCGGCTCGTGGGTCGCGCGCTGCGCGCCGCGGTCGACCTCAAGGCGCTCGGGCCGCGGAGCGTCATCGTCGACTGCGAGGTGATCCAGGCGGACGGCGGCACGCGGACCGCCGCGATCACGGGGGGCTTCGTCGCGCTCGCCCACGCCCTTCGGAAGATCCAGCCGTCGCCGATCCTGCGCAACGTGGCCGCGGTCTCCGCCGGATACGTGAAGGGCGAGCTGGTGCTGGACCTCGCCTACGCCGAGGACTCCGTGGCCGACGCCGACGTGAACGTCGTCGCGACGAGCGACGGTGAGCTCATCGAGGTGCAGGGCACGGCCGAAGGCCGGCCGTTCTCGAGGGCCGATTTCGACCGGGTGCTCGCGTTGTCGCTCGACGGCATCGCGCGACTGATCGCCGCCCAGCGCGCCGCGCTTCGCTGACGGGAACGCCCGGCGCCCGCCGCGCGTATATAGGCCGGACCATGGGACCGCTCGCTTCCTGGGGGCACTTCATCTATAGACGGCGCTGGCTCGTGCTGCTCGTCTCGTTCCTTGCCGTTGCCGCGTCGATCTGGTCAATGGCCGCCGGTGGGACCACGCGCAATGTCCCGTTCCGGGACACCGAGGCCGGCCGGGTGTCGAAGCTGATACAGGACGAGATCAGGCCGGAGACGGGGGTTGTCCAGACCGGATCGTCGTTCCTCCTCGTCTTCACGAGCCGCGAGGGCTGGGACGCGGCCGACCCACGCTTCGTCGAGGCGATGCGGACCGCGCTGTCGGGCCTCAAAGCCGATCCTCGGGTCACATCGCTAACGACGCCCGACGCCGTACCGCCGCAGCAGGCGGCCGGGCTTCGCTCGAAGGACGGGAAGCGGGCTCTCGCCAACGTCGTCGTGAAGGACAACAGCGGCATCGCTGGAACGTACTTCCCTGAGCTTCGCGCGCTCGTGCGGTCCGATGCGCTCGACATCCTCGCCACCGGCAACATACCGCTGAACCACGACATCGATGTCGGGCTCGAGAACGATCTGCAGCGGGCCGAGCTCGTCTCGCTCCCCCTTGCTCTGCTCCTGCTGCTCCTGGTCTTCGGCGGCGTCGCCGCGTCGCTTCTCACGCTCGGCGTCGGTGTCGCCGTGATCATCGGCGGGCTTGGGGCGACGTTCGCGCTGGCGCGGGCGACCGACGTTTCGCAGTACGCGCTGAACATCGTGACGCTCATCGGGCTCGCGGCGGCCATCGACTACTCGCTCTTCATCGTGAGCCGGTTCCGTGAGGAGCTGGCGCGAGGCGCCACCACGGAGAACGCCGTCGCGGTCTCGCTCGCCACGGCCGGGCGCGCCGTGACCTTCTCCGGCCTCACCGTCGCGATCGGGCTCACCGGGATGCTGTTCTATCCGCGAACATTCCTCGTGTCACTCGGCCTGACCGGGTCGTTTGTCGTCGCGATCGCGGTCGTCTATGCGCTCACCTTCCTGCCGGCGGTCCTCTCGATCGTCGGCCCACGCGTGAACGCGTGGCGGTTGCCGTTCCTGGGCCGAATTCGGAGCCGCGGACTCTGGCATGCCATAGCGACAGCGGTCATGCGGCGGCCTCTCCTCGTGCTCGTGCCGACCGTCGCGGTGATCCTGCTCGCCGCCTCGCCCTTCCTCCAGCTTCGTATTGCCACCGCGGACGCGACGGTGCTCCCGCCGACGGTCGAGTCGCGGCGCGGATACGACATCCTGGTCCGCGAGTTTCCAGGGCAGGATCAGTCGACGATCACCGTGGTGGCGCGATTCGCGGACGGTGACCCGCTGTCGGCGGCACACCGCGCCGCGCTCGATGACCTTCGGGCGCATCTGGCCGGTCTTCGGGACGTCATCCGTGTCGACATGCCGCTCGACCGTCGTACGACGGGCGAGCACATCGCCCTCCTCTTCGCTCGGACCGCCCTACCGGCGACGAGCGACGAAGCGCGCGACCTCGTCCGCACGATCCGCGGCCAGACCCTCCAGGCCGGCATGGAGGAGCTCCTGGTCGGTGGTCAGACGGCGGCCGACCTCGACGGCGTCGCGTACCTGATCGCGCACACGCCGGCCGCGGTCGCGTTCGTCACTCTCACCACAGCCATCGCGCTCTTCGTCCTGCTCGGATCGGTCGTCCTGCCGCTCAAGGCCCTCGCGATGAACGCGCTCTCGATAAGCGCGTCGTTCGGCGCGCTCGTCTGGGTCTTCCAGCAGGGCCACCTGGCAGAGGTGATGAATTTCACGCCGCAGTCCATCGAGCCAACGCTGCCGGTGATCATGTTCTGCATCGTCTTCGGGTTGTCGATGGACTACGAGGTGCTGCTGCTCTCGCGCATCCAGGAGGAATACCGTCGCACCGGCGACAACGCGGCCGCCGTGGCGCACGGCCTGGAGCGGAGCGGCCGCCTCATCACCGGCGCGGCCGCGATCATGATCGCGGTGTTCGTGGCGTTCGCGCTGGCGGACATCGTCATCATCAAATCGATCGGCGTCGGCATGGCGATCGCGGTGGCTCTCGACGCGACGTTGGTGCGGGCCCTCGTGGTGCCCGCGACGATGCGGCTCCTCGGGCGGGCGAACTGGTGGGCGCCCGGACCGCTGGCGCGCTTCGGCATGCGGCTCGAGCCGGCCGGCGCGACCATGGATGGGTGAGGGAGCGTCACCGTTTCCTGATCGGCTCCGCGAACCCCGGCAAGCTACGCGAGTACCGCGAGATCCTCGCCGGTCTCGATCTCGATCTGGTAGGGCCGAGCGACCTCGATCCGGTCCCGCCCGAGCCGCACGAGGACGCTCGCACGTTCGCCGAGAACGCCTCGGCGAAGGCTCGCGCGTACGCGCTCGCGAGCGGCATGCAGACCATCGCCGACGACTCCGGTCTCGAGGTCTTCGCGCTCCGCGGCGCGCCAGGTGTTCGCAGCCGGCGCTTCTTCGGCGAAGACACCTCCGCAAAGGAGCGCAACGCGCGCTTGCTCGCGCTGCTCGAAGGCGTCGACGACCGCTCGGCGCGCTTCGTGTGCGTCACCGCCCTCGCCTCACCCGATGGCCACGTTGAGCTCTTCGAGGGAGAGGTCCACGGCGAGATCGCCACATCGCCGCGCGGCGACGGAGGCTTTGGCTACGACCCGGTGTTCGTCATCGCGGGCGACGGCCGCACGATGGCGGAGCTGCCGGCCGAGGAGAAGCATCGCGTCTCGCATCGTGGCCTCGCCGGCGCGAAGCTGCGCGCGCGTCTCGCGAGTGGCGCGTGACCCAAGCGGTCTCGATCCACCGGCTCGAGTACATCGCGATCGCTCTGATCCTGATCGGTGCGGCCATCTGGCAGAAGGACCAGCTCGGGTGGCCGTTCTGGCTCCTCCTGTTCGCGCCGGATCTCTTCGGCCTCATCCCGGCTTCGCTCCTGGGCCGCGCACCGCGTCGCGGATACCTGCCGCCGCGAGGTGTGTGGCTGTACAACGTGTGGCACGCCTACGTGATCCCGCTCGTCGCCTGGATCGCCTTGCTGCTCATCTTCGCCGGAAACCCGTGGCCGCTCCTCGGTTGGCTCATCCACATCAGCGCCGACCGAGCATTCGGCTTCGGTCTACGCGGCGCCGACGGAGGTCAGGCCCTCTTCTAGGTCGCGCGCTCCGACACGCGTGAGAGTCGCACTCGAAGCCCGGCCACGTCGCGATGAAAGGGCTCGTCAGCGATCGGCTCGCGGTGCAGGTCCGGCTGGCGGAAGCCCCGTGCGGGGACGCCTGGGCTGTCGTCGGTGACGTAGCGGGGAACGATGTGCGTGTGCAGATGCGGGACCGTGTTCCCGAGCATTTCGAGGTTGAGCTTCGCCGGCCGGTAGTGCGACTCGAGCGCCCGCGCCACCCCGAGCACCTCCCGAAGGTAAGTCGCCGCCTCGCTGTCGGTGAGCTCGGTCAGGTCCGCGACGTGCCGTCCACGCCAGATGACGATCGTGTAGCCCGGCTGACCGATGTCCCCGCGAACGAGATACGCGTCCGAGACCCGGCCGGCGTAGATGCGCGCGTTTCCAAATGTCTCGTCAGGGCGGCCTTCCTTGCACATCGGGCAGCTCTTGCCGGCCTTCCGCTCCTCCCAGTCGGCGTCCCATGTTCGAATCATGCCGCCACGGTAGCGGGTGTTACCGATTCGCACCTCTCCGCGACGTTGGGTCGGACTGAGGAGCGCGAAGATGGTGGCGCGATGACGGAATCCGCCGCGATCACCGTGCCGGCGCTCGACGAGGCGGCCCAGCTTCGGGCGGCCGCGCGCGACCCGGCCGGTTTTGCGGCGCTCTATCGACGGTTCGTCGACGACATCTACCGCTATCTGCTCGCGCGCTGTGGCGACCCAAGCGAAGCGGAGGACCTGGTGGCGGATACGTTCCTCGCGGCGCTCCGCGCGGCTCCCGGTTACCGCGGGGCCGGCCCGGTGAAAGCATGGCTGGTCGGCATCGCGCGGCGCAAGGCGGCCGACGCGTACCGCGGGCGGCGCGCGCACGCGACGCTCGAGGCGGCCGCCGCCGTGGCCGATCCGGCGCGCACCGACGAGCTCGCGTTGGAGCGCGTCGAGCTCGCGCGGGTCCTGGAGGCGACCGGGCATCTCGGGGCGGACCGCGCCGAGGCGCTCCGGCTTCGCTACTTCGCTGGTCTCGAGTTCACCGAGATCGGGCGCCTGATGGGTCGCAGCGAGGCGGCCGCGAAGATGCTCGTTCACCGCGCGCTCAGCGATCTCCGCGTGCGATTGGAGGACCCCAGATGAACGACGAGGAACGTTTCGAAGAGCGCATCCGAGGGATCGCCGCGTCGGTGCGGGCTCCGGCGAGCGCGTACGCGGGGCTCGAGCGCGCGGCCGCGACCGCGTCCGAACGGCGTGCGGAGCGGCGCTGGCGGGTGCCTGTCCTATCGGCGGCCGCGCTCGTCGTCCTCGCGCTCATCGCGTCGCTCGTGGCCGGAAGTGTTCCGGCCAGCGCGAGCGACCTCCTCGCGCGCGCGGAGCGTGTGGCGACGAGCGGAAGCACGAATCTGCAGAGCTACCGCGGCACGATCAAAGGCGAGAACTGGATCGGCGATGGCGGCACCCGTGCCGCCGCGCCGGTGTCCTATGAGCAGGTGATCGCGTTCGGCGCTCCGAACCGCGTACGGATCGAGACGACCGCGAAGGAGCCGGGTGGCGGCACGGGGAGGCAGGTCCTCTTCTTCGACGGCAACGCCGCGTGGCTCTATGTCCCCGACGCGAAGGTCGCGCAGCCGATCGAACCGCGTATGGTCCTGTCGCAGAGCCCGTTCGCGCCGAGCACGCTGGCCGGCGCGATCGAAGGGCTGTCGCAGGCGTTTGAGGCCAGGCAGCTCGCCGACGACACGGTCCTCGGTCGCGCCGCGCACGTGCTGGAGCTCGGTCCGAAGTCGCCGGGCAAGGCCGGGCCGATGGTGGCGAAGATCACGACCTGGCTCGACGCGCAGACGCTCGTGCAGCTTGGCGCCGACGTGCGCGACGGGCAGGGCCAGCTGCTCATGACATGGCGCTTCGTCGCCTTCGAGCCGAACGCCGCGGTGGCCGCGTCCAACTTCAGCTTCACACCGCCGGCAGGCGTACGGGTGGGCCAGGTCCTGCCGCCCGGCGCGAGCGCGCCGCTCCGCGCCCAGCTCTGGGCGGAGCTCGCCGCGCAGAGTCCCTTCCCGCTCTTCCGTCCCTTCTGCGGCATCGACGGCCTCGACGAGGGCATGCCCGCCCGCGACGAGCGTGGGGCCGTGCTGCTCCCGTTCAGCGCGAACGGCGCGCCCGTTGTCGTCATGGCCCAGGGCCCGCGCGCCGCGTTCGGCGAAGTGAGCGGTGAGAAGGTGACCATCGGCGATCTCATCGCGACCTACCGGCTCGCCGACGGGGTGCAATCGCTGGACTTCGACCGCGCCGGCACACACGTGCACATCAGGGCGCCGCAGCCGCTCGGCCGCGAGCCGCTTTACCACCTCGCCCTGTCGCTCGTCCCGGTGGCGAAGCCCTAACCGAGCGGCATGGGCACCGCTCCCGCGTCGTAGACGAGCTCGTCGCCGACGACGCGGGCCACATCCCAGAGCGCGTGCGGCTCGCTCTTGCCCGGTGCGAACAGGTGCGTGACCGCGAAGCCGTCGACGGTCAGCCGGTCGGCGATCATCCGACGGTGGCAGCGCCACCAGAGAGTCTCCGCGCACATGAACGCCGCTCGTGACCGGCGCGCGAGCGCCGTGAGCTTCTCGTACTCGGCCGCGAACTCCGCCGTGTTCATGTGGTCCGCATAGCCGCGGAACGCGCCGACCCGTAGCGCGCGGTGCGGTGAGTCGTCGCGGGGCTCGCGCCTCCCGCCGAGGCCGGGAAGGTGGAGATATGCGATGCCCAGCTCGCTGAGCGACGTCACGAGCGAGGTCGCGCTGAACTGCGGATGGCGCCTCGATCCGGGGAAGCGACGAACGTCGACCACGACCTCGATGTGCGCATCCGCGAGCGTCGCCATGAGCTCCGCGAGAGGCCGCGCGCCGTGACCGATCGACCAGATCCGCACCACACCAGTGTGGGAGACTCGCGGAATGAGCGACGTCAGCATCCGCCCGATCTCGCCCGACCAGCACGACGCCGTCATGCACTACTTCGACCTCGTCGCGTACGCGGACAATCCGAACTGGTCGCGGTGCTTCTGCATGGAGCGTCTCGTAAACGACTACGAGGAGCGCACCAAAGAACAGAACCGCGCCTCGCGGAGCGAGCTCATAAAGTCCGCCAAGGCGAACGGGCTCGTGGCCTACCGGCTCGGGCGGGTGGTCGGCTGGTGCCACGCCGCGCCGAAGACCGAGCTCGTCGGCGTCCCCGGCGAGAAGGATCCGACGGTCGGAGCGATCGTCTGCTTCGTCGTCGCGCCGGATCAGCGACGGCAGGGCATCGCGACCCAGCTTCTCGAGGCTGCGCTCACGCACCTTCGCGGTCGCGGGATGCAGGCGGTCGAGGGCTATCCGCGGCTCGGCGAGATCGATCCTGCGCGCTGGGTCTGGAGCCAGTACGTCGGGCCCCTCTCGATGTACGAGAAGGCCGGGTTCGCCGTGGCCGAGAAGCACGACGACTTCTGTATCGTTCGCAGGGAGCTATGACCGCGCGCGTCGTATCGATCAACCTTCACGAGCGCCACGGCGAGCACCCGCGCGCCGTGAGCGAGGCGACCGGGCGCGTGGGGGGCGGCATCGAGGGCGACTCGCACGCGCACCGCCAGACCCGCGCGGTGATCGTCCTCGACCGGTCGACCCTGGACGCTCTCGGGCTCGCGTTCGGCGATCTGCGCGAGCAGATCACCATCGAGGGCCTTCCCGGCGTGACGCGGCTCGACCCCGGGACGGAGCTGCGCATCGGGGGCGTCACCCTCCGCGTCAACGCCGAGTGCGAGCCGTGCATCCACATCGGCGAGCTCAACGGGCAGGCGGACGTGCTCGCGTTCCAGTCCAGCCTGCAGGGCCGGCGCGGTGCCAGCTGCACAGTCGCAGCGGCCGCGGGGCCCGTCCGCGTCGGCGACAGCGTCAACATCCTCGTCCGCGCCTAGCCTTCGGCACCGAAGCGCGACCTTCGCGGCGCTGTTCCGCAACCTTTGACTTCGCTAGCCTGACGCCCACGTGAGCGGTCGCGCGACGACTTCGTCCGCAGCAGCGTCGAAGGACGAGGCCTAGTCGCGTCCGCTCGAACGCGCAGCGACGAAAGCCTCCCGAACGAGTGGGAGGCTTTGTTGTTAGTTGGAGGAAAAGTGGCGAACGAGCACGATGCCTGCGCGCTCGTGGCGGTGGCGCGAAAGGACGCGCGCCCAACGCGCGGTGTGCTCGAGCTCGTGCTCCATGGGATGGCCTGCCTCGCGCACCGGTCGGGCGTCGTGGACGGCGAGGGGGACGGCGCGGGGGTACTGACCGACATCCCGCGCGACCTCTGGGCTGACCTCCTCGATGCCGCGGGCCGCGACGGGACCGCCGCCTGGCTCGAGCGCTTCGCGGTCGGACACTTCTTCCACGCCGATCCCGCCGACGCCGCGGCGCTCGTCGCGATCCTGGGGACGCGTGGCATCGAGACGCTCCTCGCGCGGTCGGAGACCACGGACGAAGCCGCGCTTGGACCGCGCGGCCGCACCGAGGCGCCGCGATTCCTGCAGCTCGCGCTCCTCGCGCCGCGCGGCGCGGCGCAGGGCTCGCGCGCGCTGTACGAGGCCGGCGTAGAGATCGAACGGCTGACCGGAGCGACCGTCGTCAGCCTCTCGCGGCACACGGCGGTCTACAAGCTCCGCGGGGCGGGCCATCAGCTGACCGCGTATTTCGCCGACCTCGCCGATCCGCGCTTCGCGACGTCGGTCGCGTTCGGGCACAACCGGTACGCGACGAACACGTCGACCAGCTTCACGCGTGTGCAGCCGTTCCCGGTCTTCGCGCACAACGGTGAGATCAACACGATCAGCCGCCTGCGCGACGAGGCACGCGCGCTCGGGCTCGTGCTGTCGCGGGACGGCAGCGACTCGCAGGACGTGGACGCGGCGATCCGTGGCCTGGTCATCCGGCACGGGCTCACCGTCGTCGAGGCGATCGAGCTCCTGTTCCCGCCGATCGTGAACGAGATGAAGCGCATGAGCGGCGACCTGCAGGACGCGTACGTGCAGGGGCGCGCCGCGGTCGGGCCGCTCGCGCAGGGACCGGCCGCGATCCTCACGCGTGTCGGCGACACCTGCGTCTTCGGCGTCGACGCGCTCGGCCTGCGGCCGCTGTGGCACGTCGAGACGGCCGACGAGCACGTGTTCGCGAGCGAGCGCGGATTCATCCCGCTGGATCGCTACGTCGGGGATCCGGTCCCGCTCGGTCCCGGTGAACGCGTCGCGCTCCGCCGCGACCGCGGATGGCGCGTCCTCGACCAGAACGCGGTGCGCGAGCGCTTCCTCGCGGCGCGGCGTCTGCGTGGCGTGTCGATGAGCGGTCTCCGCGAGCGTCTGGTCTGCGGCGGGCCTTCGGATCCCCTGGCGCCCGGCCGGCGCTGGGAGATCGGCACGCCTCCCGACGAAATCGACGACGTGTCGGTCCGGCGTGAGCGGCAATTCGCGGCGCTTGGCTTCGAGCCGGACGACCTCAAGATGGCCGGCTTCATGGCCGAGACCGGCAACGAGCCGATCGGATCGCTCGGCTACGACGGCCCGCTCGGCGCGCTTGCCCCCCGTGCCAACCTCGCGGACCATCTCCAGGAGACGGTCGCGGTCGTGACCAACCCCGCCATCGACCGCGAGCGCGAGATCGAGCACTTCTCGACGCGCGTTCTCCTGGGCCCGCGGCCGGCCCCGCACAGCCACGACTCCCGCTCCTGGATCGAGCTCGCGACCCCGATCCTTCTCGGCGGGCATCCGGCCGAGACCGGAGTGCGCGGCGACGACTTCCGAAAGCTCGCGCGCGCCAAGGGCACGTGGCTGCTCGAGGACGTCGTCGCCCGCTTCTCCGCGGACGGGACCGCCGAGCCGGTGATCCTGGAAGCCGACCGTGATTGGGAGGAGCATCCCCGCGACGCGCTCGCGCGGCTCGGCGCCGCGGCCGCGCGCGGCGTTCGCGCCGGTTCGCGGCTCGTTCTCGTGCGGGACCACGGGGTGATGGCGGAGGGCCGCGCGTGGCTCGATCCGCATCTCGTGGTCACGGCGGCTCACCGCGCGCTGGTCGCGCAGCCGTCGCTCCGGCGCGACTGCGCGCTCGTCCTATCAGCCGGAAGCATCCGCAACCTGCACGACGTCATGGTCGCGCTCGCGCTGGGCGCGGACGCCGTGAATCCCTACCTTCTGCTCGAGTACGCGATCGCGACCGGCGATCCGGACGCGCTCGCGAACCTGATCGAAGCGCTGCGCAAGGGCATCGAGAAAGTCATGTCGACACTCGGCGTCCACGAGCTCCGCGGCTACGGCCGTCAGGTCTCGGCCGTCGGGGTCGCGCCCGAGGTGGCGCGGTTCATCGGGGTCGAGACGTTCTGCGCGAGCGACGACGCCGGTCTCGGCTGGGAGCGCATCGCGGACGAGGGCTTCACTCGCGCGTCGATGCTCCGTGAGCGCCGCGACGCGCGCCTCGAACCCGCGTTCCGCATCTGGCCGCGCGCTTGGAAGGCGGCGCTCGCGGTCGCGAACGGCGAGGCCTCCTACGCGACCTACGCCGAGCGGCTACGTGAGCTCGAGACCTCGCACCCGGTCTCCCTGCGGCACCTCGTGGATTTCACCGTCGAAGAGGCTTTGCCCCCTCGTACCCCAGCGCCTCCGGCCGACACGAGCGCCGGCGAGCACGTCGCGCCTTTCTACATCTCGTCGATGTCCTTTGGCTCCCAGGGCGAGACCGCGTACCGCGCATACGCCGAGGCCATGGCGCGGCTGGATCTGCTCTGCATCAACGGGGAGGGAGGCGAGCTGCCCGACCTGATCGGCAGGTATCCACGCAATCGCGGTCAGCAGATCGCCTCCGGTCGCTTCGGAGTCTCCGCCCTGCTCGCGAACTCGTCGAACTACCTCGAGATCAAGATCGGCCAGGGCGCGAAGCCCGGCGAGGGCGGACACCTGCCGGCGCGCAAGGTGAGCAAGAAGGTCGCACTCGCGCGCAACGCGCAGCCGGGCGTCGACCTGATCTCGCCTTCGAACAACCACGACATCTCTTCGATCGAAGACCTCGCGCAGGTCGTGCACGAGCTCAAGACGGTGAATCCGCGCGCGCGCGTCTCGGTGAAGGTGCCGGTCGTCCCGGACATCGGGATCATCGCGGTGGGGGTCGCGAAGGCCGGGGCCGACATCGTGACCCTGTCCGGCTTCGACGGCGGCACCGGCGCCGCGCGCCAGCACGCGCTCCGGCGCGCCGGCCTGCCGGTCGAGATCGGCGTCGCGCAGGCGCACCGTGCGCTGGTCGCGTCCGGTCTGCGCGACGTGGTCGAGCTCTGGTGCGACGGCGGTATGAAGAGCGCCGTCGACGTCGCGAAGATGCTCTGCCTCGGTGCGGACCGAGTCGGCTTCGGTACGCTCGCGATGGTCGCGATCGGCTGCACGATCTGCCGCGGGTGCCAGCTCGATACCTGCCATGTGGGCATCGCGACGCAGCTCGAGTCGGTCGCCGAGGCCACCGATCGCGGCGTGAAGCGCTTCGAGCCGCGCGAGTTCGAGAGCGCCGTGGTGAACCTGTGCCGCTTCTTCTCGGCGCTGCGCGACGAGCTCGCGCGGATCGCCGCGCAGCTCGGCGTCGGCGCGACGGCCGATCTCGTCGGTCGCACGGATCTGCTAGTCCAGGCCCGCGGCCTCGATCGGGTCGATCTTCGCGAGCTGCTCGAGCCGGTCGAGTGGACGACGCCCGGACGGCGTGAGGTGCGCGTCGTGGCCGGCGTCGCTGTGGCTGAGGCGAGCGCCGACGATCGGACGCTGCGGGCCGACGACCGATTCGTGGCGACCGACGCCTCAGGCGAGCTCGCGCGCCTTCGCATCGCCGGCGCGACCAC
The DNA here is from genome assembly GCA_036002305.1 of Candidatus Limnocylindria bacterium. Classification (GTDB taxonomy): domain Bacteria; phylum Chloroflexota; class Limnocylindria; order P2-11E; family P2-11E; genus 3-1-20CM-2-70-9. Next base: position 96,897 of record DASYTL010000045.1, read on the forward strand.
CGCGGACGTGGCGTCCGTATACCGCGAAGGCTCGGTGGCCGGCAATGGATTCGCGGCGTACGCGACGGACGGCGTCGCGCTGACGCTCCGCGGTGGAGCGCAGGACGGCGCCGCGAAGACCGCTCTCGGCGGGACCGTCGCGGTCCTCAAGGCGCGCAACGGCGCGGGGCGTTTCGTCGACGGATCGGTCGGCAAGTGCTTCGCGTACGGCGCGCAGCGCGGACGCTTCCTGGTCCAGGGCGGCGCGGATGCGCGCGCCGCGATCCGGCTGTCCGGCGCGGAGGTCGTCTTCGGCGGCGATCTGCGCGGCTTCGCGTTCGAGTACATGACCGGTGGAAAGGCCGTCGTGCTCGGCGATCCGGGCCGCTGGATCTGCTCCGGCATGAGCGGTGGCGTTGTCTATCTGCGCCACGATCCCGAGCGCGGGCTGGACGACGCCGGGCTCCGGGACCGCTTCGCCAAGGGCGCGAAGGTGCACATGCGCGCGCCGCGCGAGGAGGACGTCCCGATGCTTCGCGAGCTGATCGATGCGTATGCGGCCGCGCTCCGCGACAGTGAGCAGCACGAGGCCGCGGCGTACGTACGGGCGCTTCTCGATGACCCGGCCACGCACTTCCGAGTTGTGCGGCCTGGGACGGAGATCACGGACCAGACGATCTCGACGGAGTAGCCCTAGGGACGGTTCCATTCCGGCGCGTACTCACGGTCCGCATGGTGCCGCTGCACGAATTGGCTGATCTTGATCTCGTCGAGCCCTGGCAGCGTGAGGAGCCACCGCCACGACGTGAGCGCGACCTTCGCGTCTGTCAGCGGGGGATATGGCTCGAGAACGATCTTGTTGAATCGCGGTCGCAGGCTCGTGACCAGCGACTTGAGCCGGTCGATCTCCTCCCGCGTGAGCCCGTTGTACGCGATCACGACGCCGCCGTGCTCGAGGTTGTGCGTCGTCACCTCGCGCGGAAGCATCGCGTCCTGGATCCCCCAGGGGGCGGGTGCCGTTGCTGATGACCAATGCTCGCCGGAGGTGGGCGGCTCGGTCAGATATTGGCCGGGCTGCCCCACGGGAATGTGGGCAGCGCCCTCGTCCGCTTGCAGGGCCCCGATCATCTCGACGGCCGGAAGGGTGGGGATCGAGACGGGCCTCGGCGAGGGCGTCGGCGAGCTGGTCAATGCGGGCGGCGGAGACACGGCGATCCTTTGGAGAGACTCGACAGCCAGGTACGCCGCGAACGCCGCGAGCCCGACGACGAGCGCCACGACGACGCCCAATACGACAATGGCCGGGCGCCCGCTCATCGCGGCAGGATATTCCGTGGGGGAACATGCTCCAGCGCGCGCAGCAGTGTGTGTTCACCGGGCCGGCGCTCGCGCTCGATCCACGCCGACGTCGCTAATATCGGCGGCCTGATCGACGGGGGGACCACGATGAAGGCGGCCGACACCGGAGTTGGGAAGCGTGTGAAGTACGGCGGCTACCGTAGCTTCGAGTATCTCGAGCCGGGGACCGACTACCGGGAGTTCACGCTGGCGAAGGAGCTCGACCGCGTGCCGTCGCGCAAGGTCGAGGTCAGCGACGCCCAGGAGCGGCGGGTGCAGCGCCTGCTCGACGAGCACCTCGCGATCTCGCTCCACGACCACTGCTTCGTGGTCCCGGAAGACTTCGGAGAACTCGCTGAATACCGGCGTCAGGGCCGCGACTTCACCGGCTACGCGGGAATGGCGCGGTCGGGCCTCGACGCGGTCTTCGACTGCCTCATGGACGGCACGGCGACGATCACGTCGAAGGCCGGCTGGAAATGGGACGACATCATCTACGACCTCGGGATGCGGATGTCCGACATCGCGCATCAGGACTTCGTCGTCCGCGGCGAAACGCTCGATGACGTCCGCCGCGCCAAGGAGAACGGCCAGATCGCCTTCATCGCTTCCCTCGAGGCCGCGACGGCGATCGAGAACGAGGTCGACCGGCTCGACATCCTCTACGGGCTGGGCATCCGCTCGTCAGGCATCGCCTACAGCGAGGCGAACACGCTGGGCAGCGGCCTCCGTGAGGCGCGCGACGGTGGCCTCACCGAGTTCGGCAGGCAGGCGGTGCGGCGGATGAACAAGCTCGGGATCGCGATCGACGTTTCGCATTCGGGCGACCAGACGTCGCTCGACACGATCGAGGCCAGCGCGAAGCCCATCTTCATCACGCACGCGGGCGCGAGAGCGCTCTGGAACACGAAGCGCATGAAGCCGGACGAGGTGCTGAAGGCGATGGCCGACAAGGGCGGCGTCATCGGTATCGAGGCGGCTCCCCACACCACGCTGACCAGGAAGCATCCGAAGCACTCGATCGAGAGCTACATGGAGCACTTCGAATACTGCGCCGAGCTCGTCGGCATCGACCACGTCGCGTTCGGGCCGGACACTCTCTTCGGCGACCACGTCGGGCTGCACCACTACTTCGCGAAGCAGCTCTCGATCGGCGCCGCGCGCAGTGGCGTGCAGTTCGAGGAAGTCGAGTTCGTCGACGGGATCGAGAACCCCGCGGAAGCTTTCCCGAACATCGTCCGCTGGATGGTCGAGCACGACTACTCCGACGGCGACATCGCGAAGGCGATCGGCGGAAATGTGATGCGCGTTCTCGAGGAGGCCTGGTTTCGCTGACACGCCTCCCGCGTGAGCTCCCTCGCTCTCGGGCTCGTCCTGGGCGCGGCGATCCTTCACGCGACGTGGAACCTGCTTGCGAAGCGCGCGGGCGCGGACACGCCGTTCCTCTTCCTCGCCTACGTCGTCGGGGCTGTCGTGTTCGCGCCATTCGCTCTCGCGATCCTGTTCATCGCGCAGCCGGTGCTCGGATGGCCCGCGCTCGTCTTCGTGGCGGTCGCGGTCGTGCTCCAGACGATCTACTTCGCGACGCTCACCGCGGGTTATCGCGCCGGGGATCTCTCGCTCGTCTATCCCATCGCGCGAGCGAGCGGCCCGCTCCTGGCCACGGCGGGCGCCATCGCCCTGTTCGGCGAACGTCCGACCCCCATCGCGCTGGGCGGCACGCTCGCGATCGTTGGCGGGGCGCTCGTCCTCACCGGCGATCCGCGCTCGCTGCGGGCGAGCGGCGCGGGACGCGCCGTGGGATTCGCGCTTGCGACCGGCGTGGTGATCGCCACCTACACGCTCTGGGACAAGACGGCGGTGGCCACGTTGCTGATTCCGCCGCTCCTCTATGACTGGGCGACTGTCGTTGGTCAGGCGATCGTCGTGACGCCGGTCGCGTTTCGACGCAGCGCCGACGTTCGTGAGGCGTGGCGGCGACACCGCGGCGCGGTGGTCGGCGTGGGGATCTTGAGCCGCCTCTCCTACATCCTCGTGCTCACCGCTCTGGTCCTCGGTCCGGTTTCGTACGTTGCTCCGGCTCGCGAGATCGGCATCCTGATCGGCGCGCTACTGGGTGCGCGCGTGCTGGCCGAGGGCCATGCGCTTCGCCGCGGTGTGGGCGCCGCCGCGATGGTGCTCGGCGTGCTCGCCCTCGCCGTCGGCTAGCCTGCGAGCGGTCTGACCGCTGGCCGTTTGCGTCCGCACCTACTATCCCACGCGATGCGCGTCATCCGCGTGGCCCTCTTCGTCGCGTTCATCCTCGCGCTCACACCCGCGCCGGCCGCGGCCGCGGATATCCGCGCGGGCCAGGACATCACGATCGGCGCGAACGAGACCATCGAGGATGACCTCTACATCTTCGGGAATGCGATCAGCATCCTTGGGACGGTCCGCGGCGACGTCGTCGCTGTCGGACAGAACATCAGCGTGGACGGCAACGTCACCGGAGACCTCATCGCGGCGGGGAATACCGTCGCCATCCGCGGACAGGTGGGGGAGAGCGCGCGCGTCGCGGCCCAGTCGGTCGTTATCGATGGTCGAGTAGGGGGTGACGTCGTCAGCGCCGGCAACGACCTGACGATCATGGGCAACGGTCGGATCGGTCGCGACCTCATCGTCGGCAGCAACAGCGCCACGATCTCCGGCCAGGTCGGGCGCGACGTTCAGGCCGGGGCGAACAGCTTGAAGATCGACGGCCGCGTGGGACGCGATGTCCTCGCGACGGTCAATCAGCTGCAGCTCACCGACCGCGCCGCGGTCGATGGCTCGCTGACTTACACGAGCTCGAACGAGGCGCAGATCGCGAACCCCGCGTCGGTCAAGGGCCGGACCGAGCGGCGGACGCCTCAGTCGAATCAGCAGCCGCCGCTCGTGCAGGGGCCGGCGGCGACCGTCCTCGATTGGCTGCGCGGCCTGATCGGGCTGCTGATCCTGGGTGCCGTCGTGGTCTTCTTCTTCCCCGGCTTCTCGCGCCGGGCCGGAGAGGCGCTCGTGCGTTCGCCGTGGCTCAGCCTCGCGATCGGATCCCTCGTGCTCATCGGCCTCCCGATCCTGGCGTTCGTGATGTTCTTCCTCGGCATCCTCATCGGTGGCTGGTGGATCGGGTTCGTCGCTCTCGCGGCCTACGTGGTGGTCCTCGCGCTCGCGGTGCCCGTGGCCGCGGTCGGCGTCGGGGGATCGCTGCTCCGTGTCACACGCCGTCCCGCGCCGGTGTGGCTCGCGCTCATCCTCGGTCTCATCGTGCTCCTCCTCGTGGCCCTCGTCCCGATCCTCGGCGGGATCGTGATCTTCCTGGCGATCCTGTTCGGTCTCGGCGCGACGACCATGGCGATCGTCGGCGGCCGGCGCCCGGAGCCCGTCCCGGCCTGATCTCTCGCTAGGATGCCCTCGTGCCCAGCCTGGCCCTCCTCCCACTTCCTGTCGCGCTGACCTCGCGCCCGGGCTCATTCACGTTGAGCTCGTCGACGTCGATCGCCGCGCCGGAGGAGCTGCGCGCCCCGGCCGAGCTGCTCCGTGACCAGCTGCGGCGGGCGACGGGGCTGCCGCTCCCGATCGCAGGCTCGGCGAGCGGACCCCGGGTCTCGCTCGCCCTCGATCAGGAGCTGGTGCGCCTCGGTGAGGAGGGTTATCGCCTCACGGCCACGACGGAGGAGGTCGCAATCACCGCGCCGCGTGCGGCCGGCATCCTCCACGGCGCACAGACGCTGCGGCAGCTCCTTCCGCCCGCGATCTTTCGGAAGGCGATCACGCCCGGGATCGCGTGGTCGATCCCCGCGGTCGAGATCGAGGACCGTCCGCGCTTCGGCTGGCGGGGGAGTCATCTTGACGTCGGCCGTCATTTCATGCCGAGGGAATTCATCTTCAAGCACCTCGACCTGCTCGCGCTGCACAAGCTCAACCTTTTCCACTGGCATCTCACCGACGACCAGGGCTGGCGCATCGAGATCAAGAAGCACCCCAAGCTCACCGAGGTCGGCGCGTGGCGGAAGGACACGATGACCCCGCCGCGGACGACGGATCCGGCGAAGCGCAGGTTCACCGGAAAGCCGCACGGCGGCTTCTACACCCAGGACGACGTCCGCGAGGTCGTGCGCTACGCCGCCGATCGCGGGATAACGGTCGTGCCCGAGATCGAGATGCCCGGCCACGCGGTCGCGGCGATCGCGGCGTATCCCGAGCTCGGCAACACCGGCGAGACGCTCGAGGTCCTGACGTATTGGGGCGTGCACGACCATGTCCTGGGCGTCGGCGACAACGTGCTGCGCTTCTTCGAGGACGTCCTGGACGAGGTGCTCGATCTGTTCCCGTCGAAGTTCGTCCACGTCGGCGGCGACGAGGTGCCGAAGACGGAGTGGCGCTCCAGCCCCGACGCCCAGGCGCGCATGAGGCGTGAGGGCCTCCGGAACGAGGACGAGCTGCAGAGCTGGTTCGTCCGGCACTTCGACTCGTGGCTCGCCACGCGCGGGCGCCGGCTCATCGGATGGGACGAGATCCTCGAGGGCGGGCTAGCTCCAGGCGCGACGGTGATGAGCTGGCGCGGTGAGATGGGCGGCGTCGCGGCCGCGAAGGCCGGGCACGACGTCGTCATGGCGCCGGAGAAACCGACCTACATGGACCACTCGCAGTCGGAGCTCGCGAGCGAGCCGCAGGGCATCGGAGGGCACAACTCGCTCGAGGATGTCTACCGGTACGAGCCGATCCCGAGAGAGCTCACCGAGGACGAGGCGAAGCACGTGCTCGGTTCGCAGGGGCAGATCTGGACGGAGTACATGCGCGGCCCCAAGCGCGTCGAATACATGGCCTGGCCGCGCTTGTGCGCACTCGCCGAGGTGCTCTGGTCGCCGAAGCGGACGCGCGACTGGGCGAGCTTCCAGGAACGGTTGGCGACGCATCTCGAGCGGCTGCGGATCCTCGACGTGAACTTCCGGCCGCCGCAGGGGAGCGGGAACCCGTACCTCTAGGCGTTCTCGCCGAGACGGCGCTCGAGATGCGCGACGGCCTCGCGATCGAGCGGGCCGCCGCGCTCGTTCAGCTTCCGCGCGATGGCGCGCCGGTGCTCGACCGTGCGGTTCGAGCCGAACTTGAACTTCGCGCGTACGCCGGTGACCTCGAGACGCAGGCCGCGGATCGCGCTGAAACGTCTCGCGTACGCGTTGTCGCCGGTCTCCACCGGCGCGTGCCTGCCCTCGGGCTGGAAGTGGTCGAGCTGCCGTGTGAGGATCTCGGCGAGCGCCTCGTCATCGTTCGTCGGCTCGACGTCGCACGCGAGCTGGACCGCCGCGTAGTAGCTCGTCGGGACGCCGTACTCGTCCTGGTTCCAGTGGCCGGGGATGTACGCGTAGGCGCCGAAGACCGACAGGAGCGCGCGCGGCCGCTCGGCGATCGCATCCCAGACTGGGTTGATGCGTGCGAGATGGAGCAGGACCGTCTTGTCGCCGTCGTAGATGAAGTGCGTTGGGACCACGACCGGCAGGTCGCGGCCGGGCGCGCCGGGGACGATCAGCTCGCCGAAGTCGTGGGTCTTGAGGAAGTCGCGCCACTCGGCGTCGGTCAGCGGCTGGTCGTGCTTGTGGATGAGCATGTACGAATGATGAACGGTCGGGGTGGGCAGACTCGAACTGCCGAACCTTCTGGTCCCAAACCAGACGCGCTACCAACTGCGCCACACCCCGTAACTCATACAGTTTGACAGGGTGAGGTCCCGCGCTCTAGCCCTTTCGACAACACTCGCGCTCGTCCTGCTGCCGTCGCAGCTTCCGGCCGCCGCGCTGCCGCTCATGCGCACGGAGTGGCAGGCCTCGGCCGCTGAGCTCGGCTGGGTCGTCTCGGCGTATCTGCTGGGCTACGCCGTCGCGGTGCTCGTCGTGCTCCCGCTGACCGATCGCTTCCGGCCGTCGCGCGTCATCGCGCTCGGCGCGCTGATCACGACGATCGCGAACCTGGTGTTCGCGTACGCCGCGCAGGACGTGGTCACCGCGTCGCTGCTCCGCGTGGTCGCGGGATTCGGCCTGGCCGGCGTGTACATGCCCGGCGTGCGCATCGTCGCGCAGAGCTCCGATCCCGCGCGCCGCGGTGCCGCGGTCGGGCTCTACGTCGCCGCGTTCTATTTCGGCGGCTCGCTCTCATTCCTCGCGACCGGGCTGCTGCTGCAGCCTTTCGGGTGGCGAGGCGCGGCGCTCGCGCTCGGGCTCATAGCCGTCGCGGCGCTGCCGGTGGCCCTCGCGAGCGCGCGCGGGATCGTCGAGACCACGGGAGAACGCGCGCACCTCGATCTCCGTGTGCTGCGGAACGCTCCGCTCGTGCGCACGATCGCCGCCTACACGGGCCACTCGTGGGAGCTCTTCATCGTTCGCGCATGGCTCGCGGCGTTCCTCGCGGCCGCGTTCACGCTGCGCGGTCTCTCGCCCACGGACGCGTCCGCCACCGCGAGCCAGTGGGCCGCCTTGATGCTCGCCCTCGGCGTGCCCGGCGTCTTCGTGGGTGGATGGGCGTCGGACCGCATCGGCCGAATGCGCGCCGCGCTGCTCTACGCGATCGGCAGCGGCGCGATCTCGATCGGCTTCGGGACGCTGCTCTTCGCGCCGTGGCCCGCGCTCGTCGCGGTCGGAGCGCTCTACGGCGCGATCGTCGCCGCGGACTCGGCGGTGTACTCGACCGCCGTCACCGAGCTCGCGCCGGCCGGCCGCGTCGGGTCGGCGCAGGCGATCCAGGCCGTGGCCGGATTCGGGATCGGCTCGCTCGGGCCGGTCGTGGCGGGCGCGACGCTCGACCTCGGCGCGGGATGGATCGGGCCTTTCATCGTCGCGGGCGTCGTCGGGGTCGCGACGGCCCTGCCGCTCGCGATCGGGCTCCGTTGGAGGAGGTCGGTCGCGGCGCTCTAGGCGCCGCGCATGCGCTCCAGCCCGGCGACGTACACGTCGAGGCCGAACTCGAACGCGACCGCGCAGTCCGCGTTGGCGATCTCGTTCCAGTTCTCGACGATGTAGGGATCGGCGCCGTGCGGAAGCGGAGGCGGCGCCGCGCCCGCCTCGCGCAAGCCCGCGGTCCCGGCCTCCCAGTACGCGAAGCCGATCACATACGACTCCGCGGTCGCGAGCACGTGGAACGCGGTGCGCGCGTCGAAGCCCGCATCACGCAGCACGGCCATCACCGCGCCGGCCGCGCCGAGGGCACCCGGGTTCGAGAGCTGGAGAGTCGCGAGAAGCGGGATGGCGTTCGGATGCCGGAGCAGCAGCGCGCGGTAGCCGCGCGCCAGAACGCGGAATGACTCCTGCCAGGGCGCGCTGCCCGGGAGGGGAAGCACGAGCTCGGCGAGGAGTCGTCCGACGACGGACTCGAGGAGCGCGTGCTTCGACGGGAAGTGCCGGTAGAGGCTCATCGCCTCCACGCCGAGCGCGGCGCCGAGGTGCCGCATCGAGAGCGCCTCGAGACCGTCGCGATCGATGAGGTCGATCGCCGCGTCAAGGATCCGCTCGGCGGTGAGCGGCCTACGCCTTGACGCCAGCATCTTTGCCATCTAGGTTTACAGCGTACGCTTACAACGTAAACAGTCGCAAGGGCGGATTTTCGGAGGTATGCGGCATGTTCGCAGGCTGGGGAAGGTTCGTGCACCGGCGGCGCTGGTGGGTCCTGGCGATCTCCGCGCTGCTCCTGGTCGGCTCCGGGGTGGTCGTGGCGCAGGGCGCGAAGCTCGAGTCGGGCGGCTTCATCGAGACGTCCGAGTCTGGCGTGGCCTCCCGCCTCATCGAGAGGGAGCTCCCCCGGGCTGGCGGGTCCACCTTCACCCTCGTCCTCTCCAGCGCGACGCTGAGCGCGAAGAGTCCCGAGTTCCGCGCGGCGGTCGAGGCGGCCATCGCACCGCTCCGCGGCGACTCGCGCGTCGCCACGATCATCACGCCCTACGACGGCACCGCCCCCGATCCGAGCGTCCTCTTCTCGAAGGACGGGCGCGCCGCCCTTGTCGACGTCGCGGTCAAGGACGAGATCGCCAAGGCGCGGGACTACTACCCGGAGCTTCGCAAGCTCGTGCGCTCCGACACGCTTGGGGTCCAGGCGACCGGCGTCCTCGCGATCAACAACGGCTTCAACGTCGTGCTGCAGGAGGACCTGCGGCGCGCCGAGACGGTGTCGCTCCCGCTGGCGCTCGTGCTCCTGCTCATCGTGTTCGGCAGTGTCGTCGCCGCGCTCATCCCACTGGGCGTCGGCGTGCTCGCCGTGGTCGGCGGCATTGCGGGCATGTTCCTGCTCGCCCGCGTGACAAACGTCTCGGTGTACGCCCTGAATGTCGTGACGCTCATCGGCCTCGGTGTCGCGATCGACTATTCGCTCTTCATCGCGAACCGGTTCCGCGAAGAGCTACGCGCGGGGCGGGGCGGCGAGGCCGCGCTCGCGATCGCGATGGCGACATCGGGACGGGCGATCGCGTTCTCCGGGCTCACCGTCGCTATCGGCCTCACGGGGATGCTTTTCTATCAAGGGACGTTCCTCGCATCGATGGGCATCTCGGGCGCGATCGTCGTGGCGAGCGCGGTCTTCTATGGCTTCACCTTCCTCCCGGCACTCCTCGCGATCCTCGGGCGCAACGTCGAGCGCCTGCGCATCCCGATCTTCCAGGCGGATCCGAGCGGCCAGGGTTGGTGGCACACGATCGCGACGGCGGTCATGCACCGTCCCATCCTCGTGCTGGTCCCGGTCGTCGCGTTCATCCTTCTCGCGGGATCCCCGTTCCTCCGGATCCGGCTGGCCAACGGTGACGTGACCGTCCTGCCGACGTACGAGGAGTCCCGTGCGGCCTACGACCGGCTCACGACGGACTTTCCTCTGGGCAACGAGAACCACATCACGGTCGTCGTCCGGTACGCGAGTGGAGATCCGCTCGCGACCGACCGGGTCGGCAGGCTCGCTGACGTGGCCAGGAAGATCGCGGCTCTACCCGAGGTGACGAAGGTGAACAGCCCGGTCAGCTTCGACCCGCGGCTTGGTCCGAGCGACTACGCCGCGGTCTATGCACAGCCGCGCTCGCAGCTTCCCCAGCCGATCCAGGCCCTGGTGCGTCAGACGACCGGTGAACACATCGTGCTGTTCGATGTGGTGACCTCGCGCGCGTTCTACAGCGACGAGGCCCGCGCGCTGGTGCGTGATCTCCGCGCCCTCGCCGCGCCGCCGGACGCGGAGAAGCTGGTGACCGGCTTCACGGCGATCGACCTCGACACGGTCGAGTTCATCATCGCCCACATCCCGGTCGCGATCATCTACGTCATGGCGGCGACGATGCTGGTGCTCTTCCTCCTCCTGGGTTCGGTGATCCTGCCGATCAAAGCCGTGGTCATGAATCTGCTCTCGATCTCCGCCTCGTTCGGTGCGATCGTGTGGATCTTCCAGGACGGTCATCTCGCGGCGCAGCTCGGCTTCACCCCGGCGTCGCTTGATCCGACGCTGCCCGTGATCATGTTCTGCACCGTGTTCGGGCTCTCCATGGACTACGAGGTGCTCCTGCTCTCGCGCGTCCAGGAGGAGTACCAGAAGCGCCGCGACAACACCCACGCCGTCGCCACGGGCCTCGAGAAGAGCGGACGGCTCATCACCGGCGCGGCGGCGATCATGGTCGGCGTTTTCGGGGCGTTCGCGCTCGCCGACATCGTCCTCATCAAAGCGATCGGGCTCGGGATGGCCCTCGCGGTGGCTATCGACGCCACTCTCGTCCGCGCCCTTGTGGTGCCCGCGACGATGCGGCTGCTCGGCGACCTCAACTGGTGGGCGCCGGGCCCGCTCGCGCGGTTGCAACGCCGTCTCGGCCTCTCGGAAGTGCCGGCCTAGCCGGCAAGGCTGCGTTGGCCCGGTCCGTAGGATTGGGCCCCGTGCAAGCGATGCCCGCTCCCGCACCTCCGCCGGCATTGCGTCCGCTCGGGATCGGCGATGTCGTCGATCGCGTGTTCCGCCTCTACCGCGACCGCGCGCTCGGTCTCTTCCTCCTCTCGGCGATCCCGTTCATCCTGTTCATCGTCGGCTATATCGCCCTGACGGTCTATCTCGTCCTGAGCATTCGGCCGTTCGCCACAAGCCTCGCGACCGCCGCGAACGCCGACCCGTTAACGCTCTTCAACAACGAGGGCTTCCTCGAGTTCATCGGTGCTGCGTTCGCGTACCTCATCGCGCTCTCGCTTCTCGGCCTCGTGGTGGGCTCCGTGATCGCGGGAGCCGTCGTGGACGCCGCCGCGGCAGCGCATCTCGGCCGGCCGAAAGGTGTCGGCGCGTCGCTTGGCGTGGGTCTGCGCTCGGCCCCGCGGATCTTTCTCACCGGCCTGATCGCATCGCTCGCGCTGTTCATCGTCTGGCTGTTCTTTGCGATCGTCGGCGGCTTCATCGAGAACGCGCTGGCCGGGTTCGCCTTCTTCCTTGCGTACGTTTTCGCGATCTCTTACCTCGAGGCGTCGTGGTTCATCGCCCCTGCGGTCGCGGCGATCGAGCGTCACGGTCCGATCTCATCGTTGCGCCGCTCGTGGCAGCTGTCCGGCGGTTTCCGCTGGCGGATCGTCGCGCTTGGCATCCTGCTCTTCGTCCTCTTCATCGTTCTGTTCATCTTCATGGCGTTCGTGCTGACCCTCGTCGCGGCCAGCAGCAGGGTCGCGGGCGCGATCGCGACGTTCGTGGTGCTCTTCGCCATGATCCCGTCGTGGCTGCCGCTCTTCTTCGGGACCATGACCGTGCTCTATTACGACCTGCGTGTCCGCAAGGAAGGCTTCGACCTTCAGCTGGCCGCGGAGGCAATGCCGCGCGCCTGACGCTCGTCCTCGCGCTGGTCGTCACGCTCCAGGTGGCGACCGCGAGCAGCGTGAATGCCGACTCGGTCTCCCTTGACCAGTACCGCAGCCGGTTGCGCGACGTGCGCGCCCAGCTGCTACAGGCTCGGGCCGCCACCGAGCCGCAGCGCACCACCGCGGTGACACGGGCTCGTACCGAGCTGTTGCGTGCATCCGAGCTGACGTTCGGAGCCGACGTCGCGGTGCCGATCGACGACACCGCGGTCGCCGCCCGCATGGCGTCGACGAACACCGCGATCGACGCGAGCATCGCCGACATCGACCAGCTCCTCGAGGTCGCGGATCGGGCCGCGTTTCGGCCCTTCAGCCTTTCGCGCGCCGATGCGCTCATCCGCGAGCTCGCCGACGCGCGCCGTGTCGGGAGCGGCGGGGAGAGCATCCTGGGCGCGATCGGGGCGTTCCTTTCGCGGCTCTTCGGCTTCCTGCACCCGCCGTCGCTCGACCCGAACATCCGCGACCCGATCCTCGCCGGCCTGGGTGTGGTGCTTCTCGCGATCGTCGTCGTGGTGCTCGCGCGCGGTCTTCCCGAGCGCATCCGGCGCACGGCTGCGCTTCCGGCCGCGCAGGCGGCCGCCGCGCGCGACACCGCGGAGCAGCTCGGGGCCGCGGAGCGAGCGCTGGACATGGGAAACCCGCGTGAGGCGCTGCACGCGTTCTACCGTTACGCGATCCTGTCTCTCGCCGAGCGACGGCTGATCCGCTACGAGCCATCGCTCACCGATCGAGAGCTGCTCGCGCGGGCGGCAGGGCTGCCGCAGCTCGAGCCGCTTCGGGAGCTTGTTTCGCTCCACGATCGAGCATGGTTCGGGCTGAAGGGCGCGACTCCCGACGAAGCTCGTCGCGCGCGAGACCTCGCGCGGGCCGCCGTCTCATGAAGTCGCGCACGCGGTTCGATCCCGTCTACGTGATCGCGTCGGTCCTTTCCCTGCTTGTCCTGGTCGCCGCGGGATTCGTCGTCGGGAGCGCGCAGTCCGTTCGGTCCGGTTCGGTGCTCGACACGAATGACGGCGGCGCGTCGGACCTGCGAAGGCTCGTCGAGGGCCTGGCCGGTCGGACGGTCCTGGTTCAGGGCGCACGATTCGCGCCTCGCGAGAGCGGCGCGACGGTGCTCTTCATTCTTGGCGTCACCGAGCTCATCTCGGAGGCCGACGTCGGCGCGCTGCGCGTGTTCCTGCAGGACGGACGAACGATCGTCGTGGCCACGGATCTCGGGCTGGCGGAGCGCTCGTTGCTCTCCGCGTTTGGAACGGGCATACGCGACCGCCAGCAGCCCGGTACCTATCGCCTGTCATCGGTGGTGGTGGCGGCGGCGCCCGCGCGCTCGATCGCGATCGACCAAGGCGCCTCGCTATCAATAGTCAGCCGCTGGTCGCCGATTGCGCGCTCGGACGGCAGCGTTATCGGCGCGATGACCCGGGAAGGCCGCGGGACGCTCATCGTGGTCGGGAGCCTCGCGCCGTTCCTCAATGAGTTCCTCGGCGAGGGCGATAACGGGCGGTTCGCGCTCTCGCTCGCTGCGAGCGGGTTCGGGCCCGGCCGTGCGGTCGGGTTCGACGAATACCACCACGGCTCGCACCCCTCGGCCGACCTGCTCGCGGTCCTCGAGGGCACCTGGCTCGGACGCTCGCTCCTCTTCGTCGGCCTCACCGTCTTCGCCTACCTCGCGCTCTCCGGACGCCGGCTCGGTCCGCCGCTTCCGGCGGACCCGCGACCGCCGCGATCCAGCCTCGAGTACGTCCGTTCCTTCGCTGGTCTGGTGCGACGCTCGCACCGTGACGACATCGCGCGCGGCCGGCTTCGCCGCGATCTTCGCACCGGGCTCGCCGCCGCCTACGGGATCGATACCGCTGCCCCGTTCGAGCAGGTGCTCTCCGCGGTCGAGGCCGACCGGCCCGAACGCGCCACCGAGGCGCGCGCCATCGACGCGGCTCTCGAGGGCCGGTTGCGCGACGATGAGCTGCTTCGTACCGTCGCGCGGATCGAGCACGTCCTCGCGAAAAAGGAGACGACGTGAGCGCGAAAGAGACCGCGGCCCGTTTCTCGACCGAGCTGCACCGGGTGATCGTCGGCCAGGAGGAGACCATCCGACTCGCGTTCATGGCCCTGGCGCTCGCGGGCCACATCCTCATCGAGGGCGTGCCGGGGACCGCGAAGACGCTCCTCGCACGTTCCGTTGCGCGTCTCGTGGGCGGCTCGTTCAAGCGCATCCAGTTCACGCCGGACCTCATGCCGAGCGACATCGTCGGCACCAGCGTCTTCGAGATCGCGACGAGCTCGTTCCGCATCCGCCTCGGGCCGGTGTTCGCGAACGTCGTCCTCGCCGACGAGGTGAACCGGGCGCCGGCGAAGACGCAGGCCGCGTTGCTCGAAGCCATGGAGGAGCGCCAGGTGACGCTCGAGGGCGACCCGCATCCGCTGCCCGACCCGTTCCTCGTCCTAGCGACGCAGAACCCCGTCGAGTACGAGGGCACCTATCCACTTCCCGAGGCCGAGCTCGACCGCTTCCTGTTCAAGGCGGTCGTGCGCTACCCGGAGACCGCAGAAGAGGGCTCGATCCTCCGGCTCCACGACAGGGGGCGCCCGATCGAGGCGCTCCTCCGCCTCTCACCGCTCCCGGAGGAGTCGCTCGAGAGCGCGCGCGACGAGATCGAGAACGTCACGGTCGAGGACTCGGTGGTCGACTACATCGTGCGGATCATCGGGGAGACACGGCGTTCCGCGGACCTGCTCCTCGGCGCGAGCCCGCGCGCGGGCGTGCACCTGCTGCGTGCCGCGAAGGCCGCCGCCGCGGTCGAGGGTCGCGACTTCGTTACGCCGGACGACGTCAAGGCCTTTGTTCCGCCCACGCTTCGCCATCGCGTGATCCTCAAGGCCGAGGCGGAGATCGAAGGCGTCGACGCCGATGCCGCCCTGAGCCGGATCCTCGGCAGGCTCGACGTCCCCCGATGATCAGGCGACTCCGGCCGCGGCTGCCGTCGCTCCCGTTCGTACCGCTCCCGCGCCTCCTGGCCCTTGTCGCGCTGGCCGCCGCGCCGATCGCGCTCGCGACGTTCTACGCTCCGCTCGCGTGGGCCGCGGTGGCGATCTGCGGGATCGCGCTGGTGCTGGCGGCCATCGACGCGCGGGCCACTCCGCATCTTCGGTCGGAGGATCTCGCGCGCTCGGTAGCGCCGCAGCTCTCGATCGGCGCCGCCGAGCGCGTGCGCGTCGACGTCCGCAACCCCGTCGCGCGTCCGCTCGCCGTGACCGTTCGCGACGACCCGCCCGCGGGGTTCAACGTCGACCGCCGCAGGCTCGATCTCGTCGCGCCGCCGAACGCGACCGCGACCGCGGAGTACGCGGTGCGGCCGCGCTACCGGGGCACGTTCACCTTCGGGGACGTCCATAGCCGGCAGCGCGGTCCGCTGGGTTTGGTCGAGCGGCAGAGCCGGGTGCCGAGCGCCTGGACGGTCAAGGTCTACCCCGACCTTCGCGAGATCCGGCGGTACGAGATCTCCCTGCGGCGCGGCCTTGCCTATGACGCCGGCCAGCGACGCGCGCGCGTGCCGGGGGCGGGAAGCCTCTTCGCCCGCCTGCGCGAGTACGGGCCGGACGACGATCCGCGCTCGATCTCGTGGACCGCGACCGCGCGGCGCGGCCGCCCGATCAGCGTGGAGTACGAGACCGAGCGCCAGCAGCGCCTGGTGATTCTTCTCGATGCCGGACGGATGATGTCGAGCACGCTGGGCGAGCTGACGAAGCTCGATCACGCGGTGAACACGGCGCTCATGCTGGCTTACGTCGCGATCGGCAAGGGTGACGAGGTCGGCTTGCTCGGGTTCGCCGACGACGTGCGCAGCTACCTGCCCCCACGACGGGGCCGCGGCCACTTCCTGCGCATGACCGAGGAGCTCCGCCGGATCGAGGTCACCACGACGGAGCCGGACTACCGTGCGGCGTTCGAGTTCCTGCGCGCGCGCGCCGCCCGTCGCGCGCTGGTCGTGCTCTTCACCGACCTCGTCGACGAGGAGGCCTCACGTGGTCTCGTCGCGGCGGTCACGCGACTGGCCGGGAACAACCTCGTGCTCTGCTGTCTCCTGGCCGATCCCCAGCTCGCGGAAGTCGCTTCGCGGCGGCCGGAGTCGAGCGTCGCGCTCTACGAGCGCGTGGTCGCGAGTGAGGTCCGCGACGCGCGCGCGAAAGCGCTCGCCGCGCTCCGGCGCCGCGGCGTGCACACGATCGACGTCGCCTCGGATCGCCTGACCGTCGCGACGATCCAGCGCTATCTCGAGCTGAAGAAGCGGGCCCTCTGAGTTCGTCGGGCGAAGCGCCGCCCGCCGACCGCGATGTACATCCAGAGCAGCGTCGCCGTCACGGCGCCCACCGCGACCTTGACCGCGGCGGGGGCGTTCGTCGGTGAGACGAACGCTTCGATCAGGCCGGCGCAACCCAGGACGACGGCGACGAGCAGCACGAACCGCACGGCCTGCATGCCGGCTAGGCGGAGCGCGACGCGGCGCGCCCGCTCTCCTGGCTGAAGGATCGCCCACGCGAGCCGGAGCCCTGCGGCGCCGCTGAGCACGATCGCGGACAGCTCGAGCGGACCGTGCGCCGAGATGAACGTGAGCAGCGCCCACGACACGCCGTTCAGCTGCAGGACCGCGAAGATGGTGCCGAGCATCGCGCCGTTCGCGATGAGCACGTACGCGGTCAGGAGGCCCGCCGTCATGCCACCCGCGGCCGCGAGCACGGCGACGCGCACGTTGTTCAGGATGATGAGCGGGCTGTCGAGGACCCGAAGCTCCGGCGGGAGCTCCGTTCCCGGCCGCCGTGCGATGAGCCGGTCGCGCATCGACTCGGGGAGCGCGCCCATCGCGATGTCCGGTGAGAGCAGGCCGGCGACGAAGGTGACGAGCGCCGGTCCGAACATGAGGACCGCCGACGCGACGACGAAGCGGACGTTCGCGCGGACGGTGGCCGGTATCTCTCCGGCTACGAATCCCCACAGCCGCTTCCCGCTCGTGGGTGCCTCGCTGTACACGAGGGCGTGGGCCGCGGCGACGAGATCGTTCAGCTCCGTGGTGACCACGTCAGCGGCGAAGTCGCGCTGCGCGATGGCGAGATCGCTCGTTGCGGCGCGATACAGACCGCCGAGCTCGAGCACCTCGGGTGCCTCCAGGCGGCTCACGCGGCCACCCGCCCGCGCGACCAGGTCGGCGAGCCGCGACCAGCGTCCCAGATGATCCTCGACGAAGCGATCGATCGAGGCCGGCGCGGCGATCCGCGGCATGAGGCGGAACGTACCATGCGTCGATGACGATCACGGCGGGCCGACTCGAGATCGAGACGCCCGACCACGTGGTGCTTCGGTATCAGCTCGCTGGCGCGGGCAACCGCGGGTTCGCGGCGGTCGCCGACTTCATCGTGGCCTCCGTGTTCGTTCTTGGAGTCGACTGGATCTACAACCAGGCCGTCGATCAGAACGCCCTCCTGGCCCAGTTCCGGGGATGGCTGCTGCTCGCCGAGCTGCTGGTCGCGTGGCTCTACTTCATCCTGCTCGAGTGGCTCTGGAACGGCCAGACGCTGGGAAAGCGGCTCTTCGGCCTGCGCGTCATCACCGAGGACGGCGAGCCCGCGCCCTTCGTGGCGGTCCTGGTGCGGAACATCGTCAGGACGCTCGACTTCCTTCCGGTCTTCTACGGTCTGGGCCTGGTCACGATCATCGTGTCGCCGCGATACCAGCGCTTCGGTGACCTCGCGGCGGGCACGTTCGTCGTCCGCGCGCCGCGGCCGCGACGGAGCTGGTCGGCGCTGCGCACGCAGAGCGGCCCGAGCGCGGCGCCCGTCACCGCCCTGCGCGTCCTGCCCGGCGAGGCGCAGCGGCTCGTCCGCGAGTACGTGCTGCGAGAGAAGAAGCTGACGCCCGCGGCGCGGCGCGCGGTCGCGCGCGACATCGCCACGAAGCTGCGACCGCTCGTCCCGCAGCTCGATATCGCCGACGATCACGAGCTCATCCACGCGGTCGCTCGATCCCTCCGCGGCTCCGGGGGGTAGAGATGGTGATGGATCTCGCCTGGATGGCCCTCATCGGTCTGGGCCTCGCGGCAATCGCGATGCTCGCCGGCGCGGGCCGGCCCCGCGACGATGCGCGCCTCCAGCATCGCTGGGATTCCGCCTTCCACGCCGAGACGCACCGGCAGACGCAGACCGACGCGACCGGCGTGTTGATGTGCCGACGCTGTGGCGCCTCCGCCTCGGAGCGCGCCGGCCGCTGTCCGTCCTGCGGCGCCGTCCTCTAGAACCCCTCCCCACCCGGGAGGGGGTAGAATATGGACCTCTGGAGGATCCGGCAGATGAAGGAACAGCAAGCGCTGGGCGCGCGCCTGGCGACCATCGAAGGGCATGTGAAGGCGATCAAGCGGATGGTGGACGAGGACGCCTACTGCATCGACGTGCTGAAGCAGACGTACGCCGTCGAACGCGCTCTGAAGCGTTTCGAGGCCGAGCTGCTCCGCGGTCATCTCGCCAGCTGCGTACCCGCCGCGATCCGCGAGGGCCGCAAGGACGAGATCCTCGGCGAGCTCGGCGATGTGTTCGAGCTCGCGCACCGCTAGACGATTCACACGGAGGGGAGCGATGACGATGGCAAGCGGGAAGGTGCTCGATCCGATCTGCGACATGGTCGTGGACCTGGATGAGGCCCGCGAGACGGGACTGACGCTCGAGTACGGGGATCGCGAGTACGCGTTCTGCTCGGCGGGCTGCCAGGAGAAGTTCGCCAAGAACCGGAACGCATACGTCTCGAAGGTCGACGCCTGGCTCGCGAAGGGCGGCGAAGGTGTTCACGCGACCACCGGTGACGCCGCGCACGCACACGCGGCGACCGCCGAGCTCCCGGAGATCGATGCCGGGATGCGCTCATGGTACGCGTCGTGTCGCTGCTGCCTCTCCGACGCGTACCCGCGCGTCGTAGAGGTGCTCGACGCCGAACGCGCGTCGACGCGACAGGCGCCCGCCGACGCTGGGATCTGCGAGACAGCCGAGGCTCACGAGCCGAAAACGACATGACCGTCGCGACCAAGGACTCCGAGCAGCGGGAGCTGATCGTTACCGGCATGACCTGCGCCTCGTGCGTCTCGAGCGTGGAAGACGCGCTTCGTGGCGTCGCCGGCGTCCGCGCGGCGGACGTGAACCTCGCGACCGAGCGTGCCCGGGTCGAGCTCGATGCCTCGCGCGCGGACGACACGAAGCTGGTCCGCGCCGTCGAACGCGCCGGCTACGGCGCCCTGGTGCTCTCCGCGGACCGGTCCGAGCGCGCCGCGGTCGAGGAGCGCGAGCGCGCCGCCCGCGCGAAATACCTGGGCACCTTGCAGCGGCGGCTCGCCATCGCGGCCGCGCTCGCGATACCGACGGTGCTGCTCTCGATGGCCGACATCCCGTTCCCTCAGCTCGCGGACGCCGGCTGGCGCGGTTACGTGCTCTTCTTGCTGGCCACGCCGGTGCAGCTCTGGTCCGCGTTGCCCTTCTACCGCGGCGCGCTCTCGGCGGCGCGGCACGGCCGCGCCGACATGAACACGCTCGTGGTGGTCGGGACCACCACCGCGTATCTCGTCTCCGTTCTCGCCACGTTTTTCCCGCAGCTCTTCTTCGCGCTGCGGCTCGACCCCCAGCGCTTCCTCTACTACGACACGGCCACGGTGATCGTCACGCTCATCCTCGCCGGTCGGTACCTCGAAGCGCGCGCCCGGGCGCGCACGTCCGAGCAGGTCCGGGCCCTCGCGACGCTGGGCGCCAAATCCGCGCGCGTCCGGCGCCCCGGCGGCGCCGAAGAGGACGTGCCGATAGAGCGTCTCGCGGTGGGTGACGTGGTTATCGTCCGTCCCGGCGAGGTCGTCGCGGCGGACGGCCTCGTGCTCGCCGGCTCGTCGGCGGTGGACGAATCGATGGTCACCGGGGAGTCCGTCGCGGTGGAGAAAGGTCCCGGCGACGAGGTCACCGGCGGGACCGTGAACGCGACCGGCGCATTTCGCTTTCGGGTCACGAAGGTCGGCGCGGACACGCTCGTCGCACAGATCGTGCGGCTCGTGGAAGAGGCGCAGGGCTCGAAGGCTCCCATACAGCGCCTCGTGGACCGGATCGCCTCCATCTTCGTGCCGATCGTGTTCGTTATCGCCATCGCGAGCGCGATCGCCTGGCTGGTGTTCGGACCCGAGCCATCGCTCGGTTTCGCGCTCAGCGCGTTCGTGGCGGTTCTGATCATCGCGTGCCCGTGCGCGCTGGGCCTCGCGACCCCCACCGCGATCATCGTGGGCACCGGGCTCGGCGCGTCACGCGGGATCCTGATCAAGAGCGCGCACGCGCTCGAGCAGGCACGCGCGATCGACATCGTCGCGTTCGACAAGACCGGCACGTTGACCGCGGGCCGTCCTCAGGTGGTCGATTACCTGAACTGCGCCGGCATCGGCGAGGACGAAGTCATCCGGATCCTCGCGAGCGCGGAGCTCCGCTCGGAGCACCCGCTCGCGGCGGCGGTCGTCGAGCTTGCGAACACCAAGGGCCTCACCCTGTCGGAGCCCACGAGCTTCGAGGCGCTCCCCGGGCAGGGTGTGCACGCGACGGTCGACGGCCACGAGATGTGGATCGGAAGCCCGGAGCTCGCACGCGCCCACGGCTTTGCCGACCTCGGCGACAACGCGATCGCGCATCACCAGGAGAAGGGTCGCACCGTGCTCGTCGCGACGATCGACGGCGAGCCCGCGGGGATCCTCGCGCTCGCCGACGTCCTGAAGCCTGCGGCCCGCGAAGCCGTCGCCGAGCTCAAGCGGATGGGCCTGCGCACGGTCCTCCTGTCCGGTGACGCCCGCCGCGTGGTGGAGGCGATCGCGCGGGAACTGGGCATCGACGACTTCCGCGCTCAAATCCGGCCCGACGCGAAGGCCGCGGTGGTCGCTGAGCTGCAGCGCGATGCGCATCGCGTGTCTATGGTTGGCGATGGCGTGAACGACGCGCCGGCGCTCGCGCGTTCGGATCTGGGCATCGCGATCGGCACCGGCACCGACGTCGCGATCGCTACCGCGGACATCGTGCTCGTCGGCGGCGACCCGCGCGGCGTCCCGCGCTCGCTGCGGCTGGCGCGCCGAACGCTCGCGACCATACGCCAGAACCTGTTCTGGGCGTTCTTCTACAACGTCGCGCTCATCCCGGTCGCGGCCGGCGTGCTCTACCCCTTCACCGGATTGTTGCTGTCGCCGGTCCTCGCCGCGGCGGCGATGGCCCTCTCGTCGGTGACCGTGGTAACGAACTCGCTGCGCCTGCGAGGTGTATCTCTGGGATGATGAGGCTCGCGGTCTTCGCGCTCATCGGGACCCTTGCGGCCGTCGGCTGTCGGCCGATCGACGGCGGCGTCGTGACCCGAACCGACGCTCCGACGGCATCTCCCGTGCCTGGGCAGACGAGCGGGACCGCAACGGTCTCGCCCGCCGCGACCAGTTCGTCCGCGGACTTCGTCCTCCAGGAATTCGCCGTCGGCCGCGGTCAGCATCCGCATGACGTCGCGCCGGCGAGGGACGGCGGTGTCTGGTACACGGCGCAGCTCACGGGCGAGCTCGGCTGGCTCGACCCGAAGACCGGCGCGACGAAGATGACGAAGCTCGGGGCGGGGTCCGCGCCCCACGGTGTGATCGTGGGCCCGGATGGCGCGCCCTGGATCACCGACAGCGGCCTCAACGCGATCGTGCGCGTCGACCCCGTGACCAGCGAGGTGAGGCTCTTCAAGCTGCCGGGTCCCAACATCAATCTCAACACAGCGACGTTCGATTTCCTGGGTGTCCTGTGGTTCACCGGGCAGGGCGGCTACTACGGTTTCGCCGATCCGGCTGACGGACGCGTTTCGGTCATGCCGGCCCCGCGTGGCGCTGGCCCGTACGGGATCGCATCGACACCGCGGGGGAGCGTCTTCTACGCGTCGCTCGCGGGAAGCCACATCGCGTTTGTCGACATCAAGACAACGACCGCTACACCGATCGATCCGCCGACATCGCGGCAAGGTGCGCGGCGGGTGTGGGCCGACTCGCAAGGCCGCGTCTGGGTGAGCGAGTGGAACGCCGGACAGCTCGCCATGTTCGATCCGGCGCCGGCCCAGCCACCATTACCGGGGAGGTGGAAGGAGTGGAAGCTTCCGGGCGCGAACCCACTCGCCTACGCGGTCTTCGTCGACGATCAGGACATCGTGTGGCTTTCGGATTTCGGTGCAAACGCGATCGTTCGCTTTGACCCACGCACCGAAACGTTCACATCCCGCGCACACCCGCAGCCGAACGCGAACGTCCGTCAGCTCCTCGGCCGCCCCGGCGAGGTCTGGGGCGCGATGTCGGGTCAGGACAAGCTGGTCGTCGCGCGCGCCCGCTAAGGGCCGAAGTACTGGAAGAACCCGAAGGCCGCGTACCGACCGGAGTGGTCGTAGCTCACCTTGTCGGCCTTAAGCGTGAACCGCTTCGATCCGACGAGCGCGACATCCTTCACCAGCAACCCCTCGGGCAGAGCCAGCCGCGGATGAATGGTCTCCTTCGTGACGGGATTGCGGATGTACTCGGTCTCGATGGCGAGCGCATCGCCCCCGCGAACATGCGGAAGCCGGGTCTCGGTGTCCACCTCGTACCGGACGTAGTTCGGTCCGTGCAGCTCGGTGAAGGTCTTGCGGAAGATCGCCCAGGGCCCGCCTGACTTTCCCTCGACGAGGGACCGAAGGGCATCCCGCTGTGCCGGTTCGGCGCGGTCGTCGATGAGCGACGTCGCGATGCCGTTGCCCTCGTGGATCGCCGCCGGCCAGTCGGCGTAGAGACCGAGGTTGAGCCCGTGGAGCTTCAGCTCGCCGTAGACGCCCTCCTCGATCTGCCAGGTCCATCCACCCTCGCAGTGGCCGAGGGTCGGGCGACCGTTGACGTTGCACGGACAGCCGTACTCGCAGCTGCACGCGATGATCAGCACTCCCTTCATGTTCCAGGTGACTGCCTTCACTTCCGCCATGCAGATCCTCCCTAGATGCCTCCGAGATCCATCGCGAGCTCCGGTCGCAGCAGGACGAGCACCGACGCCGCGATCAGGACCGCGCCGAGTATCCGTCCAAAAGCCACCCCTTGCGGCAGGACCTTCTCCACGAGGACGACGGCGGCGATTCCCACGGCCCAGGGGAGGCTCATGGCGCCAACCCCGACGAAGAGCGCCATGAGCGCCGAGCAGCAGCCCAGGCAATAGAGGCCGTGCTCGACGCCCAGCCGCAGCTGGCCCGAGAGGCCGCGATGCCAGTGCGTGAGCAGGAAGTCAGCGGGCGTGCGGCACGCGCGCAGGCAGGTCGCCTTGAGCGGCGTGAACTGGTAGAGGCCCGCGAGCAGCAGGATGACGGCGACGCCGAACGCGCGCTGCTCCGGTGGGACGAGCATCTCCGCGGCCAGCGCTGCTCCCCATACGACGATCCCGACGGACGCCCACACGACGAGATATCCCGCCACGAACGCGCCCGACCAGAGCTGCGTGCGCACAAGGCCATCCGCGCCGAGGCGATGCAGCAGGATCATCGGCATCGCCGAGGGCAGCATCATCGCCGCCATCATCAGCGTCCACGTGCCGAGGAAGGGAGCGAGCCCACCGTCCACGTCAGATATCCGCGCGGGAGTGTACGCGTGAGCATTTGACACTCCCATTTCGCCACTGTGGAATGGACCTCTCATGGCCACCCTCGAGCGGACATTTCCGTTCCCGCGGGCGCGATACACGGGAATCCTCGAGTGGATCGCCACCACGGACCACAAGAAGATCGGTGTTCTCTATCTCGTCACCACGTTCTTCTTCTTCCTGACCGGCGGACTGCTTGCGCTCACCATCCGCACGCAGCTCGCGACACCGGATACCGGCCTGCTGACCGCCCAGCAGTACAACGCCGCGTTCACCATGCACGGCACGACGATGGTCTTCCTCTTCGTCGTTCCAGTGTGGACGGGGTTCGCGAACTTCATCATTCCGCTGCAGCTCGGCGCGCGGGACATGGCGTTCCCGCGCCTGAACGCGCTCTCGTACTGGCTGCTCCTCGCCGGCGGAATCATCCTTTACTCGAGCTTCCTCGTCGGCGCCCCCGCCACCGGCTGGACGATCTACGCGCCGCTCTCGACGCGCGAGTTCTCGCCGGGCTACGGAGTCGACCTCCTGATCCTCGGCCTCACCGTGCTCGGGTTCTCGTCGATCTTCGGCGCGCTGAACATGATCGTGACGATCTTCGCGCTGCGCGCGCCGGGCATGACGTTCCATCGCATCACCCTCTTCACCTGGAGCGTCCTGGTCACGAGCTTCCTGCTCGTGCTGGCGATGCCCTTCCTTACCGTCGCGGGCATCCTGCTGCTCTTCGACCGCATGGCGGGGACGAACTTCTTCGCCGTGGGACAGGGCGCCGACCCGCTGCTTTGGCAGTACCTCTTCTGGTTCTTCGGGCACCCGGAGGTTTACATCATGATCCTCCCGGGCTTCGGGGTGATCTCCGAGGTGCTGCCGGTGTTCTCGCGCAAGCCGATCTTCGGCTATCGCATGATCGCGTACTCGTCCGTCGCGATCGGCTTCCTCTCGTTCGGGGTGTTCGTCCACCACATGTTCGTGGCGGGAATCGATCCAGCTCTGCAGATCTTCTTCATGGCGTCGACGATGCTCATCGCCGTCCCGACCGGCGTGAAGATCTTCTCCTGGCTGGGCACGCTCTGGGGCGGCGCGCTCCGCTTCCGCACCGCGATGCTCTTCGCCATGGCTTTCATCGTCGTGTTCACCATCGGCGGCATCTCGGGCGTCTTCCTGGGCTCGGTGCCGGTGGACGTGCAGCTCTCCGACACGTACTACGTCGTCGCCCACATCCACTACGTGCTCGTGCAGGGCGCGCTCTTCTGCGCGTTCGCCGCCTTCTACTACTGGATGCCGAAGATGACCGGCCGCATGCTGAGCGAGACGCTCGGGCGGCTGCACTTCTTCCTGTTCTTCATCGGGGTGAACATGGCGTTCTTCCCGATGCACCAGCTCGGCCTCGACGGGATGCCGCGCCGGACCTTCCACTATCCGCAGTCGCCCGAGTGGGCGGGGCTGAACCTCGTCTCGACGATCGGCGCCTACATCATCGCCGCCGCGGTCGTCGTGTTCCTCTGGAATTACTTCTACAGCATCGTTCTCGGTCAGGGGAAGCCCGCGGGCGACGACCCGTGGGAGGGTGACACGCTCGAGTGGGCGACCACGTCGCCGCCGCAGCCCTACAACTTCGCGCGGATCCCGGTGGTCCACAGCGCCCGTCCGCTGAAGGAAGACGTCGCGCACTGACGCGGCGCCCGGCATGACTCTCTCACCACGCTATCGCGCGCTCGTCTACTTGAGCCTCGCCGCGGCGTTCCTCGTCGTGGTGTGGGGCGGGGTGGTCCGCGTCACCGGCTCCGGGCTCGGATGTCCGGACTGGCCGCTCTGCCACGGGCAGTTCCTGCCATCGCTCGACCCCGCGACGCGCATCGAGTGGACGCATCGCTTCCTCGCGATCGTGTCGGGGCTTACCGTCGCCGCGATGGTGCTCTGGACGTTCACCGCCTATCGGGCCGATCGCCGTGTCCTCTGGCTCGCGATCGCCATCGCGGTGCTCTATCCGCTGCAGGGGGTACTCGGCGGGATCACCGTCCTTCTCGAGCTGCCGCACGAATGGGTCACCCTTCATCTCGCGAACGCCGAGCTCTTGCTCGCGGCACTGACGATCCTGGCGGTCCTGGTGCGCTGGCCGATCGCGCGCGCCCAGAGCGGCGGTTGGACCTGGCTCGCGCTCGCCGCCGCGATCGGCACGTTCGTCCTGCTGCTGAGCGGCGCTTACGTCCGCGCGGCGAACGCGACGACGGCATGCCTTTCATGGCCTCTGTGCGGCGCCGGGGACTATGTGACACCTTCCGGGGACGCGGCGATCGCGATGGCGCATCGCGTGGTGGCCGTCGGCGTCGGCGTGATCATCGTCGCGGCTTGCCTCGAAGCGTGGCGTCATCGTCGCGAGGCGCCGGGGCTCGGTCCGCTCGCCGTTTCGACTGTCGCGATCTTCGTCCTACAGGTCGCGATCGGCGCGGCGAACCCGCTCACGCAGTTCTCGCCGTGGGCGCTCGGAGCCCACCCTGCGGCCGCGAGTCTGCTCTGGTGCAGTGTCGTCGCGCTCGCCGCGGTCGCATGGCACCCCGCAGCCGCGGATCGTGCGCTGGTGCGCGATCTCGTCGCGCTCACCAAGCCCGCGATCATGTCGCTCCTGCTCCTCACCGCGCTCGGCGGGATGTTCCTCGCGGCGCGCGGCATGCCGCCGTTCGGCCTCCTCGCCGCCACGCTCATCGGTGGCGCGGCGGCAAGCGGCGGTGCGTCGAGCCTGAACCATTACTTCGACCGTGACCTCGACGAGCGCATGCGCCGCACGCGCGACCGGCCGCTTCCCGCGCACCGGATCCCGACGAGCGTCGCCGTGGCGTGGGGGATCGCCCTCAACGCGGTGGCCTTCGTCGTGCTGGCGCTCTTCGTAAACCTGCTCGCCGCGGCGCTCGCGCTCGCGGGGACGGTCTTCTACATCCTCGTCTACACGATCTGGCTCAAGCGCATGACCGCGCAGAACATCGTCATCGGCGGCGCCGCCGGGGCGATCCCGCCGCTCGTGGGCTGGGCCGCGATCACCGGCTCGCTCGACCTCGCGGCGTGGCTGCTTTTCGCGATCATCTTCTTCTGGACGCCGGCGCACTTCTGGGCGCTCGCGCTGCTCATCCGCGACGACTACGAGCGTGCCGGAGTCCCGATGCTGCCGGTCGTGCGCGGGGACGAGGCGACGGCTTGGAACATCCTCGCGTACGCCGCGAGCCTGCTGCCGCTCACGCTTCTGCTCTTCATCATCGGCGGCCTCGGCTACCTCTACCTCGCCGCCGCGATCGTGCTCGGCGCGGTGTTCATCGCCTACGCGGTCCGATTGCTGCGGAGCGGCGCGGCGCGGCGGCGAGCCGTCGCGCGCGGCGTCTACCTCTACTCGCTCCTGTACCTCGCGCTGCTCTTCGTCGCGATCATGGTGGACAGCACATTGCGCCTCTAGTCACGGTCATCTCCTGCGCGCTCGCCGCGCTGGTCTACGCGGCGGGCGTCCGGCGTATGAGGCGGCCCTGGCCAGTGTGGCGCACCGCGTCGTTCTTCGCCGGCCTTCTCGCACTGCTCGTCGCGCTCACGTCGAGCGTCGACTTCCTCGCGACGCGCCTCTTCAGCGTGCACATGGTCCAGCACATGCTCATCACGGTGGCCGCCGCGCCGCTGCTCATGCTCGGCGCGCCGATCCGGCCGCTTCTGCGCGGACTCCCTGCGATCGTGCGCTCGAGCGTCATCCGGCCGCTCGCGCGGTCCGGCGCGGTCCGCCAGCTCACTCACGCGCTGCGGCATCCGCTCCTGGCGGCGGTCCTGTACGTGGGCGGTCTCTACTTCTGGCATCTGCCGGCGCTCTACGACGCGGCGCTCGCCGACCCCTTCGTGCACGTCGTCGAGCACGCCTGGTTCCTCGTGACGGCGCTGCTGTTCTGGAGCGTGGTCATCGATCCCGTGCCCTTCCGCGGGACGCTCGGCTACGCCGCGCGCCTGCCCTACCTGCTCATCGCCGGCGCGGCGCAGAACACGATCCTCGGTGGTCTCCTGTCGTTCTCGAGCCGCCTGCTCTACGGGTCGTACGCCGTGCCCGTCGGGCGCTCCGATCTCTTCGCATACGGGATCGACCCGCTCAGCGACCAGAGGGTCGGCGGCGCGATCATGTGGGTCGCGGGCGACTTCATCTTTCTCGCGGCCGCGTCGCTCTGTTTCTTCCTGTGGCTCGACGAGGAGGAGGAAACGCAGCGGCGGCGCGAGCGTATAGGCGATATAGGCTCTAGATGATGACCCTCCGACCGTTGATCGCGCTCCTTGCGGCCGCGGTCCTCGTCGCGTCGTGCGCCGCGCAGGGTGAAGGAGCGCCCGCCGGCTCGCAGGTGGTCGCCGAGCTGACCGACTACAAGATCACGGTGAACGTGCCGAGCGTGAAGGCCGGGAAGGTCAAGATCGGCGTGCGCAATCTGGCGAACATGGAGCACAGCTTCGAGGTTCTCAAGACCGACCTCCCTCACGACAAGCTCCCGGTCGACGGCGCGACCGCCAAGGCGAAGGAGGATGGCAAGGTCGGGGAGATCAAGAGCCTCCCGGCCGGAAAGTCCGGCGCGCTCACGATCGATTTCGTTCCGGGGAAGTACGTCTTGATCTGCAACGTCGCCGGCCATTACCAGCTCGGGATGCACACCGGCTTCACCGTGGACCCGCCCTGATCGCGACCTCTACTTGAGCGTCAGGAGCCACTGCACGATCGCGTCGATCTGATCGTCGGGCAGGACGCCTTCGAACTTCGGCATGACCACCCCCGGCTTGATCGCCGGCGCGTTGCGGACCCATTTCCGGAGGTTCTCTTCGTTCACCGGCGAGAGCACCCCGGCGATGTTCGGCTTGCTCGCGATGTGCGTGAGCTCGGGCCCCACCTTGCCCTTTGCCGGTGTGCCCGCGACCGTGTGACAGCCGGCGCACGGGCCGTTCACGAACGCGTCCTTGCCGACCTTCGTCTTCGGATCGTTGAGACGATTCGCGTCGTCGACCGCGGTCTTCGCCCAGATCGCGTACTCGTTCTGAGGATGCGCGACCACGGTGACCAGCATGTCGGCGTGACCGTCTCCGCAGAACTCGAAGCATTGGCCCTTGTACGTTCCCGCGCGGTCCGCCTGTATCCACATCGTCGTCGTGTGGCCAGGGACGGCGTCCTTCTTGCCTCCGATGTTCGGCACCCAGAATGAATGGATGACGTCCTTTGCCGTCAATTCGAGCTTGATCTTCTGACCCACCGGAATATCGAGCTGCTCGCCGGCAATGAGGGTGGATCCGTCCTGGAGCTTGAAGATCGGCTGGTCGGGGTAGGTGTATGTCCACTGCCACTGTTTGCCCTCGACCTTGATGGTCATCGCCGCACCGTTCACGTCGTTGATGAAGTTGAGCCGATCCCATGAAAGCCCGGTGAACGAGATGACCATGACCGTGGGGATCACCGTCCAGATGAGCTCGAGCAGGTTCTGACCGTGGAATTGCTTCGCGACATGACCCGGCCGTTCGCGGAACTTGATCCCCGAATAGATCAATGCGCCAAGGACGATTGCGAGCACGACGACGGCACACGCGAAGAGGATCCAGTAGACGAAGCTGATCGATTGGGCCTGCGGCCCACGCGGGTCGAGCGGCCAGGGACCCATCGCGGCAAGACTAGGGCGAGATTTCGACACGCGCCAATCGCGGCGCTAGTCTGCGTGTGATGTCCGCGCATCACGGTGATGAGGACCACCCCATCCATGTCCCCCAGCCGAGCTTCTCGCCGCCGCTCATCGGGCTCGGCGTCATGCTCATCACCTTCGGGGTGCTCCTGGGCCCGGCGCTGCTGGTCGTCGGCGGCGTGATCTTCCTAATCGGCATCGCGACGTGGCTTGTCGACGACGCGCGCGCGTACGCGAGCGCCCCCGAGCCGACCGACGGCGCGCATCACTAGCCCATGAGGACGACGCTGGAGGACCGCACGGTCGTCCGCGGCCGCAGGACCGAGCCGATCGATCGTCTGCCTGCGAACGAGACGGGCCTCGAAGCGCAGCCGTCGCGCTTCGGCGCGGGCATGTGGGCGGTCATCCTGTTCATCTCGAGCGAGGCGTTCTTCTTCGGCGCGCTCTTCACGACGTATTTCTTCCTGCGCGCCAAGGTCCCCGAGTGGGAGCCGATCTTCGGCGAAAAGCCGACATGGCAGGTCGACCCGATCCTGGGCATCGGACTTCCGACCATCAACACCATCGAGCTCGTCATTTCGAGCGTGACCATGCAGCTCGCCGTGAACGCGATCAAGCGCGGCGACCGCACCGGGCTGCGGAACTGGCTGATCCCGACGATCGTGCTCGGCGTCCTGTTCCTCGCCGGCCAGGGCTACGAGTACACGAAGCTCGGTTTCCTACCTCGCGATGGCATTTTCGCCGGGGTCTTCTTCACGCTCACGGGGTTCCACGGCGCGCACGTGACCGGCGGCGTGATCATGAACTGCATCGTCCTGTTCCGAACGCTCAAGGGGCACTTCACGGCGCGGCGCCATCTCGCGGTGGAGGCCGCCTCCTTCTACTGGCACTTCGTGGACGTGGTCTGGCTCGGCCTCTTCTTCACGATATACATCGTCGGCTGAGCTAATCGCGGAGCAGAGCGCGCAGATCGTTCACGAGGTCCGCGGCGAGATCCTCAGAATGCAGGAGCACGCGTTCCCGGCCACGGCGGTCGATGAGGTAGATCGCGTCGTTGTGCGTGACGGTGCTGCTCCCCGCCTGCACGCCGATGCCGTACGCGGACCATACCGGCGCGAGCCGCGTGCGGTCGCCGACGAGGTAGTACCAGCTCGTCCGTAGCTCGTGCGCCGCGGAGAAGTCCTGGACTGCCCGCGGCGTGTCCCGATCGGGGTCTACTGACACGGCGACGAAGACGACCCGGCTCGCATCGTCGCCGAGCGCGTCCTGCGCGGCCTTGAATCGCGCCGCGGTAAGCGGGCACACGTCGGGACACGAGGTGTAGAGGAAGGCGAGGGCGACCACCTTGCCGCGCAACGTCGAAAGCGTGACCGAGCGGCCGCTCAGCCCGTCGGTCAGCGTGAAGTCCGGCGCGTCCGTCCCGCCGAGCTCCGTGCCCGCGAGCTTCGGCGGCGCGC
Organism: Candidatus Limnocylindria bacterium; assembly: GCA_036002305.1. GTDB lineage: Bacteria > Chloroflexota > Limnocylindria > P2-11E > P2-11E > 3-1-20CM-2-70-9. Next base: position 127,851 of record DASYTL010000045.1, read on the forward strand.
ACGCCACGAGAAGGAGCGCCGCGAGCGCAACGCATCGCGCGGTCCATCTCATCGCTCCGAGGATATGGGCGATCATCGGCGACGCATGCCTCCCCTTCGCGTCGTCCTCGCGTACGTGACCGTCGCGCTGATCTGGGGATCGACCTGGGCCGCGATCAAAGTCGGCATCAACGATGTGCCGCCGTTCATGTTCGCCTTCGAGCGGGCGGTCGCGGTAGCCGTTCTGCTCTCGGTCGCCGGCCTGGCGCTCCGCCAGTCATTCCCTCGCGACGCCCGGATGCTCGCCCTCGCCGCGGTCGTCGGCGTGATCAACATCGGCTGGAGCTGGGCGATCATCTTCTGGGCCGAGCAGTACGTTCCAAGCGGCCTCGTGTCCGTCTTCGGCGCTTCCGCACCGGTGTGGACCGCCGTCCTGGCGCACTTCATGGTCAAAGGCGATCGCCTGTCCGCGCTCAAGCTCATCGGCCTGCTTCTCGGACTCGCCGGGACGGTGCTCCTGATCGGCGCGCCGGAGGCGGGCGACGGCGCGACCGCGCTTCTCGCCACGAGCCTCCTCGCGCTCATGCCTATCACCTGGGCGATCGCGGCCGTGCTCCAGGCCGGGTTCCTCACCCACACCCCTCCGATCACGACCGTCGCCGTCGGCACCTGGGTTTCGGTCCTCCTCCTCGCTCCGCTCGCGCTGCTACAGGCGGGGGAGCCGCAGCGCTGGACGGCCGCGAGCGTCCTCGCGTTCGGTTACCTGGTCGTCTTCGGGACCTGCTTGGGGATGGTCCTCTCGCTCTGGCTCTACCGGAAGCTGCGACCGACCACGATCACCCTCATCCAAGTCATCGTGCCGGCCGAGGCGATCCTCATCGGGACGGCCTGGCTCGGGGAGCCGCTCACCGTTCGCATGCTCGGCGGCGCTGTCCTCGTGGCGGCGGCGGTGGCGCTCAACGCCCTCGCCGGCGGGGGTCCGCCCGCCGCCGAACGGGCGGCGGCACCGGGGCTTGCCGCCGCTAAGTGACCATCGAACACATACGACAGCGGCGTAGTATGTAGGGCGGACTCTACGACCGCTCTGTCGTAGGTCCAGGGGCGGCAGTTGAGATGGCGATCGAAGACTGGGACCTGAACCTCTTCACGAGCGACCCGGCCCTTCTCGGACGTGGGAGCGACGAGGAGTACGAACGCGCGGCCTCCGCGCTCGAACGGATCGCCGATCCCCAGCGGCTCCGCCTCCTGCACGCGCTTTCTCTCGGCGAGGACACGCCGCAGCGCGCGGCGGTCTGGGCCGGCCTCGACCAGGGCTACGCCGAGCGCGAGCTCGCCGCCCTCGCCCTCGCCGGGGTCGTCGAACGGCGCGAGGACCCGCGCGGGCCGGTCTACGTTCCGCGCGACGGCCACCTGGTGGTGGAGCTGCATGTCGCGCTCGCCCACGGGCGCGAGCAGCTGGGCGAGCGCCATCCGCGCCTTCTTCGCCGCCGCGGGCGCGTTTCGGTCCGCGGCCGGCGCGCGGGATAATCGGGAGCGTGCCGCGGCCTGATCTTCGACGCCTCCGCCGGCCCGAGAAGGCCGAGGAGAAGTTCCTCGGTCCGCTCGAGGCCGAGGTCATGGTCCGGCTCTGGAAGCGCCGCACCGCCACGGTCCGCGACATCGTCGAGGACCTCGCGCGGACCCGCGAGCTCGCGTACACGACCGTGATGACGATCATGGTCCGGCTTCACGAAAAGGGCCTGCTCGAGCGAATGCGCGAAGGGAAGACGTACATCTACCGGCCGGCGCACACGCGCGCGGAGCACCGTGCCCGCCTATCGCGTGACCTCGCCCGCGGGCTGGTCGCGGAGTTCGGCGACGCGGCGCTGGCCGCGTTCACCGCCGAGCTCGACACCGTCGACGCCACGCACCGCGCGGCGCTGCGGCGCCTGGCGCAGAAGGACTCCCGTGACACGCGCTGACCGCGCCTTCGCGATCCTCATCGGCCTCGCCCTGGCGTCGAGCGCCATCCTCATCCCGCTCCTCCTGACCCTCGCGCCGCGCGTCGAGCATCTCCTCGCGCGCGGCCCCGAGGACACCGCCGACGTCGTCGCGGCGCTCGTCCTGTTCCTCGCGATCTGCGGCATCTCCCTGGGGCTCGCGACCCTCTTCCGGCAGCTCTTCGCGACCGCCGGGCTCATCCGCTCGCTGGTCGCGCGCAAGGTCGTCCCACCCGCATCGATCGCCCGCGCGGCGGCGGGCCTTGGCCTCAACGGACGGATCGACATCGTCGCCGACGATCGGCCCTTCTCGTTCTGCTACTGGTTCCTTCGTCCACGGATCTGTCTATCGACCGCGCTCGTCGAGCGGCTCGACGACGATGAGCTCCGCGCCGTCCTGCTCCACGAGCGGTACCACATGCGGCAGCGGGATCCGCTGCGTCTCGTGGTCGCGCGCTACTTCGCCGCTGGCCTCTATGTCGTGCCGGTGGTCGACGAGCTTCTCGGGTTCTACACGCTGCAGAAGGAGATCGCCGCCGATCAGTCCGCGGTGCGCTCGTCCGGCGGCGTCGCTTCGCTCGCGAGCGCGCTGTACAAGCTGCTTCCGGACGCGGACGACGTCTCGCTCGGTCTTCTCGTTCCGGTGAGCTCGCTTTCCGTGACCGAGGCGCGGATCGAGCAGCTCGTCGCCGGCCGGCAGGTCTCGCTCGCGCTTTCGCCGGTCTCGATCGCGCTTTCGGGCGGGGCACTCGTCGCCGCCGCGGTGCTCGTTGCCGTGCAAGGCGGCGCGAGCGTCGCCTTCGAGGCTCTCCCGCCGCTCTTCGCGGTGCCCGGGCTGCTCGTTGGCCCGGCGAGCCTGCTGTTTGTGGCCGCGATCGACGGCGGCCTCCATCAGCTCCGTCCGCTGACGCAGCGCCTGTTCGCGGGCTGGTAGGTCGGGAAAGCCCGCCTTTACTTCGCGCGCCGCTGGTCGCAGAGTGGCGGCGACCGGGCTCAGCTCATTTGCCGGTGGGGTCAGGAGGTACCCACCGAATGTCGATTCGTCGTCGCTTTGTCCAGGTCATCGCTCTTCTGAGCACGCTCGCATTCACCCTCGCAGCCCTCGCCAGCGTCGCGTATGCGTGCCCACCCGCTGGCGGCGGTCTCTGCTAGACGGTTTCCTTGGCCGCGAAGCGTCGGCCGGCCGAGATAGGGGCCGCTGGGCCCGAAAGACCCCGACCGGCACTCCCCCGGTCTCGGTCCATGAGAAACGGGTAAAGACTGGTTTGACGAGTCTACTTCTCAGCCGTAAAGTGCCTGTCCGTGGCCGTGCGGTCCCCGATGGTGGCGGACGTGGGCGCTCGGATCCGCTCACTGCGGACCGCGAAGGGGCTGACCCAAGCGCAGCTCGCTGAGCCCCAATACACCAAGGCGTACATCTCGATGCTCGAGTCGGGGCGAACGCGCGCCTCGATGAAGGCCCTCGAGCACATCGCGGGCGTGCTCGGGGTGACCCCGGCGGATCTTCTCGGCGGGGCCCCATCGCCGGCGACCCCCCAGTACGACCTGCTCGAGGCGCGTCGCTTCATCGAACAAGGGGAGGCCGCCCCGGCCATCCCGCTGCTCGAGAAGCTCGAGGACGGGCTCACACCGCAGGACCAACTGGTCCGGCTCCGGTATCTCGCGATCGCCTACAACATGGTCTCCCAGCCGAAACAAGCGTTCCCGCTCATCGAGCGAGCCCAACGCATGGCCGAGCTCCTCAGCGACGAGGAAGAGCAAATCCGCGTCAAGGCCGTCCTCGCGGTGGCCTACACGCGGACGTACGCCTACGAGGAAGCCGTGCGCGTGCTGCGCGAATGCATCCAAGCCTGCGACGACGGCGTCCTCAAGGATCCGCCATTCCAATTCCGCCGCCTTGTCGATCTGGCGGTCGCACTCGGCAACCAGCGGCAGTCAAAGGCAGCGCTGGCGGCCTACGAGCGAGCCGTCGAGCTCTCTCAGCAGTTCTCGGATCGGCCAACGCTCGCCCTGCTCTACGCCGGACTGGCCAAGACCCACCAGGACGCGGGGGACGTCGAGGCCGCGATCATGAACAACCAGAAGAGCGTGCAGATCTACGAGGAGCTCGGGCTCTTCGATCAGGTCGCGTGCGCGCTTGACAACGCGGCCGCGCTCTACGTCGAGTACGGCAACCTGACGCGCGCGCGCGAGAGCCTCGCGAGGGCGGCCGAGCTCGCCACGGAGGCGAAGCGCGAGACTACCCTCGCGTCGATCCGCGCGTCCGAAGCCGAGGTGCTCGCCAAGACGGACACCGAGGCGGCGCTGGATGCGGCGCAGACGGCATTGAAGTTCGCGCGGAAGCTCGACCAGATCGACGCGCAGATCCGGATGCTCGTCCTTATAGGCGAGCTGCGGATGAAGACGAACGGGGCCACAGCGCGACGGTCACTGCAGGAAGCTCGGCAGCTTGCGGAAGAGCGCGCGCCACACCTGCTCCGCGTGATCTTCGATCGCTGGTCGCACGCCGCGGAAGCCACTGGGGACGCGGACGAAGCGCTGCGGCTCGCGCGGCGCGCGCTGGAGACCGTCCGGGCCTAGACGCCGCACTACCCTTCCTGACATGTCCGCTCTCACCGCCGAACTCGTCCGCGGGCGGGTGCGCGGCACGATCCTCGAGCGCATCGGCGACACACCGCTCATCCCGCTCCGGCGTGTCGGCGCCGGACTCCGTGGAGAGCTGTGGGCGAAGCTCGAAACCGCGAATCCCGGCGGCAGCGTCAAGGACCGTCCTGGCCTCTGGATGGTGCTCGCGGCCGAGGAGGAGGGCCGGCTCGGCCGCCGCAGGACCGTGCTCGACGCCACGAGCGGCAACACCGGCGTCGCCCTCGCAATGGTGTGCGCGGTGCGGGGACACGCCCTCGAGCTCTGCATGCCCGACAAGGTGTCGCTCGAGCGCAAGCGCATCGCGCGGGCGTTCGGCGCGCGGCTCGTGCTCACCGATCCGCTCGAGGGCACTGACGGCGCGATCCGCGAGGCTCAGCGCCGCGCGGCGGCGGAGCCCGATCGCTACGTCTACGTCGACCAGTACTCCAACCCGGCGAACACGCTATCGCACGAGCTCGGCACCGGGCCGGAGATCTGGAAGCAGAGCGGCGGACGGGTGACCCACTTCGTCGCGGGTGTGGGCACGTCCGGAACGGTGATGGGCGTCGCGGCCGCGCTGCGGCCGAAGAACGTGCGCATCGTCGCCGTGCAGCCGGACGATGCCCTGCATGGAATCGAGGGCTGGAAGCACATGCCCACCGCGATCCGTCCGAAGATCTGGGACGAGCGCGCCGCCGATGACCACCGCGTCATGTCCACGGACGATGCGATCGCCATGACGAAACGGCTCGCGCGCGAGGAAGGCATCTTCAGCGGAGTGTCCGGTGGCGCCGCAGTCGCCGCTGCGATCGCCGTCGCGCGGGAAGAAGCGGGGCGTATCGTCGTGTTGATCGCCGATGGGGGAGAGCGATACCTGAGTACCCCGCTCTGGGAGTAACCGAATGCCCGTGACCGTCCGCTTGCCCGGCGCCCTCCGCGACGCCACCGGCGGGGAGACCAAGCTCACTGCGGCCGGCCGGACCCTGCGCGACGTGATCGCGGACATCGATCGCCGCCATCCCGGATTCGCGTCGCGTGTGCTCGACGAGAAAGGCGCTATCCGCTCCTACGTGAACGTGTACATCGGCGACGAGGACGCGCGCAGCCGCGGCGGCAGCGGCGCGGCCGTGCCCGAGGGCAGCGAGGTCATGGTCATTCCGGCGATGGCCGGCGGGCGCTGATCGACCGAAGGCGCCTCGTCCTGCCGCGGAAGCTGCGCGACGAGATTGTGGCGCACGCGCGCGAGTCCGCGCCCGCCGAGTGCTGTGGTTTGGTGCTCGGCGAGGACGAGGTCGCCAAGCGCATCCTCCGGTGCCGGAACGTGCATCCGACACCGGAGACGAGGTACCTCATCGACATGAAGCAGGTCGTCGACGTCTTCCGCGCCTCCAGCGACTTCGACCGCGAGCTCGTCGCGATCTACCACAGCCACCCCCGGACGCAGGCCTTCCCGTCGCCTACCGACCGCGCCGAGGCTCACTGGCCCGAGGCCGCGTATGTCCTGGCCTCGCTGCGCTCCGGGCCGCCCGAGCTCTTCGCGTACCGCATCCGGAATGGCGCGGTGCTCGAGATCCCGATCGTCGAGCCCTAGCCGAAAAAAGCGGCGACCCCCGCGTCCGGGGGTCGCCGTTGACTGACGCTCTGGTCGCTACGGGCTGGAAAGCCCTCCTGCGCTACCGGCTACAGGCCTCACATCCGGCCTCATGCTGGGTGATCGCATCAGGTGCGATCCTCATTCCCTTCAACCGCCGGGAGCGCGATCCCTCGGCAGTGCCCCCTTCCGCTGGGGGCGTCATCGATCGACCTGGAAGACTCCCAGTCGCTTGTGCAGCCTGACCATGCGACCTCCATTTGGCGTCCGCCGGTCTTGCTTGCCCGCTCCGTGGGCCCGTTCGGAGCTTATCCATGTTCTACACCCGCCGAGCACCGGCGAGTCAAGCGAGTCCATTAGTGGGCGCTGGGCTATTCGGCCTAGTACCGGAAGGTCGCGGCCGCTCAACTTGAGACTGCCTCACTACCAAGCCTCGGTCGCACGAACGTTGAATTCAGCGCAGCGACCGGGAGGAAGTGAAGATGTTCGATACGGTGCTGGACACGCTGCTCGACCCGCCTTTCGCATTCGCCCAGAATCCGGCTCGCCGGTCCAACGCCAAGACCGTCGGCCTCGTACTCGCGGTCCTGTCCGCGCTCTCGCTGCTGGTCGGCCTGATGTCGATGCCGGGGATCCTGAGGAGCTCCAACCTTGCCTTCGTGCTCGCGCTCAATCTGTACGTCGGACTTTTTGCGTCGGGCCTGGCGCTCTTCGGCGGCTACAAGATGTATCGCTCGGACCCCGAGGGAAAGCGCTGGGTCATCTACGGTCTGCTCCTCTACGCGGTCGTGGGGATCGTCTCGATCCTCGCCGGCTCGGCTGGACAGATCCTGACGCTCATCGCCGTCGGGGTCGCCTACTACTGCGTGGTGACGAGCCGCTATGCAACCTCGGCGACCACCGAGAAGCCGAGCCAGAACCCCTAGTCCGTTTACGCATTCGTAATGGTTTCGCGTCCGCTTTCATGCGATGCTGGCGCGCGCATGGAGCAAGCTGTTGTTGAGGCGCCTCCCCGGCGGTTGAAGGCTCGGCTGGTCGCGCTGATCGTTGTCGCTCAGGTGTTGATCGTCGTCCTCGGGATAGCCTTCTTCACGGCGATCGGTGCCGCTTCGGTCGGAGGATGCGGCGGGGGCTAGTCAGCGCCCTCGCGAAAGGCGCTCGCGGATCACCTCTGGCACGACCCGCACGTCCGGCCACCACGATTCATCGGCATCCTCGCCGGCGGCGAGCGCCGCCTGCACCGCGAGCGCGATCCCGCTGTTGAGATCGCTCAGCCGCACGATCTCCGGCGCGAACCCGCCGTCGGGGGCCGAGTTGTGATAGTTCACGTTCGGCAGCGCTAGCCCCGTCGCGATCCAGCCAAGACGCACGAATGCCGATGACTCGCAGGTGCCGCCGACCAGGAGTGCTCGCTGCGTCGGGACGCGTATCTCCGCGAGCCGCTCGCGCGCGACGCGCAGGTAGCGCTCCGCTTCGTTGCTGAACGTGTTGTGCAGGTCGCCGACCCGCACGACGATCCCCTTGCCGGCGTCGGCCCCCGGAAACGCGCGGCTCGCCTCGACGGACACGACGTACGCGTCGCGCGGAACGAGCCCATCCTCCGCTGCGAGGCGCGCGCCGTAGAGACCGGTCTCCTCCGCGCGGGTGAAGATCGCGTGCATGTCGTGTGGCCGCGGCTCGTCGCGCAACGCGAGGATCGCCGAGATGACCAGCGCGCAGCCGGCGAGGTCGTCCGCGGCGCGCATGCGGATCTCGTCGCCGTCGACGTCGGCCGCCGGAAGGTCGAGCATGGCGAACTGCCCCACCAAGAGCCGCTCGTGGCCGCGGATACGGCAAATCGTGCTCGAGTTGTGCATCGGCTCGGCCTCCGCGCGCGGGTCGGTGAGCGTCGCCGCGAAGGGCGGCCTGCCGTCGTCATCGTGGACGGTCACGGCGACGTTCGGCGGGAATACGCGCTGACGGAAGCCGCCGAGGACGCGGACGAGTCCGTCGCGTCCGGACGCCTCGATGACCTCGAATCCGGGATGGTCGGTGTGGGCAGCGAAGACGAGGGCCCGCTTTGCCGAGCCGTGTGAGACCCGGGCGTGGACCTGCCCGTACGGGTCGGTGCGCGTCGCGACACCGCCGCGCTCGAGCTCGGCGCGGATCGCGTCGAGGACCGCCCACTCGTGATAGGGAGCGGTCGGCGCGGCTGCGATCCGCTGGAGGACCCCGAGCGCGTCGTCGGCATCGGATGAGCGCGGCACCTCGCGCGAGGATATCGTCCACCGCAGGTGCTTCGGCTCTACGACACGCGACGGCGCGGCACCTTCGCGTTCCGTCCTCGAGGTCGCGTCGTGGCGATGTACATGTGCGGTGTCACCCCGTACGACACCACGCACCTCGGCCACGCGCGTACGTTCCTCGTCTTTGACGTCTTGGCTCGGCTGCTCGAGGCCCGTGGCTCGCGCGTGCGTTATGCGCAGAACATCACCGACATCGACGAGTCGATCCTGCAGCGCGCCGCGCGAGACGGCGTCGACTGGCGCGAGCTCGGTCGGCGCGAAGAGCGGGCGTTCCTCGAGGACATGCGCCGGCTCGGCTGGCGCCGCCCCGACGTGCTGCCCCACGCGACACGTGAGATCCCCGCGATGGTCGCTCTCGCCGAGCGGCTGCGACGTCGTGGCCACGCCTACGAGCTGCCCGGTGGCTTCTACTACGACGTCGCGACCTTCCCACGCTTCGGTGAGCTCTCCCGGTATCCGCCCGCGAAGATGCAACGGATCCTCGCGGCGCAGGACGACGCCCGACTCGACGATCCGCGCAGGCGGTCGCGCCTCGACTTCGCGCTGTGGCGTCGCGTGCCGGAGGGCCCAACCTGGCCCAGTCCTTACGGTCGCGGCCGCCCGGGGTGGCACCTCGAGTGTTCGGCGATGTCCGAACGGCACCTCGGGTTTCCCCTCGACATCCACGGCGGTGGGAGCGACCTTGTCTACCCGCACCACGAGTGCGAGATCGCGCAGAGCGAAGGCGCGCACGGGGGCCGGACGCGGTTCGTGGGGCACTGGGTGCACGTGGCGCCGATGCGCCTGGGCGGCAGAAAGATGTCGAAGTCGGACGGGAACATGGCTTTCGTCCGCGACGCCCTGAAACGGACCACGCCGCAAGCGCTCCGGCTCTACCTTCTCGATGTCCACTACCGCCGGCCGCTCGACCACGACGAGTCGCGCCTGGCGCGTGCTCGCGAGCGCGCGGATGCACTCGCCCGTAGCCTCGGCCGCGGCAGGCTGGGCCCGATCGAAGGCGATCGGGCGAGTCGCGATGTGCTGGGTGCGCTCGAGGATGATCTTCACACCGACCGCGCGATCCGGGCGCTCGAGCGCCACGCCCGGCGTGATCTCGACGCCCGCGCAGCCCGATCGCTCCGTACGATCGCGAGGAAGGTTCTGGGGGTGCTCTGATGTCGGAGGAGCTCGTCCATTGGCACGACTTCAACGTCGCCCTGGTCACCGCGGCGGCTGGGCTTCTTGGCCTGCTGTTCGTCGCGCTGTCGATCCACATCCGGGCGCTGACCAACGCGCGCAACGCCGAGCTGCGCTCGGTGGCGAGGACGGTGTTCCTCGGCTATGTCGTCGCGCTCGCCATCGGCTTTCTCGCGCTCGTGCCGCAGACGCTGCTGGCGTTCGGCGTCGAGCTCATGGCGCTCATCATTCTTGCGATCCTCCCGTTCGGTGCCGCCGCGCGAAGCGGACTACGTGCGACCGGCGTCGGCTTCGACCGGCGTGTGACCGGCGTCCAGTTCCTTCTTGGGTTCGGCCTCTTCGCGATCGGCGTGATCGGGTCGATCGGCGTGGCCGCGGGCGAGCTGTGGGCGCTCTACGTCACGGCGGCAATCGCGGTGATCAGCTTGGTGTGGGGGGTCTTCAACACGTGGGAGCTGATCTTCCGACTCCAGTGGGTGAGTGACTGATCACTGCATCCGCTGAGGGCTTCGTGCGCTGAGAAACGAGAACAGGACGAGGATGAAGGCGACGATCGCCGCGATGACCACAGCTCCATCGAGTATCTCGTTCGGCAAGCCAAACGGCCGCGCCCAACGCAACAGGCCCGCGATCAGTGCCATGACGGTGAGCGCCGGCAACAAGGTGCTTCTCCAGAAGACGGGCACCAGAAGCAGAGCGGCGAGCGAACCGCCGACTGATGCCGGGGCGAGATCCGGACGCGGATCATTGCTCAACCAAACCAGCCCGGCAAGAAGCGCCGAGTACACGAGAAGTCGCGCAAAGCTTTCTGCGGGGTGTGTCTCATCTCGCCGAGGTTGCGCAGGATGAGTCTCCAGACGACCACCTGCATCAGGAGAAGCGTAGGTCGCCGGTATCCTTGCTTGTGTACCGCGGCCCGGTCGCCTAGTGGTCCAGGGCGCTTCCCTTTCAAGGAAGAGGTCAGGGGTTCGAATCCCCTCCGGGCTACAGGTGGGATTTTCCCGCCGGTTTTGGCCGCAGGGGCTCGTACAGTCCGGCCGTCCGAAAGCACAGCGCTTGCGGCGCATAACTGAGGCTTCCGGAGAGAGGCGCGGACATGGCGGTCATCGCTCAGATCCAAGCACTCGGCGAAGTCCTCGAACTCGCGATGTCTTGGCGGCGCGCGCTGCGAGCGCAGAACAAGAGCCCGCGGACGATCAGGGGATACCTCGACGGCGTCGAACGATTCGGCGCGTTCCTGCGCGCCGAGCGTCTGCCGACGAAGGTTGCCGACGTCGCGCGCGAGCACATCGAGATGTTCATCGGGGATCAGCTTCAGCGGCTGTCGCCTGCGACGGCGCGAACGCGCTATCGGAGCCTGCAGCAGTTCTTCCGCTACTTGGTCTGCGAGGGCGAGGTCCGTGTGAGCCCGATGGTGAACATGACGCCGCCGTCGATCCCTGAGACGCCGCCGCCGGTCCTGACCGACGAGCAGATCGTGCGCATCTTCAAGACCTGCGAGGGCCGCGGCTTCGTGGACCGCCGCGACCTCGCGATGGCGCGCCTCTTCTTCGACACCGGGATGCGGCTCGGCGAGCTCACGCACCTGAAGCTCACCGACGTCGACCTCGAAGCAGGCGTCGCCATCGTGCTCGGCAAGGGTCGCCGTCCGCGAGCCTGCCCGGTCGGCGCGAAGACGGTCGCGGCCCTCGACCGCTACCTCCGGGTCCGCGGCTCGCACCCCGCGGCGGCTGCGAGCGAGCAGCTGTGGCTCGGGGCGCATGGCGTGATGACCGAGAGCGGCATCCGGCGCGCGCTCCTAAAGCGCGCGCTGCGCGTCGGTCTCGCGAAAATCCATCCGCATCGGTTCCGACACACGTTCGCGCATCGGTGGCTCGCTGATGGGGGTCAGGAGACGGACCTCATGCGGCTCGCAGGGTGGCGCTCACGAACGATGTTCTCGCGCTACGGCGCGAGCGCCGCGGGCGAGCGCGCTCGCGAGGCACATCGGCGACTCGCGCTCGGAGACCGACTGTGAGCCACCGCATGTTGCGGCCCCCTTCCCCTAGCGCGGTCTCGAAAGAGCGCGAGACGCTGTACCTCGCGCTTGTCGAGCGCGCCGATGGCAAAGCCGCGGTCTCGCACGCACGCGAACGCGCCGCGCGCGCGCTCGACGCGCTGCTCGACACGAACCTCTACGCGGACGACGGCGATCCCGCCGCGAACGTGATCGCGTTCCTTCGCTCGTTCAGGGCACTCGTCCGCGCATACGTCCGCGCAGAACCCGCGCTGAGCGAGTTCGCATATCCCGCCGGGCGGATTGTCGACCCCGATGGCGGCTTGCTTCCGCCTCAATTCACGTACTTCATCGCGCCGCTTGCGAGTATCGGCATCGTCGGGCAAATGGCGCTTCGGCGTTTGCTCGAACGTCGCATCGAGCGCGACGGTGCCGTCCTCGCGAAATTCGTGCTTCAGGAGTTGGCGCGACAAGCCGCATTCACGGCCCCCGCGCTGCGGCGTCCACGCTCGCTCTCCGAGCTGAGGCCGATCGCGGGCACGCCTCGGGGTCGAGGACGTCCCGCGGGGTCGTTCGCGATCAACCACCGAATGGCGTGACGTGCCGGACAGTCTCGAAGCACTCATCGCTCTCGTTCGTCCCGTCGTGGTGACCATGCGACGCAACGGTGACACGGTGAAGGTATCGACCGTTGCGACGCGCCTCGGCCTTGACGAACGGCGTCTTCGCGAGGCTTTCGCGGAGCACGGCATCGTGGGTACGGCGCTGCTCCGGCAGATACGCCGCGAGATCGACGAGGATCGCCGCTAGCCCCCGAATTTCCCGCCGCTTTTCGGCGGTCTTGTGTCCGACAGTCGTGCTGTGCAGATCAGGGTCGCGCTCCCAACCGCGGCGCACTTGGCACTCTCGGAGCTCTCGTCGCGCGAGCGCCGCGATGCACGCGATCAGGCGGCGCTCCTCATCATCGAAGCGCTCGCGCGGCGGCGCATGGTCGCGCGAGACGGCCTTTCTCGACCTGCCGACGACCACGAGCGCGGCGCGACGCGGATGGCCACGCGATGAGCCTGACACCCGCGGCACGGTCCCTCCGCGCGCGCATTGGCGCGCACACGCTACATGCGCAACGAGACGCGCGCGAGACGACGGGCGCTGCTCGGGCTGCGTTCCTCGCGCGCTTCGAGCGCGTCGTCGATCCGGAAGGCTCACTCGACCCGCAGGAACGTGCGCGTCGCGCGGACGCCGCGCGTCGCGCGCACTTCGCGCGTCTCGCGCTTCGGTCGGCGCAGCTCCGGAAAACGAGAACGACCTGTGCGAGAGATCGCTGAGATGCCGTGGTTCAGGCTCGACGACAACTTCGACACGCATCCAAAGCTCGTTGAGGTCGGCCCACAGGCCGCGTGCGTCTTCGTTCGCGGACTCTGCTACTCCAACCGGGATCTCACCGACGGCGTTATCTCGAAGGCCGTTGCGCGCGAGCTTGCGGGAGGGCGCACGAAGCTCGAGAGCGCGCTAGTCGCGGTCGGCCTCTGGCACTTGGACGTCGGTGGCTACCGAATCCATGACTTCCTCGACTTTCAGCCGTCGCGTGCGGACGTGCTTGAGGTGCGAGCGAAGAAGGCCGCGGCCGGTCACGTCGGGGGCGTGCGATCGGGCGAGGTCCGGCGCGGCAAGGTCGAAGCAGAACGTGAAGCAGGTGCGAAGCACGGTGCTTCGTCGCTGCCTGAAGCAGACGCGAAGTGGGGCGTATCCTTCTCGCGCGTCGACCCCGGGGGATCGTGCTCGACGACCGATGAGGTCGCGCGCTGGGGGGAAGGTAATGCCGCTTCAGGCTCGCGCCATTCTCATCGTTGTGCTTTCCGCGTTGCTTCTCGCCGCTAACGCGATCGCTGTATCTGCCGAGGTCGTCTCGAACGTCCGCGTCACAATTGGTCCGTTCATGCAACCAAACGTCTGCGCACCGACCGAAGGGCCGCTTACTTTCACGGTCACCGAACACCGGCTGACGAGGGTCGAGAGCGACGGCACCGTCGCTTTCCACGTGAATGCGCACGGCACGGCCGTGACCGCGAACGGGACACGTTACGAGATCAACAGAACACTCGTCAGTACGACCACAGCGGGGGTCACCACGACCGAAATCTTCATCCGCCGGATCAGCCACGGGTCGGGCGACAATGCCGTCATCACGGTGGTGAACGGGGTGGTCACAGACCAGAGGTGCCTCGGCTAGGCGGCCTCATCGACTAGGTGAGGTTCCCGGCCATTTCTAGCACTGCTACGGATCCGGTCGCGGAGCTCGTCGAGGCATCTCGCGGCGACGTCACATACAGGCGTGCTGATGAGTTTCCTTGAGATTCAGTCACGATTGCGGCTCGATATGTCGAGGGACGCCATCCGCCAACTGCCGCGACAAGGGGTCGAGCACGAGTGCCAATAACCACCGGGAATCTCAACTAGGCGGCCTCATCGACGCGGAGGCGACCGTCTGAGGTCGCCTCGACGGTGCGGGTACTTGTCGCGGGTTCGAGTCCCGTCTTTCGCTCAGAAAGTACCCGCGGCGCGGGAAGACTCTACTTCGACGCGACCGGGTTAGACCTCGACGCGTTCGAGAGGTCGACGCGTCTTCTGCTTCGCGAGCTGATCGACGGTCTTGAAGTACCGGCTGTGAGTCTTCTTGAGATCGTCGAAGGTGTTCGCTCCGAGAAGCACGATTTCGAGGTCCGGGTCCTCGCGATGCTCGCGGACGAGCGCGGCGCGCTGCGCGAGTGCATCATCGCGTCGCTCGAATGGGAATTCGAGATGCGTGGTGATGCGGTGCCGTCGCCGGTCGTACACAAGCAGGAAGTACCTCACGTCCCGAGTGTAGGCGCGCCTAGCCGGTGAGCAGGGCCGTCGAAAGCGCCTTATCGACCTTCTCATACTCCCTGCGCAGGCGTGTCATTTCTGCCTCGGCGGCCTCCAAGCTGCGACGTATCCGCCGGGTCGCGCGGTGCTCCTCGCGCTGCTGCCGGAGCAGGCGAATTTTCAGCGCGGTGCGGTGCGTCGCGTCCCACACGTCTTCAAGCTCTGCGAGGACCTCGCCGACGGCCTTGAGGTTGTCGACGAATTCCGCCACCTGCTTCCGATCGACCGCGTTCAAATGCGGCGGCAGCTCACCGTAGCGAATGTCGCGGCCGTAGACGTCCGCGTACCGTTCCATGATCTGCGCCCACCGGTCCTGCGCGCCGGTGCGCACCTGAATCTCGACGGGAAAGCCGTCGACCTGCGCGATGATGTGAACCGCGCGGTACCCGTGCATAGGTTCGTGCGGCGGTCGACGACGCGCGCGTCGTCGAAGCACTTGCGCAATTCGGCGACGAGCTCGTCCTGTTGGCGCAGCGTTAGGTCGCCGACGATCCGGTAGCCGACGATGTCCTGCATCGCGCTGAGTCGCGTTTTACGTCGTAGCTTGTCGATGATCGGCCCCGTCGTCTTCAGGCGGTTGCTCGCGGTGAGCGCGACGCCGCGATAACTGCCGTGCTCCGCGAGGTTCAGCTTCTCGCGCAGGATCGCGCCCGTCTGCTCAAGCGGCCGCATGTACTCGTTCTGCAGTCGGTTGAGCAGGTCGAAGTCCTCCGGGGTCGGGACCGTCGACTTCGCGAGTCGCACGCCGAGCGCGTTGATCATCGAAGGCTTCATCGAGGGCGGCACGCGACGGACGATACGTGAGCGTTTAACTGAGCGGCCTGCGCTTGCGAGCGCGTGCTACGTTGAGCGCGGAAGCACAGCGCTCAGAGCGTGTTCCCTTTCAAGGAAGAGGTCAGGGGTTCGAATCCCCTCCGGGCTACACGAGCGCGGCTTTGTTGACTCTCACGCGAAGCGCGGGCCCGCGCTCTCCTCGCCGCAGTCGACGAAGACGGCGCGCGTCGCCGCTCCACCTGACCGCTGACCAACCCCTTGACAGCGCCGCCTGCCTCATGTAATAAACCAAGTGGTTAAATAAACCGAAGGAGCGACATGGCTGTCGACCGCCTCAGCCTCACGTTCGGTGCCCTCGCCGACCCGACGCGGCGTGCGATTCTCGCGCGTCTCGCGAAGGGTGGCGCGTCGGTGACCGAGATCGCGAAGCCTTTCGACATGAGCCTCCCCGCGGTGAGCAAGCACCTCAAGGTGCTCGAACGCGCGGGACTCGTGACGCGCGGCAAGGAGGCGCAGTGGCGG